>NZ_JBEXLS010000009.1:0-344582 GCF_040610055.1 Streptomyces sp. NPDC004539 | reverse complement strand
CCACGATCTCCTCCTGGGAGTGCCTCGTCATGCTGAACGCGGTGTCCGTCCACGCGTTCGTGCCGGAGGAGATCGAGATCAGGGTCGCCGGCTCCGCGCGCGAGGCGCTGAGCGTCGTCCCCTTGATTGTCAGAGCTTGACCGCGCCCGACGAGACGCCTTTGTAGAACCAGCGCTGGGTGATGACGAACAGCACCAGCACCGGGACCACCGAGATCACGGACCCCGCCATCACCAGGCGCTGGTCGTACCCGAACGAGGACGACTGGAGGCGCGAGAGGCCCAGGGTGAGCGTGAAGTGGTCCTCGCTGCGCAGCACGATCAACGGCCACAGGAAGTCGTCCCAGGCGCTGATGAACGTGTTGATGGTGACGACGAGGATCGCGCCGTACGCGGACGGCAGGTACAGGTGCCGGAACCGCTTCCACTCGCCCGCGCCGTCCAGCATCGCCGCGTCCTCGATCTCGCGGGGCACCGCGAGGAACGCGGCGCGCATGATGAGGACGTTGATCGTGCCGACGAAGCCGGGCAGCCAGACGCCGACCAGGTTGTCGACGAGCCCGAGGTCGCGCATGCTCAGGAACAGCGACACCATGATGGACTCGAAGGGGAACATCATGGACGCCATCAGCAGCACCCACACCAGCCCCCGGCCCTTCCAGGCGGGCTTGGAGAGCATGTAGCCGGCGAGGGTGGAGAAGATGAGCTGGCTGCCGACCGACAGCACCACGATGATCATGCTGTTGCGGATGTACGTCCACACCGGCACCTGGTCGAAGACCTGCTTGTAGGCGTTGAGCGTCGGATGCCGGGGGAACAGCGAGGCGCTCGCGCCGAACACGTCCTCGCCCGCGCCCTTCAGCGACGACAGGAGCTGCCACACGAGGGGGCCGACGGTGATGCCGAGGACGAACAGCAGGAGCAGGTAGCGGACGATCAGTTCGCGCGGGCGGCCGTAGTCGCGCCAACGGGGCATCAGGCGACGGCGCTTGGTGGTCGGGGTGACGGCCGTCGTCATGACTCGTCCTCCTTCGTGAGGCGCTGCGAGAGCAGCGTGAGGCCGAGAGTCAGGACGAACAGGGCGACGCTGACGGCCGATCCGTAGCCGGCGTTCCCGGTGAGCGGGTCGAGGGCGACGTCCCGGATGTAGAAGGGGAGCGTGCGGTCGGCGCCGCCGGGGCCGCCGGTCGAGCCGCCCAGCATGTAGATCTCGGTGAACACCCGCAGCGAGCCGATGCCGGTGAGCGTGCCGACCAGCATCATCGAGGTGCGCACCCCGGGCACCGTGACGTTCCAGAAGCGGCGGATCGCCCCCGCGCCGTCCACCGAGGCCGCCTCGTGCAGCTCCTTCGGGACGTTCCCGAGGGCGGCCAGGTAGAAGATCATGTACCAGCCGAGGCCCTTCCAGATCGTGAGGCCCATCGCGGAGAACAGGATCAGCCACGAGTCGGAGAGGAAGGGGATCGCCGACTTGATGAGGTGGCCCTTCTCCAGCCACGTGTTGACCAGGCCCTGGTCCGACAGCAGCCACTGCCAGCTCAGGCCGACGACCACGCTGGAGGCGAGGACAGGGGTGTAGAAGGCGGAGCGGAAGAAGCCGATGCCCGGCAGGTTCTTCTCCACCAGCACCGCGAGCATCAGCGGCAGCAGCACCATCAGCGGGACGACGATCACCGCGTACAGCAGGCTGTTGCGGGTGGCGAGCCAGAAGTCCGGGTCGTCCAGCATCCGTGTGTAGTTGTCCAGGCCCACGAAGTCCGCCGCGCCGCCCAGCGGTTTGGCGTTCGTGAAGGACAGCAGCAGCGTGTTGAGGAACGGGTAGACGCCGAACATCGTCACGCCGACGATCGCCGGGGACATCCACAGCCACGGCAGCCACCAGCGGCGGTACAGCGCGGCGCCGCCCGCTTCGTCGGTGGGGCCCGGCTTGATCCGGCGCAGCAGCCGCCGTACCCCGGAGGGGGGTTCGGGGGCCGGACGGCCCGGTGCCGCGACGGGCACCGGGGTCAGGGTCTTGGACGCCATGCTCAGCTACCTTGCGCGATCAGCTCGTTCATCTTCTTCTGCGCGTCGTTCAGGGCGTCCTGGGCGCTCTTCTTGCCCTGCATCGCGAGCTGCACCTGAGCGGTCGCCGCGTTCAGCTCGCCCGGGGTGAGGGCGATCTCGTCGGCCGTGGCGGTCTTGCGGTCGGTCGCGACGATCTTGCGGGCCTGCGAGAAGGGGTCGTCACCGGTGACCGACTGGAAGAACGGGTCGTCCAGGGAGGCGGTCGTGGAGGGGAAGATGACGACGTTGGGGTCCTTCGCCCAGGTGAGCTGGTTCTGCGCGTTCGTCAGGAACTGCGCGAAGGCCAGCGCGGTGGCCGCGCGCTTGCTGGTGGAGGCGACGCCGATGTACTGCGGGGCGCCGACCGTGTGGCCGAGGCCGTCCAGCATGTAGCGGGCCACGCCGGTCGTCTTGTAGACGCTCGGGTTGTTCTGCTCGATGAACCGCAGGAAGTTCGGGTTCGACGAGCCGTACACCAGCTTGCCCTGGCCGTAGACCGTCGACGGGTCCTGGTTCGAGGAGAGCGAGTCGCGCGGCATCGCGCCGGCCTTGTAGAGCTTCGTCATGCCCTCGACCCACTGGACGGCCTTCGGGTCGTCGGCGAACGTGAACTTCTTGCCGTCGTCCGAGAGGACCTTGACGCCCATCTGCTGCCAGTCGGCCGGGATGCGCAGCTGCGGGTTGGCGAGGAATGCGTAGTAGTCGCCGTCCGACGCCTTCGCGATCTTCTCAGCGTCGGCGAACATGCCGAGGACGGTGGTCGGAGGTTTGGCCGGGTCGAGGCCCGCCTTCTTCAGCAGGTCGGTGTTGAAGGTCTGCACGATGCCGCCCGAGTACCAGGGCAGGACGCTGTGCACCTTCTGGCCGGCCGCGTCGGTGTACGTGCTCGAATCCCACAGGCCCGGCACGAACGGCTTCCCGGCGTCCGGCGCCTTCTGGTCCAGGTTCAGCAGGTAACCCGTCTTGGTGAGGGCCTCGGCGGTGTTGACGTTGATGTTGACGACGTCCGGGAGGGTGCACGCCTGCGCGTCCGACACCAGGCGCTGGGTGAACGTCGAGTCGCCCGGGTCGTCGATCCACTTGACCTTCGCGCCGGGGTTGGCCTTCTCGAAGGCCGCGATCACGCCGTTGAAGTACTTCGAGAAGTCCTTCTTGAGGCTCGTCGTCTGGAAGGTGATCTCGCCCTTCACGTCGCCGGTGAGCTTCCCGGAGCCGACGTTCGCCTTGTCGACGCTACAGTCGCCCGCCTTGGCGCCGCTGTCGTCCGAGCCCCCGCCGGAGAGGCCGCAGCCCGCGGCGGTGAGGGCCAGGACGACGACGCCCGTCATGGTTCCGGTCAGTGTTCTCGCGCGCATTGCCTGGGCCTTCCTGCTGGTTCAAATCACCAAGTTCGACTCCGGATGATGAAAAGGTGGACCAGAATTCATCGGAGGTCAATGGTTTGCGTGTTGCGTTTCGGTTCCGTGCGTTACCGGGGCGTTCGCTGTGCGGCGGGTGAGGGCCCGTCAGTGCCGGTGCTCGTGGTCCGGGTGCGCGGGGTCGCCGGGGTGCTCATGGCCGTGCGTGTACTCCACGCCGGCCCGCTCCCGGTCCAGCCAGTCGAAGAACGCCTGCCGGCCCCGCGCACGCCGCAGCTCGGCCTCGATGCCGTCCCGCACGCGCGCGTACGGCACGAGATCCCGCGCCTTCGCACCCCGGAACGGATCGACGCCCCGCCGCAGCGCCTCCGGCGTCAGGAAGCGGTCCGGATTGCGCTCGTAGTACGCCCGCACGGCCGGCTCCGCGATCCGCTGCTCGCCCTCCAGCGCCGCGAGCAGCGCCCGCGCGGCGGCGGAGTGCGCGAGCGCCACGGCGACGATGCTCCCGAGGTCCGCGACATCGGTCCCGGACACCCCGTGCACCCGCCCGGGCGCCAGCTCCGCCGGTGGCGCGAGCCCCCGCTCCTCGCACGCCCGCCGCGCCAGCTCGTCCACGACGACCACCTGGGTCGCCCACCGCCTGCGCTGCCGCTCGTCCCGCGCGAGGCCCTCCGGGCGGGTCACCCGGTCCCGCGCGGGCACGGCCGCGAGCAGCGCGTCCACCCGGGCGACGGGAACGGCGTCCCCGGCCAGGGTGGCGGCGTGCGGGGGGTGGTGGTCGTGCGGGTGCGGGGCATGGGGCCGGGGTGGCGTGCCGGCGGGGCCTCCCGGGGGCGGGACGACGTTTTGGGCGTCCTCCGCCGCCACAGCCTCCCCGTTCACTCCGTCACCTCCACCACGACCGCCTCGGTGTACGCCACGCACCCGTGCCACCCCACCTTGGCCATCAGCCAGTACGCCCCCGGCGCCACCGCCGACGCGTCCACCTCGATCCCCGCCTCCACGCTCTCCCCGGCGGGCACCGCGAACCCTTGCAGCCCCGGCGACACCCCCGCCCAGGTCCCCCAGGCCGACACCGCCCACAGCTGCCCGTTCACGGTCCCCCGCGTCGTGTTGCGCAGCCGCACCGGCACGGTCACCCGTTCACCCCGCCGCACCCGGACCCGCTCCACACCGAGAGACGTGACCAGCGTCGGCCCGGTGCGGCCGTCGGGCTCGCCCGCGGGCACCTCGCCCGGTACGTCGAGGGCGACGACGTCCTCGTACACCTGCCCGCCGTACGACAGCCGCCCGGCGAGCCAGTGCCGGCCGGGAGCCGGGTCCGGCGGCGGTACGACGGTGACCTCCGCGAGGCTGAAGCCGCCCGGGGCCAGGTCGTAGGGGACTTCGGGCGGGGACGCGGTCCAGCCGTCCGGCAGGGACAGCCGTACGGTGCCGGAGGCCGGCGCGTCGGTCAGTTCCGAGGAGACGCGGACCGTCGTCGTGACCGGGCCGCAGACGGTGAGGGCCGTGGGGGAGAGGTACAGGGCGACGGGGAAGTTGCCGCGCGGCGCGGGGCCGGAGTTGTGGAGCCAGTACCGGGTGTAGACGGGCTGTGCGGGCTCGTGCCCGGCGACTGGCTCGGCGCCCGTGTCCGGTACCGAGGCCGAGGGCACCGCCACCACCGTCCCCACCTCGAACCCGCCGAGCCCGAATCCGACACCCCAGTCGGCCTCCAGCTCCTCCCCCGCCCGCTCCAGCACGTCGGACCGGACGGCGGACTCCCACTCCACGGGCCCCGTCACCCGGGCCCGCACGGCCCGCCCCTCCACCTCGTGCACCCGCACGACCACGCCCCGCCCCGGATCGACGGCCTCGGACCCGCCCCGGGCCAGCGGCGACCCGGCGGGCTTCACCGCGTCGACGACCACCCGCCCCTCCGGTTCGACCGCGAACAGCGTCGCCGCCCGGGGCAGCCCCGTGACGACCTCGCAGGCCGTCCGTACCCGCCCGGTCAGCGGCCGGTTGAACGCGTGCCCGGCCTGCGGCAGCCGCCGCGCACGCCAGTCCCCGGGACCCGCGAGCACCGCGTACTCGAAGGTGTGCGACCAGTGCTGGAGCTGGAACCCCGACCCGTCGGGTGCGGTCCGGCGCGGCGGATCGACCCAGATCCCCGACGGCCACCCCGTGCAGGACCGCATCAGCGACATGTACAGATCGCCCGAGGAGGTGACGACACACCCGGGCGTCCCCCGGTTCAGCACGGCGAAGCTCCGCCCGTCCCACGCGTCCCCGGGCGGCAGCGCCTCCCCGTTCCCGGCGGCGGTGGCCCGGACGACGGCGTCCTCCAGGTCGGTGACCAGCGCGTCGACGGCCTTCGCGTCCTGCTCGGCGTCCGGGCCCGCGACGACCAGCAGCGGCAGCCGCTCCAGGTCCCGCAGGTCCGCGCCGGGCACCCACTCCTCGCGCAGGGAGGCGCGCGGCGCGACCCACACGGACGCGAGCCCCTCCTCGGCGAGCTGCCGGCGCAGTTCGCGGGCCGCCGCCGGGTCCCAGCCGAGCGCCTCGGCGACCAGCGCGTTGCGCTCGGGCCCGCCGACCGCGATCCGGATGTCCGGGAGGTTCGAGTCGACCTCCAGATCGCCGTACCGCTGCCCGCCCGCGACCGTCGAGGTCGCCGTCACCCCGGCGCGGACGAGGGCCGCCGCGAGCGGGGTCCCCAGCTCGCCGGCGGTGTCCCAGTCGGGGTGGACCAGCTCGGCGACGCCGATCGCGCGTTCGCCGAGGAGCTGCCCCGCGGTGTCGTGGACCGCGACCCGGGCCGTCGCACCGAGGCCGAACCAGGTGTTGGCCGGGTTGTCGAGGGTCCAGGGGAACCGCTCGCTGTCCACGTCGACGAACCCGAAGCCGCGCCCGATGACCGCGTCGGCGACCTCGTGCACCGGCAGCCCGCCCCGCACGTCCGAGGGCCAGCGCACCCGGATCAGCCGGTCGGCGCCGTCGTACCCGTCGAGGGTCGTCGAGATGTCGAGCCGGTCGACGCCGGTCCACAGGGTGATGCGCTGCGTGTACCGGAAGAGCCCGAGGTCGCCGCGCACGGTGATCCGGGAGCCGGCGGGCGAGGTCTCGACATCGATGTCAGCCGTGACGTCCCCGCTCCGCGCGACGGTCGTGCCGGTCGGCGTCAGATGCCAGGGCCCCTCGCCGAAGCGCGGATGGCGCGCGTACTCCTCCTGCACCACCAGCTCGTTGCCGATGTCCCCGGCCCGCAGCAGCTCCCGCCCGCCCTCGGCGAGCGCCCGCAGACCGGACACGCAGCCGCCGCGCGCGGGGTCGACGGTCACCTCGTAGTGGGCGTTGCGGATCGTCGTCCCGCTTGCCGCCGTCCAGCCCGGCACCGAACCCTCCGCCAGGGAGAGCGCCTTGAGACCCATCCCGGGGATGTCCGGTACGACGACGCTGAGTTCGCCGTTCCCGCGCACGGCGGGCAGGGGCAGGCCGGTGACGTCCAGCGGGACGAGTCCCGGGTCGTCGACCGTGAGGACGTCGTGCCGGCTCCAGGTCGAGGAGTTGAACACCACGAGGTCCGGGGCGCCGCCGGGCAGCGACACGACCTGGGAGGCGAGGGCGTCGGTCGCGTCCGCGTGGACGTCGCGCGCGAGGTCGTACAACTCCCGCCAGCCGGTGAGGAGATCGACGTACACCTGGTCCGACTCGGAGCCGGTGATCGCGTCGTGGTGGGCGCCGTAGACCAGTTGGCGCCACGCCTTGTCGAGGGCCGCGTCCGGGTAGGGCCGGCCGGTGAGGAGGGTGGCGAGGGTCGCCCAGGACTCGGCGTCCGACAGGAGCGACTCGCCGTACCGCTGGGCCTGCTTGGTGTCGATGTAGGAGACGTCCTTGCCGGTGTAGACCGGGTTCATGTCCCGGGTCTGCGGCGAGGCGACCCGGCCTTCGCTCTCCAGCTCGGCGCGGACGGCGGCGAAGAAGTCGCGGGGGATGCCGCTGACGAACCTCGGCCAGACGTAACGGGCGTTCCAGTCGCGGTGGATGCCCATCACCCAGCGGCACGGCGGCGCGTAGTCCCCGCCGACCGGCAGCATCACGTTCTTCGTGAGCGCGACCTTCTTCAGCCCCTTGAAGAGCTTCAGCGCCGCCTGCTCGGCCTCGGGGAGCGTGGGCGCGTTGTCGATGGCCCAGCCGGCGCCGTAGTGGTTCACCATGTACGCGGTCAGCAGGCCGCGCCCCGAGGGGGCGATCCAGTTGAACTCCGCCTGGAACTGCATGCGTTGGGGATCGCGCGGCTCCTCGCCGAACACCGACAGCGTCGGACCCCACTGGTGGAACGGGCCGCGCGCCCAGGAGCTGGTGGAGATGTTCGCGTCCGCCATCAGGGCCGGGAACTGCGGGTCGTGCCCGAAGGCGTCCAACTGCCAGGCGGTGTCCGGGTCCGCGCCCATGATCCCGCGCTGGAAGCCGTCCCCGTACAGCGCGTTGCGGACGGTCGCCTCGGCGCCGGTCAGGTTGGTGTTGGGCTCGTTGTAGGTGCCGCCCATCAGCTCGATGCGCCCGGTGCGGATCAACTCCCGCAGGAACGCCCGCTCTTCGGGGAAGGAGTCCCAGTACGGCTTGAGGTAGTCGACCTCGGCGAGGACGAACGTGTACGCCGGGTCGCGCCGCGCGAGGTCGCAGTGGGCGCGCACCAGGCTCATCCCGGACTGGCCGCGCGAGTCGAAGGTGCGGGCCGGCAGGCCGCTCGCCGCGTCGTCGGCGACGTCCCAGGTCTCCGTGTAGGCGGCCTGCGTGTTCCACCAGACGGGGTCGTAGTGGAAGTGGCTGACCATGAACATCGTCCAGCCGGGCTCGGCGGCGGTGAACTCGGCCGTGTGCTCGGCGCTCAGCCCGCCGTCCTCGGCGGTGACCGTGATCTCCCGCCGGTCGCCGGGTGCGAGGCCCTCGGCGAGCACGGGTATCTCGGCGCGTACGGTGCCGTCCTCGCCGACGGTGACGAGCGGCTCCTCGGCCGCCCGGACGTCCGGGCCCGCCAGCGTCAGCCGGACCTGCCGCCCGGGTTCGTGCCCGATCTCGACGGCCACCACCTGACGGGGATGCTCGGCGGTACCGGTGAACAGCTCGGTCGACTCGGCGGAGATGACACGCATGGGGCTCCTACGGGAGATCGAGGGAGCCTCATAGTGGCATCGAGCGGTGGTTCAATCAACCACTTCCTGGCGCCAATGATGGTTCATCCATGCATGATCAGCGAGCGCGGCGCACCTTCACCGCGTGCTGCGGACCGATGTGGTCGGTCAGCGCGAGCGAGGCGCTGGCCCGCTGGTAGGAGAGCTGCGCGACCCGGACGTACAGGCAGTCCACGATCATCAGGACCGAGTGCCGGCCCCCGATGGAGCCGGTCCGGAAGCTCGTCTCGGACGTGGCCGAGATCAGCCGGATGTCGGCGGCGCGGGCCAGTGGCGAACGCGGGTCCGTGGTCAGCGCGATCGTCGTCGCGCCGCGCTCCTTCGCCATCTCGAACGGCTCCAGCGTCTCCCGCGTCGACCCCGAGTGCGAGATGCCGATCACGACGTCCGCCGGGGTCAGCAGGGCCGCCGAGGTCGCCGCGCCGTGCACCTCCGTCCAGCCGCGCACCGCGCAGCCGATGCGGAACAGCCGCGTCTCCGTCTCCTGCGCGACCGCGCCGCTGCCGCCGACGCCGTACACGTCGATCCGGCGGGCCTTGGCCAGGGCCTGGGCGCCGCGTTCCAGGGCGTCCAGGTCGATGCGGTCGACCGTCTGCTGGATCGCCCTGAGGTCCGCGCTGCCGACCACCTGGACGACCCGCTCCAGGCTGTCGTCCGGCGAGATGTCCGGGCCGATCTCCGCCGTCCCCCAGTCCGACGCCTCGCCCCGGCCGCGCTCCTGGGCCAGTTCGATCAGCAGGTGCTGGTAGGAGTCCAGGCCGATCGCCCGGCAGAACCGGGTCACCGTCGCCTGCGAGGTGCCGGTGCGCCGGCCCAGCTCGGCCGCCGAGCAGTGCGTGACGGCGGCCGGGTCCTCCAGGATCAGCTCGCCGACCTTCCTCAGGGAACCGGCCAGCCGGGGCAACTCGGTGCGGATCAGTGTGGTGACGTCGGTCGTGGGCATGAGGAGAAGGTATCAGCCACCGACTGGACGGCCGGATGAATACCAGGACCGAGCGGGACGCCTCATTGCCGGTGAGCCGGTCTCTGTGATTTATTGATTCACCTGTTTGCTATCACAGGGTGGTTTGAGCCATCAATCAGTGGGGAGTGCCCAGGTGACCGTCGAGTCCGCCAACGAGTCCGTGAACGCGGAACGCTTCGCCAGGGAGGGGCTCGACACCCTCTCCCGCCTCGTCGAGACCTCCGGGCCCGACGTGTCCCGGGCCGCCGGCCTGATCGCCGACTGCGTCCGCGCCGACGGGGTGATCCAGGCGTTCGGGACCGGCCACTCCCAGGCGCTCGTCCTCGAACTCGCGGGCCGCGCGGGCGGGTTCGTGCCCACCAACCGGCTCCAGGTCCCCGACCTCGTCCTCTTCGGCGGGGACGCGCCCAGCGCCCTCGACGACCCGCTGCTCGAACGCGAGCCCGGGATCGCCGCCCGCCTGTACGGCCTCGCGGCACCCCGGCCGCAGGACCTCTTCGTCGTCGTCTCGAACTCCGGCGTCAACAACGTCATCGTCGAGATGGCCCTCCAGGCGAAGGAGCACGGCCACAAGCTCCTCGCGATCACGTCCCTGGCGCACACCCGGGCGGTTCCGGCCAAGCACCCCAGCGGCAAGAAGCTCGCGGATCTCGCCGACGTCGTCCTGGACAACGCGGCCCCCCGGGGTGACGCGCTGCTGCCGCTGCCCGACGGCGGCGCGGTCTGCGCGCTGTCCACGCTGACCGGGGTGATGCTCGTCCAGATGGCCGTCGCCGAGGCGGCCGGGCAGCTCATCGCGTCGGGCGACCGGCCGCCGGTGTACGTCTCGGCGAACGTGCCCGGGGGCTTCGAGGGGAACCTTGAGCTGGAGAAGCGGTACGAGGGCCGGATTCGGCGGACGGCCAGCTGACCGGATGACAGAAGGGGGGCGCCTTCTCTTCGGAGAAGGCGCCCCCCTTGTTGCGTGCGCCTACTTCACCGGAACCCCGGTCACGGCCGCGGCCAACGGGTACGCCCCCGTCGGCAGCGGGGTGCCCGGCTTGCCGGTGCTCGTGTCGACCGGGACGAGCTGGTTCCCGTCCGCCGTGGTCACGTAGACCGTGGCGCCGTTCCAGTCGGGGGTGACGTCGAACGCGGAGCGGCCGACGGTCACCGGGGTGCCCGGGGCGCCGGTCACCGTGTCGACCGGGGTGACGGTGTCACCGGTGCTGGCGCTGACCCAAAGGGTGCGGCCGTCGGGGGAGAGGGTGAGGCCGTACGCCTGGCCGGTGACCAGGAACGTGGGACGGGCGGTGTTCGTGGCGGTGTCGATGGGGGTGATGGACGAGCCGCCCGAGTTCGAGACGTAGACCGTTCCGCCGTCCGGGGACGCGACGACGTTGAAGGGGCGGGGGCCGACCTTGATCGCCGTGCCCGCCCTGCCCGTCGCCAGGTCCACCGGGGTGACCGTGTTGGCCTGGATGTTGGGGACGTAGAGGGTCTTGCCGTCGGGCGTGACCGCGAGGTTCTCCGGTCCCTTGCCCACCTTGACCGGCGTACCGGGCTTCAGGGTGGCCGTGTCGACGGGCTGGACCGTGCCGTCCGTGTAGTTGGCGACCCACAGGGTCTTCAGGTCCGGGGTGAGGGCGAGGCCCGCCGGGACCTTGCCGACGGGGACGGTCGCGGTGACCGTGCCGGTGGAGACGTCGATGACGCTGACCGTGTTCGCGCCCTGGTTCGCCGCGTAGGCCGTGCGGCCGTCCGGGCCGACGATCACCTCACCGGGGTTGGCGCCGGTCTTGATCTCGGTGCTCTTCCCGGACCCGAGGTCGATCGAACTGACCGACGCGCCGCTGAAGTTGGCGGTCAGCGCGCGCGAGGTGCCCGTGCCGTCGGTGATCCGGACGGGCAGGGTGCGGGGGAGGGCGCCGGAGACGTTCACCGAGCGGACGCCCGGGGCGGCGTCCGTGCTGGCCGTGAGGGTGATCGTGGCCGTGGCGCCGGTACCGCTGGAGGGGGTCGCGGTG
Source organism: Streptomyces sp. NPDC004539 (assembly GCF_040610055.1). Taxonomy (NCBI): domain Bacteria; kingdom Bacillati; phylum Actinomycetota; class Actinomycetes; order Kitasatosporales; family Streptomycetaceae; genus Streptomyces; species Streptomyces sp. NPDC004539. The sequence goes on along the minus strand of NZ_JBEXLS010000009.1, from coordinate 333,032 downwards.
AGCCCCGCCGGGACCGTCAGCTTCCAGCTCGCCGGGCCCGATTCGGAGAACGTCAGCTTCACCGTCGCCGTCGCGCCGGGCTTGAGGGAGAGGGACGTCGGGGAGAAGGCGGCGTCGGGGCCGGGGTCGGGGGCGTTGTCCAGGGTCGCGCGGAAGAGGAACTGGTCCATGACGCCGGGCGCGACCTGCTGGGGCACGGCGTCCAGGGCCTTGCGTTCGTCCTGGAGGCGGTTCCAGTACCGGGACACGGCGTCGGCGTCACCGGCCTGGTGCGCCGCCAGCAGGTCCATCGCCGTGAGCCCGGCGGTGCCGTACGCGCCCAGCTTGTCCAGCCAGGCCGAACTCTCCTTGAGGAAGCCGGGGTTGGCGAGGTGGGCGCGCAACTGGGCCGGGGTGGCGGCCATGGCGGTGAAGTAGGCGCGCAGGGCCTCGGTGGACTTCCGGTCGCCGGTCGCGCGGAAGTCCGCGACGAGCTTCGTCAGGGCCGGGGACTCGGCGGTGTTGAGGGCGGAGGAGTAGCTGTTCTCCGCGAAGATCCGCAGCCAGCTCTCCGCCTTCGGGCCGCCCGCGAGGTCCCGCACGGAGGCGAGGAACGACTTGCGGGGGTCGTAGGCGCGCGGGTTCCAGAGGTAGTCGGCCGAGGTGAACAGGGCCAGCTTGCTGGACTCCGCCTGGACCATCGGGTTCGCGGTGACACCGACGGCGGCGCTCGCCACGCCGGGTTCGCGGCCGTTGTACGGGCCGAGGAGGAGACGGCTCGTGACGTAGTCGTTCACCGGGTAGTTGTCCCAGATCAGGACCGGGTGGCCGTACACCTCGCGGGCCTGCTCCGTCTGGGCGGTGGTGATGACCGCGGGGATCGTGGCGGTGCCGGTCCACTCGACGACGACGTCCTTGCCGAGGTGCTCCCGCAGCGCCGTCTTGTAGGGGCTGTCGGCGAGGTCGGAGTACTCGGTGGGGACCATCTCCAGCGGGCCGAGCCCCGAGCGGCCCTTGCTGAACGCCGCCCACGCCTCGTTGAGCAGGTACGACTGGGCCGTCCCCGCGGCGCCGCCGCCCGTGCCGAACTTCGTCTCGTCGGCGGCGCAGTTCCACTTCGTGTAGCTGATGTCGTCCAGCGGGATCGCGAAGGAGCGGACGCCGATGTCGTACAGCGAGGCGAACTTCTTCACCAGGGCCGCGATGTCGGCGGCCGAGGAGTAGCAGACCGACAGGCCGGGGGAGAGGGCGTAGGTGAAGCGGACGTGGTTGTCCGCCGCCCGGTCGGCCAGCTCCTTGAGGCTCGCGAGGGCCGCGGGCGGGTACTCGTCACGCCAGCGCGCCCTCAAGTAGGCGTCGTTCTTGGGGGAGTAGACGTACACGTTCTGCTTCGTGCGGCCGTAGAAGTCGAGTTGGGCCAGGCGGTCGGCGTGCGACCAGGGGGTGCCGTAGAACCCCTCGATGACGCCCCGGAGTCTGGCGGTCGGCCAGTCGCGGACCGTGACGTCGGGGAGGCGGCTGCCGGTGAGGAGCTGGCGGAGGGTCTGGGCGGCGTAGAACGTGCCGGCGGTGGAGACGCCGGAGAGGGCGAGGGTGCCGCGGCCCGAGGCGAGGACGTAGCCCTCGGCGGGCAGGCCGGTGGGGGAGGGGGCGTGCAGGCGGCGCAGGGCGCGGGCCGTGTCCGGGTTCTCGGCGGGGCCGCCGAGGTAGACCGTGAGGGCGGCCTGCGGGACCCGCTCTCCCGCCGTGACGGTCAGGATGCGGTCGGCGCCGGCCTTGCGCAGGGTCGCCTCCACGAGGCGACGGGCGGCGGGGTCGGTGTGCTCGCCGACGACCTCCACGACCCGGGAGGGGACGGTGAGGGAACCCCGGCCGGCCGTGAGGTGCTGCGGGGTGGGCCAGATCTGCGGGAGCGGGGTGGGGGCCGCGGACGCGGGGGGAGTGGTGGGGAGGGTCAGCCCGAGGGCCAGCAGCAGTGCGAGGGGGAGTCGCCTGCGTAGCGCATGGGTGAATGAATCCATCGACGCATGGTATTGACGTTGAATCAATCATTCAATGGGGGCGCGCGTGGAGTATGGGTGATTCGGGTGAGGAGTGCGGGTGGCGGTGATGGCCGGGCGGTGTATGTGTTGCTTAAGTTACGCAACTAACGGGTAGACTGCCCGCATGACCCCAACGCCGCCCGCACCCCCGTCCCCGGCCTCCGGAGAGGTCACGGAGATCGAGCGCCACTTCAACCGCCTCACAGTCCACTCGGGGCGGATGCGCAGGCACGAGAAGATCATGGCCGCCAGCGGTGTCCCGCTGGACCGGGCGGCGGCCGGCATCCTCCGGCACCTCTCCAGCGACCCCGCCCCGCAGCGCCCCGGCGTCCTCGCCGCCCGCCTCTCCGTCGAGGCGTCCCACGTCACCCGCCAGCTCGGGCAGCTCGAGAAGGCCGGCTACCTCGTCCGCACCCCCGACCCCGACGACCGCCGCGCCCAGCGCGTCCACCTCACCGACTCCGGCCGCGAAGCGGCCCAGCGCGTCCGCGAGGTCAGCCGCCGCAGCATCGACCAGGCCCTCGCGGAGTGGTCCCCCGAGGACCGGGGGCGGCTCGCGGCGCTGTTCGGGCGGATGGTGAGCGATTTCCTGACGCACTCGGAGGCGGAGATCCAGGGGGAGGCGCCCCGGCGGACCTGACCGAGGCGCCCGGCACCACGGTGCCGCAGGCCCGCTCACTGTCTCGCATTGAGACACCCACCCGTCCCCGCTCCGGTTCATGATCTTGGAAGATCCCCCTCACTTCCCCGGAGCGTCCCCGTGCACACCGTCGAGCCCGATGTCGTCACCGACGTCCTCATCGTGGGCAGCGGCCCCGCCGGCGCCTCGGCGGCCCTCGCGCTGAGCACCTACGGTGTGGCGAACATGGTCGTCACCCGGTACGCGAGCCTCGCGGACACGCCCCGCGCGCACATCACCAACCAGCGCACGATGGAGGTGCTGCGGGATCTCGGCGTCGAGGACGAGGTGATCGCGCAGGCGACCCCCCAGCACCTGATGGGCAACACGACGTTCTGCACCAGCCTCGCCGGCGAGGAGCTGGGCCGCCTGCGCTCCTGGGGCAACGACCCCCTCGTCCAGGCCGCCCACGACCTCGCGAGCCCCACCCGCATGTGCGACATGCCGCAGCACCTGATGGAACCGGTCCTGGTGGACGCGGCGATCGCCCGGGGCACGGTCTTCCGGTACAGCACGGTCTACAAGTCGTTCACGCAGGACGAGGACGGCGTGACGGTCACCGTCGAGGACCGGGTGCGCGGCGACGAGTACACGATCCGCGCGAAGTACCTGATCGGCGCGGACGGCGGCCGTTCGCAGGTCGCCGAGGACGCCGGGCTCCCGACGGTCGGCCGGATGGGCGTCGCGGGCAGCGTCAACATCGTCTTCGAGGCGGACCTCACCAAGTACACCGCCCACCGCCCCTCCACCCTGTACTGGGTCCTCACCCCGGGCGCCACGGTCGGCGGCATCGGCGCGGGCCTGGTGCGCTGCGTACGGCCGTGGCACGAGTGGATGATCGTGTGGGGGTACGACGTGACAGCGGGCGCCCCCGACCTGACCACGGAGTACGCGGAGTCGGTCGTCCGCAAGCTGATAGGCGACGACGAGATACCGGTGACGGTCAAGTCGTCGTCCGCGTGGACCGTCAACGACCTGTACGCGGAGACCTACTCCAGCGGGCGGGTGTTCTGCGCCGGGGACGCCGTGCACCGGCATCCGCCGTCCAACGGCCTCGGCTCCAACACCTCCATCCAGGACGCCTACAACCTGGCCTGGAAGCTGAAGCTCGTCCTGGAAGGCACGGCGAGCCCGGCGCTCCTCGACACCTACAGCGCCGAACGCGCCCCGGTCGGGCGGCAGATCGTCACCCGCGCCAACAAGTCGATCGGCGAGACCGCCCCCGTCTTCGAGGCGCTCGACCTGCTCGCCCCGCAGACCCCGGAGCAGTTGCGCGCCAACATCGACTCCCGCAAGGACACGGGCGCGGCGGCGGAGAAACGCCGGGAACGGCTGCGCGAGGCGATCGCGTTCAAGGCGTACGAGTTCAACGCGCACGGCGTCGACCTGAACCAGCGCTACACGTCCGACGCGGTCGTCCCGGACGGCACCCCCGACCCCGGCTTCGACCGGGACCCGGAGCTCCACCACCAGCCGTCCTCCCGCCCCGGCGCGAAACTCCCGCACGCCTGGCTCACCTCCGGCACCCGCACCCTCTCCACCCTGGACACCGTCGGCAAGGGCCGCTTCACGGTGATCACCGGCATCGGCGGCGACAACTGGGCCGACGCGGCGGCCGAGTTGGGCCTCGCCTGCGTCGTGATCGGCCCCGGCCGGGAGTACGAGGACCCGTACGGCGACTGGGCGCGGCTGCGGGAGATCACGGACGCGGGCGTGCTGCTGGTGCGGCCCGACGGGTATGTCGCGTTCCGGTACGCGGGCGCGGCGGAGGATGCTGGACGGCGGTTGTCGGAGGCGCTCGGGCGGGTGCTCGGGCGGCGTTGAGGGAGTCGGTCGTATGAGTACGGAATCCGGGGCGCGGGCGGGCGAGCCGTCCGTTCCCGCCGAGGAACTGACCAGTGCCGTCGTCGGGAGCTTCGCCGCTGCGCCCGATCCCCGGCTGCGGGAGCTGCTCGGCTCCCTCACCCGGCATCTGCACGCGTTCGTGCGGGAGACAGGGCTGACCGGCGAGGAGTGGGAACGGGCGGTCGGCTTCCTCACGGCGACCGGGCAGGCGTGCACGGACACCCGGCAGGAGTTCATCCTGCTCTCGGACGTCCTCGGGGTGTCGATGCTGGTCGAGACGGTGAACGAGGCCGCCGGACCCGGCACCGAGTCGACGGTCCTGGGCCCGTTCCACATGACCGAGTCCCCGGTACGCGAACTGGGCGCCGACATCGACCTGTCGGGCACCGGCGAACTGTGCGTGGTGAGCGGCCGGGTGCTGTCCGCCGACGGAACCCCCCTGCCGGGCGCGGTCCTCGACGTGTGGCAGGCGAACGCCGAGGGCTTCTACGACGTCCAGCAGCCGGACGTCCAGCCGCCGGGCAACGGGCGCGGGCTGTTCACGGCGGACGGCGAGGGACGGTTCTGGTTCCGGACGTGCGTGCCGAACGCGTACCCGATCCCGACGGACGGACCGGTGGGCGCGCTGCTGCGGGCGACCGGCAGGCACCCGTACCGGCCCGCGCACATCCACTTCATCGCCTCCGCCGAAGGACACGCGCCGGTCACCACGCACATCTTCGTCGCGGACGGCGAATACCTGGACTCCGACGCGGTGTTCGCGGTGAAGTCGAGCCTCGTGCAGGACTTCGCGAAGACCGACGACCCCGTACTCGCCGGGGAGTTCGGGGTGGCGAACCCCTTCCGGCACGCGCGCTTCGACCTCGTGCTGAACGCCGGGTGAGCGGCGTGGAGTTCGTGCACGACGTGCCGGGGTCGCGGGTCGTGCTGCGCTCCGGCGCCTCGCTGAGCGCGGTGCCGGGCGAGGTCGAACGCCTCGGCCTGGAACGGGTGCTGGTGGTGAGCGGGCCGCGTGGGGCGGAGGTGGCGCACGGAGTCGCCGGGGCGCTCGGGCCGGTGTGCGTGGGGGTGCACGCCGAGGCGCGGATGCATGTGCCCGTCGACGTCGCCGAACGGGCCGTCGAGTCGGCGGAACGCCTCCGCGCGGACGGGTGCGTGGCCGTGGGCGGCGGTTCGGCGATCGGCCTCGGCAAGGCGCTCGCCCTGCGGGCCGGACTGCCGTTGATCGCCGTGCCGACGACGTACTCCGGCTCCGAGATGACGCCCGTGTGGGGTCTCACCGAGAACGGCGTGAAGCGCACCGGCCGCGATCCGGCGGTCCTGCCGCGCAGCGTGGTGTACGACCCCGAACTGACCGTCGGCATGCCGGTGGCCCTGTCGGTGACGAGCGGCGTGAACGCGCTCGCGCACGCCGCCGAGGGCCTCTACTCGCCCGGGGTGTCGCCGCTGGTGCTGCTGACGGCGCAGGAGGGGGTGCGGGCGATGGCCGGGGCGCTCCCCGAAGTGGCCGCCGTCCCCGGGGACTCGGCGGCGCGGGGACGGGCGCTGTACGGGGCGTGGCTGTGCGGGGCGGTGCTGGGGGCGACCGTCATGGGGCTGCACCACCGGCTGGCGCACGTGCTGGGCGGGAGCTTCGGGCTGCCGCACTCCGAGACGCACACCGTGCTGCTGCCGTACGTCCTCGCCTTCAACTTCCCCGCCGCGCCCGAGGCGTCGGAGCGGCTGGGGCGGGCGCTCGGGTCGGCGGACCCGGTGGGGGCGCTGTGGGGACTGTGCGGCCGGCTCGGGGCACCCAGGTCACTGGGTGAACTCGGCTTGGCCGAGGGGGATCTGGGGCGCGCGGCGGAACTGGCCGTGGGGACGGCCGTACCGAATCCGCGCGCGGTGACCGCCGAGGGCGTGCTGGGCATCCTGCGCGGCGCGTTCGAGGGGCGGGAGCCTCGCGTGCCGTGAGAGGGGGGCGCGGCGCGCTCGCGGGACCGGGAGCGCCGTGACGGGCTCGCGGAACACATTCAGGAACTCAGGAAGGTGACACAACATGGCCCTCGGACTGCTCCGGCGCCGACGGGACAAGGGCGCGGCGGCGGCCGACGCCGGGCTCAGGCTCGCGCTGCCGGCGGGTGCGGGCTCGGTCGGCTGGACGGTCGTCGACCCCGTGGACCAGCCGATGGGCGCGGTCGAGGTGACGATCACCGCGCTCGACACGCACCAGGTGGCCGCGCGCGGCATCACGGACCCGTACGGGTTCTTCGTCGCCGTGCTGCCGCCCGGCCGCTACAGCATGCTCGCGATCGCGGAGGGGCTGAGCCCGCACCGGGAGACGGTCGACGTGGTCGGCGGGCACAGTCCGGCGCCGGGCCTCGTCCGGCTCCAGCCCGCGCGCCAGCTGCCGCTGCCGCCGCCCGGCGGGTGGGCCTTCGACCCGCCCCACACGGCGATCCGCTTCATCGCCAAGCACGTCGGCATGGCCCATGTGCACGGGCGGTTCGAGCGGTTCGACGGGGCGATACGCGTCGCGCCGGACATGAGCGAGTCGAGCGTGCAGGTCCGTATCCACGCCGACAGCATCAACACCGGCAACAACACGCGGGACAACCATCTGCGGTCGGCGGACTTCCTCGACGTCGAGCGCTATCCGTACATCGACTACCGCAGCACCCGGTTCGCCTACCGGGGCGGCAGCAAGTGGGTCCTCCAGGGCACCCTCACCATGCACGGCGTCAGCCGCACGGTCTCCCTCGACACGACCTACCTCGGCACCGTCAACGGCGGCTACGGCGAGGAACTGCGCTGCGCCGCCCTCGCCACGACCGAGCTCCACCGCGAGGACTACACCCTCAACTGGCGCTCCATGCTGGCCCGGGGGATCGCGGTCGTGGGACCGACGGTCCAGCTGGAGCTGGACGTCCAGGCGATGTACCGGTCACCGGACATGCCCACTCCGCCGGAGTGAGGACCCGTCCTGCGGCACCGGAGCTGTGCGCGAGGGCTCCAGCATCCGGTGCCGCCGGAATCCGCCCCGGGACGGCGTTCGGCACCACTCGTTGCTCCTTCAACCGTTCCCGGTACGGTGAACAGTGCCATGACGACCGCAGAACACCTCCCGCCCCTCACCCGGCTCCGTGACGCCCGGGAGCGATTCCTGGCGGGCGGACCCGTCCCCGAAGGTCTCCCGGAGGACGTCGTCTCCGCCTGGCGCCGCGCCCGCTTCCACGGGGTACGGCACGACGCGACCGGCGGTGAGCCGCAGCCCGCGGGCGCCGGCCCGCTGCTGGCGGCGGCCCGGCCCGTGCTGGACCGGCTCGCCCCCGCCCTCGACGGCCGCTCCGCGCTGATCCTCACGGACAACCGGCTGCGCGTGCTGTGGAGCGCCGGTGACCACCACGCTCCGTACGCCGACCTCTCGGAGGAACGCGTCGGACCCAACAGTGCCGCCCTCGCCCTGCGCACGGACCGGCGGGCCGAGGTGCACGGCCCCGAACACTTCCTGGACGACTGGCAGGACGTCTCGGCGGTCAGCACCCCCGTCCACGCCCCGGGCACCACCCGCCCCACCGGCACGGTCACGGTCGCCACCCGGCTCCGCGAGGGCTGCGCGGCCCACCCCTGCGGCACGTGCCTCTCCGAGGCCGACCCGCCGGCCCTCCACCCGCCGGCCCCCCACCCCTCCGCCGCCCTCACCGAAGCCGCAGCCGCGGCCATCGAGGCGGAACTCGTCGCCCGCTCCACCACCCCCGAACGCCTCCTCCTCGACGCCTACCTGGCCGCCCGCACAGGCGCCCACGCAGCCCCCCACTCAGCCACCCGCACCGGCGACCGCCCGGTCGCGGCGTTCGGCGGTCACAGCCGGCTCGTCGACGACACGGCCGCCCGCGCCCTCACCCCCGAGGACCTCCAGCACCTCGAACGCACCGCCCTGCGCGACCCCGAGGCCCGGCGGCTGACGGTCGCGGGACGGAGAGTCGACCTCACCCCGGTACGCCAGGGCGAGACGACCGTCGGGGTCGTCGCCGTCCTCGGCCCGCTCCCCGCCCAGCACGTCCCCGCCCCCTGCCGCACCCAGCCCCCGCTGCTGATCACCGGCGAACGCGGCACCGGCAAGACCGCGCTGGCCCGCGAACTCGCCCCCGGCATAAAGGCGGTGGACGCGGCCGAGGGCGAACTCGGCGACGCGCTCGCGGAACTGACGGACGGTCACCCCCTGCTCCTGCGGCACGCCGAACGCCTCGCCCCCTCCGACACCGCCGCCCTCAACTCCCTCCTCGACACCCACCCCGCCGCCCCCCTCTACGTCACCTACACCCCCGGCCCGCCCCCGGGACCCTGCCTCCAGCGCCTCCTCGACGTCCTCGCCGCCCGCTCGGTCACCCTCCCCGCCCTGCGCGAACGCCCGGCGGACATCGCCGAGCTGGTCAAGGAGGTCGCCCCGAAGCCACCGCCCGGACAGCCCCCGCTCACCTGGTCCCTCGACGCCCTGCGCGCCCTGGAACGCCACCCCTGGCCCGGCAACCTCACCGAACTCGCCCACGTCGTCCACGCGCTGGCCCACGAACGCCGTCTCACCGGCCCGGTCCGCAGGGCCGAACTCCCGGACGCGGTCAGGGAAGGCCCCGCCCACCGCCCGCTCAGCCCGATGGAGGACGCCGAGCGCACGGCCATCCTCCAGGCCCTGGAACGGCACGGCGGGAACAAGGCGCGAGCGGCGTCGGCGCTCGGCATAGGACGGGCAACTCTCTACCGAAAACTGCGCAGTTACCGCCTCTGACCCGTCAAGTCCCCCCGCCTGAAAGGCGATTCCGACCAGTCGGTCTTTCCCAACTCTTGACTCCGCGCCGGGTCCGCCCCGATCCTCATCCATGAAGATCTTGCGACGGTCATGACAATCCCGTGGAACGGTGAGGGGAACGCCGCACAACCCGGCTCGTCGACCGCGCCCCCCGCCGACCCGAGGGACCGCCACATGACGACGGCCAGACGCAGACGCGTCACCCTGCTCACCCTCCTGCTGTTCCTGCTGACGACCGCCCTGGTGCCGACGCCGAGTTCGGCCGCCACGGACTGGTGGACCCCCACCGCCCGCCCGGCCCCGGACGTGCAGGTGAACGTCACCGGTGAGCCGTTCAAGGGCACGAACGCGGCCGGCGAGGTGCGCGGCTTCGTCGACGCCCACAACCACCTCTTCTCCAACGAGGCGTTCGGCGGCCGGCTGATCTGCGGCAAGGTGTTCTCCGAGGCGGGCGTCGCGGACGCCCTCAAGGACTGTCCCGAGCACTACCCGGACGGCACCCTCGCGATCTTCGACTACATCACCCACGGCGGCGACGGCAAGCACGACCCGAACGGCTGGCCCACCTTCAAGGACTGGCCCGCCTACGACTCGATGACCCACCAGGCCAACTACTACGCCTGGGTCGAGCGCGCCTGGCGCGGCGGCCAGCGCGTCCTGGTCAACGACCTCGTCACCAACGGCGTCATCTGCTCGGTCTACTTCTTCAAGGACCGCTCCTGCGACGAGATGACGTCGATCCGCCTCCAGGCGAAGCTGACGTACGACCTCCAGGCGTACATCGACAAGCAGTACGGCGGCACCGGCAAGGGCTGGTTCCGGATCGTCACCGACAGCGCGCAGGCCCGCACGGTCATCGAGCAGGGCAAGCTGGCCGTCATCCTCGGCGTCGAGACGTCCGAGCCGTTCGGCTGCAAGCAGATTCTCGACATCGCGCAGTGCTCCAAGGCCGACATCGACAAGGGCCTCGACGAGCTGTACGCGCTCGGCGTGCGCTCGATGTTCCTGTGCCACAAGTTCGACAACGCGCTGTGCGGCGTCCGCTTCGACGAGGGCGGCCTCGGCACCGCCATCAACGTCGGCCAGTTCCTGTCCACCGGCACGTTCTGGTCCACCGAGAAGTGCACCACCGCGATGCACGACAACCCCATCAACGGCGCCACCTCCGAGGCCGAGGAGGAACTGCCGGACGGCGTCGAGGTCCCGGACTACGTGTCCGACGCCCAGTGCAACAAGCGAGGGCTGACCGAACTCGGCGAGTACGCCGTGCGCGGGATGATGCAGCGCAAGATGATGCTGGAGATCGACCACATGAGCGTCAAGGCCACCGGCCGGGTGCTCGACATGTTCGAGGCCGCGTCCTACCCGGGCGTCCTCTCCTCGCACAGCTGGATGGACCTCAAGTGGACCGAGCGGGTCTACGCGCTCGGCGGGTTCGTCGCCCAGTACATGCACGGCTCCGAGGAGTTCGTGAAGGAGGCGAACCGCACGGACGCGCTGCGCACGAAGTACGGCGTCGGCTACGGCTACGGCACCGACTTCAACGGCATCGGTGACCACCCCGCCCCGCGCGGCGACACGGCCACGAAGGTGACGTACCCGTTCACCAGCGTCGACGGCGGCTCCGTCATCGACCGGCAGACCAGCGGGCAGCGCACCTTCGACATCAACACCGACGGCGCCGCCCACTCCGGGCTGATCCCCGACTGGATCGAGGACATCCGCAAGGTCGGCGGCCAGGACGCGGTCAGCGACCTGTTCCGGGGCGCCGAGTCCTACCTCGGCACCTGGGGCGCCACCGAGGGCCACCAGGCGGGCGTCAACCTCGCCCGCACCGGCACCGCGACGGCCAGCTCCTCCGAGTCCAACCCCTTCACCAGCTACCAGCCCGGCCGGGCCGTCGACGGCGACACCTCGACGCGCTGGGCCAGCGACTGGAGCGACGCGCAGTCCTGGCAGGTCGACCTCGGCGCCACGCAGCTGGTGAGCCGGGTGACGCTGGACTGGGAGCGCGCGTACGGCAAGTCGTACCGGATCGAGGTCTCCTCGGACGGCGGCACCTGGCGGACCGCCTGGTCCACGACGGCCGGTGACGGCGGCCTCGACACCGCCCGCTTCACCGCGACCCCGGCCCGCTACGTCCGCGTCCAGGGCGTCCAGCGGGGCACCGAGTGGGGCTACTCGCTGCGTGAAGTCGGCGTCTACAGCGGCTGAGTGACGAAACGTCAGGGCCGCGCACCGGTGAACTCCGGTGCGCGGCCCTTCAGCCGTTCAAGGGGTCAGCACTTCCCCTTGCAGGGCTCCCCTCGCGGAATCGGGATCTTGATGACGAGACCGTTGTTCGTCACGGTCAGCTTGTACGTCGTGGTCCTGGGCTTCGCCGGCTTCTCGTAGCCCTCCGGGACGTCCGTGACGACCGCGTAGTACACGCCCGGCGGCAGCGGCTTGAAGGCGCACTTCCCGTCGGCCGGGGTGGCGCACTCGCCGACCTTCGGACCCTTCTCCTTCCACAGCTGCACGACCACGCTGCCGAGCGGCTTGCCCGTCTTGGCGTCGGTCGTCAGGACGGTCAGGTTCAGCTGCTTGACCAGACCCGCGTCCAGTGTGAGGTCCGAGCGCTTGCCCGGACCGAGGGTCGTGGTCCCGGTACAGCCGCTCCTCGGGTCGACGACGGAGTCGTCACCGACCTTGCCCGCGTTCGCCTTCGTCCAGTCGTACCCGGCCGGCTTCGTGAAGCAGACCTTGTACTTCCCGTCCGGCAGATCCGTGAACAGGTACTTCCCGTTCGCGTCGGTCGTCGTGGTCTTCAGCGTCCTGCCCGTCGCCGGGTCGATCAGCTTGACCGTGACGCCCTTCGCGCCCTTCTCGCCCTTGTCCTGGATGCCGTTCGCGTTGTCGTCGTACCAGACGTAGTCACCGAGCCGGTTCAGCGGCGTCAGCCCCGCGTCCAGGGTCAGGTCCGTACGGTTCAGGGGACCCATGGTGACCGGCGCCGAGCACCCGGTCTTCGGGTCCACGACCGAGTCGTTCCCGCTGGCGCCCGCGTTCTGCTTGGTGAACTGGTAGCCGGCCGGGGCCGTGAAGCAGACCTTGTACGAGCCGTCGGGCAGGTCCTCGAAGAGGTACTTCCCGTTCGTGTCGGTCGTCGTGGACTTGACCGTGTTGCCGGTCGCCGGGTCGATCAGCTTCACCGGGACACCGGAGGCGGGCAGTTCGCCCGTGTCCTGGATGCCGTTGCCGTTCGTGTCGTACCAGACGTAGTCGCCCAGCTTGTTGAGCGGGGTGAGGCCCGCGTCCTGGGTGAGGTCCGCACGGTTCGACGGGCCGAGGGTGACCGGCTCGGAGCAGCCGGTCGCCGGGTTCACGACCGAGTCGTTGCCGGAGGCGCCCGCGTTCTGCTGGGTGAACTGGTAGCCGTCGGGCTTGCTGAAGCAGACCTTGTACGTACCGTCGGGGAGCTTGTCGAAGAGGTACTTGCCGTCGGCGCCGGTCGGCATGGTCTTGACCGTGTTCCCGGTCGCCGTGTCGATCAGGGTGACGGTGATCCCGGAGGCGGGGAGTTCGCCCGTGTCCTGGATGCCGTTGCCGTTGGCGTCGTACCAGACGTAGTCGCCGACCTTGTTGAGAGGAGTGACGCCCGCGTCCACGTCGTGGTTGACGTAGCCGGGGTCGCCGACGGCGACCGTCGTCTTCCCGGTGCTGTCGGGCTTGGAGTTGACGTGGGTGTCGGTGCCCGCGTTCGCCTTGGTGAACTGGAGGTCGGCGGGGGTGGGGGAGCCGGGGAGGGCGGAGGTGTCGGCGCCGGAGTAGTCGAAGGTGACGTCGTACGTCGTGTTCGGCTTCAGGCCCTGGTCGGTGCCGATGTAGTATTCGCCGTTCGCGTCGGTCGTCGCCGTGAGGACCGTCCCGTCGGGGGCCGTCAGGGTGACGACGACGCCCGGGAGCGGTGCCTCGGACGGGTCCTGGACGCCGTCGCCGTCCGCGTCGTACCAGGCCCGGTTGCCGATCTGGACGGGCGGCGGGGAGCTGATCAGCTCCAGGTCGGCGAGGCCGTTGCCCTTGCCGAAGAGGTTCGCGTGGTCGTTCCAGGTCGACTTGAGCAGCAGGTTCCCGATGATCGTGCCGCTCTGGTCGGCCCGCTTGCGGGTGGGCACGGAACCGTCCGCGACCCACTCGCGCACACCCTGCTCGAACGCCTGGTTCGTCCACGGGTCGAACGCCGTCGACCACAGCTTCTTGCGGTACGGCTGGAGCGCGAGCCCGCCCTCGGTGATCTGGTCGTGGTGGGCGTCGGCCAGGACGGTCGTGTCGTCGTAGAACTCGCCGCCGCCCGGACCCTGCTTGTCCCCCGGGTTCGCGCCCGTGAACGAGCCGCAGGAGCCGTTGTTCTCCAGCGTGTACGTCGACCCCGACACGCACGCCCGCAGGACGTCACCGGCGGCGATCGAGATGACCTGCTGCGTCGTCGAGCCGAAGGCGTAGGTCTGGCTGCCCTGCATGTCCGCGAACCGGTCGCGGAAACCCATGATCAGGTCGCCGTTGTCGGCGATCTCGATGTTGGACAGCATCGGCTGCGGCGCGGCGACGAAGTTGTGCTCCTCGCGCCCCGGCACCCGCTCGTTCCACGCCTCCCAGTCGGCGCTCATCTTCCCGCCGACGGTCGTCGTGTCGTCGCAGCGGTACAGGGTGTCCGGGGTCCCGGTGAACCGGTACGCGCAGCCGCGCGCGAAGTCCAGCGCGTAGGAGGTGAGTTCACTGAACGCGCCCCCCTTGAACTCGTAGACGTGCGCGCTCAGCTTCGACGGGTCGCCCCAGGGCGCCGTGTCGGTGACGGACGACTCCGCCCCGCACACCCCGCCGACCAGCACCCGCTTCCCGCGCACCCCGATGCCGTACGGATGCCAGTCACCGACGCAGGTGTCCGGCTTCGGGATGGCGTACGACGCCGGCGTGCCCGCCGTGACACCGTCCCCGGTGCCGTCGACGGGCACGCTGTACAGCTTGGAGTCGTTGAGGTTGACGGCGTACAGCGTCTTGCCGTCGCCGGTGACGTCGACGTCACCGAGCCCCTCGCGGCCGACCTTGCTGTAGATGACGTCGTCGTGGAGGTAGCTGTTCGTGGCGTCGTGGGCCGTCAGGTCACCCGGCAGGGTCACGAACGTCGTGACGGCCTTGCTGGTGTCGTTGTAGCGGTAGATCGCGTTGACGGGGCCCGCCGGACCGTACGTGGTGTGCCGCTTCACCGACGTGCCCATGAAGACGTTGCCCGAGCGGTCGGTGCCGATGCCGAAGACGGCCTGCTGGGCGGTGTTGTCGGTGAGCTGGGTGAACGTGCCGCCGGGGGAGGTGTTCGTGAGGTTCCCGTCGAACCGCATCAGCCCCTGCATGCCGGTCGCGTCACCCTTGGCGAGCCCGGCCGTGACCAGCGTCGGGGTCTCCGGGTAGTAGACGTCCGGCTCCAGGAAACCGGTCGTGTACACGACGTCGGTGCCGCCCGAGACGTCCACGAAGCCGGTGTTCGAGCGGATCACCCCGGCGCCCGTGCCGAGGCCCGCGACCGCCGGCTGGTAGGCGGAGGTGTCCGGGTTCTTCACCTCGATCCGGTACTTGCCGCCGGTCAGCGTCGAGGAGGCCGGGGTGAAGGACGCTACTCCGTCCGCGCCGGTCGTCGCGGTGAGCGTGTTCCCCGCGTCGTCCGTCAGCGTGACGGTCACGCCCGACATCCCGGGCTCCAGGACACTGTCGTAGGCGCCGTCCGCGTCCACGTCGGTGACGACCCGTACGGTCACGGTGCCGTCGCCCGAGCCCTGAACCCTCGTCAGCCCCGGCGCGGCGGAGGCCGCCTGGGCGACCGGCGGGCCGGCCGCGCACACGGCGAGCACGAGACCGACGGCGAGCCGCCGGCGTACCCGTCTCCGGAGTGTTTCCTTGCGCATGCTGCTCCTCGTCTCATGGAGTACCACCACCCCATATCTCTACATAAAGATCAAATATGCTCAATTCGGGCAAATAGTAAAAACCGTGACGTTCGCATCGGAGTGACCGTCAGTCGAGGGCCGCTCCGGGGCCGTTGTCAGTGCCGGGTGGGAGGCTGTTGACCATGGACGAGACGGAGTTCATGCGGGGCAGGGTCTACGGCGCGGACCACGAGGACGCGGGACCGCGACCGGGCAGGCGTTACGCCGAACTGGTGGGCGGCCCGCTGGACGGGCTGCTGCTCGATGTGACGGACGGGGTGGGCGAGGCGCGGGAGGTGGTGCTGGCGACGGAGATCGGGCGGTACGGCGCGGGCGGCCGGGCGGTGTACGCGTGGGGCGCGGGGGACGCGCGGCGGCTGGAGTGGCGGGGGGATCTGCCGGGGGTGGCGTGACGGGTGGTGGGTAAGGGGCGGGTAAGACGAGGCGCGTCCGAAAACTCGCTCTTGAAAGTCTGAACTCCCAGTAAACAAGGGCTAGTTCAAGCCGTTGACTTGACGTACCCATGACAATCAACGGCACGGGGTGTCACTCTTCTGTCTCGCGTTCACCATTTCTTCACGCACACACCAGGCGACACCCCCCACCTGCCCGCCACCCCCCTGTGCAGCGCTCCGGACCGGCGTCATCTCGCCGTCCGCGCCCTCACCGGCCCCTCGACCAGGGGCCGAACGCAGAAGGAGACCCCGTTGCCCCGGCGATCCCGCCTCCTCCCCCGGCGCAGACGCGCCGCACTGCTCGCCCTCACCGCGGCCGGCGCCCTGCTGGCCGTCGGCACCCAGACCGGCGGCGCCACCGCGGCCCCCGACCCGGGCGCCGCCGCCAAGAAGATCAGCGCGACCCCCCGCGCGGGCGCCGCCCAGATAGCCCTGACGCCGGCTCAGCGCACGACGCTCCTCAAGAGCGCCACCGCCTCGGCCGCGACGACCGCCCGCAGCCTCGCCCTCGGCGGCCAGGAGAAACTCGTCGTCCGCGACGTGATCAAGGACGCCGACGGCACCGTCCACACCCGCTACGAGCGCACCTACGCGGGCCTGCCCGTCCTCGGCGGCGACCTCGTCGTGCACACCGCGACCAGCGGCCGTACGACGACGACCAAGGCCAGCGACGCGACGCTCGCCGTGCCCTCCCTCACGCCGAAGATCACCGCCGCCACCGCCTCCGGCAAGGCGCTCGGCGCCGCGAAGAACGCCGACGTCGCCAAGGGCGAGACCGAGAACGCGCCCCGCCTCGTCGTCTGGGCGAGCGACGGCAAGCCGGTCCTCGCCTGGGAGACCACCGTCCACGGCACCCAGGCCGACGGCACCCCGAGCGAGCTGCGCGTCGTCAGCGACGCCACCTCCGGCAAGCAGCTCCTCGCCGAGGAGGGCGTCCACACCGGCACCGGCACCGGCCAGTACAGCGGCACCGTCCCGCTCGGCTCGACGCTCTCCGGCTCGACGTACCAGCTCGTCGACGGCGACCGCGCCGGCCACCGCACCTACGACCTCAACCAGGGCACCTCCGGCACCGGCACCCTCTTCACCGACGCCGACGACGTCTGGGGCAACGGCCTGCCCAGCAACCGGCAGACCGCCGGCGTCGACGTCGCCTTCGGCGCCGCGGCCACCTGGGACTACTACAAAGAGGTCTACGGCCGCAACGGCATCCGCAACGACGGCGTCGCCGCCTACAGCCGCGCCCACTACGGCAGCTCCTACGTCAACGCGTTCTGGCAGGACTCCTGCTTCTGCATGACGTACGGCGACGGCTCGGGCAACAACAACCCGCTCACCTCGCTCGACGTCGCCGCCCACGAGATGACGCACGGCGTCACCGCCGCGACCGCCAACCTCACCTACTCCGGTGAGTCCGGCGGCCTCAACGAGGCGACCTCCGACATCTTCGCCGCCGCCGTCGAGTTCTACGAGAACCTCCCGGCCGACCCCGGCGACTACCTCGTCGGCGAGAAGATCAACATCAACGGCAACGGCACCCCGCTGCGCTACATGGACAAGCCCTCCAAGGACGGCTCCTCGTACGACAACTGGAGCTCCTCCCTCGGCAGCGTCGACGTCCACTACTCCTCGGGCCCGGCCAACCACTTCTTCTACCTGCTGAGCGAGGGCAGCGGCGCCAAGACCGTCAACGGCGTCGCCTACGACAGCCCGACGTTCGACGGCAAGTCTGTCACCGGCATCGGCATCCAGAACGCCGCGAAGATCTGGTACCGCGCGCTGACGACGTACATGACGTCCTCCACCAACTACGCGGGCGCCCGCACCGCCACCCTGTCGGCCGCCACGGACCTGTTCGGCGCCTACAGCCCGACCTACCTGGCCGTCGCCGACGCCTGGGCCGGCATCAACGTCGGCAGCCGGATCGCGCTCGGCGTCAACGTCGCGCCGATCTCCGCCCAGGTCTCCGGCGTCGGGCAGAGCGTCTCCCTCCAGGTCGACGCCTACACCACCAACACCGGTGCCGGCCTGACCTACGAGGCGACCGGCCTGCCCGCCGGGCTCTCCATCAGCTCCACCGGCCTGATCTCCGGCGTCCCGACGACGCTCGGCACCGGTGACGTGACCGTCAAGGTCACCGACGCCACCGGCGCCTCCGTCTCGCAGACGTTCAGCTGGCGGATCGCCAACATCTACGCCAACGCCACCCGCGTCGACATCCCCGACAACGGTGCCGCCGTCGAGTCCCCGGTCACCATCACCGGCCGCGACGGCAACGCCTCCGCGACCACCGAGGTGTACGTCAACATCGTGCACACCTACCGCGGTGACCTCACGGTCGACCTGGTCGCCCCCGACGGCACGGTCTACTCGCTGCTGAACCGCTCCGGCGGCTCCGCGGACAACGTCGACCAGACGTTCACCGTCAACGCCTCCGCCAAGGCGATCAACGGCACCTGGAAGCTGCGGGTCCAGGACCGGGCGGCGATCGACACCGGCTACATCCAGCGGTGGCAGATCACTCCGTGACGCTCCGGGCATGACGCCCCCGGGTGAACCACCCGGGGCCCGGACCGCACGGCAACCCTGATACGACTCCGCCCGGCCCCTCTGCCTCGGGGGCCGGGCGCGGTCGTGTGCGGACGCGCGAATTGCGGGGTTCAGGTGAGGGTGACCTCCCAGGT
This sequence comes from Streptomyces sp. NPDC004539, assembly GCF_040610055.1. Taxonomy (NCBI): domain Bacteria; kingdom Bacillati; phylum Actinomycetota; class Actinomycetes; order Kitasatosporales; family Streptomycetaceae; genus Streptomyces; species Streptomyces sp. NPDC004539. Next base: position 314,605 of record NZ_JBEXLS010000009.1, on the reverse strand, counting down.
GTCCACCGCGAAGTGCACCGTCATGCCGTGGCGCGCGTACAGCGCCGGAGCGCCCGTCTCGTTGCCGGTGTCCACGCCCAGGCCCACGGTGTCCCGGCCCCGCTCGGCGAACGTCGCGAACGCGTGGGACAGGAGCAGGCCGGCGAGCCCCTGACCCCGGGCCTCGGGCAGGACACCGATGCTGCGGACCCAGCCCATCGCCGTACGGTCGTTGCGGGCGAGCAGGAAACCGGCGTCCGGCGCGTCACCCGTGCTGTTCGTGGTCGGGGCGCTGACGATCCACACCAGCGACCAGTCGACGCGCTCGCCGTCGATGTCGTTGAACCACTGCTCGTACGTGCGCGGCTGGTGGTCGAAGTGTGCTGCGAACGTGGTCTGGTAGAGGGCGTGGACGATCCGCCGGTCCTCCTCCGACGCGCAGGCCCGCAGCCGCACCCCGTCCGGCAGGACGACGGCCCGGTCCCGGTCCGCGTCGAGCGGCCGGTGCAGTACGTGATAGCGGCGTACGACGCCCCAGCCGCGCGCCGTCAGCGACGCCGGGTCCAGCGTGGCGCGGACGTTGAGATAGAGGTGGACGACGGCTCGCTCGGCCCCGTTGGCGCGGGCCCTCTCCAGGGCGCGTGCCTCCATCGCGGCGAGGACGGTGAGGCCCACCTCCTGGTGCTCGGGCAGGACGTAGTGGTCGATGTCGATCCGCTCGCCCTCCGACTCGTCCCACAACAGGCCGTAGGCGACGAGGTGTCCGCCGTCGAAGGCGAGCCAGGAGTCGCGGGTGAGGTCGGTGTCGGGATGCTTCAGGTCGGCCTCGACCGTGTGCTGGTCCGTCTCCGGGCGGCCCACCTCGATCACGTCGATCGCGTTGAGCAGGGCGGTGACGGCGGGGGCGTCCTCGAACGTGGCCGGGCGCAGGACATAGGACATGCCGTCAGGGTCCGGGGGAGCGCAGGGGGGCCGCAAACGAATTTCGGGGGCCGGGGCCGAGAGAACTGCGGGCGTGATGTGGGCGAACTCGGGAGCGGCGCCGGACGAACTCCCGGCGGGCCCACGGCGAGCGGTTCGACAGCCCTCCGTCCGCCCCTTCCCGAAGCCCCGGACGGCCTCCCTCGCCCCGAACCACAAGGCGCGGCAATGCCCTTGCCATCCGCCTGCCCGTCCCCGGCCATTCGTCCCCCAAGCCGTCACCTCCTTCGGCAAAGACGTCTATCCGCGTAGAACCCCAGGTGCTGTCATGTGCGCGACCGCCCGGACCGTTGCCGGGCCCTCATCGGGAGACCCCCCATGTCCCGTACCACCCGCCCCGTGGTGACGACCCTCTCCGCCTTCGCCCTCGCCGCCGCCGGCCTGACCCTCACGGCGGGCACGGCCCACGCCCAGTCGTGCAGCCAGGCGTACCTCCCCCTGCCCGACCCCTCCTGCCAGCCCGGGGCCCTCAACCCCGACGTCACGCAGAGCACCATCGGCTCCACCATCTGCGTCTCCGGCTGGACCGCGACCGTCCGCCCCTCCAGCTCCTACACCACCGCCCTGAAGAAACAGCAGATCGTCGAGTACGGCTACAGCGACACCAGCACCTCCGACTACGAGGAGGACCACTTCATCCCCCTCGAACTCGGCGGCGCCCCCAAGGACCCCGAGAACCTGTGGCCCGAGCCGGAGTACGGCGACAAGACCGCCGGTAACAAGGACACCGTCGAGAACAAGCTCAAGAAGGCCGTCTGCGCCGGGCAGGTCAGCCTCGCCGACGCCCGGGACGCGATCGCCTCGGACTGGACGACGGCCCTGGCGAACCTCGGCCTGAGCTGACCCGGCGGGGGTGGTCAGGTCTCCTGGAGCGGCGCGTACGCCTCGGCGCCGAGCCCGAACGTCCAGGCCACCCCCTCCCGCGCGGTCCGCGTCCGCGGCGGCACCCGCAGCCGGTACACGTTCCGCGAACCGTCCGGCTCCGGCGTCGGGTTGACGACCTCCACCATCACCACCGGCTCGTCGATGCCCATCTCGATCCGCCACAGCACCCCGTCTCGTCCCGGTGCACCGGCTGCGCGCCCGAGTCGGCGAGATACCGCTCGTAGCCGTAGAACTCCAGCATCACGCGCCGCAGTTCCGCGTTCTCCTCGGCCTGGACGCGCTGCGGCACCAGCGTCCGCAGCTCCTCCAGGAACGCCGGCGGCACCGGCATCCCGCGCCACGCGCACAGCGCGAACCCGTCCGGGAACGCCGGCGCCGGACCGTCCCCCCGGTCCAGCCGCCCCGCCTCGTCCCGGTGCAGCTCGACCGGCCGCTCGCACACGACGGCGACCTTCTCGTAGGCCCACCACCAGCCGGCACTGTGACAGACCTCGGCGAGCCCGGCCAAGGGGGTTGCGGGGGCGGGGGAGAGCGGCTCGTCGCCCGAGTGTTCGGCGGACGCCGCCAGGTCTGAGGCGCCGCGGGAAAGCCCGGGCTCCTCGCCGCCGACGGGCACCGGGGGCCGGGGGCTGCCGTCCGCACGGGCACGCGGTCCGCCGCCGGCAGACGCCGAGGGCTCCGGGCCGTCGTCCGCAGGCGTGCCGGCCCAGCATCGCGTCCAGCAGGATCAGGCGGGCCTGGGACGCCCGCTCGCGGCCGACCTCGCCGAGTGCGACCGCGTCGCCAACCGTGAGCGGGACTGCTCCGGCACGGCCGGACGGCGCGGCGTCAACATCCAGGCGGTGACCGGGCCGGCCGGCGAACACCGAGGCCCGCACCCACCACATCGTCACCGTGTGTGAACGACTGCGGCTCCCGGTCGGTTCACTAACGCCTGTTAGTGGCGTGGGCGGTACAGTACCTCAGGCGTAGTACACCCTCAGGAACGGAAGGGGGACGGATGGAGGGCCAGGCTGCTGCTCGGTCGGGAGGCCGGGTCACCAGTGCCGACGTCGCCCGGGAGGCCGGCGTCTCCCGGACCACCGTGAGCTTCGTGCTCAACGGCACCAAGGGGCAGACGATCCCCGAGCCGACGAGGCGGCGCGTCCTCGAAGCGGCCACGCGGCTGCGCTACGCCCCCTCGGCGGAAGCCCGCACCCTCAGCCGCGGCCGTAGCGACGTCGTACTCCTGCACCAGCCACCTCAGCTACCGCTGACCGACCTCGGGGCACTGGCCGAGTTCCTGTCGGCGGAGTTCGCCGCGGTCGGACTCACGACAGTGATCCACCCATGGTCCCCCAAGCCCGCCGGTGACGTGTGGACCGCTATCACGCCCGTGGCCGTTCTCGCCTGGGACCTGCCGGACAGCGACGTCGCCGCGATGCGGCGCAACGGGGTGCGTGCGGTGGTTTCTCTGACTGCTGAGTCCGACCCCGTCGCGCAGTGGGTCTGGGGAGCCCGGGAGCACAGCATCGCCCGGCTCCAGGTCGAGCGCCTCCTCATGGCGGGGCACCGTCGGCTCGGCTACGCCCGCCCTCACGACGAGCGCCTGGCCGAGGCGAGCGAGAGACGCCTCGACGCGCTGGAGCGAGTGTGCGCCGAGCACGGCGTGACGGCTCCTGTCGCTATGGCAACCCCAAGCGATGACGAAGGAGCCGGAGCCGCCGTCGACGCCGTCGCGGCCTGGCGTGAGATGACCCCGGCCGTCACCGGAGTCTGCGCCCATGATGCCGTGGCAGCCCTGGCCGTCCTCGCGGGCTTGCGTGAACTCGGGCTGACCGTACCGGCGGACCTTGCGGTGATCGGCGCCGTCGACTCCCCGGCTGCTCGTCTTGCCGCTCCGCCCTTGACGATGGTGGCGGTGGACATGCGAGGCACCGCACGCCACCTCGTCCAGGCCGTCACCAGCCTGCTCGAAGGCCGGCCCCTACCGGTCGGCCCTGAAGTCACCGAGGTGATCGAGCGTCGCTCGGTCTGAATCGACGGCTCGGGGGCCTCGCTCGTCGCGCTTGACGACCCGTCCCCCGATCGATGGCTGACTCAAAGAAGAAGACGCTGATCGTGGTGGCGTGGCCGGGTGTGCTGTCGAGGTGCATGCGGGCGTGATGGAGTTCGGCGATTTCGGCGACGAGGGACAGCCCGAGGCCGGTGCCGCGTAGAAGCGGTCGAGGACATGATCCTGCGCTTCCTGTTGAGGAGCGCACGTGAAGGCCCTCCCGGCAAACTCTTGGCCGAGTTCGGCAGGGCCGTGGAGTGCGCGAAGGCGCGCCGGTGCTCACCGTAGAGGCGGGTGCGGTCAGGGGCGAGACCCGGCTGGGAGTGGGCGGGGTCGAGTGTCCGGGTTGCGGTTGTTCGCGTCGTGGGCCGGCCGGGCGGCGCAGAGCCTATGGGCATTCCGCATCGGCTTCGGCTGTCACGGCAGGAAGAGCCTCATGTGTGAAGGCTCGTATCCGCCGACGGCACTGCCTGCGCTCCGCCGAGGGCACGTGGAGGAAACCGTGGATCGTCCCTGGCCACTCATCGAGGACGACGGGGACGTCCTCGGCGCGCATCCGGGCCACCAGCTGTCGTGCGTCGTCGAGCACGAGGTCGTACCGGCCCACCGGAACGTATGTGCGCGGGAAGTCGCGGAAGGTTCCGAACAGCGGTGACAGTCCGGGGTCGCGCCGATCACGTCCGCCGGCGTACCAGCCTGCCGCCTCCAGCAGATGAGAGCGGACGAGCATGTCGCGTCCGGCGTTGGCCGCGCTGTTCGCGCCGCTGGGAGACAGGTCGACCCAGGGGAAGACGGGCACGACGGCGGCCGGCATCGGCAGACCTTCCTCGCGCGCTTTCTGTAGGAGCACCAGCGCCAGGCCCCCGCCTGCCGACTCGCCGACGACGACCAGCCGATCGGGGCCGGGAGCGCGTACGAGTTCCCGGTAGACGGCCAACGCGTCTTCGAGCGCTGCGGGGTAAGGGTGCTCGGGTGCGAGCCGGTACTCGACGCTGACCAGGTCGGGACCGCCGTCGGCGGACAGATGGGCCGCGTTGACGCCGTCCCGGGCGCTGCCGGCCATATAGGCCCCGCCGTGCAGGTAGAGGACGGTGCCACGGGCCCGTGCTCCGGACGACGCGCGAAGCACAGGGACACCCGCGATCACCTCCTCGGTCAGTTTCACGCCTCGGGGTGCGCGGACCACGGACGCGAGTCGCCGCAACAGTCGGCGATCCGCGGCCAGGTCGGCGGGCGTGCCTTCCTTGCGGCGTGCCCGTCGGCTGAGCACCGTGCCGACGAGCCGCATGGCGAGGCTGGGGCGCTGGGCTACGAGTGCGGAGGCGGTGGCGTCCTGGTGCGTCACAGAGGTTCCTTGGGGGCAGACGATTCTTGCGAGAATGGAGGTAGCGGTCAGCGGTTCGTTCGGCTCGACGATCGCGCCGCGCGGTCGGGGTGACAGGGCGCCGTCGGAGCTGCGGCAAGCGGTCTGGTCGTTTGTGTGGCGGTCGTCGCTCGACCGGGCTGATCCGCCCCCGCTCGGCGAGGAGCCCGTTACTGACCAAGGCATGTCGGGTTCCGTGAGGACTGTGCGGTACGTGGGGCCATCGCCAAACCCTCTTGCGGTTCGGTGTTGGTTCGCCGACACTCACTAAAGCGCGTTAGTGATCGGTGTGCAAGTGGCTCTTCCGTTCTTCCGTCCTTGTGGGTGTGCCACGCCTGGGATACGATCCCGCCCACATCGCTAACGCGCGTTAGTGATGGCGAGAAGCCCGCCGGCACGAAGTCCAGGGCGTTCGCGGACGGACCCGTTCGGCTCGATGTCCGCGCGCGGCCTCGTCGTCCTATGCCTTCGTTCGACCCCTTCGTCCGGCGGCCGGCCGAAGGCCGAGTTGCCACACCGTCTGGACCAATCCCTGCGAGCACAGACCCTCAGGAGCCGACTGTGTCCCAACCGCTCATCTTCCCCGACCGCTTCCTGTGGGGCGCCGCGACCGCCGCGCACCAGGTCGAAGGCGACAACGCGACCAGCGACTGGTGGGAATGGGAGACCGACCCGTCTCCCAAAGCGCCGATGGCGGAGCCCTCCGGTGCCGCCTGCGATCACCTCAATCGCTACAAGGAGGACATCGCGCTGCTCGCGAAACTCGGGCTGAACACCTACCGCTTCTCCGTGGAATGGGCACGCATCGAGCCCCGCCAAGGAGAATTCGACCCCAAGGCGCTCCAGCACTACGTGGACATGGCCGACACCTGCCTGGACCACGGCGTCACCCCGATCATCACGTTGCAGCACTTCACGCTGCCCGCCTGGGTGACCCGGGCAGGCGCCTGGACGAACCCCAGCCTCCCGGCCTGGTTCCGGCGCTACACCACGCGCGTGATGGAGCACATGCAGAGCCGTGCTCCCTACATCTGCACGATCAATGAACCCGGCAACATGATCACGCGGGGGTATCTGGGCACTTTCCCGACGCCGCCCTTCGTGCGGAACCTCGACGCGTTCGACGCTGCGGCGGCAGGCGTGAACGCCGCACATCGCAACGCCCGGGAGGTCATTCGTGAACTCGCGCCCGGAGTCAAGGTCGGTATGGCGCATGCACTTCAGGACTGGCATGCCAACTCGGGCGGAGTCCCGACCCTGGAATGGGCGCGGGAGCTTCACGAGGACCGGTTTTTCGCCGAAACCGCTGAGGACGACTTCCTCGGCGTCCAGACCTACACCCGCCTCGACGTCAAGGCTCCCCGGAGCCTCGGACACGTCAGTGCTGCTCTTCTGCGCAGCCGCCGCCTGACGCAGTCACTCGTACTTCCGTACCTGCGCCGCCAAGCCGCAGCCGCCGTACCTGTGGAAGGAGCGCCCGACGACGGAATCCGCCGAACCCTGATGGGTTACCGGTGGGCGCCGGAGGCGGTCGAGGCCACGATCCGGCGAGTGGCGCGCCTCTTCCCCGGCAAGGAGGTCGTCATCACCGAGCACGGCGTCGCGACCGGCGACGACGCCGACCGTGTCGAGTACCTCAGGGCGGGGCTGCGTGTCGTGCACCGGCTGATCGGCGACGGACTGCCCGTCACCGGATACGTCCACTGGTCGCTGCTGGACAACTTCGAGTGGTGGGACGGCTATCGGCCCACGTACGGGCTCGTAGCCGTCGACCGCACCACTCAGGAACGGACCGTCAAGCCATCGGCCCACTGGTACGGCGACGTGGCCCGCACCAACCGGGTGCCGGCATGATCCACTGGCCGGCGGAAGACGCCACCAGGGTCGAGAAATCGGACCTGGAGCGGTGAAACGCCGAGGGCGGCCGAGAATTGCTTTCGAGTACGAAATCGCGGGAGGCGGGTGAGCCGAGGCGGTCGCCGGCGAGACACGGCACCTTGTCGTCCCTGGCGGTCAGTCCTGTCGCCCGATGCCGATTGCGACTCCGGCAGGGCAGGTGCCGCAGGCATCGAGCACCCCCGACCCGGCGGCCTGGGAGTCACGTTCGCCGAACCCCACATCGGTGCTCAGACGGGCGCCGCCGTCTCCTCTGCGACCGCACGCGGGTCAGTCCGCCCGTCTCGCGGTGGGGAGCAGGGCGACGACCTCCCAGCCGTGGTCATCGCGTGGGCCGGCGTGAAGCGTGCCGCCCAGGGCGGTGACGCGTTCGGTGAGGCCGACGATGCCGAAGCCTCCGCCGCGGGCGGCGTACGGCATCTGGGCGCCTCCGCGGCCGTTGTCGTGCACTGTCACACAGAGGGTGTTGTCGGCGTGGGCGAGGGCGACGGTGACTTCGGAGGCGTCGGCGGCGTGACGGCGTACGTTCGTGAGGGCTTCCTGGACGATGCGGTAGGCGGCAGCCTGCACTTCGTGGGGCAGATTCCGGGGTACTGAGGTGTCGCCGTGCAGTTCGGCCTTCGGACCGGTTGGACCGCCGAACCCATCCACGAGTTCCGCAAGGGTTGTCAGGTCGCCCATCGAGCGGTTGTGGCTCGGATCGAGGAGGGCCGTCTCCTGTGGACCACCGCGCAGGAGACCGACGGTCACGCGCATGGATTGGAGCGCTTGGGCCGCGGCCTGCTCGATTCCCGCAAGAACCGGGTCCAGGCGGCCGGGCTCGGTGGCGGCCATCATGCGAGCCATCTGTGTCTGGACCATGATGCCAGTGACATGGTGGGCGACGAAGTCGTGAAGGTCGGCCGCCATCGCGAGGCGTTCGGCGCGGCGGGTCTCGGCGACCGCGACGCCGCGCCTGTGGTCCATGGAGCGCAGATAGCCGCCGAGGCCGGCGAAAACGCCGGTCAGCAGCGCCAACGGCAGCGCGAACAGCAACGCGTCTTCCTTGACGATGACGTCGTGGAAGCGCAGCAGCACCCCAAGGATCGCCCCGCCTGTGAGGACGGCGCACAGCCATGCCCACCGGGGTGAGCAGGTACGTACGGCGATCAACAACAGACAGAGCAGGACCGCCACTTCACCTGGGCCGAGTGTCCGTATGCGCTCGCTTGTCGCAGCCACGGCGGTCAAGGCCAGCGAAACGCCCGCTGGTACGGCGGTACGTAGCTGGGGGGTGAGCCACATGGGCTGCCGGGCGGAGGGCCAGACAACGGCCGCGAGGCCGAGGGACAGGACCAGGAGCACCGGCCAGAGGGTCTTGCCGCCCGCGACGGCGATGAGCGGGTCCGCCGCTGTGAGCAAGGCCAGCGTGGTGATGCCCGTCGCACGCAGGCAGCCCTGCCGACGGGTCGGCGGTGTGGGGATGTCGTCCGTCGGGGGCAGGAGATTCACATCGGTCACTGTAGAGAGAAGGAGCGGAGCCGCCTCGGTCGGTCGGTGCACCTTGGTCGGAGCACATGATCCGATGAAGGCGGACCATGAAGCACGAGCTCAGTTCGCTCGGCCCGCAGCGCGGGGCGGGGGTCTCAGGGCAGAAGGCCGGCGCGGCGGGCGAGCACGACGGCTTCGAGGCGGGTGGTGGCGTGGAGCTTGGACATCGCGGACTTCATGTAGCTCTTCACGGTCTGCGATGACAGTCCGAGCCGGTCGGCGATGGTTTTGTTGGACAGCCCGGAGGACGCGAGAGCGAGCACGTCCAACTCTCGCCCGGTCAGGTTCTCCAGGGGGCGTCCATCGGTGTCGGGCTCGGTGAGCCGTCGAGCGATGTCGTGGAGCGCCCGTTCCAGCGCGGGGTTCGAAACACGTCGACCGAGAGTCCGTAGCTCGGTGTACGCCTCCCGGACGCGTTCACGCAGGCTTCCGAGATCCGCGTCCTTCTCCTCCCGGCTGCCGCGCAGGGCGTGCAGGGTGACGAGTTCCTGTTCCAGTGCACGGGCTTCGTCCTTGAGCCCGTCCTGGATTCGGTCGCCCACGATCTCGTCAGTGCGAAACGCCGCGTACATCAGTGCTATGGGCCTGCGGTCGACGACTACCGGTACGGCTGCGATGGCGCGGATGCCTTCGGCGCGGATGACGACGTCGTAGCGGTGGGTGATCTGGTCACAGGAGAAGTAGTCGTTCACCGCGATCGGCCGGCGTGAGGCCACTGCCCGGCCGCCCAGCCCTTCCCCATGACGCAGGGTCACTCCGGGCAGGGCACCCACCGTCGGTCCCGCGAAGTTGCCGAGGACCAGGTCGTTGGCCGGTGTGACGGAGCCGGCGAAGGCCAGCGAAACCCCTGTTGCCCTGCGGACACGTTCGGCGGTTCGGTCGAGCCGGTGGGGAAGGTCGTCGGTGATCTTCATTGATCCCCTTCTTCGTACATGCCTGCCGTGCTGGCCGGACGTCATGGCGAAGGGAAGACAGGAACGGCCATTCTCAGCGAAGGCCAGGCCGCCGGTGACGAAGACTGGGGCGCGCGGGCGTTGTTGACATTGATACCAGACCCACGGAGGTAAAGTGCCCGACCCCTTGGCCGCAGTCTCACCTTCGGCGAACCTGTAGACGCGTCGCGCAGCCTCGCCGCTGCGCTCCGTGTGCGGGGGATCAGCCCGGGGGACGGGGGACAAGGGCGGGGTGTTGATGGGCAAGAGGCGCGCGCTGCCCGTCGTCCTGCTCGCGTTGTGGCCGACCGGCGCTGTCCATGTGCCCCTCCTCATGGTCCTCGCCGCACCGGGGACGGACGTGATCGATGCGGCAGAGGAATGGGACGGACTCGTGGTGGGAGTCCCGGAGCGGGCCATCGCCGCATTCGTCGCCCACATGCGTTACCGCTTCTCTCCGGCGGGTTCTCGGCGGAAGGTCATCGCCTGCGCGCTGCGTCATCGTCCGGGGCCCGACGGATATGCGGGGTCCCTCCGAGCCGGACGGCGGAGAAGCCGCACCGCCGCCGGACCGCCTCCGCCGCCGGACCGCCTCCGCCGCCGGACCGGCGTGGGCGGTCGGTCGGCTTGCTGTTTCAGCCCGCGGGCGTGGGGACGACGGGCAGGACGATACGGGAGGGGCGCGCGGCGTCGTGGGCGACCTGCTGGCGGGCCGGACAGGAGTCCGTTCCGCCGTCCAGGAAGTCGGCGGTGTTGAGGTTGCGGTCCCAACGGGGGAAGTTGCTGGAGGTGACGTGGACGCGTATGCGGTGCCCGGCGAGGAAGACATGGCTCGTCGACCACAGGTCTACGACGTGCTCGGCGAACTCTCCCGGCGTGGTGACCGACCGTACGATCCCGTCGACGATGTTCCGGGAGACGCCCGCGGTGTCGACGTCGCAGACCCGGACCACCCAGTCCGTGGTCGGGGCCTCGGTCGCCGCGTGGAGAATCGCGCGGACGCGGCCGGTGACCTCCAACTCCTCGGTCAGGGGCTCCGTGGTGTAGACGAGGACATCCGGCCGTGCCTCGACCACGGCCTGATCGAGTGGGCCCGGCCGGAAGTTCTCCGTCATCAGGAGCGGGCCGCCCGTGGTCGGCACGGGATCGGCGGGGTCGTAGGCATAGGCGTCGATCTCCTCACCTGCCTGCGGGAGGGCGAAGGTGAGCGCCCCGTCCGCTCGCAGGAACAGGTCTGTGTCGACGGCGCGGGCCAGCGGCCACTCCTGCTCCTCGCGCCACTCGTTCCTGCCCATGACGAAGAGCAGCACCGGGGGCAGTTCCGGCCCCGGCGTGGTTTCGTCGGTGAGCCACTGCCGGAGCCATGTGCTCTGGAGATCGGTGAACCTGCCGCGGAACCCGAGGAGTTCCGCGCTCGCCGCCATACCGAAGTCGACGTCACCGATCTGATGGCCGTGGTCGACATGGGTCCAGGGGCCCATGATCAGAGTGCTGGGCCGCCCCGCCGCGTGGCTCGCGGCGAAGTTGTCGAGGGTGCCTTGGCTGAAGATGTCGTACCAGCCGCCGGTCTGTAGGCTCGGCAGGTCGACTTCCGCCTGGCGTCCTGCGACCCGGCAGGCCGCGCTCCACTCGGGCTCCCGGCGGGAGCGCTCGTAGCCGATGTCCGGGATGTCGTGGCGCCGGAAGGCGGGATGGTGCCCGGCGGGCAGTTCCCGGTATCCGGACGTCGCGGCCATGTCCAGATCGCGGACCAGCGCCAGGAGCGCCGACGGCAGTGCGGCCGGGGCGGCGGCGTGCCGGCGCAGGACGGTGTCCATCCCCTGCAACAGGGACCAGGGCAGCGCGATGCCCAGCTCGCGGGCCCCTCCCCGCGCGAAGAGTCCGTCGTCCGGTTCGGAGAAGGTGTCGAGCGGAGCGATCGCTTTCAGCTCCGGCGGCCCGGACAGGGCGGCCATCCACTGCGTGTTGCCGAAGTAGCTCTGCCCGAACATGCCGACGCGGCCGTTGGAACCCGGGAGGGCGGCGGCCCAGCGGACCGTGTCGTAGCCGTCGTCCGCCTCATGGGTCCACGGGTCCCACGCTCCGTCCGAGGCGAACCGGCCTCGGGTGTCCTGGATCACGACGAGGAATCCTCTGCGTGCCAGGCCCGTCGGATCGACGGCGCCGAGCAGGGGCGGAGTGCTCTTGCCGTAGGGGAGGCGGGTGAGGAGTACGGGCCACGGTCCGCCTTCGGCGGGCTGATACACATCCGCCCGCAGCACGGTGCCGTCACGCATGGTGGCGGGAACGTCGTAGCGGGCCATCACGTCGGGCATGTACCGGATCTTCCTGTCGTGCCGTACCGAGGAATTCCGGACTCTCGCAGGCCACGTCACGCCCCGGCACCCCCGGAAGAGGGGGTCCCCCCGACCGGACAGGCGGCCATGCCCGCCCAACGCTAAATATTCTTCGGTTTTTGTATTGACGGCCACCGGGGTGCCCCTTAGGTTCGCTTCACCCCTCGCCCGATGAAACGTTTCATATGGAGTCGACATGACCCCCATCTCCCGCAGACGCCTGTGCCGGGACGCCGTGGCACTATCGGTCGCCACACCCGCACTCCTCGCTGCGACCGGCCCGGCCGCGTCCGCGAACCACCCCACGGTCCCGGCGATCGCCCGGGGGTTCGCCTCGATCGGCGAAGCCGACCGGCCGAAGATCCGGTACTGGTGGCCGTGCGGTGAGATCTCCGCGGAGGCGGTGGAGGCCGAGATCCGTCAGATCGCCGGCCGTGGCTTCGCCGCCGCCGAGATCCAGTGCATCTTCACCGCCGACCCGGGCCGGTACGGATGGGGCAGCGCGACTTTGACCCAGCGGCTGGAGCAGGTCGTCGCAGCGGGCCGGCGCCATGGGCTGCGCATCGATCTGACCGTCGGTCCGGCCTGGCCCCTGGTGGTGCCCGGGCTGGGCCCGGACAGCCGGCGGGCCGCACAGGAACTGGCCTACGGCAGGGCGGCCGTCGCGGGCGGCAGTACGTACTCCGGTCCGGTGCCGGCGGCTCCCGAACCGCACCCGGGCGTAACCAGGCAGACGCTCGTGGCCGTACAGGCGTTCCGCCGCACGGGTTCCGCAGGGGCGAAGCCCGTTGTACTGGAACGCGGTTCGCGGGTGGACCTGACCGGTGCTGTGCGCGACGGGCTCCTTTCCTGGACCGCTCCGGCAGGCGGGCAGTGGCTGGTCCTCGCGTTCTGGCAGCGCGGTACCGGACAGGCGGCCGTGACCGGGCAGACCGTCTCCGCCCAACCGGCTCATGTCCCGGACCACTTCGCCTCCGCGGGCATCCGCGCGGCGACGGACCACTGGGACCGGCACGTGCTCACCCCCCGGCTGCGCCGTCTGCTCCGGGACAGCGGCGGCGACCTGTTCGAGGACTCCCTGGAACTGGACTCCGCCCTGCACTGGACCTGGGACCTGCCGGAGCGGTTCGAGAAGCTGCGCGGCTACTCGCTCCGCCCCCACCTGCCAGTCCTGTTCATCGACGGCATCCACCGGCAGTACACGTCGGTGACCCTCGACGCCACACCGGACTTCGAGTTCACCGACGGCGGCGGCGCGCGCGTCCGCGAGGACTACTGCCAGACGCTGACGGACCTCTACATCAGCGACCACGTGGAGCCACTGAAGAACTGGGCACACTCCCTCGGCCTGCGATTGCGCGCTCAGCCCTACGGGACGACCATCGACACCCCCACCGTGGCCACCGCGCTGGACGTGAACGAAACCGAGTCGCTCGGCGTCAACGCCGGCTACGACGATGATCCCTCCCGGTGGATCTCCTCTGGCTCCGTACACCTGTCCGGCCAGAAGATCTTCTCGCTGGAGGGCTGCGCGACACTCAACGAGGCGTACGGGCAGACCTGGCCGGACATGCTGAAACACTTCAACACCGCCTTCGCGCACGGCGTCAACCAGATCGTCTACCACGGGTTCGCCACCGGAGCGGGCATGGGTGTCACGGGCTGGCCCGGATTCTCCCCCTTCACGATGGAGAGCGGCAACGGCTTCTCCGAAGCGTGGGGACCACGCCAGCCCACCTGGGCCGACACCGGCAAGATCACGGACTGGACCGCACGCATGCAGTGGGCCCTGCGACAGGGCCGCCCCTCGGTGGACCTCGCGGTCTACCGCCAGAGCTATGGCCACGACGTGCGCGTGCCCGAGGGCGCGGCCGGGTTCACCTACGACTTCACCGGCCCCGCGCAGCTGGAGGGCACCCGGGTCGGTGGTGGCCGCCTCGCTCCGAACGGGCCCGCCTACCGAGCGCTGATCCTGGACCGCCAGCCCACGCTCCCCGTGTCCACCGCCCGGCTCCTCCTCTCCCACGCCAGGGCCGGACTGCCCGTGGTGATCGTCGGGAACCTGCCGACGCGAACCCCCGGTGCCCACCGGGCCGCCCACCAGACCGCCCTGCTCACCCGCCTGCTGGACCAGTTGCTCGACCAGCCTTCGGTGCGCCGGGTCGCCGGCCGGCGTGACCTCGCCGGCGCGCTGAAGGCCCTCGGCGTCAGGCCCAGCGCTGACGTCGGCGCCGCTCCGGGCCTGCTGACCGTGCGCCGCACTCTCCCGCAGGGAGAGCTGTACTACGTGTACAACCCCACGTCCGCCCCCGTCACCGCCGAAATCCGGGTGGAGGGAACGGGCCGGCCGTACGAACTCGACGCCTGGTCAGGGAAAGTGACGCCCCTCGGCCTCTACAGAGCCGGTCGCAGCCACATCACCTTGCCCGTCCACCTCGCCCCCGGAGGCTCCACGGTGATCGCTCTCGACGGCCGCCATGCCCGTCACGCCACGGCCACCACGGGCGGGACCGTGACCGTGAGCGAGAACGGACGCCTGCGGCTGCGGGCGAGCACCGCCGGCAGCCACACGGTCACCCTCGACGACGGCCGCGAGCGGCACGTCGTCGTACCGCCCCCGGGCAAGGAACAGCGGCTGGACTCCTGGCACCTCACCGTCGAGGACTGGCATCGCGGTCCGGACGGGGAGCGTGAGATCACCCTGCACGAGCTCGACCTCGACGTGCTCAGACCCTGGTCGGACCTCCCTGGCCTGCACGACGCGTCCGGCATCGGCACGTACACCACGACCGTCCGCCTGGGCCGGCTGGACGGGGCCCGCCTCGAACTCGGCCGGGTCACGGACACCTGCGAGGTGACGGTCAACGGCCGCCGCCTGCCGCCGCCGGACCAGATCAGCCACAGGCTCGACCTCGCAGGCTGTCTCCGGGAGGGCACGAACACGATCACCGTCCGGGTGGCCACCCCGCTCCGCAACCGGCTACGGGTGACCGACGGCTTCCCCGGGCAGGCCGACATGCCCCGTCAGGAGTACGGCCTCATCGGCCCGGTCAGCCTTGTCCCGTACCGCGAGACCCCCGTCCTGGACTGACTCGCCCAAGACGCCCTGAGGGATCTCGCAGCTTCTGCGTCGGCTGCCGCTCGAACTCCCCATCCGGGGTGGCACAAGACCTCGCCTCGACGTGCCCCTGGACCCGGTTGTGGTCCGGGGGACCGCCGTTGTCGTACGGGGAGGGTGTCGATGCCGATGCAGCCGAAGAGGGTGGGTGAGGTGCCGACGGAGACGGTGCCGATCGTCTGCTGCTGTCCGACGGCCAGGCCCGACCGCTGACCCGGCTCCCCTCGCCCGGCAGGCGGGACAACAGCCGCGACAACCGGGCCCACGACCAGCGGGCTCGCCGCACACGCCGTGGACGAGCCGGCGGCCGGCCCCGGCCTTCGACAAGACCCAGTACCGCCGCTGCAACGCCGTCGAGCGATGCGTGAACAAGTGGAAACAGTTCCGCGCCGTGGCCACCCGCTGTCAGAAACGGCCTGGTGCTGGACACGTGACGGTGTTCCCAGACCGTTCACATGGTGGACGTTGAAGTCCCGCATGCTCATGTGCTGGTCGATCGGACGGGAATCTCGCTGTTGCCTTGCCGTGGTCGGCAAAGAAGTTGGAGAGTGCAGCAGTCACAAACACCAGGAGGAGCAAGTATGGTCACTCGCCGAATTGTCACCGACGAAGTCGACGGTCGCTCCAGACTGCTTTCCGACACGAAGGTCGATTCGCAGCATTGGCTCGACGAACTCTGGATGGCGACCCCCGACGAACCGATGGGCTTCGACCCGGGGCAGGACCTGCCGTCCGTGAATGTCCCGCCCCGTCACTCGGTTTTCCGGATCTGTCACCTTCCGCCCGACAAGGTCATGCGTGCTGCGTTTGCGGCCGGCCCGCAGGACTCGATCGACGCCGACGGGTTTCACCGCACACAGACCATCGACTACGTGCTCGTTCTTGACGGACCCGTGGAATTGGTTCTCGACGAGGGTTCCGTGATCGTGGAACCGGGGGACTGCGTGGTCCAACGCGGGACCAATCATGCTTGGCGAAATCACGGTGATCAGCCCATTCGCCTGGTCGCGGTTCTGACGGGAACCTCCTGAAAAATCGAGGCTAAGGAACCTTCACCGAGCCCGCTCGCGTGCCTCGTGTCGCTTTCGAGAGTCTGTGTGCGAATTTCAGGAGAGTCGTGCCCAGTTCGCGCTGTCTGTCGGGGCTGAATCTTGGCTCGACGCCCGTTATGGTCAGGACCCAATTCGCCGGTTCGGTCGAACTCACCACGGCAGCGGCCATTCCGTAGTTGCCTTGCACGATCAAGCCCGGGTTGATGGAATACCCCGACTCGCGGGTCTCGTGCACTCGTTCACGGATGGAAGCGGCCGAGAACTGCGGGCCCAGGGCCGATGCGAGATCCGCCCGTTCGAGGTATCTGTCGATGTAGTCGTCCGTCTGGTACGCCAACAGCGCCACACCGCCTGCGGACACTCCGAGGGGTACCCGTACCCCTTCTTGAAGGACCAGCGAACGCGAGGGGAAGCTGCCCTCTTCCCGCAGGAGACAGACGAGTTCGTCACCGCGACGAACCGAGAGGAAGGCGCTCTCGCCGGTCGCTTCCGCCAGCTCGGCCACGAGCCGACGTGCCGCGTACGACATGGCATAGCGCCGGGCAGCCACTCTTCCCATGATGTAGAGCTCCGGACCCAGGTGCCAGCGCCCGTCGGCCTCGTCGCGATCCACATAGCCCAGTTCCTGCAACGACGTCAGCAACCGGTGAACAGTGGGGCGCGACAGGCCGGTCCGCTCGACGACGTCCACCGTCCGCGGCGCTTGGCTTCCGCTGGTCGAGATGGCGGTCAGCACTTGTGCGACACGCGCCACCACTTGAGTCCCTTGACCAGGATTACTCATAGCCGAACGATAGTCGATCATGTGAATGCCGCCGGAGCCGCCTCAGCAACTGCGGCGGCATCGAGCGACGGCGCGGATCGGTCCCGGACCGCACGGCGCCTCGACCTGAAGGCGGGGCACGAGTGCAGAGCGGGCTCCGAGCCCCCAGCGATCACTGCCGGGACGGAATCACGGTACGGCGATCGTCCGACCGATCCCGTGCTCCCCCTTCTCGAGTCGGCCGTACGCGTCCGGCACCTCGTCGAGCGTGATGTGATCGGCGTGGATACGCACTCGGCCGGCGGCGGCCATGTGCAGGAGTCGCTCAAGTTCCCATGCCTCGCCGGCGTACGTGCTCTGTAGTACGCACTCCCACGGGAACGTCGTCATCGAGAACGGGTAGGAGCCGAATCCGGCGCCCATGCAGACGACCTTCCCCTGTATCGCCGCCGCGCTGCCGGCCAGCGACAGCGTCTCGTCGGTGCCGACCAGGTCGATCACGAACGAGGCTCCGTCCCTTCTCATGGCCTTGATCCGGGCTGCTGCGTCATCGAGAGGGTCGAACGCGAGGTCGGCGCCGAGTTCGAGGGCGAACTCACGACGCCGCTCGTCCTTCTCGACGGCCACGATCCTGGCGGTCGAAACAGCGCGGAGAATCTGGACGGCGACATGCCCCAGGCCGCCGACGCCGATGACCACCGCGACCGAGCCGGCCTCCAGCCACGGCATCGAGGTGCGGATGGCGTGGTACGGCGTGAGGCCGGCGTCGTCGAACGGACCGGCGTCGACCGGGTCCAGTCCTTCGGGGATCGGCACGACGTTGCGGGCGGCAGGGACGAGGATGTACTCGGCCAGACCCCCGTCGAATCCCAGGCCCGCCCCCGCCGCCGGCCGCACCGCAGGGCAGAACCGCTCGCCGCCTGCCCGGCACGTCCCGCACTGCCCGCATCCCCACTCGGCGTGCACGACGACCGGCTGTCCTGTCGCCGGACCACGGACACCCTCACCCAGCGCGGCGATCGTGCCGGCGGTCTCGTGGCCGAGGGTGAACGACGTCCCGTCCGGCCGGTAGTGGGACGGCGCGCGGGAGACCATGCAGTCGGTGTGGCAGAGACCGGCCCCGGCGACGCGCACCAGCACCTCGCCGGGCCCCGGCTCGGGGATCGGGACCTCACGTATCGCGATGCCGATATCGGGCCCTGTCCGTACCGCTTTCACGAGGCGCTCCGATCATGCCGGTCATCGGCGATCCGCTGATCGAACTGGATCGTGTTGCCCTCCGGGTCGGCGACCAGCAGGGTCCGCACGAAGGTGCCGGTCTTCTCGCCGTACCGCTCGCTGCCGAGGTCGACGGGACCGGCGAGGGGCTTGATGCCCGCCGCGTGTATCCGTTGTGCGATCCGGTCGACGTCGTCCACCCAGAAGCCGAAGTGATGCACCCCGATGTCGAACATCGCCCTGGCTTCCCCAGAAGCGGTTTTGTCCAGGAGCTCATCGAGCACGATGAACGGTTCGCGAGCGCCTTCTCGCTGTCTGAGGTACACCGCTCGGCGCCGGACGATTCCGTCAATACCGGGGGCCTCCTCGATCGTGTCCAGTGTCACGTGCAATCCCACGACCTCGGTCCAGAACGGCAGCGTGCGACTGACGTCACGAACTCCTAGGGCGACATGTGAGATGTGTGCGGTTGGCATGTTCTTTCTCCTGTGCGCTGGAACGTTGGTTCCCGCTGTTCGTATTCGTCTCTATTCGGGGTCACGGAGAGGCATGTGATCTTGCGTCACTCCATGGCGCTATATCTTTTAGCCCTCCGGCGTCGGATTCTGCAACGGTTCGCGTTCATCTGCCGGTGAATCGACCGGAGGGTGAGAAAGCGACACGTCAGTAGCCACTATGTGGACCTTGCGGCGTGTTCGGCGTTGCCGGAGACTTTTCCCCCTTCCTGAGCGGCTCCTCCTGCATGTCATCCTCTGAGCTGACGCATGGCTATACCTGAGGATTACCAGACCCGTTCGGCCGTCAGCTTCAGGTAGTCGGTCATTCGGCCGATACGCGCGGACCGTCACGGACCGGAGGATGAAGGAGTACCCCACCAGACACGCCGCAGGCGCGCTTCTGGCTGTCCGCGTCCCCGATCGGAGCACCACCTCGTGACCACGTCGCCACCCGTTCCCCGCACTCCCACCCTCGCCGCCCGCGCCACCGACCTGTCCAAGGTCTACGGGCAGGGCGATACCCAAGTGGTCGCCCTCGACCGGGTCAGTGTCGGCTTCGGGCAGTCCCGGTTCACCGCGATCATGGGGCCCTCAGGGTCCGGGAAGTCCACGCTCATGCACTGCGTGGCCGGGCTGGACAGCTTCTCCTCCGGCTCTGTCAGCATCGGCGACGTCGAGCTGGGAGCCCTGACGGACAGGCAGCTCACCAGACTCCGCCGGGACAGGGTCGGCTTCATCTTCCAGGCATTCAACCTGCTGCCGACCCTTACCGCGCTCGAGAACATCACGCTCCCGATGGACATCGCGGGCCGAACTCCGGACAAGGAATGGCTGGACAGCGTCATCCGGATGGTCGGCCTGTCGGACCGCCTCACTCACCGTCCCGCCCAGCTCTCCGGGGGCCAGCAGCAGCGCGTGGCCGTCGCCCGGGCGCTTGCGTCGAAGCCGGACATCGTCTTCGGGGACGAGCCGACCGGCAACCTCGACTCGCGTGCGGGTGCCGAGGTCCTGGGGTTCCTGCGTGACTCCGTAAGGGCATTGGGGCAGACCGTCGTCATGGTGACCCATGACCCGGTCGCCGCTTCCTACGCGGACCGGGTCGTCTTCCTCGCGGACGGGCGGATCGTCGACGAGATCCACGAACCCACCGCGGACGGGGTCCTCGAACTCATGAAGTCCTTCGACGCCCCCAGGTTCCGCACCACCTGAGCCGTCCCTCCCCTCACCTCATCAGGATCACATCACCATGTTCCGCACAGCCCTGCGCAACGTCCTCGCGCACAAGGCCAGACTGCTGATGACCGTGCTCGCCGTCATGCTCGGCGTCGCCTTCGTCTCCGGCACCTTGATCTTCAAAGACACCCTCAGCGGCGGCTACCGCGACCAGGCGGCCAAGAGCTACGCCCACGTGGACGTCGAGGTCCGCTCCTACGACCCCTCCCTCCCCGGCTTCAGCGGGAAAGCGCTGGACGAGATCGCCCGGCTCGACGGGGTCGCCGCAGCCGCCGGGCGGGTCGACGGGATCGCCGGAGTCGCGGACAAGGACGGCGAGTTCATCGGCAGTGGATCGTCCGGCATGGGCGCCAACTTCGCGCCCGGGAAGGACGGCAAGGACCCGCTCTACGCGTTCACCGACGGCAGTGGGCCCACCGAACCCGGCCAGGTCGCTCTCGACAAGGACACCGCGGAGAAGGGCGGCTACCACGTCGGCGATACCGTGCGCGTCGCCTCCAGGGGGCCGGTGAAGACGTACGAACTCTCTGGCATCTTCACCACCGACGACACCGGGGTGGCCCTGGGCGACAGTCTGGCGCTGTTCGACACTCCGACCGCTCAGCGGCTCTTCCTCGAACCCGGCTTCTACGAGTACGTCACCGTCACCGCCGACCCGGGTACGTCGAACACCGGACTCGCCTCCACCCTGAGGAAACTGCTTCCGGACGACACGGACGTCAAGACGGGCCGGCAACTCGCCGACGAGAGGGCCAAGGGAGGTGCGGGCGACGCGTCGACACTCAGTACGATGCTGCTCGCCTTCGCCGCCATCGCGCTCTTCGTCAGCGTCTTCCTGATCGCCAACACCTTCACCATGCTGGCCGCCCAGCGCACCCGTGAACTCGCTCTGCTGCGCGCGGTCGGCGCATCCCGCACGCAAGTCACCCGGTCCGTGCTGATCGAGGCGATGGTGGTCGGCGCCGCGGGCGCCGCCGCCGGGCTCGGACTCGGTGCCGCCATGGCCGCCGTGGCGCGTTCCACGGTCGGTGTCTTCGGCACGAAGAACCCGGACGGGCCGCTGGTCGTGACGTCCACGACCCTCCTGGTCGCGGCCGTTGTCGGTGTCCTGGTCACCATGCTGGCCGCCTGGCTGCCGGCGCGCCGCGCCGCGAAGATCCCGCCGGTCGCGGCGATCGGCAGCGCGCATCTGCCCGCCGCCACCAGGTCCCTGCTGATACGGAACCTGTTCGGCGGCGTCATCACACTGCTCGGCATGGCGATCGTCGTCGCCGGTGCGGGGGCCGGCGGTTCCCAGGGCAGGGCGCTCGTCGGGTTCGGCGCCTTCCTCGCCGTGACCGGTGTCCTCGTGCTGATCCCGTTGCTGTCCCGGCCCGTCATCGCGGCCGTACAGCCGCTGCTGCGGGCCGGCTTCGGGGTCGCCGGCAAACTCGCCGGCCAGAACGCCGTACGTAACCCCCGCCGCACCGGCGCCACCGCCTCCGCGCTGGCCATCGGCCTCACGCTGGTCAGCGCCCTGACCGTACTCGCCACCACTGTCGGCCAGTCCACGGACAGGATGACCACGGACATCGTGAAGGCGGACTACATGGTCACGGACAGCGGCACGGGCCTGGACACCTCGGTGGCTGCCGCACTGCGCAAGGTCCCCGGCGTCACGACGGTGTCGCGGGAACAGCAGTCCTGGATGCAACTCGACGGCGTTCAGGAGGATGTCTCCGCCGTCACCCCGGCGGACTTCGACAAGACCCTCCGTCTCCCGGTCGTCTCAGGCTCGCAGGACGCGCTCGCGAAGGGACAGGTCGCCGTCGCCGAGGACGAGGCACGGGCTCATGGCTGGAAAGTGGGCGACACCCTGTCGGCGGTGTACGGCGATTCCGACAAGAGCCGCAAGCTGACCGTCGGAGCCGTCTTCGAGTCCAACGAAGTCGTCATGCCGCTCGTCGTCTCCGCCGACGTCATCGATCCGAACGCCACCTCTGCGACTTTCTCGAAGGCGTACCTCAAGGCGGACGGCAGCACGAACGCGAAGGCGCTTGCCGACGCCCTCGCCGGACGCCCGGGCATCAAGATCGATGACCGGCAGGCCATCCGCGAGGAGTTCAGCGGAGCCTTCGACACCGTGCTGAACGTCCTGTACGCACTGCTGGCGATCTCCCTGGTCATCGCGGTGCTCGGGGTCGTGAACACCCTCGCGATGTCGGTCTTCGAACGACAGCGGGAGGTCGGCATGCTGCGCGCCGTCGGACTCGACCGGCAGGGTGTGACGCGGATGATCCAGCTGGAGTCCGTGGTCATCTCCCTCTTCGGCGCGGCGGTCGGAATCACGGTCGGAACCTTCCTGGGCTGGGCGGTCTGCGAGGTCACCAAGAACGAGATACCGGGATACGCCTTCGCCCTGCCGTGGGACCGGTTCGGACTCTTCCTGCTGCTGGCGGCCCTCGTCGGCCTGCTCGTCGCCATGTGGCCGGCCCGCAGCGCGGCCCGGATGAACATGCTCACCGCCATCAAGACCGAGTAGGAGCCCGAGCGAGTCTCCGTACGGCCGTAGACACACCGTCGACGGCCGTACGGTCGTGGCTCGGGCGGGCCTCGCCGGCCTACCGGGCGATGCCGGTACAGGGTGTCGAGGCGCTGTGCAGGGCGGGGTGTGCGATCACACGGTCGCCGTGCCCCACGCCGAGCTGCACGAGTGCTCCGGCTGACAGGCCCCGCCGCCGCATTCGGCCCTGCTCAGGCACCCAGGTGCCGGCGCAGCCACTGGCCCATCTGCTGGATGGCCAGGTCGACTTCGGGCACGCGTCCCGCGCCCAGGATGAACGAGTGCTGTCCCTCAGGGAGCGGGTGGACCTCGGAGGTGACCTTGAAGTCAGCGAGGCGGCGGGCGAGCTGGGCGCCGTCATCGGCGAGGGTCTCGTGTTCGCCGTAGTGGACAGCGGTGGGCGGCAGACCGGTCAGGTCGGCGTTCACGAGGCTGATCTCGGGGGCGGCGAAGTCCACTCCGGGCTGTTGCAGCCACGATGCCCGGAAGAGTTCGAGGATGCTTCTGCTGAGCATCTTGTCGTTGCCCTCGTTCTCGTCCACCGACGCGTTCCGGAGGGTGAGGTCGGTCCACGGTGAAACGCTGACGACCGCGCCAGGGGTCGCCTCACCCTTCGCGAGCAGGCGCAGCGGCAGCATCACGGCGAGAGTGCCGCCGATCGAGTGGCCCGTGCTGCCGATGTTCCGCGGCTCGTATCCCTGTGAGAGCAGCCATCGGTAGGCGGTCTCGGCGTCGTCGAGCTGTGCCGGGTAGGGGTTCTCGGGTGCCAGGCGGAAGTCCACGACGAGGGAGCGGGCGGCGGCGGCCTTGGCCATGTGGCCGGCGGCCTTGCGGTCCGAGTGCATCGAGGCGGTGACCGATCCGCCGAAGTGGAAGTGGAGCAGCGCGTGGTCGGGGTGGGCGTCCTCGGGAACGCACCACAGGGCGGGGACACCGCCCGCGTCGACTTCGGCGTAGGTGACGCCTTCCGGTTCGGCCGATGCCCGGTGGTTCGTCTCGACGATGTCGCGGATCACGGCGAGGTCGAGGCCCGGCGTCGCGGCCTTCGCGCTCACACTTTCGAGGAACTGCGCGAACTGCTGTGCCTGCGGGCTTGCTCCCATGGAGGTGCTCCTTCGCGGTTCGGTGCCACGCTCGCTGCTCGCGGGGGACCGGTTGTTGTGCCGGTCACGACGCTATGAGCTGAGTATAGAAAAGTAAACTCAGATGAGGTCGGAATCACGCGGGGCTGGTCGCGATTCCCGGAACCTCCGGCACGCCGGGTCCCACCGCGCGGAACTCATGTGTGAGGTCGTGCGGCGAGGAGGCGGGTGGGGAGCGCCTGGTGCGGAGCAGGGCATCACCCGGCAGGGAAACGACTCGCGGTGCTCCGGAGGCGACAAGGTGGGGTAGACGTCTGTGGACGGTCCGGTCAGTCGTGGTCGGGTGTCATGGAGACCACGACCTTGCCGGCCCTGGTTCGGCTCTGCTCGGCGTATGCCATCGCCTCGGGCATCCGGTCGAACGGGAAGACCGTGTCGACGACCGGACGGAGCTCCCCGCTGTCGTACAGGGCGCTGAGTTTGCGCAGCTGGGAGCCGTTGGCCCGCATGAAGAAGAACTCGTAGTGCACGCCAAGTGCCTCGGCCTGCTTTCGGACCTTACGGCTGAGGGCGTTCATGAGGGCACCCAGGGGGAAAGGGGCTCCCAGCTGTCTGGCGAAATCGGCGTCCGGCGGGCCGGCGACCCCGATGGCCAGGCCGCCGGGCTTCAGCACGGTCAGCGACTTCTCCAGGTTCGCCCCGCCCAGGGAGTCCAGTACCAGGTCGTAGCCGGACAGCGTCTTCGAGAAGTCTTCCTTGGTGTAGTCGACGACGACGTCGGCGCCGAGGCTTCTGACCAGCTTCTCGGAGTCGGTGCTCGCTGTCGTTGCCACCGTGGCGCCGAGGTGTTTGGCGAGCTGGACGGCGGTCGATCCGAGGCCCCCGGCGCCGGCGTGGATGAGCACCTTGTGGCCCGGCTTCAGGTGAGCCCGGTCGACGAGGATCTGCCAGGCGGCCAGGGCCACCAGAGGCACGGCGGCTGCCTCCTGGAGGGTGAGTGACGCCGGCTTGGGCGCGACGTCGTCCTCGTCGATGGCGATGAACTCCGCGAAACCTCCGATCCGCAGGTCGCGCGGACGGGCGTAGACCTCGTCGCCGGCCTTGAAGCCGCGTACGGCGGGGCCGACCCGCACCACGACACCGGCCACGTCGTGGCCCAGCACGAACGGGCGCCTGTACTTCAGGAGGTGCTTGAACTCCCCGTCGCGGACCATCTTGTCCAGCGGGTTGACGCCGGCGGCGCTCACTCGCACCAGGACATCGCGGTCCTGGACGGTGGGCTCGGGTACCTGTGCGGCGCGTGCGCCGTCCTTGCCGTACTTCTCGACGACGAATGCCTTCATGCCGGCCGCCTTACTGGGGGTCTTCTCGGTGGTCGATGCGCGTCCCGCGCCGACATGACGCTACTGGCTGAGTATGTATAAGTAAACTCAGGTGGGGCTAGGATCACCCCATGAGCGCGTGGACCGAAGCTGTTCAGGATGCCGGAATGGACCCCCGTCTCGACCGGGACGTGTCCAACTGCTCGATCGCGCGGACCCTTGAGGTCGTGGGGGAGAAATGGACGATCCTGATCCTGCGCGAGGTCTGGTACGGCTCGTCCCGCTTCGGCGACTTCGAACGGGTCCTCGGCTGTCCTCGCAACCTCCTCGCGGCGCGGCTGCGCATGCTCGTGGACGAGGGGATTCTCGCCACCGAGACTTACCAGGAGCCTGGCTCCCGGAGCCGGCCCAAGTACGTGATCACCCCCAAAGGCATGGATCTGGTCCCAGCCGTGCTGGGGCTCTTGCAGTGGGGTGACCGATACCGTGCCGACCCTGAAGGGCCCGCCGTGCTCGCGAGGCACCGCGCATGTGGCGCGCACGTCGACGTCGAGATCCGCTGCGAACAAGGCCATGCGGTGCAGGCGGAAGACATCGAAAGCGTTCCCGGCCCCGCCTTTCGCATGAAGCCCGCCGGATGAGCTGAGCGCGGTATGCGCTCCCCGACAGGTCCGGCTCAGGCGCTGGCGGCGCGCAGCACGTGTTCGACGAGGGTGGTGACCTCGTCGTCGGTCAGCGGCTCGCGCAGTATCGAGCAGCTGACCACGATCGGCGACATCAGCATGTTCAGGATGGTGTCGAGGTCGACCTCCGCGGAGAGCCGGCCGTGCTGTGCGGCGTCGGCGAGGATCGCGCGTACATCAGCCGTGGACTGTTCGAACGACGCTTTGCTCAGGTGCGCCAGTTCGGCGTCGGGAGCGAGAGCGGCAAGCCCGTCGACCAGTACCGATGTCGGCCGAGCGGCGAAGTCGCGAAAGCGGAGTGCGTACTCGCGCAGGTCGGTGGCCACGTCGCCGGTGAAGGGCACCTCGAGCCGGCCGTAGTCCGCACGCAACGTTTCGGCGATCAGCTCGGTGCGATCCGGCCATCGGCGGTGCAGAGTGCGTCGGCTGACGCCGGATCGTTCCGCGAGGTCGTGGTAGGTGAACGACGGCCCGTGGTCCTTGAGCAGTTCGAGGACCGCGCCATGGACCGCTTGCCGGTTGCGTTCCGTCCGGCCGCCGGGACGTTGGGTCGCGGGCGCTGGCGTTGCGTTCTGGTCCACCACCCCATCGTAAGGACGGTTCGCACTCCCACTCGGCGAGGGGTGGCGCGGGCGACTCGCTGGTTGACGCAGTCGAGCAAATGGCAGGTGGTGTGACATTAAGCACGCCTCCATGGTCTCCCGGTCGGTTGTGTCCGCGCCTTAATGACTCCTACCGTGCCATTAGTAAGGGTTCCAGCTACGGAAAGAAGCTCATGAAGGTCCTTTTCCTTGGTGCCGGAAACGTCGGTTCCAATGCGGCAAAGCAGCTCTCGAAGTCCCGGCCCGAAGTGCAGATCCGCATCGGCGACCTGTATCTGGAAAGCGCACGGCGCGCGGCTGAGGCCGCCGGTTCCGGTGCGGAAGCGGTGCAGGTCGATGTCCACGACAAGGACTCTCTGGCGGCGGCCCTGCGGGGTGTCGACATCGTCCTGAACACCGCAGGCCCCTTCTACCGCAACGCGGACGCCATCATGGAGGGTGCGATCGCCGCCGGGGTCCACTACATCGACATCAACGATGACGATGACGTGGCTGTACGGGTCCTGGCGGACGAAGACCTGAACTCTCGCGCGGCCGAGGCCGGTATCCGGATCGTGATCGGCTGCGGCACCACTCCGGGGGTGTCGAACGTCATCGCGCGCCACTCCCTCGACAGGCTCGATGTGCCGAGCCGGGTGTTCGTCACCATGCTGCTGTCCTTCCAGGCGGTGCGGTACTACAGCCCGGCAGTGGTGGATCACATGTTCCACATCAGTACCGGCGACGTCACCAGGTACGAGGGCGGAAACTTCACGTCCGTGCCGGGTTTCGGTGACGAACGCGAGGTTCGCGGGTTGGCCCCCTACGGGACCTACCTGTCCTACAACGCCGGCCACGGCGAGACCGCCATGCTCGGTCACTCGTTCCCGATGCTCGACGAGGTGTCGGTCCGGCTCGCGTGGGTCGAGCAGGGTGCCAGTGACCGCTGGCGTGCTCTCATCGCCGCGGGACTTTCCTCCGGCGAGGCTCTGGAGGCCGGCGGGGTGTCCCCGGTGAAGTTCCTCGGCGCGCTCGTCGGCTCTGACCGGCAACTGCCCTTCTTCGACGATTTCGGTGACGAGCCGATGCGCAACGGTTGCCTTGTCGAGGTGGAGGGGACGCGGGGCGGTCGCCGCACCACGATCAAGACCCTGATGAACTTCGTGGGTTCCGAGGACGGACAGGACCCGACGTCGACCGCCGCCCGTATCGGCGTAGAGGCTCTGATCGACGACCGTGTCACCGGAACAGGGGTGCTCACTCCAGAGGTCTGCTTCGAGCCCGCGGACTTCCTCGATCACTTCGTCGCCAGTCCGGAGGTCACTTTGGACCAGGAGACGTTCGTCGTCGGGAGTTTCCCCGATCCCGTTGCCTAGCTGAAGGGCCCGCTGCCACCGGCTGCGCTGTGCAGGCCGGGCAGCCGGTGCGGTTCCGTGGGCCACGGCTCGATCGCTGACCGGGACGTATGGGTTCTGCACGATGACTCGCCGTGCGATGCGAGGCGCTGTTGCCGCACCTGAACGAGAGGGGGACGTAAGCGCGTCGAGGAGGCCGACTGCCCTTCCGGCTCGGCCGGTCGTGTCTTCCGCGTCCAGGACCGGGGCGGCGGGTGCTCTCGCGGCGGTTCGTGCGTGTTCCCCGGCCGTGCGGGCTGCACCGGCCGTGATGCCGATGTCAGCAAGGAGTTGCCGCTGTTCGGGGTGGGGCTCGTCGTACGAGGCGCACTGACGCCAGAGCCAGTCGGTGATCCCGGAGTCGACGAGGTCGCTGAAGCCGTTCTCGGCCTGGAGGAGGTTGCCGTGGACGTCTGCGAACGCGCGGGCGAGCCCTCGCGCCGCCCTCATGACCACGACCGTACGACCCGCCACTGACAACGCCCCCCGCCCCCGACCCCGGCACGGCGTTGTCAGTGGCGGTTGGTACAACTTGCGGCAGCAGGACACGACCACCGCGAGCATGGAGCAGCCGCATGACCGTCCATCAGCATCTGAAGACCTTCCACGGCCTCCCGGTCCGCGCGCTCCCGAACGCCAAGGACCGGCGGAAGGTGCCGGACGCGGACGCGGTGGCCTGGCGCATCTCCGGTGAGGTGTACGACTCCGGGGAGGACTGGACGTCCGCCTTCGCCCGCTTCCTCGACACCGTCGACAGCACGCGGGTCCGGGCGATCGTCGTCGGCGCCTGGGAGGAGGCGTACGAGACGGACGCCGCCTCCGTCGTCGAGGCGATCACGGCCGCCCGTGACCGGCTGCCGGCGCTGCGGGCGGTGTTCCTCGGGGACATGACGTCCGAGGAGTGCGAGATCTCCTGGATTCACCAGACGGACGTGACCCCGCTGCTGACGGCCTTCCCGGCGCTGGAGGAGCTCGGCACGCGCGGCGGACAGGACCTGAAGCTGGACGGCGTCACGCACCCCGCGCTGCGCCGGCTCGTCATGGAGTCCGGCGGGCTGCCCGCCGAGGTCGTGCGCGGGGTCGCCGCCTGTGACCTGCCCGCCCTCGAACACCTCGACCTCTGGCTCGGCACCCCCGACTACGGCGGCGACAGCGAGCCCGCCGACCTGGAGCCGATCCTCTCCGGCGCCCGCCTGCCCGCCCTGCGCCATCTCGCCCTGCGCAACAGCGAGATGCAGGACCAGGTCGCCGCGGCCGTCGCCGGCGCCCCCGTCGTCGCCCGCCTGGAGAGCCTCGACCTCTCGATGGGCGTCCTCACCGACGACGGCGCCGCCGCCCTCCTCAGCGGCCAGCCCCTCACCCACCTCAAGAAGCTCGACCTCCACTACAACTACCTGACCGACCCCCTCCGCGACCGCCTGGTCACCACCCTCGAACCGGCCGGCGTCGAGGTCCTCGCCGACCGCGACGACGCCGAGGACGACGAAGAGGACGACGGCACGGTGTGGCGTTACGTCGCCGTGGGGGAGTGACACGGATGCCGACCACACCGAGGGCGAA
The DNA here is from genome assembly GCF_040610055.1 of Streptomyces sp. NPDC004539. Lineage (NCBI taxonomy): Bacteria > Bacillati > Actinomycetota > Actinomycetes > Kitasatosporales > Streptomycetaceae > Streptomyces > Streptomyces sp. NPDC004539. The sequence continues at coordinate 285,623 of NZ_JBEXLS010000009.1, read as the reverse complement.
CGAGCGGCCGGACAGGGCGGAGGCACCGCACGCGCCCGACAGCACGCCCGCCGCCGCACCACCCCGGCCCGCCCCCGCCCTCACCGTGGTCGGCAACCCCGACAACCGCCGCGTCACCCTCTACACCGACGCCGTCCGCGCGGCCGGCCTCCCCGCCCCGCGCGTCGTCCCCTGGACGGACGTCCTCGCGGCGGGTGGCGCCGACTTCACCCCCGACGAGATCGTCCGCCTCGACTCCCCGGGCGAGCAGCCCGACGTCGACCGAGCCCTGCGCGGCACCTCCGACCCGACCCGCGTCGAAGGCTCCGCCCGCTGGTACACCGCGTTCCTCGCCGCCCTGGACACCCTGCGCGGCGGACTCCGGCTCGACGACCCCGGTGAACTGGCGGCCCTCTTCGATAAACGCCGCTGCCACGGCCGGCTGCGCGAGGCGGGCGTACCCGTCCCCCACTCGCCCACGTCGGGCCCGTCCGCACCGGAGATCCACGGCTGGGACGACGTCCGCGCGGCGATGCGCGAGCACCGCATGCCGAGGCTCTTCGTGAAGCTCGCGCACGGCTCCTCCGCCTCCGGGGTGCTGGCGGTCGAGACGGCGGGCGGCGGCCGTGTCCGGGCGACGACCTCCGTCGAACGCGCCCCGGACGGGCGGCTGTTCAACTCCCTGAAGGTCCGCCGCTACGACAGCGAACGCGAGATCGCGGCGATCGTCGACCGGCTCGCCCCGGACCACCTCCACCTGGAGCGCTGGTTCCCCAAGGCGTCCCAGCGGGACCGCGCGGCGGACCTGCGGGTCGTGGTCGTCGCCGGCCGCGCGACGCACGCGGTGGTCCGCACCAGCGGCTCCCCGCTGACCAACCTCCACCTCGGCGGCCGAAGGGGAGACCTCGACGAGGCGCGGACGGCGTTCGAGGAGGCGGGGACGGCCTGGACGGACGTCCTCGGAGTCTGCGAACAGGCCGCCGCCTGCTTCCCGAAGACCCTGTGCGTCGGCGTCGACCTGCTGCCCGCCGTCGGCTGGACCGGGGCCGCCGTCGGCGAGGTCAACGCCTTCGGCGACCTGCTCCCCGGCCTCACCGGCCTGCCCGGCAGCGGCGCCGAGGGCCTCGACACCTACGCGGCCCAGGTCAGGGCCACCTTGAAGCGCGCCCTGGACCACGGTCCGGCCCACACCTCGGCCCACGCCCCGAACGACGGAAGAACCACCCATGCACACGCCTGACATGACGAGGATCGTCGGCAGCCACGACCTCCTCCTCGTCACCCTCGACACCCTGCGGTACGACGTCGCCGTCGAGCTGGCCGCCGAGGGCCGCATCCCGAACCTCGCCCGCCACCTCCCGGCCGGCCGCTGGGAGGAACGGCACGCCCCCGGCAGCTTCACCTACGCCTCCCACCAGGCCATCTTCGCGGGCTTCCTGCCCACCCCGGCCACCCCCGGCCCGCACCCCCGGCTCTTCGCCGCACGCTTCGCGGGCAGTGAGACCACCGCCGACGGCACCTTCGTCCACGACACCCCGGACCTCGTCTCCGGCCTGGCGCACGAGGGCTACCGCACGGTCTGCATCGGCGGCGTCGGCTTCTTCAACGGACAGGGCCCCCTCGGCACGGTCCTCCCCGGCCTCTTCCAGGAGGCCCACTGGGAGCCCGAGTTCGGCGTCACCTCCCCGCACTCCTTCGAGAACCAGGTCACCCGCGCCGAGCGGATCGTCGCCGAACTCCCCGAGGAGCGGCGCCTGTTCCTCTTCGTCAACGTCTCCGCCCTGCACCAGCCCAACTGGTTCCACCTCCCCGGCGCCACCCGCGAGGCCGGCGACACCCGCGCCACGCACGCCGCCGCCCTGGAGTACGTCGACCGGCACATCGGCCGCCTCTTCACCGCCGCGAGCAGCCGCCGCCCCTGCTTCACCATCGTCTGCTCCGACCACGGCACGGCCTACGGCGACGACGGCTACACCGGCCACCGCCTCGGCCACCCCTCGGTGTGGACGGTCCCGTACGCCCAATTCGTCCTGAACCAGGGGGAGACCGCGTGACCACGAGCCCCTACCAGTCGTACGTCTACGCCTACCCCCACAAGACCGCGTACCGGGAACTCCCCGACCGCCCGCCGCTCAAGGAACTCTGGGCGGCCGAACCGCAGCACGCCCTCTCCCTCTACTTCCACATCCCGTTCTGCGAGGTCCGCTGCGGCTTCTGCAACCTCTTCACCCGCATCGGCGCCCCCGACGGCCTCACCACCGCCTACCTCGACGCCCTCGAACGCCAGGCGAAAGCCGCCCGCGAAGCCCTCACCGCACCCCGCTTCGCCACGGCGGCCTTCGGTGGCGGCACCCCCACCTTCCTCACCGCCCCCGAACTCGACCGCCTCTGCGACCTCGCCGAAGGCATGGGCGCCGACCTGCACGCCGTCCCCCTCTCCGTCGAGGCGTCCCCCGCGACCGCCACCGCCGACCGGCTCCGCGTCCTCGCCGACCGGGGCACCACCCGCCTCAGCCTCGGCGTCCAGAGCTTCGACGACACCGAGGCGCGCGCCGCCGTCCGCCCCCAGAAACGCGCGGACGTCGAAGCGGCGCTCGGCCGGATCAGGGACGTACGCATCCCGGTCCTCAACATCGACCTCATCTACGGCATCGACGGCCAGACGGACGCGAGCTGGCTCGACTCGCTGGACGCGGCGCTGAGTTGGCGGCCGGAGGAGCTGTACCTGTACCCCCTCTACGTCCGCCCGCTCACCGGCCTCGACCGCCGCGCCGCCGGCGGCCCCGACCCCGCCTGGGACGAACAGCGGCTGCGCCTCTACCGCGCGGGCCGCGACCACCTCCTCGCCCACGGCTACGTCCAGCACTCGATGCGGATGTTCCGCCGCGCCGACGCCCCGGACCAGGGCCCCGACGACTACGCCTGCCAGACCGACGGGATGGTGGGCCTCGGCTGCGGAGCGCGCTCGTACACGCGGGAGCTGCACTACTCCTTCGACTACGCGGTCGACATGACCCGGATACGCGGGATCATCGACGACTACGTGGCCACCGACGACTTCTCCCGCGCGGAGATCGGCTTCGAGATGGACGACGACGAGCGGCGCCGCCGGTACCTCCTGCAATCCCTCCTCCAGGCGGAAGGACTCCCCGAGGCGGGTCAACGGGAGCACTTCGGGACGGAGTTGGAGCGGCTGGCCGAGCGCGGCTGGCTGACGGACACCGGCGGGCGGCTCAAGCTCACCCCCGAGGGCCTCGCCCACTCCGACGCGATCGGACCCGAACTGTTCTCCCCGGCGGTGCGCCGCGAGATGGCCGAGTACGAGAGGAGGTAGCCGCCGCCGTGGACCTGACCCTGCTCTACCGGGGCCCGCTCGCCTCCTGCGACTACGACTGCCCCTACTGCCCGTTCGCCAAGCGCCGCGACAGCACCGCCCAACTCCGCGCGGACAGGGCGGCGTTGGACCGCTTCACCACCTGGGCCCGCCGGCAGACCGACGACAACCTGTCGATCCTCTTCACTCCTTGGGGCGAGGGCCTGGTCCGCTCCTGGTACCGGCGCGCCCTGACCGATCTCTCCCACCTCCCGCACATCCGCCGCGTCGCCATCCAGACGAACCTCAGCTGCCGCACCGACTGGCTGGCCGACGCCGACCCCGACACCCTCGCCCTGTGGTGCACCTACCACCCGGGCCAGACCCCCTACGACCGCTTCCTCACCAAGTGCCGTGACCTGGCGGCGCGCGGCATCCGGTACAGCGTCGGCGTCGTCGGCCTGCCCGGCCACCTCGACCACGCCCGCCGCCTGCGCGCCGACCTCCCCGGCCACGTCTACCTGTGGATCAACGCGGCCGAGGGCCACACCTACGACGACGAGTCCGCCGCCCACTGGACGGCCCTCGACCCCCTCTTCCCGTACAGCCGCCACCCGCACCGGAGCGCCGGACTGCCCTGCCGCACCGGCGAGTCGGTGATCTCGGTCGACGGCGAGGGGACGGTCCGGCGCTGCCACTTCGTCAAGACGGAACTCGGCAACCTGTACGACGGCTCCTACCGGGACGCCCTGAAGCCCCGCGCCTGCCCCCTCGCCGTGTGCGACTGCCACATCGGATACGTCCACCTGGAGACCCTCCCGCTGTACGACACGTTCGCGGGAGGGGTCCTGGAACGTATCCCTACGCCTGCCGCGCGAGCCGCAGGGTGAGGATCTGGAACGGCCGCAGCGCGAACCGCACCTCGTCCCCGGAGACCTCCGCCGACTCGCCCTCCAGCGGGCGTTCCAGCAGGTCGGTGACTGTCGCCCCGGCCAGCGGGAAACCGGCCGTGAGGGTCGCGCGGGCGCGGGTGCCCCGCGACTCGAAGAGCCGGACGACGACGTCGCCGCTCTCGTCGTCCGCGAGCTTCACGGCCTCGACGACCACACCCTCGTCGTCCACGGCGACCAGCGGCGCGACCGTCGCCGAGCCCGGCACCGTCCGCTCGGCCAGGTTGAACCGGTAGCCCTCGCGGACCGCGTCCGACACCTGGGCGCCGATCAGCAGGCCGTAGGACAGGCGGTGGGTGCCCTGGTCCTGCTCCGGGTCGGGGAAGCGGGCCGCGCGAAGCAGGGTGAGGCGGACCGTGGTGGTCGTGCCGCCGTCGGCGCGGACGTCACGGGTGACGTCGTGGCCGTACGAGGAGTCGTTGACCAGGGCCGCGCCCCAGTCCTTCTCGCCGACGTGGAGGTAGCGGTGCGCGCACACCTCGAACTTGGCGGCGTCCCAGGTGGTGTTGGTGTGGGTGGGGCGCTCGACGTGCCCGAAGGGGATCTCGGCCGTCGAGTGCGCGGCCCGCACGTCCAGCGGGAACGCGGCCTTGAGGACCTTCTCCCGCTCGTGCCAGTCGACGACCGTCTCCACCGACAGCCGGCGCGAACCGGCGGGCAGGGTCAGCGTCTGCTCGATCCGCGACTCCCCGAAGACCCGGACCACCCGTACGCCGTCCCCGGTCGCCGTCACCGACTCGGCCTCGGTGAGGTCGCGCACGGAGTTGCGGTAGAAGGCGTCCAGGTCCCAGGCGTCCCACTGGTTCGGGAAGTCCTGGTGGAGCTGGAGCAGGTTGCCGACCGCGCCGGGCACGAGGGCCTCGCGGCCGGCTTCCAGGTCGTAGGCGGAGGTGACGAGGCCGCGAGAGTCGACCACGACGCGAACGATCCCGTTGTCGAGGGTGAAAGTGTGATCATCGACCGTCGGTGCCACCGGAGCCTCGGGAGACTCCGTGCGCGGTGCCGCGCCGAACGCCGCGAGCCCGCCCCGGCCGTGCGGAGCGGAGTTGAAGACGACCGGCTCCTCGCCGGAACCCGCCAGCGCGCCCTGCGCCGCCCCGATCAGCCCGTTCAGTTCCTCCGCGACCCGCGCGTACGTCACCTCGGCCTCGCGGTGCACCCAGGCGATGGACGTGCCGGGCAGGATGTCGTGGAACTGGTGCAGCAGGACCGTCTTCCACAGCCGGTCCAGCTCCGCGTACGGGTACGGCGTGCCGTGCCGGACCGCCGCCGTCGCCGCCCACAACTCGGCCTCGCGCAACAGGTGTTCGCTGCGCCGGTTGCCCTGCTTGGTGGCCAACTGGCTGGTGAGGGTGCCCCGGTGGAACTCCAGGTACAGCTCGCCGGACCAGACGGGGGCGCCGCCGTTCGCCTCGTACTCGGCGTGGGCCTTGCGGAAGAACTCCAGCGGGCCCTCGATCTCGATGCGGGGGGCGCCCTCCAGGTCCTTCATGCGCTCGGCGCGGGACAGCATCTCGCGGGTGGGGCCGCCACCGCCGTCGCCGTAGCCGAAGGGGATCAGGGAGTGGTTGGCGCGGGCCTTGTCCTGGAAGTTGCGGACGCTGTGCGCGACCTGGGCGCCGGACAGTTCGCCGTTGTAGGAGTCGACGGGCGGGAAGTGGCTGAAGATCCGTGTGCCGTCGATGCCCTCCCACCAGAACGTGTGGTGCGGGAACTTGTTCGTGGTGTTCCAGGAGATCTTCTGGGTGAGGAACCACTTCACCCCGGCCAGCTTCATGATCTGCGGGAGGGCCGCGTTGTAGCCGAAGGTGTCCGGGAGCCACATGTCCTCGGTCTCGACGCCGAACTCTTCGAGGTAGAACCGCTTCCCGTGGACGAACTGCCGGACCAGGGCCTCGCCGCCGCTGATGTTGGTGTCCGGCTCCACCCACAGGCTGCCCGTCGGCACGAACTGGCCGGTCTTCGCCTTCTCCTGGGCGCGCGCGTACACCTCGGGCCGGTGTTCCTTGAGCCAGGCGAGCTGCTGGGCCTGGGACATGACGAACGTGAACTCGGGGTGGTCGTCCATCAGTTGGGTGACGTTGGAGACCGTGCGGGCGACCTTGCGGACCGTCTCGCGCAGCGGCCACAGCCACGCCGTGTCGATGTGGGCGTGCCCGACGGCCGTGATGCGGTGGGCGCCCGCGTGCGCGGGGGAGGCCAGCGCGGGGGCGAGGGCTGCGCGGGCGGCGCCGGCCGTACCGCTGATGTCCTGCAAGTCGACCGCGTCCAGGGCGAGTTCGACGGCGCGCAGGATCTGCCAGCGGCGCGGGGAGTCCGGGGACAGCTCGTGCATGAGCTGGCCGAGGACGTCCAGGTCCTGCGTGAGTTCGTGGACCTCGCGGTCGACGACGGCCAGGTCCATGCGGCGCAGCCGGTAGACGGGGGCGCCCGGGTCGGCGGCCGGGTCGCCGAGCCAGGGGGCGGGGCCGCCGACCGAGACCGGTACGAACTGCACCTGGTCCTGGCCGGTGTGCATGACGACCGGGTTCGCGGCGGCCTCGACGAACACCGTGAACTCCTCGCCCCCGACGGCCTCTTCGGCCACCGGCAGCCAGGTGTTGCGCGGGTTGAGGGCCTTCACGGCGGTGCCGTCGGCCCGGTAGACGAGGCCCTCGGCGGAGAAGCCGGCCGAGTGCGTGCCGAACCCGAGGTCGAGGACGGCCTCGACGGGCAGGCCCGCCCACTCGGCCGGGACCGTCCCGGTGACCTTGAACCAGCTCGTCGTCCAGGCGGGCCCCCACGGGTCGCCGACCTTGACCGGGCGGAAGGGCGCGGTCAGCCCCTCGTCGACCGGCACCGGCTCGCCCGGTACGTCCCACGCCTCGACCGAGAGGGGGACCGCGCGGGCGTGGACGGCCGGCCGGATGCGTTCCTCCAGCACCCGGCGCAGCCGCTGTTCGGTGACGTCACGGTCGTTGTGCATTGTGGATCTCCGTAGCGAGAAGTGGGGGAAGACGGCTTGCCACGGGGCTGGTTCAGCCCTTGAGCGCGCCGCCGAGCGCGAAGCCGCCGCCCAGCTTGCGGGCCAGCAGCAGGTAGAGCATGACGACGGGCAGCGAGTAGATGATCGAGAACGCCGACAACTGCCCGTACTGCGTCTGGTCGTGGGCGCTGAGGAAGGTGAACACGCTGACGGACGCGGGGAGTTTCTCCGGCGACAGCAGCAGGATGAAGGGGACGAAGAAGTTCCCCCACATGCCGATGAACGTGAAGATGGTGACCACGACGACACCGGGGCGCATCAGCGGCAGCACCACCCGCCACAGCACCTGCATGGTGTTCGCGCCGTCGATGCGGGCCGCCTCCTCCAGGACGACCGGCACGCCGTCCATGAAGTTCTTCATCAGCCAGATCCCGAACGGCAGCGAGGACGCCGCCAGGAACAGGGTCGTGCCCGGCATCGAGTCGATCAGGTTGACCTGCACGAACATGCTGTAGACGGGGATCATCACGGCGGTGATGGGCAGCCCCGTCGAGAAGAGGATCGTGTACAGGAACGGGCGGCGCACCCGCGAGCGGTACCGGGAGAGCGGGTAGGCGCACAGGATCGACGCGACGACCGTGATCGCGGTGCCGAAACCGCACAGCAGGAGGCTGTTGAGCATCGGGCGGAACGTGGTGTCGACGTTCAGGACGGCGTCGAAGTTGTCGAGCGTCAGCGAGCCGGGCAGCTTCAGCTGGAAGGTGTTGAGGTCGCTGATCGAGGCGAGGGCCATCCACAGCAGCGGCAGCACGTACACGACCGACACCGCGATCAGGATGAGGTTCACCGTCAGCTTGCCGAGCCCGAGTCGGCGTTTGCGCGGGGCGGTGGTTGGGGCTGTCGTCTTGGTGACGGGCGGGGTGGCGAGGGCGGCGGCCATCAGTCGTCCTCCATCTTCAGCAGGCGGATGTACACGACGGAGAACAGGGCGCCGACCACGAGGAGCACCAGCGCGATCGCCGTGCCGTAGCCGATCAGGCTGTTCTGGAACGCCTGTTGGTACATGAAGATCGGCAGGGTCTCGCTCTTGTTGCCGGGACCGCCGCGCGTCATCGTGTAGATCAGGCCGAAGACCGACAGGGTCTGGAGCGTGATCAGCATCAGGTTCGTCAGGATCGTCGGCCTGATCACCGGGAGCGTCACCCGCCACAGCCGCTGCCAGGCGTTCGCGCCGTCCATCTCGGCGGCCTCGGTCAGTTCGGCCGGTACGTCGTTGATGGCGGCGGTGAACACCATCAGCGAGAACGCCGTCCCGCGCCACACGTTCGCGAGGCACACGGCGAGGATCGGCATCGTGTACAGCCAGTTCTGCGTGGGCAGGCCGACCGCGTCGAGCAGCGAGTTCAGCGAGCCCTGGTCGAAGAAGAAGGCGTACATCAGGTAGCCGGCGACGACCTCGGGCAGCACCCAGGCCGCGATGACGACACCGCTGATCAGCGAGCGCACCGGCTTGCTGGCCTTCTGCATCAGGATCGCGAGCGCGAGGCCCAGAGTGTTCTGTCCGATCACCGCGGAGCCGACGACGAACACCAGCGTCAGCTTGACCGCGTTGAGGAAGTCGTCGTCCTTGAAGGCGCGGGTGAAGTTGTCGAAGCCGACGAAGTTCGTGCCGGACGCACCGGTCAGCTGCATGTCGGTGAAGGCGTAGTAGACGCAGTACGTGATCGGCCCGGCGAGGAACACCACGAGCAGGACGACCGCCGGGATGGTCGGCAGGCCGCGCAGCAGCGAGCGCAGGGCGGGCGAGGGGGAGGCCCCGCGAGAGCGCTTCTCGCGGGGCGTCATCGGGGCGACGGCGGTCACTTGGTGCCCTGGACCGTCTTGTCGGCGCCGACCGCCGACTTGACATCGTTGTCGTACGTGGATGCGGCCTTGTCGACGGACGCCTGTCCGGTCGTCACCGACTCCATCGCCTTCTGGATGGCCGTGGAGACCTGGTTGTACTCCGGCAGACCGGGGCGGTAGTGGGTGTCGGCGACCAGTTCGGTGAAGAACTTGTTGGTCGGGACCGCCTTCAGGTACTCGGGGTCGGCCGCGACGTCCGTGCGGACGGCGATCGTGGCGTTGAGGACGTTCCACTTCGTGGAGTTGGCCTTCGTCTGGAGCGTCCCGGAGAGGAACTTCCAGGCGAGGTCGGCGTTCTTCGCCTTCGCCGGGATGGACCACGCCCAGCCGCCGGACATGCTGGTCGCGCCGGGGGCCTGGCCGTTCTGGGTCGGCATCGCGGCCGTCCCCATCACGGTGTTCCACTCCTTCCACGGCGTCGGGCTCGTGGAACCCCAGTTGTTCGGCATCCAGGAGCCGTCGATGTCGATCGCCAGCTTGCCCTGGGGGATCAGCTCCGTGCCGACCGTGGTGCCGAAGTTGGCGCCGAGCGCCTGCTCCTTGGCCGGGCCGAGGCCGTCGTTGTAGACGGTGTGGACGAAGTCCAGGGAGTCCTTGAAGCCCTGGCTGCCGACGACCCACTTCTTCTGCGACGCGTCGTACAGCGAGTTGTTCGCGGCCTGCGTGCCGTACAGGAGCATCTCGAAGCCCTGCATCGAGGACGCCTCGCCGCCGGCCTGGCCGGTGTAGAGATTGAGCGGGGTGACGCCGGGGAGCTTCGCCTTGATGGTCTTCGCGGCCGTCAGGACGTCCGCCCAGGTCTTCGGCTGCCACGGGACGGCGATACCGGCCTTCTGGAAGAGCTGCTTGTTGTACCAGATGCCGCGCGTGTCGGTGTTGTCCGGGACGCCGTACACCTTGCCGTCCGCGGCGCCCGTGACCGCGCCCTTCGCCGCCGCCGCGTACTGGGACCAGTCGGCCCACTGCGCGGTGTAGGAGTCGAGGGGTTTGAGGTAGCCGCCCGCGATGTCGGAGTTGATCAGCGCGGTGTCCTCGTAGACCAGGTCGGGGGCGGTCGAGGGGGACCGCATCATGAGCTGGATCTTCGTGTAGTAGTCGTTCTCGGAGGCGGTGACCGGGACCAGCTGGACCTTGGTGCCGGGGTTGGCGGCCTGGAACTCCTTGACGGCCGTGGCGAGGAAGTCCGCCTGGAGCTTGACCGTGCTGTTCAGGTTCTGCCAGTAGACGACCTTGACGGTCTTGGACGAGCTGCCTGACGAACCCGAACCACAGGCGGTGACAGCCAGTGCGGTGGCGGCTGTGAACGCCGCGGCGGTGACGATTCTCGTGCGCACAGTGGTTCCTCCGGAACGCGAAACCTGGGGAAGGACGAGATGTTTTCGGCCACCTGGACGCGGGCGTACGCCGCTCTGACCTGGCCTCGGCGCCATATCGCCCGGCCCATGCGACCGGATTTGATGGGCGTCAGCTAAATCCAATTGATGGATTAAGTCAATGCTTCCGGCGTGTAAACTTTCGGCCGACGGCGCGCTCTGGGGGAGCGGCCGGGTCGAGGTGAGGGGTCCAGGTGGTACGGGTGACGCAGCAGGTGCGGGCAGAGCAGGTGACGGACGGGGCGCGAGCGACCCCGGGGAGCCCCGTGACGACGCTGAGCGGGACGAACCTGCCGCGCGTCGGTGGCTACAACCAGGCGGTCGTCCTCGACGCCGTCCGCACCGGCGGCGGGATCAGCCGGGTCGAGCTGGCCGCGCTGACCGGCCTCACCAACCAGACCGTCTCCAACGTCGTCCGCAAGCTCCTCGACGCCGGGCTCGTCGTCGAGGCCGGCCAGGCCCCGTCCAACGGCGGCAAACGGCGCACGCTGCTCTCGCTGCGCGCCGACGGGGCGTACGCGCTCGGCGTCCACCTCGATCCGGACGCCGCCGTCATCGTCGTCGTCGACCTCTCCGGGCAGGTCGTCGGCAGCCGGCGGCTCAGACTCGGCGACCCCTGGGACCCGGACGACCTCGTCGACCGGATCTCCCGCGCGGCCCTGCGGCTCGTCGAGCGGGCCGGCGTCGACCGGGGCCGGCTCCTCGGGCTCGGCGTCGCGGCGCCCGGTCCGCTCGACGGGAGCACCGGCGCCGTCGTCTCGCCGCCGAACTTCCCCGGCTGGGGGAGGGTGCCGCTGACCGAGATGTTCGCGAAGGCCACGGGGCTGCCGGTCGCCCTCGACAACGACGCGACCGCCGCGGCCATAGGGGAGCGCTGGATCGGGGGCGCCGAGCGGGCCGGGAGCTTCCTCTTCGTCTACCTCGGGACCGGGGTCGGGGCCGGGATCGTCCTCGACAACACCGTCCTGCACGGCGACTCCGGGAACGCGGGCGAGTTCGGGCACATGCCGGTCGAGCCCGGCGACCGGGTCTGCCAGTGCGGCGCGTACGACTGCCTCGGCCCCTACTGCTCGCCCGCCGCGATCATCGAGGACCTCCTCGGACGGCACGGCCGCGGCGCCGCCGACCGGATCGGCCTCACCGGCACCCCCGACTCCGTCCACCTCGACTGGAAGGTCCTGCGCAAGGCCGCCCGCGCCGGCGACGAGGCCGCCCTCGACGTCGTCCGCCGCGCCGCCCGCCGGATCGGCCAGGCCGCCCGGGGCGCCACCAGCATGCTCGACGTCGGCCGGATCGTCCTCGGCGGAGAGGCGCTGCGAGGCATCGAGGGGCTCATGCGCGAGGAGGTCGAGGCCGCCGTGAACCGTACGTCCGTGGCGCGCACGATCCGGGCGATCACCGTCGACCAGAGCGTCATCGGCGAGACCGTGGGCGCCGTCGGGGCGGCGTCGCTCGTGCTGCACGGCAACTACGCGCCGGGGTGGCGGCTGCTGACCGAGGCGTGAGGGCGGCGTGCCGATCCTGTACGGCTCCCGTGGCTGACACAGACATGATCAGGGCGACGGGCGCGCAGGATGATCCACCCCGTAGGCTCAGTACCGTATGCGCCACCTAGCCCAGCCGAGTGTTCTGGGCCCGTCAGGCAGGAAAACAGACTCGACGTGTTCAGTCACACGCCCATCTTCGACCGCCTCGTCGCCGAGCGCGGGGACATACCCGCCCAGGTCCGAGCCGAGGCGGAGGGGATACAGCGCGATCTGGCCCGGATCATCCAGGCACCGCCCATCGGCGGGGGGCCGCTCGGCCGCCGGCCGTTCTCCGCGGACGGGGGGTCGGCATCGGCGTTCCTGTGACGGGGGCCAGGCTTTCGTAGATTTCGCAGGGGGGCGGGTGCGCTTCGGCCGAAGGGTGGTTCAGGCACCCGCGGGGACGTCGCCGGCCGACTGCTCCAGCGCACGCCGCAGCCGCCCCAGCCACTGCCCGGCCGTGCCCCGCACGCCGTGGACGCCGGGCCACTGCACGTCCCACCCGGTGATCGACGAGGGGTCGAAGGCGCCGAGGACGCGGCGCAGGAGGCGGGGGTCGAGGCGGGTGCGGGGGGATTCCGCGAGGAGGACCGCGTCGTAGAGGTCCTTGGCCCGCGCGCGGCCCTCGGTGGCGGCGTCGGTGCGCAGCCACAGGAGCTTCCAGGCGAGGGAGAGTTCACGGCTCGCCGTGCGGACCGGGGTCGGCGGACGGCCGCCCGCACGCGGCACCAGCGTCCACACGGGCGGCTCGGGGAGGAACTCGTCGCGGGCGAAGTCCAGTTGCACCGACCCGGTGAGCGTGCCCGGATGCTCCAGGCGCCAGGGGACACGCAGCCGCACACCAGGGGTGTCGTACACCGCGTAGGTCCAGCTCCCGTCGTCGCGCGCCCCCGAGGCGTCCAGGACGACGCCCGAGCCCGCGTACGGGCGCTCCCGTATCCGCTCCAGCAGGTCGTGGTACGGCGGGGACGGGTCGACGTCCTCCGAGTCCACCCACGACAGGCCCTCCGGTGGCAGGAGCCGGCGCTCGCCGCCCGTGCCGAACTCCTCCTCGCGCCACAGCTCGTAGCGGGCTGCCCCCGCAGCCGCCTCCGGCCACTGCTGGACGTCCTCGATGTGCCAGGCGTACGGGTACGGGTCGATGGGGTCGACGCCCGCCGCCTCCTCCAGCACGATCCAGTCCAGGTCGCCCGGCGGACGCGCCGCCTCCCCGACCCACGCCGGCATCGCCATGCTCCCGCGCAGCACCAGCGAGGCGCTCCAGGGGGCCTCCGCGATCAGCGCCAGCACATGGTCGAGGGCGGCGCGCTGTTCCCGTTCCGTCACGTCCCGCACGTTATCGGCGGGCACCGACAACGCCGTACGGCCTTGAGGGTAAGCGCTTTCCAAAACTGGGCGCACCCTCCTTGACAACGTTGCGGGGGCCGACTCAGACTCACCGCGTTGATCACCCCAGGTCCAGCCTGACGCCGAGCCGCGTTCATCCCGTAAGAAGGTACTGCCGTGCCCCTGCGCTCCCGTAACTCCCGGCGCCCCCGCACGCGTTCGCTGGTCGCCACCGCCGTCGCCCTCGCCGGGGTCGCCGCGCTCGGTGCCGGTGTCCCCGCGTCCGCCGCCGACCGCGTGGCCACGCCGAACACGAGCCAGTTCAAGGGCGTCAACTGGGCGGACCCGCGCGACAACTACGCCAACGACGAGGTCGTCCTGTCGGGGCTCTCGCTCTCCGACACGTACGCGCAGACGTACCACAAGGCGACGCGGATCATCTCCGCGTTCCGGGCCAACCTGGGCGCCAACACCGTGCGGATTCCGATCAACCCGTACACGGTGAACGGGAGTTACTGGCACTCCTACCGTGCGGTGATCGACGCGGCGACCGCGCAGGGCTTCAAGGTGATCGTCTCCTACTGGGAGGGGTCCGGGGCGCAGAAGGACGGGTTCATCGACGACACGGCCACGTACTGGCCGATGTGGAAGACCGTCACGAGCGCGTTCCGGTACAACAGCCGCGTGTACTTCGAGCCGATGAACGAGCCGCACGGCTACACGCCGGCCGAGTGGGGCGACCTCGCCGCGAAGTGGATCGGGACGTTCCCGAAGATCCCGCGCGACCGGATCTTCGTCAGCGGCAGCGGGTACAACGACAGCGTCGTCTCCGTCTGCGCCGATCCTCGGCTCAAGGGTACGTATCTGTCCCTCCACCACTACGGGTTCTGGGGGAACCGCACCTACGACGAGTGGGTGACCGACCTCAAGGCCCGCCTCGGCGACTGCGCGTACCGGACCGTGGCCGACGAGTTCGGCGCGACCATGACGAGCGGGCTCGACTACAACGGCTCCAACGTCGGCAACAACGAGATCTCCTTCATCCAGGCCGACACGGACGTCTTCCGCCAGCTCAAGATGGGCTCGGTCTACTGGCCCGGCCTGCGGACCGGCGACACGTACTCCCTCCAGACCCTGACGGGGCCGACGGCGAACCCGTGGCTGGCGACGACGAACAAGTCGGGCGCGGACCGGTTGAAGTGGGCTTGGGGGCGGTAGGGGTTCCGAGTTCGACGAGGTGAGGGCGGGGCCGTGGAGGCCCCGCCCTTTCTCGTGTTCGGCGACCGGCATACTCGTGTCATGTACTTCGACGTCGGCCTTGCGGGCAGGTGGACGGTCGCGGAGGCCACCGGCCTGTCCACCGGTCACTGCCCCGGCTAGACCTCCAGGACCGCTTCGATCCGCTTCAGGGCGTGGCGGGCCAGGGCCAGGTTGCCGCGGGTGCGGTCGAGGGCGAGGTAGAGGAAGAGGCTCCCGTTGGAGCTGTTGAGGGGGCGGATGAGGTGGTACTGGGCGCCGAGGGTGATGAGGATGTCCTCGACGGAGTCCTGCATGCCCAGCAGTTCGAGTGTGCGGGCCTTGGCGCGGACGACCTCGGTGTTGCCGGCGGCGGCGACCTCCAGGTCGAGACCCTGGCCACCACCGAGGGTGCCGAGGGACATTCCGCTCTCGTAGTCGACCAGGGCGACACCCAGGGCGCCGTCGATCGTCATCGCTTCCTTGAGCGCGGTCTCGATGTTCATGTCCTGTCCTTCGCTCTGTTCACACTTTGCTGTACTGCCATGTGACGGTGGGTCAGAAAATGAGCGACGGACGCCCTGTCCTGAACCTTTCGGATTAAACTACTGTGCTTTCCGTTGTCATGTGAAGCAATAGTGAAGAGGGAGTCCCGTTGTCATCAGTCGAAGCCTCCCTGAGTCGCCTCCTGGAACTACCGGGCGTCACAGGTGTCTCGCTCATCGACGCGGTCACGGGACTGACGTACGGCGACGCGGGGGTCAGCGGTTCGGACCCGGTCGAGTGCAGCCGTCTCGCGCAGTCCGTCGAGAGTGGTCTCAACTCGGCAGGCGCGCAAGGGGAGTTGGAGAGCATCGTCATCACGGGCAGCAGCCGCCAGCTGGTCGTTGCCACGGTCCCCCGGCAGGGCGACCCCCTGCTGCTGACCGCCGCGCTGGACCGGGGCCAGGCCAACCTCGCCCTGGTCCTGCACCACTTGGGCCTGTACGCGGCCGAGGTGACCGCATGACCCCGGCAGTGCCCCCGCGCAACCTCCCCGCCCTGCTGGCCGCCCTGCACGACGAACGCCGCGACGCCGCGGTCGCCGTCTCCGGCACACCTGGTGGCACGATTCACGTCCACGGCGGACTGGTCGTCGCGGTCGACACCCCCGGCGCCCCGAGCGCCGAGTCGATCCTCCTCAAGTCCGGCCGCGTGGAGGACGGTTCATGGGCGGCGGCCCGCGCGGCGGACGGCCTGCTGAGCGAACAGCTCCACAAACGCGGCCTGTTGACGCCAGAGGAGTTCGAAGTCGCCTGTACGGCGGCCCTGTTCGACGGCGCCTTCGCCCTCGCGCTGGGCCCCGGCGCCGTCTGGGAGGTCCGCGACCCGGCCCCCGGAGTCGTCGCCTCCCGCGCCTTCGCCCCGCACCTCGTCGCCGCCGAGACCACCCGCCGCCTCACCGTCCTCACCGAACTCTGGGGCTCACCCGTCGAGTTGGCCCGCACCCGCATCCGCACGACCGACACCCCCCGCCCCCCGGTCCTGCACCCCCGCCACACGGCCCTGCTGGACGCCGCGAACGGCCGCCGTACCCCGCGCGACCTCGCGTTCGCCCTCGGCCGGGGCACCTTCGCCGTCATGGTCGATCTCGCCCGCCTGCGCACGCTGGACCTGATCCACCACGACGTCACCGCAACGGGCCGCCCCAGTACGGCACTTCGCGTCCCGGGAGCCCGTGCCGACGCGCCCCGCCCCCCGGCCGGTCCCGCACCGCTCCCGACCCGTACACCGGGGACGCACCGCCCTCACCGATCGGATACCGTGTGAACCCGCGCCGGCGCAGGAAGTCCCGACAGCGATACCTCGCGCTCGCCCGGCGGCGGCGACCCGACCGGCTCGCGGTGAAGGACACCCCGCCGCCGCTCCCCGTACGCCGCCCCGGCGCGTCGGCCGGCCGTCGGCCCGTCCCCACGGACCTTGAGGAGCACCAGCCTGAGACGTCCCTCCTGCACCGAGTCCGCGACCGTCTCTCTGCGCTTCCTTGACCCCCGCACCGCCCGCACGTCACCGCCCACCAGCAGGGATCGCCGATGTCCGAAGTCCACCAGTCCGAACCGCTCGTCGAGGTGCTCACCGCACTGCGCGAAGGGGTGATGGGTGTCAGCGAGACGGTGATCTCCACCGTCGACGGCCTCCTGGTCGCCGCCGACGTCGACGCCGTGCACGCGGAGTCCGTCGCGGCCCTCACCGCCGCGTCCTACAGCCTGGCCCGCCGCATGGCGCACGAAGCGGGCGGCACCGGCCTGCGTGACGTCACCACCCGCAGCGCCGACCGCCAGGTCGTCGTCCTCGCGGTCAACGACCGCGCGCTCCTCACGGTCGTCGGTGACGACGGCCTCGACCTGGCCCGCCTCCAGCGCGAGATCCATCCCACGGTGGAGAGCCTGGCGAAGATCCTGGAGAGCGACACACCCGCGTGAAAAACCCGCCCTCACCGGCAACGGGCCGGTGAGGGCGGGCAGGTGACGGGACGTCAGTCCTTCTTCTGGCCCAGCTTCTCGATGTAGTCCTGAGCCTTGTCGACCGCCGTGTCGATCTTGTCGCCGTGCTTCCCGCCGGTCTTGTCGTCGATGAAGTCGCCCGCCTTCTCCAGCCCCGCGGAGATCTTGTCCCCGTGCTCCTCGGCGAGGTCCTCGACCTTGTCCTTGAGACCCTTGAGGTTCTTCAGCCCCTCGAACACCAGCACATCTCCTCTACAGTCATGTAGTACCGACGGCTCATGATCTCATCCCTCACTTGACGCTCCACGCCGTCACCGCGTCCAGCGGCACCCGGAAGTACTCGCCGAGGGCCACAGGCAGGCTGCTTGAACCGGAGATCAACTGGCAGCCGTGGAGGTGGAGGAAGACCGGGGGATAGGCGAGCGGCTCCTCGGCCTCACGGCGGAACGCCTCGCCGAACCGCTCGTCGGCCGCGCCGTCGTCGTCCAGGACCTCCGCGACCGACACCGCCCACGACCGGTGCGCGGTCAGCCGCCCGGTGAGGACCACCCCCTGGGCGACGACGGTGATTCGCGGCCCGGCGCCCTCCATCTCGGTCCGGTTGATCAGATCGATGAGCAGTTCGTCTCGCACGGCCATGCCCCGAACTCTACTGATCGCCCACCCCCTCGGACACGCTTTCCCCGAGGTCACCGACGCTGTCCGGCACTCTCCGGCACGTCCTGGCAACCCACGTCACTTATGCTCGGGCACCGGACGAACGCGACATCCCGCGGAGGCGCAGCGGCGTGGGTCTGGACCTGAATCTTCTGGTGCCGTTGGACGCGCTCCTGCGGGAGCGGAGTGTGACGAAGGCGGCGGTGCGGCTGGGGCTGAGCCAGCCGACGGTGAGCGCGTCGCTGGCACGGCTGCGGCGGCATTTCGGTGACGAACTGCTGACCCGGGAGGGCAACAGCTACGAGCTGACTCCGCTGGCCAAGCAGCTCGCGGAGCAGACCGCCCAGGCGCTGAGCCTCGCCGACCGGGTGTTCCTGCCCCGGCCCGGGTTCGATCCGACGTTCACCCGGCGGGAGTTCACCCTGGTGGCGTCGGACATGCATGTGGCCACCACGGGGCGGGAACTGTCCGCGCTGGCGAACGAACGGGCCCCCGGGGTACGGCTGCGGTTCCTCGCGAACAGCCCGGACGTGGTCAACCACGCGGCCGAACGGCTGAGCGCCGTCGACGGCATGCTGCTGCCGCAGGGCCTGCTGGCGGACACCCCGTCGATCGAGCTGTACGAGGACCGGTGGACGTGCGTCGTCAGCGCCGACTCCGTCACGGCCGGCCCGCCGACCCTCGAAGAACTCGGCGCCCGCCCCTGGGTGATGCCCTTCCACTTCCCCTGGCTGACGGGCTTCTCCCCGCTGCACCGGCTGCGCGCGCACGGCGTCGATCCCCGGGTCGAGGTCGCCGTGGAGAACTTCCTCACCCTCCCCTACCTGATCACCGGCACCGACCGGGTCACCGTGGTCCCCGGCTGCGCCCTCGCGCTCTTCGAGGCCGCCGGCCACCGTCTGGCCGTCGTCGAGCTGCCGTTCGGGCCCGGCCGGGTGGTGGAGTCCCTGTGGTGGCACGCGCGGCACGACCGGGACCCCGCGCACATCTGGCTGCGCCGGCTCGCCGCCGAGGCGGGAGCGCGCGTCGCGGCCCGGCTGTGAACCCGTGGGGGTATAGGCCGCGTCTATGCCCGGCATAGGTGATCAAGCGTTCCCCCCGGCCGGGCCGGAGGCGACAGTTGACCGAAGGGATTCGGCCACTGCCGCCGCAGCGATTGCCGCCACGACCTGCCGGAACAGGGGGGTGGCCGAGTCCCGCCCCCCACATTCCGGTCCATGGGAGATGACGGTTATGCGAGGCGAACTGCTCGCGCTGAAAGCCGGACACGTCTTCGACGGGGCGCGCGTCGGACCCTCCGGCATGCTCCTCGTCGAGGACGGCATGATCCTCGACGTCGACTTCACGGGCTCCGAGCCCCCGTTCGAGGCCACGACACTGGACTTCGGCCCCGACGCCTGGCTGCTGCCCGGGTTCGTCGACGCCCACGTCCACCTCTGCTGGGACGGCACGAAGGACGCCGTCGCGCACGTCACGTCGGACGACCGCGAGACGCTCCTCGACGTCGCCCGCGAGAACGCGGCCCGCTCGCTGGACGTCGGTGTCACCACCGTCCGCGACCTCGGCGACCGCGACTACCTCACGCTCGAACTGCGCGACCGGCTCCCCGCCGTACAGCGCCCGGAGATCGTCGCGTCCGGCCCGCCCCTCACCAGCCGCGGCGGCCACTGCCACTTCCTCGGCGGCGAGGCCGAGGGCGCGGACGAACTGCTGGCCGCCGTACGGGAACGGGCGGAGCGGGGCTGCGAGGTCGTGAAGGTGATGGCCGGGGGCGGGGACCTCACCCCCGGCGACAGCCCGCTCATGCAGCAGTACCACCCCGACGACCTGCGGCTCGTGATCGCCGAGGCACGCCGCCTCGGTCTCACGACCGCCGCCCACGCCCACGGCACCGACACCCTCGCCGAGATCGCCGACCTGGGCTTCCACTCCCTGGAGCACGTCTCCTTCCTCACCCGGTACGGCGTCGGCGTGCGCCGCGCGGTGCTCGACGAGGTCGTCCGGCGCGGGACGTTCGTCAGCCTCTCGGCCGGTGTGTTCCCGGAGTACGAGCCGGTCCTGCCCGAAGAGGCAGCGCGCTTCGGGGCGATGGACGAGATCGTCGCCTCCGGCGCCCGGATCGTCCCCGGCACGGACTCCGGGGTGACCGCCGCGAAGGCGCACGGCGTCTACCCGTACGCGCTGGTCGGCCTCGCCCGGTACGGCATGCCGCACCTGGACGTCCTGCGCGCGGCGACCCGGGGGGCGGCCGAGGCGGTCGGCCTGGGCGGGACCAAGGGGGCGCTGCGGCCGGGCGCGGACGCGGACATCGTCGTCCTCGGGAGTTCGCCGCTCGACGACATCGGGGCGGTCGTCGACGTCCGGGCGGTCTACCGGGCGGGGGAGAGGGTCCGCTGACGCCGGCTTCTTGACCCCCGCCGGGCCGCTCCCCGATGCTGTGTTGCGTAACCTGAGAAACGTGCCGCAATGAGCAACATCGATGTCGGGAGTGGTCATGGCTCACCAGGTCCGTGCTGTCGTCGCGAGAGGAAAGGGCGCCCCCGTCTCCCTGGAGACGATCGTCGTGCCCGACCCCGGCCCGGGGGAGGCCCTGGTCAAGGTCGAGGCGTGCGGGGTCTGCCACACCGACCTGCACTACCGGGAGGGCGGGATCAACGACGAGTTCCCCTTCCTCCTCGGGCACGAGGCGGCGGGCGTCGTCGAGGCGGTGGGCGAAGGCGTCACAGACGTCGCTCCGGGTGACTTCGTGATCCTCAACTGGCGTGCGGTGTGCGGCAATTGCCGGGCCTGTCTGCGCGGGCGGCCGTGGTACTGCTTCGACACCCACAACGCCAAGCAGAAGATGACCCTCCTCGACGGCACCGAACTCGCCCCGGCCCTCGGCATCGGCGCGTTCGCGGAGAAGACCCTCGTCGCCGCCGGCCAGTGCACCAAGGTCGACCGGGCCGCCTCCCCGGCCGCCGCCGGACTGCTCGGCTGCGGCGTGATGGCCGGGATCGGTGCCGCGATCAACACCGGGAACGTCGGCCGTGGTGACACGGTCGCCGTGATCGGTTGCGGAGGCGTCGGCGCGGCGGCCGTCGTCGGGGCGAGCCTCGCGGGCGCCGCGAAGGTCATCGCCGTCGACATCGACGACCACAAGCTGGAGACGGCGGCGAAACTGGGCGCGACCCACACGGTCAACTCCCGTGGCACGGACGCCGTCGAGGCGATCCAGGAGTTGACGGGCGGGTTCGGGGCGGACGTGGTGATCGAGGCGGTGGGGCGGCCGGAGACGTACAAGCAGGCTTTCTACGCGAGGGACTTGGCGGGGACGGTCGTCCTCGTCGGTGTCCCGACGCCGGAGATGAAGCTCGAACTCCCGCTGCTGGACGTCTTCGGGCGCGGCGGTTCGCTGAAGTCGTCGTGGTACGGGGACTGCCTGCCGTCGCGGGACTTCCCGATGCTCATCGACCTCTACCTCCAAGGGCGCCTGCCGCTCGACGCGTTCGTCACCGAGACGATCCGACTGGAGGACGTGGAGAAGGCGTTCGAGCGGATGCACCAGGGTGACGTCCTGCGCTCCGTGGTCGTCCTCTGATGACGGCCCGGATCGAACGCCTCGTCACGTCCGGGCAGTTCAGCCTCGACGGGGGCACCTGGGACGTCGACAACAACGTCTGGATCGTGGGTGACGACCACGAGGTGATCGTCATCGACGCCGCGCACGACGCCCGGGCGATCGCGGACGCGGTCGGGGACCGCCGGCTGACGGCGATCGTCTGCACCCACGCCCACAACGACCACGTCAACGCCGCCCCCGCCCTCGCCGAACTGGCCGGCGCCCCGATCCTGCTGCACCCGGACGACCTTCCCCTGTGGAAGCTCACCCACCCCGACCGGGCACCCGACGCCGAGCTGGCCGACGGCCAGGTCGTCGCCGTCGGCGGCACCGAACTGACCGTGCTGCACACCCCCGGACACGCGCCGGGCGCCGTCTGCCTGTACGCCCCCGCGCTCGGCGCCCTGTTCAGCGGGGACACCCTGTTCGCGGGCGGACCCGGGGCCACCGGACGGTCGTACAGCCACTTCCCGACGATCGTCGAGTCCATCCGGGAGCGGCTGCTGACGCTGCCCGGGGAGACCGTCGTGCGCACCGGGCACGGTGACATGACGACGGTCGCGGCCGAGGCGCCGCACCTCGCGGAGTGGATCGCGCGCGGATTCTGAGCCGTGCCCCCGGCTGACGATCCGTCACCATGCTGTGCCACAGCGCCCGTTCCCCCTGCTCACGCGGGTGGGGCGGGCGCTGCGGGCTGCCCTCGAACCCGCCCGGAACGGGGGGCCTTTGGACTCCTTGACAACGGTTCTGGGCGCCCCCACACTGGCGTTGCGCTTACCGCAATCCGTTTCGCTATACGCACCGAGGTGTCATGATGATTCCCGCGTGCCGTCTCGCGGACCTGCCGCGAGGTGAGGCATACCGGCTCGACATCGACCCGCCGGTCTCGGTGTTCCACACCGACGACGGCGAGGTCTTCGCCATCGACGACACCTGCACCCACCAGGACGCCTCGCTCGCGGACGGCTGGCTGGAGGGCTGCGAGGTGGAATGCCCCCTGCACGCCTCGAAGTTCGACCTCAGGACCGGCGCGGTGGACTCCCCGCCCGCCAAACTCCCGGTCCGCACCCACGAGGTGGTCGTCGAGGACGGCGTGATCCATGTGAAGGTGTCCACCGAGGCCCCCAACCTGCCGCCCTGCGTGGCGTCCCGGCTCGCCGGGGGGCCCGCGTGAGAACGGTCGCCGTGGTCGGGGCCTCCCTCGCCGGCCTCTCGGCCGTCCGCGCCCTGCGGAAACAGGGGTACGGCGGCCGGCTGGTCGTCGTGGGCGACGAGCCCCACCGCCCCTACGACCGGCCCCCGCTGTCCAAGGAGTTCCTCGCCGGCACCCTCCCCGAGGCGGACCTCGCCCTGGAGACCGACGACGAGAGCCTGGGCGCCGAGTGGCTGCTCGGCGCCCGCGCCACCGGACTCGACCCGGCCGCCCGCGAGTTGAGCCTCGCGGACGGCCGTCGGCTGCACGCCGACGGGTTCGTGATCGCGACCGGCGCGGCGGCCCGCACCCTCCCCGGCGCCGAGGGCCTCGCCGGGGTGCACACCCTGCGCACCCTCGACGACGCCCGCGCCCTCAAGGCCGAACTCGCGGACGGCGGACGGCTCGTGGTGATCGGCGGCGGCTTCATCGGCGCCGAGGTCGCCTCCACCGCACAGAGCCTCGGCCTGGAGACGACCGTGATCGAGGCCGCCCCCACCCCGCTCGCGGGCCCCCTCGGCGCGGAGATGGGCACCGTCGTCTCCGGCCTCCACACCGACCACGGCGTACGGCTCCTGTGCGGCGTCGGCGTCAAGGGGCTCGGCGGGGAACGGCGCGTGGACGCCGTCCTGCTGGAGGGCGGGCGGAGCATCCCCGCCGACATCGTCGTCGTCGGCGTCGGAGCGCGGCCCTGTGTGGAGTGGCTCGCCGGCTCGGGCGTCCCGCTCGACAACGGCGTCAAGTGCGGCGCCGACGGCCGGACCGGCGTACCCGGTGTGGTCGCGGTCGGGGACTGCGCCAACTGGTACGACCCCCGCGCCGGCGGGCACCGCCGCGTCGAGCACTGGACCGGCGCCCTGGAGCGGCCGGCCGCCGCGGTCGCCGCCCTGCTCGCCGGGGACAGCGCGACGGAGGGGGTGCCGAGGCCGCCGTACTTCTGGTCGGACCAGTACGGCGTACGCATCCAGTTCGCCGGGCACGCGGCCGGTGCCGACAGCGTCACCGTCGAGGCGGGTGCCGCCGGCGACCGGGACGTCCTGGCCGTCTACCGGCGCGGGGAGACACCCGTCGCCGTCCTCGGGATGAACCAGCCCCGGCTGTTCACCCGCTGGCGCAAGCAGCTCGCCGCCGCCTGATCGACCTTTCCACGACGTAACCCGAGGAGTGCCCCGTGACCTCGACCGGTCTGCCGGACAGCCTGATCGCCACCCTCCCCGGCTCCTCCTACACCGACCCCGGGATCTTCGCCCAGGAGCAGGAGCGCATCTTCGAGACCATGTGGTTCTGCGTCGCGCGCGCCGCGGATCTGCCCAAACCGGGGGCGTTCCGCACGGTCGACGTGGGCCGTGAGTCGATTCTCGTCACCCGCGCGCGGGACAGCTCGGTCCGCGCGTACTTCAACGTCTGCCGGCACCGCGGCGCGAAGCTGTGCACGGAGGAGGCGGGCGAGGTCAAGCGTGCCTTCCAGTGTCCGTACCACGCCTGGACGTACGACCTCACCGGGAAGCTCGTCGCCGCGCCCAACCTCACGAAGATGCCCGACGTCGGGCGCACCGAGTTCGGGCTGGTGGGCGTGCATGTGCGTGAGTGGCTCGGATACGTCTGGGTCTGTCTCGCCGAGAACCCGCCCTCCTTCGAGGACGACGTGATGGGCGCGGTCGTCGAGCGGCTCGGGGACACCGAGTCCATCGACCGCTACGACATGGCGAACCTCTCGCTCGGCAAGCGCATCGTCTACGACGTGCAGGCGAACTGGAAGCTCATCATCGAGAACTTCATGGAGTGCTACCACTGCGCGACGATCCACCCCGAACTCACCGAGGTCCTCCCGGAGTTCGCCGACGGCTACGCCGCGCAGTACTACGTCGGCCACGGCGCCGAGTTCGGTGACGACGTCCAGGGGTTCACCGTCGACGGCTCCGAGGGGCTCGACCGCATCCCCGGGGTCGCGGAGGAGCAGGACCGCCGGTACTACGCGATCACCGTCAAACCCCAGGTCTTCGTCAACCTCGTCCCTGACCACGTGATCTTCCACCGGATGTACCCGATGGCCGCCGACCGCACGATCGTCGAGTGCGACTGGCTCTACCTGCCGCACGTCGTCGAGTCCGGCAAGGACGTCAGCCGCTCCGTCGAACTCTTCCACCGCGTCAACCAGCAGGACTTCGACGCCTGCGAACGCACCCAGCCCGGCATGCACTCCCGCATGTACGCCAAGGGCGGCGTCCTGGTCCCCAGCGAACACCACATCGGCGCCTTCCACGACTGGGTCCTGGAACGGCTGGGCGAGCCGAGGTGAACCCTGCCGGGGGCCGGGCCGGGTGAGCCTCGCCGGGGCAGGAAAGGGGTGAGCCAGACCGGGGCTCGGACCGGGGTGAACCGCACCGAGGACCTGGCTGGTTGAGCCTTGCCGGGGTCCGGGCCGGTGGAGCCTGGCCGGGTGCCGGGTGCCGGGTGCCGGGTGCCGGGTGCCGGGTGCCGGGTGCCGGGTGCCGGATGCCGGGCCGGGGTGGGGTGGGGCTTGGTCGGTGTCCTGTCGGTCCGGCCTCGTGCCGTGTCCCCGGCTCGGTCGATCTCGCCGGGGGCGGCGCTCAGCCCAGGTGGCCCATGCGGTGGCTGATTTCGCGGGCGCCCTGGGTGAGGACCGGGGCCATGCCGTGGAGGCGGTCCTCGGTGAAGCGGTAGGCGGGGCCGGAGGCGCTGATCGCGGCGATGACGTCGCCGTCCCGGCCGTGGATCGGGGCGGCCATGGCGTGCAGGCCGACCTCCAACTCCTCCAGGGTGTAGGCGTATCCGCGCTCCAGGGACTCGACGAGGTTCTTCTCCAGCTTCGTCTTCGCCGTGATCGTGCGGGGCGTGAGCTTGCGCAGGCCCGCCTCGGTCAGCAGCGCGGCCCGCTCCGTCGCCGGGAGGCTCGCGAGGAGGACCTTGCCGCTGGACGTCGCGTGCAACGGCGTGAGCTGGCCGACCCAGTTGTGCACGGCGACCGCGCCCGGACCCCGCACCTGGTAGAGGTTGATCGCGTAGTGCTCCTGGAGCACCGCGATGTTGACGGTCTCGCCGATCTCCTCCGCGAGCCGCTCGCAGATCGGCCGCGCCTGCTGCGTGATGTCGATCCGGCCCGTCACCGCCCCCGCGAGCCGGACGATGCCGAACCCCAGCCGGTACTTGCCGCGCTCACCGGACTGCTCGACGAGCCCGCGCGCCTCCAGCGCCCCGAGCAGCCGGAACGCCGTGGATTTGTGAACCTCGATCTCCGCCGCCACCTCGCTGACCCCCGCTTCGCCGCGCTGGGCGAGGATCTCCATGACGCTGATGGCGCGATCGACCGACTGGACCCCGCCGGCCTGGGAAGTGGACGTCTCGGTATCAGGGTTGTAGTTGCTCACAGTGAAACTATACGCGTGGTACGGTACAAACTTTTTGCCCCCGGTAACCTGACCAGGTTCTTTCGCCTGATAGAGGAAGGGAGGGAACGCGGGCCGTGCAGATACAGATCAGGGCCGCCGCGATTCGCGGCACCGACCGGCTGATCGACAGCCTCGGAGGTGACGCGACCGCCCTGCTCGCCCCGTTCGGTGTCTCTCCCGCCGACCTCGACTCCGAGGACGGACTCCTCGCCGCGGCGACCGCCGGCCGCATCCTGCGCCACGCGGCCCGGAAACTGGACTGCCCCGATTTCGGCCTGCGCCTGGCGGCCTGTCAGAACCTCGCCGAACTCGGCCCCCTCGCCCTGGCCGTCGGCAACTGCGACACCGTCGGCGAGGGCCTCGACTGCGCGTCCCGCTTCCTGTTCGTCCACAACGCCGCCCTGCGCCTGTCCCGCGGACCCGACCCCGAGCGGTACGCGGGCGTCGGCGCCGTCGAGTACCGGATGACCCACCCGGACATCCCCTACGAACCGCAGACCATCGACGGCGGCCTCGGACTCCTGCACCGCATCCTCGTCACCATGAGCGGCGGCTACGACCTGCTCGGCGTCTACCTGCCCCACCCGCCCCTCACCGACGAGTCCGTGTACGCGGAGTTCTTCGGCGCCCCGGTCCGCTTCCACGCCGGACAGGCCCTGCTGAGGGTGCCGGCGAGTCTCTTCGACCGGCCCATGTCGACCCCCGTCAACCCGGAACTGCGGCGCATGGTCGTCGACTACCTGGAGTCCCACTACACCGACCCCCGCGAGAGCACCACGAGCGCGGTCCGGTCGGCGGTCGGCCGCGCCCTCGGCACGGTCCCCGCCCGCGTCGACCTCGTCGCCGGCTGGCTGCACACCCACCCGCGCACCCTGCAACGACGGCTCGCCGCGGAGGGCACCTCGTTCCAGGCGATCCTCGACGACGTCCG
Organism: Streptomyces sp. NPDC004539; assembly: GCF_040610055.1. Lineage (NCBI taxonomy): Bacteria > Bacillati > Actinomycetota > Actinomycetes > Kitasatosporales > Streptomycetaceae > Streptomyces > Streptomyces sp. NPDC004539. The sequence goes on along the minus strand of NZ_JBEXLS010000009.1, from coordinate 258,776 downwards.
CAGACACTCCGCCCACCGGCTCCTGACGGGCACCGACATGCCGTTCTCCCAGATCGCCTCCCTGGTCGAGCTCGGCGGGCAGGCGGCGCTCACCCGCGCGGTGCGACGCTGGTTCGGCCGGACACCGACACAGGTACGCCGGGACGCCCGCCTCGCCGGTGTCGTGCAGGGGTAAATTTTTGTCGTCCAGGGTCAAGTTCCGGGACGGGGCCGTTTCCATACTCGGGGCATGACCAACCCCTCCCCGCCGCCCGGCCACGCCGACGTCGTCATCGTCGGCGCGGGTATCTCCGGCATCGACGCCGCCCACCGGGTGCGGACGCGGTGCCCCGACCGGTCGTACGCCGTCCTGGAGGCCCGGGAGTCCCTCGGCGGGACCTGGGACCTGTTCCGCTACCCCGGGGTGCGCTCCGACTCCGACATCTTCACGCTCGGCTTCCCCTTCCAGCCGTGGACCGGCGAACACGCCATCGCCGACGGCGACGAGATCCTCGCCTACCTGCGGCGGACCGTGGAGGAGCACGGCATCGACCGGAACATCCACTGCGGTACGAAGGTGACCGCGGCCGACTGGGACGGCGAGCGCGCCCTGTGGACGCTGACCGTCGAACGGACCGGGGGCGTACGGCACACCATGACGTGTGCGTTCCTCCACCTGTGCACGGGTTATTACGACTACGAGCGCGGCCACGACCCGGAGTTCCCCGGCGTCGAGACCTTCACCGGCACGCTCGTCCACCCCCAGTTCTGGCCCGAGGACCTCGATCACGCCGGCAAGCGGGTCGTCGTCATCGGCAGCGGCGCGACCGCGATCACCGTGGTCCCCGCGATGGCCCGCGACGCCGCCCACGTCACCATGCTCCAGCGCACCCCGACCTGGATCAGCGCTCTGCCCCGCCGCGACCGCTTCGCCGACCGGCTCCGGCGACGGCTGCCGGCGAAGCTCGCCCACCGGGTCGTCCGGGCCCGCAACGCGGCCTACGCGAACGGCTTCCACCACTACTGCCGCCGCTTCCCCGATCGTGCGAGAGCCCTGCTGACGAGGGCCGCCGCCCGCCGGATCGGCGAGGACGCGGTGCGTGCGCACTTCACCCCCGACTACGCGCCGTGGGACCAGCGGGTGTGTATCGCCGCCGACGCGGACCTGTTCAAGGCGATCGGGCGCGAGGAGGTCGAGGTGGTCACCGACCACGTCGACCGCTTCGTTCCCGAAGGGGTCCGGCTGCGGTCGGGGAGGGTGCTGCCCGCCGACATCGTCGTGACCGCGACCGGGCTGCGCATGCTGGCGCTGGGTCATGTCGCCGTCACCGTCGACGGCGAACGCGTCGATCCCGCGGGCCGTCTGCTGTGGCGGGGGGCCATGCTCGGCGGCGTACCGAACCTCGCGCTGTGCTTCGGGTACGTCAACCTGTCCTGGACCATGCGCGCCGACCTCACCGCGCGCCTGGTGTGCCGGGTCCTCAACCACATGCGGCGCGCCGGGCTCGCGTCGGTGACCCCGGTCGTCGACCCCGACGCCGGTGAACGGCCCCTGCTCGACCTCGCGTCGGGCTATGTCCGGCGAGGTGTGGCCGGCTTCCCCAGGCAGGGCGACCGGAGCCCGTGGCGGATGCGCCAGACGTACCTCCTGGACGCCGCCGACGTCGCGAGCGCCCGCCTGAGCCGCGAACTGCGCGGGGTACCCCGCCGCGACCTGCGGCAGGGGAGCTGACCGTGGCGGAACTCGGCGGCGCGTACGACGCGCGTTTCGCGAAGCTGGCCGAGTCGCTCGCCGCGTCCCTCGACACGGGCGAGGAACTCGGGGCCTCGGTCGCGGTGACGGTCGACGGGGAACCGGTGGTCGACCTGTGGGGCGGCTGGACCGACGTGGACCGGACCGAGCCGTGGCGGCGCGACACGATCACGAACGTCTGGTCGTGCACGAAGACCGTCACCGCTCTCGCGGCGCTGGTGCTGGTCGAACGCGGACTCCTCGACGTGGACGCGCCGGTGGCCCGGTACTGGCCGGAGTTCGCGGCCCACGGCAAGGAGGGCGTACGCGTACGGCATGTCCTCGCGCACACCTCCGGCGTCTCGGGGTGGGAGGCGCCGGTGACCGTCGCCGACATCCTCGACGTACCGGCGGCGACCGCCCGGCTGGCCGCGCAGGCTCCCTGGTGGACCCCGGGCACCGCGTCCGGCTACCACCTGCTCGACTACGGGCATCTGGTGGGGGAGTTGGTCCGGCGGGCCGACGGACGCACACTGGGCCGGTTCGTCGCCGAGGAGATCACCGGGCCGCTCGGCGCGGACTTCCACATCGGGCTGGCCGACACGGAGTTCGGGCGCGTCGCCGACGTCGTACCGCCGCCGGACGTCGTGCCGGACGGCCTCGGGGACGTGGCGCTGAAGACGTTCACCGGTCCGCTCGGCGAGGCTCGGGAGGCGTGGGGTGCGCGCTGGAGGCGGGCCGAGATCGGCGCGGCGAACGGCCACGGCAACGCCCGCTCCCTGGCCCGCGTCCACTCCGTGCTCGCCTGTGGCGGGGCCCTGGACGGTGTACGGCTGCTGTCTCCCCGGACGGCCGGCCTCGCCTTCCGCACCGAGTCCGACGGGATCGACCTCGTGCTCGGAGCGCGTCTGCGGTTCGGGCTCGGGTTCGGGCTGCCGTCACCGGCGGTGGCGTACCTCCCGCGGGGGCGGATCTGCTTCTGGACGGGGTGGGGCGGATCGGTGGTCGTCGTCGACGCCGGGCGGCGGGCGGTGATCTCGTACGTCATGAACCGGATGGGGACGGGGCTGCTCGGGAGCGAGCGGACGAGCCGGTACGTCGGTGCCGCGTTCGAGGGGCTGGGCTGAGGGAGGCGACGGCGGGCGGTCGCGGTCGGCGCGTATAACATCTGTCATGATTATAACGAGTGTCATAGACCTGGAGGGTGGGCCATGTCCGGATCGGTAGTGCTGGTGGCGACGCTGGTCGCGAAGGCGGGGCAGGGAGAGGTGGTGGAGCGGGTGCTGCGGGAGGCGATTCCCGCCGTGCACGCGGAGCCCGGATGCCTGCGGTACGCGCTGCACCGGAAGGCGGGCAGCGCCGACGAGTTCGTCCTCGTCGAGAAGTGGGCGTCGAAGGAGGCGCTGGGCGCGCACATGAAGGGAGCCGCGATGCGGGAGCTGTCCGGTGCGCTGGCGGGCGTGCTCGACAAGCCGCTCGACGCGGTGTTCCTGGAGGAGATCCCGACCGGCGACGCGCCCGCCGCGAGCCTCTGACCGCGGGACAGGAGGAGCATTCCGATGAAGAGCCTGATGTTCGTCGCCCCGGGGCGGCTGCGGTTCGACGAGGTCGACGCGCCCGTCCTCGTCGACGGCACGGACGCGCTCGTACGGCCCCTCGCGGCCACGACCTGCGACCTCGACCACCACGTCATCGCCGACAGGACGCCCTTCTCCGGCTTCGGCCCCTTCCCGCTGGGCCACGAATGCGTGGGCACGGTCGTCGAGACCGGCCCGGACTGCACGGACGTCGCGGTCGGGGACGTCGTCGGCGTCGCCTGGCACATCGCCTGCGGCACCTGCGCGCAGTGCGCGCAAGGGCACCCGGCGCGCTGTCTGCGCCACGGCGACGCGCAGTACGGTCTGCCGGTGAACGGCGCCTGGGGCGGCTGCTTCGACGAGCTGATCCGCGTCCCCTACGCGGACTACAACCTCGTCAGGCTCCCCGCCGGGGCCGACCCCGTGCACCTCGCCTCGATCGGCGACAACCTCGCCCTCGGCTGGGAGACGGTCGTGCCCGCCGTCGCCGGGATCACCGACCCGAAGGTCGCCGTCTTCGGCGGCACCGGCTCCATCGGCCTGTACTGCGTCGACGCCGCCGTCCAGCTCGCGGGCGCCCGCACCGTCTACTACGACGACGACTCGGTCCGGATGGCGGTCGCCGAGCGGCTCGGCGCCGAGGTCCAGGACGTGCACGGCAGACGCGAGAAGGACTTCCACCTCGCCGTGGACGCCAGCTGTGATCCGGAGCGGCTGCGAAAGGCGCTGCTCTCCGTCGTCCCCGAGGGGCGGGTGAACAGCGTCGGCATCTACTTCGAGGACGTCCCGCTGCCGCTGCTCGCGCTCTACCAGCGCGGCGTCCACTTCCACAACGGCAAGGGGCACGCGCGGCCGAGCATGACGCCGACGCTGGAGGCGGTCGCCGCGGGCAGGCTCCGCCCCGAGCTGGTCACCAGCGGGATCTACGCCTGGGAGGAGATCCCGGACGTCCTGACCTCCGGGCGGGCCGGCCACAAACCGGTCTTCGTCCTGGAGTGACGAGGGGCCGCGCGGACCGGTTCTCCGTCTCTTGCCCTTCCGCCGGGCGGGGGCAGGGCGGTGTCGTGGCGTCGGCGTGGAGAGCCGCGGTCAGCCGGTCGACCGCGAGACGGGTGCCCGGTGGTCAGTGCAGGGCGGCCGGCGGTGCCGCGTGGACGTCCGTGTCGTCGCCGCCGTCGTCGGCCGGGGCGGGCTTCTCGTGCCGGAGGGGGAGGAACAGTGACGCGACGAGGGTGAGGACGAGCGCGCCGGCCGCCACCCAGTACGTCGTACGGAAGGCGTCCGCGAGGTCGGACAGTGCGGTGCGCTGGAACGCGTCGCCCAGGCGCCGCGCGGTCTCGGCCGCCCACTCCGGCGGCTGGACCCCGGCGCTCCTGGCGCTCGCCGTCGCGGCGAACGCCTTGAACGCCTCGGACGTGTTCTGCTGGTTCGTCAGGACGACCGACATGACCGCGACCCCGACGGACGCGGCCACCTGCTGGATGACGTTGATGAGGGTCGACCCCCGCGCGACCTGGTGCGAGCGCAGCGTCTTCAGCGCGGAGGTGAACGTCGGCATCATCGAGCCGCCCATCCCGAGGCCCATGACGAACAGGAACAGGATCACCTGCCAGTACGGCGTGTCCGGATCGGTGCTCAGCGCGAGGCCCCCGATGCCGACGAGGATCGCGACCATGCCGACCGGCACGATCCGCCCGACGGGCACCTTGTCGGCGAGCATCCCGGCGATCGGCATCGTCACCATCGCGCCGATGCCCTGCGGCGCCACCAGGAGCCCGGCCTTGAGGACGTCCTCGCCGCGCACCTGCTGGAAGTAGGTCGGGACGAGGAGCATCGCGCCGAAGAACGACCCGGCGAACAGGAACATGACGACGGTCGCCACGGTCAGGTTGCGGTCCCGGAACAGCCGCAGGTCCAGCAGCGGGTGCTCGGGGCGGAACGCCCAGCCGACGAACCCCGCGATCAGGGCCACCCCGAGGAGGCCGGGCACCAGGACCTTCGTGGCGGCCACGGTGCCCTCGCCGGGGATGGAGGAGACGCCGTACAGGAACAGCGCGAGCCCGGGGGACATGAGGAGCATGCCGACGACGTCGAAGGTCTCGCTCGGCTCCGGGGCGTCCTTGGGGAGTACGAGCACGGCGTAGACGATCGCGACGATCCCGAGGGGCAGGTTGATCAGGAAGATCCAGTGCCAGGAGACCGAGTCGATGAGCCAGCCGCCGAGGATCGGCCCGGCGATCGGGCCCAGCAGCATCGGGACGCCGAGGATCGCCATCAGCCGGCCCATCCGCTTCGGCCCGGCCGCCTTCGTCATGATGGTCATGCCGACCGGGACGAGCATGCCGCCGCCCAGCCCCTGGATGACCCGGAAGCCGATCAGCGCCTCGATGTTCCAGGCGAACGCGCACAGGATCGAGCCCAGCGTGAACAGCGTGAGCGCGGCGAGGTAGAGGCGTTTCGTGCCGAACCGGTCCGCCGCCCAGCCGGTGACGGGGATGACGGCGGCCAGCGCCAGCGTGTATCCGGTGATGGTCCAGGCGACGGTCGAGTAGGCGTCCACGTCGAAGGCGGTGAGGAACGTCGGGAGGGCGACGTTCACGACCGTCGTGTCCAGGATGGCCATGATCATGGCGAGGACGACGGCTCCGGCCACCTTGAGGACGTCGCCGGTGATCCGGTCGTCGTCCCCGATGCCGCCGGCGACCTCGGTGCCCTCGGTGAGTTCACTCATGCGCGTCACGCTAGGGCCAAGGTTCGGGGCGCCACCACCGTCGGGTACGGGGAAGTTTCGCCGGAGTGGGGGCGTCCGCCGGCAACACGGCCGTAGCAAAGTCGTTCCAAGTTGCGCTTACCGCAACCTGGTGCGTATAGCGCGACCAGCACTAGCATTCCCGGCGTACCAACGGCGCGAGGGAGACGAGGCACCATGGCAACATCCCACTACGACTTCGTCATCGTCGGCGGCGGCTCGGCAGGCAGCGCACTGGCGAACCGCCTCTCCGCGAATCCGGCGAACCGGGTCCTGGTCCTGGAGGCGGGGCGCAGCGACCACCCCTGGGACGTCTTCATCCACATGCCCGCCGCGCTGACCTACCCGATCGGCAGCCGGTTCTACGACTGGAAGTACGAGTCCGAACCCGAGCCCCACATGGGCGGCCGGCGCGTCTACCACGCGCGAGGCAAGGTCCTCGGCGGGTCCTCCAGCATCAACGGCATGATCTTCCAGCGCGGCAACCCCCTGGACTACGAGCGCTGGGCCGCCGACCCCGGCATGGAGACCTGGGACTACGCGCACTGCCTGCCCTACTTCCGGCGTATGGAGAACTGTCTCGCCGCCGACCCCGACGACCCCTTCCGGGGCCACGACGGTCCCCTCGTCCTCGAACGCGGGCCCGCCACCAACCCGTTGTTCACCGCCTTCCAGAAGGCCACGGAGGAAGCCGGCTATGCCCCCACCGACGACGTCAACGGCTACCGGCAGGAGGGCTTCGCCAAGTTCGACCGCAACGTCCACCGCGGCCGGCGCCTCTCCGCGTCCAAGGCGTACCTGAAGCCCGTCCGCAAGCGCCCCAACCTCACCGTGAAGACACGGGCGTTCGTCACCCGCGTCCTCTTCGAGGGCAAGCGCGCGGTCGGCGTCCAGTACCAGCACGGCGGCAGGGGCCCCCTGCGCAGCGTCCGTGCCGCGGAGGTGATCCTGTGCGGCGGGGCCATCAACTCCCCCCAGCTCCTCCAGCTCTCGGGCGTCGGCAACGCCGAGGAGCTGAGCGCGCTCGGCATCGACGTCGTACACGATCTGCCCGGCGTCGGGGAGAACCTCCAGGACCACCTGGAGGTGTACGTGCAGTACGCCTGCAAGCAGCCCGTCTCCATGCAGCCGTACATGGCGAAGTGGCGGGCGCCCTTCATCGGGCTCCAGTGGCTGTTCCGCAAGGGCCCCGCCGCGACGAACCACTTCGAGGCGGGCGGGTTCGCGCGCAGCAACGACGACGTCGACTACCCCAACCTGATGTTCCACTTCCTGCCGATCGCCGTGCGCTACGACGGCTCCTCGCCGGCCGGCGGGCACGGCTACCAGGTCCACGTCGGGCCCATGTACTCCGACGCGATCGGCTCGGTGAAGATCAAGAGCCGCGACCCCCGTGACCACCCCGCCCTCCGCTTCAACTACCTCTCCACGGAGCAGGACCGCCGCGAGTGGGTCGAGGCGATCCGGGTGGCCCGCAAGCTCCTCAGCCAGCCCGCGCTCGACCCCTACAACGACGGCGAGGTCTCCCCCGGCGCCGCCGTCGCCTCCGACGAGGAGATCCTCGCGTGGGTCGCGAAGGAGGGCGAGACGGCCCTCCACCCCTCCTGCACCTGCAAGATGGGCACGGACGAGATGTCGGTCGTCGACCCCACGTCGATGCGCGTCCACGGCGTCGAGGGCCTGCGCGTCGTCGACGCCTCGGTGATGCCCTACGTCACCAACGGCAACATCTACGCCCCGGTCATGATGATCGCCGAGAAGGCCGCCGACCTGATCCTCGGCAAGGACCCCCTGCCGGCCTCGGACGCGGCGTACTACCGCCACCGGGACGCCCAGCGGGCCGAGAAGCAGGCAGGCTAGCCGTATACGACGAGAAGCGGGCCGAGCCGCAAGTGCGGCTCGGCCCACGGGTCAGCCGTCGTCCCGCCTTCCCGGCACCAGCACGGCCAGCGTGCTGCGCGCCTCACGCCGCAGGGCGCGGTCGCGGGAGAACGTGGCGGTGAGGGCGATGAGCGAGACGGTGCAGCCGTAGAAGACGGCGGCGATGGTGGAGAGGAGCCCGACGGACACCGGGCACGCACCCTTCTTCCCCCGTGAGGCCCGCCGCTTCGTCGAGGGCGGGCGCCGATGCGTCCCCCGAAGGATAAGGGGACACGTCGCTCAGCGGAACACCACCGTGCGGTTCCCGTCCACCATCACCCTGCTCTCGCTGTGCCACTTCACCGCGTGGGCCAGCACCTGTGCCTCCACGTCCCGGCCGACCGTCACCAGGTCGCCGGGGGCGAGGGAGTGGTCGACGCGGATGACGTCCTGTTCGATGATCTGGCCCTCGTCGAGGTCGGAGGTGACGTAATGGGCGGTCGCGCCGACCAGTTTGACGCCACGGGTGTGCGCCTGGTCGTAGGGGCGGGCGCCCTTGAAGCTGGGCAGGAAGGAGTGATGGATGTTGATCGCGCGGCCCTCCAGCTCCTTGCAGAGGTCGTCGGAGAGGACCTGCATGTAACGGGCCAGTACCACCAGATCGACGTCGAGATCACGCACGAGCTCCAGCAGCCGCGCCTCCGCCTCGGGTTTGGTCTCCTTGGTCACCGGGATGTGGTGGAAGGGGACGCCGTAGCTCTCGGCGAGCCCCTCGAAGTCGCGGTGGTTGGAGACGATCGCCGGGATCTCGATGTTCAGCGCGCCCGAACGCCCCCGGAAGAGGAGGTCGTTGAGGCAGTGCCCGAACCTGGAGACCATGATCAGCGTACGGGTCGGCGTCGCGGCGTCCCGCAGTGTCCAGGTGAAGTTGTACGCCTGCGCGACGGGCCCGAACCGCAGCCGCAGCCCGTCCAGATCGCTCGCCGGGTCCGAGACGTCGAAGTGGACCCGCATGAAGAACCGGCCTTTGAGCCGGTCGTCGAACTGCTGGCTCTCCAGGATGTTCCCGGAGTTGCGGACGAGGAACCCGCTCACGGCGTGGACCAGTCCGGCGCTGTCGGGGCAGGAGACGGTGAGGACGAACTCACGGCCGGATTGCGGACGAGGTGACATACAGCGACCTCCGTTGATGCGTATCACACAACGCGGTGAGCGATACGCAACATGGTCGGCTCGGGGCGGAGGGAGGTCAAGGGCGCTGGGGCAACTGCCCGGTTGGCGAAATCGTCACCGGCGAACCCCTTGACGACGCCCTGGCAGTTCGTCACTGTGTTCCACCACAAGCAATCAGATGCACTATGCGCAACGAATCTCGATACGGGGCATTTCCTTCCGGAAGGGCACGGCGCGTGGCAGACCTGTACGTGGACGGCGAGTGGCGGGATTCGGCCGCCGGAGGCCGCCGTGAGATCCGATGTCCCGCCGACGGCTCGCTCGTGGCGAGTGTCGCGGAGGCGACCCGCGCCGACACGGAAGCGGCGATCGCCGCCGCCCGCCGCGCCTTCGACACCGGCCCCTGGCCCCGCACCCCGGAGCGCGACCGGGGCGCCGTCCTGCTGCGCACCGCCGACCTGATCGAGCGGGACGCCAAGGAGTTCGCCCGCGCCGAGTCCCTCGACACCGGCAAACGGCTGGTGGAGAGCGAGTACGACATCGCCGACGTCGTCTCCTGCCTGCGCTACTACGGCGGCCTCGCCGGCACCTCCGCCGGCCGCGTCATCGACACCGGCCGCGACGACGCCATCAGCCGCGTCGAGTACGCCCCGGTCGGCGTCTGTGGACTGATCACCCCCTGGAACTACCCGCTGCTGCAAGCCAGTTGGAAGGTCGCCCCGGCGCTCGTCGCGGGCAACACGCTCGTCCTGAAGCCCAGCGAGCTGACCCCCTCCACCGCGATCCTCCTCATGCGCGCCCTCGAAGAGGCCGGCCTCCCTGCGGGCGTCGCCAACCTCGTCCTCGGCGCGGGCGCCGAGGCGGGCGCCCCCCTCGCGGACCACCCCGACGTCGACCTGGTCTCCTTCACCGGTGGCCTGGAGACCGGCAAGCGCGTCATGGCGAGCGCCGCCGCGACCGTCAAGAAGACGGCCCTGGAACTCGGCGGCAAGAACCCCAACGTGGTGTTCGCCGACGCCGATTTCGAGACGGCCGTCGACTTCGCGCTCACCGCCGTCTTCCTCCACTCCGGCCAGGTCTGCTCGGCCGGCGCCCGCCTGATCGTCGAGGACTCGCTGCACGACCGCTTCGTCGACGAGGTCGTCCGCAGGGCCCGGCTGATCCGCCTCGGCGGCCCGTTCGACGCGGACGCCGAGACCGGCGCCCTGATCTCCGCCCAGCACCTCGCGAAGGTCGAGGCGTACGTCGCGGCGGGGATCGCCGAGGGCGCCGTGCTGCGCTGCGGCGGCGAACGCCCCGCCGACCCCGCGCTCGCGGGCGGCTTCTACTACCCGCCGACCGTCCTCGACGCCTGCACCCAGGACATGCGCGTCGTGCACGAGGAGTCCTTCGGCCCCGTCCTCACCGTGGAGCGCTTCACCGACGAGGACGACGCCGTACGCATCGCGAACGACACGGAGTTCGGGCTCGCGGGGGCGGTGTGGACCGAGGACGCCGGGAAGGCGCAGCGGGTCGCCCGGCGGCTGCGCCACGGCACCGTGTGGATCAACGACTACCACCCTTATGTGCCGCAAGCGGAATGGGGTGGCTTCGGGCGCTCGGGAGTGGGCCGGGAGTTGGGACCGACCGGCCTCGACGAATACCGGGAGCCCAAACACATCTGGCAGAACATCCGACCCCGGCCCCAGCGCTGGTTCAGCGGCTGAAGCGCCGGGACACCTGAAAAGAGGTCCGACTGTGCTCCCCACACAGACTGAGGTGCCGCAGCGGCGCGGCACACCCGAGGACTCGGACGGAACCCCGGTCATCTCCGTACGTGACCTGTGGAAGGTGTTCGGACCGAAGGCCGACCAGGTCCCCGGCTCCGAGGAACTGAGCGGCCTCGGCCGCCGCGAGCTCATGGACCGCGCCGGCTGCACCGCCGCCGTCCGGGACATCAGCTTCGACGTGGCCCCCGGCGAGGTCTTCGTCGTCATGGGCCTGTCCGGCTCCGGCAAGTCCACCCTCGTGCGATGTCTCACCCGGCTGATCGAACCCACCTCCGGCGAGGTCGTCTTCGAGGGCGAGAACATCCGCGACGCCGACCCCGCCCGGCTGCGCGAGCTGCGCCGCCGCAAGTTCTCCATGGTCTTCCAGCACTTCGGGCTGCTGCCGCACCGCAAGGTCGTCGACAACGTCGCCTTCGGCCTGGAGATACGCGGCGCCGGGCGTGCCGAACGCGTCAAACGGGCCCTGGAGGTCGTCGAGCTGGTCGGCCTCTCGGGGTACGAGAACTCCTACCCCGACCAGTTGTCCGGCGGCATGCAGCAACGCGTCGGCCTGGCCCGGGCGTTGGCGGGCGACCCCGAGGTGCTGTTCTTCGACGAGCCGTTCTCCGCGCTCGACCCGCTGATCCGCCGGGACATGCAGAGCGAGGTCGTCCGGCTGCACCACGAGGTCGGCAAGACCATGGTGTTCATCACCCACGACCTCTCCGAGGCCCTCAAGCTCGGCGACCGCATCCTCATCATGCGCGACGGCAAGATGGTCCAGTGCGGCACCGGCGACGAACTCGTGGGCGCCCCGGCGGACGACTACGTCCGCGAGTTCGTCCAGGACGTGCCGCGCGGGGACGTCCTCACCCTGCGCTGGATCATGCGCCCCAAGCAGGACGACGACGACCTCGACGGCCCCGAACTCGGCCCCGACGTCGTCGTGCGCGAGGCCACCCGGGCGGTGCTCGCCGCCGACAAGCCCGTGAAGGTCGTCGAGAACGGCAAGCTGCTCGGGATCGTCGGCGACGACGAGATCCTCGCGGTGGTGGCCGGGCGATGACGACGACCCTGGAGAAACCCCCAACACCCCTGCAACCCGAACCGGTTGACACGCCGTCAGCCCAGTGGCTGACCCGGCCCCGGGCGGTCGCGGCCGTTCTCGTGGGATGGCTGCTGCTGTTCGCCGTGCTCAAGGGGAAGCAGACGCTGTCCCTCGCCGCGGCCGACCTCACCGACCTGCACCGCTGGTTCAACGACGTCAACGACTCCGTCGGCGCGAACCGCGACTCCAACCCGCTCTTCCTGTACTTCTTCAACGACATCCGCTCGGCGATCGACCATCTCGTGGTCTTCGTCCAGGAGTTGATCTCCCAGCCGCCGGACGGCCGGCCCGTCCCGCAGATCGGCTGGTTCGGGGTCGTCGGGATCGTCGCCCTCGTCTCGTGGGCCGTGGGCAACTGGCGGGTCGCGCTGCTCGCGGCGGCCGGCTTCACCTTCCTCGGGCTCCAGGGCCTGTGGCAGGAGAGCATGGACACCTTCGCGCTCACCCTGTCGGCCGTGCTCCTCGCCCTCCTCATCGGCATCCCGCTGGGTGTCTGGGCGGGCGTCTCCGACCGGGTGAACCGCGTCCTGACGCCGTTCCTCGACTTCATGCAGACGATGCCGACCTTCGTCTACCTCGCCCCGCTGACCCTGTTCTTCCTCATCGGCCCGGCCTCCGCGACCATCGCCACCCTCATCTACGCGGCGCCGCCCGCGATCCGCATCACCGCCCACGCCATCCGCGCGGTCCCCCCGACGACCGTCGAGGCCGCCGAGTCCCTGGGCGCGACCAGGAGCCAGGCACTGCGCAAGGTGCTGCTGCCGATGTCGCGCCGGACCGTCGTCATGGGCGTCAACCAGACCATCATGGCCGCCCTCGCCATGGTCACCATCGCCGCCCTCATCGACGCGCCCGGCCTCGGCAAGACCGTCGTCCAGGCCCTCCAGTCCCTCGACGTCGGCACGGCCTTCAACGCCGGGCTCGCCATCGTCGTCCTCGCGATCGTCCTGGACCGCGTCACCACGGCCGCCGCCGAACGGGGGCGTTCTTCGTGGAAGTGGCGTCCCCACCTCCTCGCGGCCGGTACGGCGGGCGTCGCCGTCATGGTCTACCTGTCCCACACCTACGTCTGGGCCGCCCAGTTCCCGGGCAGCGGGCAGACCGGCGAGAAGATCGCGAACGCCGCCGACTCGGCGACCACCTGGGCGCAGGACAACCTCTCCGGACTGACCAACGGCTTCCGGGACGCCGTCACCACCGGCCTCCTCAACCCCTTCCAGACGCTGCTCACCGACTCCCCGTGGTGGCTCGTCGGCGCGGCCCTCGTCGGCGTCGGCGCGATCCTCGGCGGCCTGCGGGCCGGGATCACGGCGGCGGTCTGCGTGGGGCTGCTGATCGGTACGGGGCTGTGGTCGGACTCCATGACGACGCTCGCCTCCACGGCCGTCGCGACCGTCATGGTGATGCTCCTCGGTGTCGTCTTCGGCGTCTGGATGGGCCGCAGCCGCACCGCGGACCGCGTCCTGCGCCCCACCCTCGACGCGGCGCAGGTCATGCCGGCGTTCGTCTACCTGGTGCCGTTCCTCGCGCTGTTCGGCGCGACCCGGTTCACGGCGATCGTCGCCGCCGTGGTGTACGCCGCCCCCGTCGCCATCAAGATCATCGCGGACGGGGTGCGCAACGTCCCCGAGGCGACCGTGGAGGCGGCGACCTCGGCCGGCGCCGGGACCTGGCAGCTCGTCACCAAGGTCCAACTTCCCATGGCTCGGGGCGCGTTGACCCTCGCCACCAACCAGGGGCTGATCTACGTCCTGTCGATGGTCGTCGTCGGCGGCCTCGTCGGCGCGGGCGCCCTCGGCTACGACGTCGTCGCCGGTTTCTCGCAGGGCCAGCTGTACGGCAAGGGGCTCGCCGCCGGGCTCGCGATCGTGCTGCTCGGCGTCATGTTCGACCGGATCACCCAGGCCGCCGCGCGGAGGAGCACGACTCGATGACACGACAGAGGCGGGCCGGGCTCGGTGCCGTGGCGCTCTCCCTCAGCCTCACCGCCGGGTGCGGGTGGGCGAAGGTCAGCGACATGGCCCCGGCGGCGGGGTCCCACGGCACCTGCGGCACCTTCAACCTCGCGGTCAACCCGTGGGTCGGCTACCAGGCGGACGCGGCGGTCGTCGCGTACGTCGCGGCCAACGACCTGGGCTGCAAGGTCGTCCAGAAGGACCTCAAGGAGGAGATCGCCTGGCAGGGCTTCGGGACCGGTGAGGTGGACGCCGTCCTGGAGAACTGGGCGCACGACGACCTCAAGAAGAAGTACATCACCGACCAGAAGACGGCCGTCTCGGCGGGTTCCACGGGCAACGAGGGCGTGATCGGCTGGTACGTCCCGCCGTGGCTGGCCAAGGCCCACCCCGACATCACGAACTGGGAGAACCTCAACAAGTACGCCGCGAACTTCAAGACCTCCGAGTCCGGCGGCAAGGGCCAGCTCCTCGACGGCGACCCCTCCTACGTCACCAACGACGAAGCGCTCGTGAAGAACCTCAAGCTGAACTTCAAGGTGGTGTACGCGGGCAGCGAGACCGCGCTGATCCAGGCGTACCGCAAGGCCGAGAAGAACAAGGAATGGGTGATCGGCTACTTCTACGAGCCGCAGTGGTTCATGACGGAAGTCCCGTTGGTGAAGGTCGACCTGCCCGCCTACAAGGCCGGTTGTGACGCGAACGCCGAGAAAATCGCCTGTGACTACCCCCTCTACGACCTCGACAAGATCGTCAGCGCCCGGTTCGCGAAGTCCGGGTCGCCCGCCTACGACCTCGTGAAGAAGTTCCACTGGACCAACGACGACCAGAACATCGTCGCCAAGTACATCGCCGTGGACCGGATGACCCCGGAGGCGGCGGCGAAGAAGTGGGTCGAGGCGAACCGGGCGAAGGTGGACGCCTGGCTGAAGTAGACGCCGTCGGGACGCCCGGTGGGCGGTGCGCTCAAGTGCGCGCCGCCCACCGGGCATTGCCGTTTTCCGGGGGCCTTGCGCGCGGGTTCCCGCGAGGTCACCGGCCCTCTTGACACCCCCTTGCGCGCCGGGCACATTGAGTTGCGCAACCTGAAGTCTGTTGCGTAAAAAGCAACTCAATCGGAGGTGCGGCGATGACGGGACCCCGGGTGGTCATCATCGGAGCAGGTGTCGTCGGCGCGGCGCTCGCGGACGAGATCGCGCAGCGCGGGTGGACCGACGTGACGGTGGTCGACCAGGGCCCGCTGCCGGCCACCGGAGGGTCCAGTTCGCACGCCCCGGGACTGGTCTTCCAGGCCAACTCCTCGAAGACCATGACCGAGTTGGCGCGCTACACGGTGGACAAGTTCTGTTCGCTGGACGTCGACGGCCAGCCCTGCTTCCTCCAGGTCGGCGGCCTCGAAGTCGCCACCACCCCCGAGCGCCTCACCGAACTGAGGCGCCGGCACGGCTGGATCACCGCCTGGGGCGTCGAGGCCGAACTGATCGACGCGGACGCCTGCGTCGCCAAGCACCCCCTCCTGGACCGCTCCCGCGTCCTCGGCGGCCTCCACGTCCCCACCGACGGCCTCGCCAAGGCCGTCCTCGCCGTCGAGGCCCAGATCCGCCGGGCCACCGCGAACGGCGTCCGCTTCCTCGACCGGCACGAGGTCCTCGACATCCTCCAGGACGCCGGCCGCGTCACCGGCGTCCGCACCGACCGCGGCGACCTCGACGCCGACATCGTCGTGTGCTGCGCCGGCATCTGGGGCCCGAAGATCGCCCGCATGGCCGGGATGAACCTCCCCCTCACCCCGCTCGCCCACCAGCTCGCCTGGACCGGCCCGGTCCCCGCCCTCGCCGGGCAGACCGAGGAGGCGGTCCGCCCGATCCTGCGCCACCAGGACGCCGACCTCTACTACCGCGACCGCTACGACGGCCTCGGCATCGGCTACTACGGCCACCGCCCCATGCCGGTCTCCGCCGACGACATCCTCACCTTCGACGACGACCGGCCCATGCCGTCCGTCCTGGAGTTCACCGAGGACGACTTCGCCGACGCCTGGACCGAGACGCAGTCCCTGCTGCCCGCCACGAAGGACACCAAGGTCGACGAGGGCATCAACGGCCTGTTCTCCTTCACCACCGACAACTTCCCGCTGCTCGGACAGTCGCCGGACGTCAAGGGCTTCTGGGTCGCCGAAGCCGTGTGGGTGACGCACTCGGCGGGCGTCGGCCGCGCGATGGCCGAGTGGCTCGTCGACGGCTACTGCTCCTCTTTCGACCTCCACGAGTGCGACGTCAACCGCTTCGAGCCGCACCAGCTCACCCCGGAGTACGTCCTCGCCCGCGACTGCCAGAACTTCGTCGAGGTCTACGACATCCTCCACCCCCTCCAGCCCTCCGGAGACCCCCGCCCGATCCGCACGAGTCCGTTCTTTGCGAGGCAGGAGGCGCACGGCGCGTTCTTCCTGGAGGCGAACGGCTGGGAGCGCCCCCACTGGTACGAGGCCAACTCCGCCCTCCTGGAAGGCCGTTCGATCCCGGTGCCGAACGACTGGGCGGCCCGGTACTGGTCCCCGATCGTCGGCGCCGAGGCGCAGGCCACCCGCGAGACCGTCGCCATGTACGACATGACGGCCCTCAAACGCCTGGAGGTCACCGGCCCCGGCGCGGCGGAGTACCTGGAGCGGCTGACCACCAGCAAGGTCGCCAAGTCGGTCGGCTCGGTGACGTACACGCTGCTCCTCGACCACGACGGCGGCATCCGCAGCGACGTGACCGTGGCCCGCCTCGCTCGCGACCGCTTCCAGATCGGCGCCAACGGCAACCTCGACCTCGACTGGCTCACCCGCCACCTCCCCGCCGACGGCACCGTCCAGGTCCGCGACATCACCGCCGGGACCTGCTGCATCGGCCTGTGGGGACCCCTCGCGCGCAAGGTCCTCCAGCCCCTCACCGACGACGACTTCAGCAACGACGGCCTCAAGTACTTCCGCGCCAAGCAGGCCCACATCGGCAGCGTCCCGGTGACCGCCATGCGCCTGTCCTACGTCGGCGAACTCGGCTGGGAGATCTACACGACCGCCGACCTCGGCCTGAAACTCTGGGACACCCTGCGCCGGGCCGCCGAACCCCTCGGCGGCGTGATCGCCGGCCGCGGCGCCTTCAACAGCCTCCGCCTGGAGAAGGGTTACCGCTCCTTCGGCACCGACATGACCTACGAGCACGACCCCTACGAGGCGGGCGTCGCCTTCGCCGTGAAGCCCGACAAGGGCGACTTCATCGGCAAGGAGCCCCTGGAGCGACGCAGTTCGGACGTCCGGCGCAAGCTGACCTGCCTGACGATCGACGACCCGTACGACGTCGTCCTCGGCAAGGAGCCCGTGTACGACGGGGAGCGCGCCGTCGGGTACGTCACCAGCGCCGCCTACGGCTACACGATCGGCAAGGGCATCGCGTACGCCTGGCTCCCCGCCGAACTCGCCGTGCCGGGAACGGCGTTGGAGATCGGCTACTTCGACCGGCGGGTGGCCGCCGTGGTCGCCGAGGAGCCGCTGTTCGACCCGACCATGTCCCGGCTGCGCGGCTGAGGGGGAACGCGATGACAGCGCGACTGCTCGACGGGAAGGCGACCGCCGCCGCACTCCGGGGCGAACTCGCCGACCGGGTGGCCAAGCTGACCGCGGCGGGGGCCCGGCCGCCCGGTCTCGGCACGGTCCTCGTCGGCGACGACCCCGGCAGCCGTGCGTACGTCGCCGGCAAGCACCGGGACTGCGCGCAGGTCGGGATCGCCTCGATCCGCGTCGACCTTCCGGCGGACGCGAGCCAGGCGCAGGTGGAGGAGGCGGTGGACCGGCTCAACGCGGACCCCGACTGCACCGGCTACATCGTCCAACTCCCGCTCCCCGCACACCTGGACGCGAACGCCGTCCTGGAACGCATGGACCCGGCGAAGGACGCGGACGGCCTCCACCCCGTGAACCTCGGCCGGCTCGTCCTGGGCGTCGACGCGCCTCTGCCCTGCACCCCGCGCGGCGTGGTCGAACTCCTGCGCCGCCACGACGTCCCCCTCGCCGGCGCCCGGGTCTGCGTGATCGGCCGGGGCGTCACCGTCGGCCGGCCCATCGGCCTCCTCCTCACCCGCCGCTCCGAGAACGCCACCGTCACCCTCTGCCACACCGGCACCCAGGGCATGGCCTGGCACGTCCGCGAGGCCGACATCGTCGTGGCCGCCGCCGGCGTCCCCGGCCTCGTCACCCCCGACATGCTCCGCCCCGGCGCGGCCGTCCTCGACGTCGGCATCACCCGCACGGACTCGGGCCTCGTCGGAGACATCCACCCCGACTGCTCCCGCACCGCCGGGTGGATCGCCCCCATGCCTGGGGGAGTGGGGCCGATGACTCGGGCGATGTTGCTGGCGAACGTGGTGGAGGCGGCGGAGAGGAACGCGGCGTGAGGGGGCCGCGGCCGTCGGCGCGATGACGTGGCCGAGGCGGAGTCCACTGGGGGCTGAACCCGGCGCCGGGTTTCTGCGGTGTGAGAGCCCGGTCGCCGGGTCAGGTGGTGGCCAGCAGGAAGCTCTCTCCGCTCGACGGGCGGAGGCTGTCGGCCCGGCCGGTGAACCAGCGCTCGGCGAGCAGGGTCCCCGGGACGTGCCGGGCGTCCTCGAAGCCGGCCGTCCGGGCGAGCGCCAGCATCTCTTCGGGGGTGTAGAAGCTGATGAACGGGGTTCCGGAGGCACGCGCTCCGTCCTCGCTCGTGCGGAGGCCGGGGCGGTCGGTGTCGGCGACGAGGCCGGCCGGGAGCAGGAAGGTCATGGCGAGCGTCGTGCCGGAGGCGAGGCCGGCGATCCGGCGCAGGGTGGCGGCGGTGGTGTCCTTGGTGAGGTACATGCTGACGCCGGTGGAGACGACGAGCGCTGGGCGGGCGGGGTCGAAGCCGGCCTCGGTGAGGTTCTTCAGCCAGTCCTCGTCGGCCTCGAAGTCGACCGGGACCAGATGGAGTCCGGCGGGGACGCCGTAGCCGAGTTCGATCAGGCGGTGGCGCTTCCACGCCTGGGTGCCGGGCTGGTCGATCTCGAAGACGTCCAGGCGGGAGGCGAGTTGGGGGCGGCGCTGGGCGAAGGTGTCCAGACCGGCGCCCAGGACGACGTACTGGGTCACGCCGCTGTCGGCCCGCTCCGCGACCAGGTCCTCGACGAAGCGGGCGCGGGCCACGACGGCCGCCCGGAATCCGGCGGTGGCCCTCGGGTCCATGTCCGGGCGGTCCCGCCAGCCGTCGCCGGGGTCCGCCAGCCGCAGGCCGATCTCGTCCTCGAACACATGCGGGGGTGAGTCGGCCCGGAGATGCAGCGCCCGCCAGAGGGCGGTCCGGACGGCGGTGTTGTCGGGTTCCTCGATCTGCTCGTACGGCATGACGTCCCCTCTCTCGTCGCCCCCCGTCAGTCCCCGGCGGGAGCCTGGAGGCTCCACAGCCGCCCGTCGGGATCGCGGACGGTCATCTCCCTCGTCCCGTAGTGCGTGTCCTCGAACGGCGTGACCACCTCGACGACCGGATCGGCGTCGAACCCCTCCGCGCGCGGCGCCTTGAGCACGATCCGCGTCTGAGGCTCCTGGTCCTCGGGAACCTCCGCGATGAACACGTACGGACTGTCGCCGTTGCGCAGCTGCCCGGAGCTGTGGTCCGTCGCGAACTCCAGCTCGTACCCCAGCTCCTGGAAGAACTTCGCCGCCTTGCCCCAGTTGTGCGTCGTGAGGAACACGGCCTCGATACCTTCGGTCGTCACGTCATGCCTCCTTCTCGGGTGCCCGCTCTTCGTCCCCATGAGCGTCATCGAGGTAGACCCGCAGCGCGTCGGCCACGAGTGCCGACAACGACATGCCCGACTCGATGGCCCGGAACTTGACCTGCTTGATCAGCCCGACCGGCAGGTACACGTTGAACTGTTTGACTCCCTCGTCACTCACGAATCCGATGCTAGCATCCTAGCAAGCTAGGTGTTGCCGTGCGTCGGTGTACGGCGGAGTGTCCGCTGGGTGTGGGGAAGTTTTTGCCCGTGGCCGGTTCTGGGCGGGTGACGGGTGGTGGTGGGTGGGGGCCGGGGTCTGGGGGCGGCAAAGTCGGGCCGGAAACGGGTGGTTGGGGGTGCGGTGTTTGTTACGGGCGTGTTGACCGGGGGTGTGGTGCGGCGGACTCTCGGAGGTGAGTGGTGGTTACAACTTGTTTCCCGGTCGGGCGTGCCTGCCGTGTGTGTTCGCACAGGTGGGGCGGGGGGCCGAGAGGGAATCCGGAGTGGAGGACGGGTATGTGTGGGATCGCTGGATGGGTTTCCTACGGCCGTGAACTGGCGGACGAGGGTGCGGTATTGGATGCGATGACGGAGACGATGGCGTGCCGGGGGCCGGACGACCGGGGGGTGTGGGCCGAGGGGCATGTGGGGCTCGGGCACCGGCGGCTGGCGATCATCGACCTGCCGGGCGGGCGGCAGCCGATGAGTTTCGCGACGGCTCACGGCCATGTCGCGATGGTGTACTCCGGCGAGGCGTACAACTTCACCGAGCTGCGCCGTGAACTCGCCGGCAGGGGGCACCGGTTCACGACCGACTCGGACACCGAGGTCGTCCTGCACGGCTACCTGGAATGGGGCGACGAGGTCGCCGAACGCCTCAACGGCATGTACGCGTTCGCGGTCTGGGACGGCCGCCGGGACGAACTCGTCATGATCCGCGACCGGATGGGCATCAAGCCCTTCTACTACTACCCGACCGACGACGGCGTCCTCTTCGGCTCCGAACCCAAGGCGATCCTGGCCAACCCCCTGGCCCGCCCCCGCGTCACCCTCGACGGCCTGCGCGAACTCTTCACCATGGTCAAGACGCCGGGCCACGCGGTGTGGGACGGCATGGCGGAGGTCGAACCCGGCACGGTCGTCACCGTCGGCCGGGACGGCCTGCGCCGGCGCGTCTACTGGGAGCTGGAGACGAGGCCCCACGCCGACGACCGCGCCACCACGATCGCGACGGTCAGGGAACTCCTCGACGACATCGTCCGCCGCCAGCTCGTCGCCGACGTCCCCCGCTGCACCCTCCTCTCCGGCGGCCTCGACTCCTCCGCGATGACGGCGATAGCGGCCCGCCAACTGGGGGAGCACGGCGAGAAGGTCCGCAGCTTCGCCGTCGACTTCGTCGGCCAGACCGACCGCTTCGTCGCCGACGACCTGCGCGGCACCCCCGACACCCCCTTCGTGCACGACGTCGCCCGCACCGCCCGCACCGAGCACCAGGACATCGTCCTGGACCCCCAGGCCCTGGCCGACCCCGAGATCCGCGCCAAGGTCGTCCGCGCCCGCGACCTGCCCGCCGGCTTCGGCGACATGGACGCCTCGCTGTACCTGCTGTTCCGCGCCATCCGGGGCGAGTCGACGGTCGCCCTCTCCGGCGAGTCGGCGGACGAGGTCTTCGGCGGCTACCTCCAGTTCTTCGACGAACAGGCCCGCCAGGGCACCACCTTCCCCTGGCTCGTCAGCTTCGGCCGCCACTTCGGCCAGGACGCCGAGACCCTGGACCCCGCCCTGCTCACCGCCCTCGACCTCGGCACCTACGTCACCGACGGCCACCGCACCGCCGTCGGCGGCATCCGGCGCCTCGACGGCGAGAGCGACTTCGAGTACGCCATGCGCCGCATGTCCCACCTCCACCTCACCCGGTTCGTCCGCATCCTCCTCGACCGCAAGGACCGCGCCAGCATGGCCGTCGGCCTCGAAGTCCGCGTCCCCTTCTGCGACCACCGCCTCGTCGAGTACGTCTACAACACCCCCTGGGCCCTCAAGTCCTTCGACGGCCGCGAGAAGAGCCTCCTGCGCGAGGCGACCGCCGACGTCCTCCCCAAGTCCGTGTACGACAGGGTCAAGAGCCCCTACCCCTCCACGCAGGACCCCGCGTACGCGACGGCCCTGCGCGCCCAGGCCAAGGACCTCCTCGCCGACCCCGCCCACCCCGTCTTCGACCTCGTCGACAAGGCCCGCCTCCACGACCTCGCCCACCGCACCGACCCCGTCAGCGGCCAGGCCGAACGCCGGGGCCTCGAACGCACCCTCGACCTGGCCGTCTGGCTGGACCTGTACCGCCCCGAACTCGCCCTGAGCTAGCAGCCGTTCAGCACACCGGCTCAGCCCCGGTCCGCCAGCGCCCAGAACGACATCGCCGAGTTCGCCCGGAACCCGATCCTCGGATACACCGGCGCCCCGGCCGCCGTCGCGTGCAGGGTGGCCCGGGTCAGCCCCGTCGCCCGCCCGGCCTCGTACAGCGCCTTCCGCGTCACCGCCTCCCCGTAACCCCGCCGCTCCCGGGCGGGGTCGGTCGCGACGAGGACGACGAACAGCCGGCCGTCCGTCTCGACGACCGCCGCGCACGTCACCGGGACACCGTCCCGCAGCCCCAGATAGGCGTGGACGCCGGTCTTCCACAGGGCGGACCCGGCCAGCCCGTCCCGCCCGTCCGCCGGATCGAAGCCGTACGCCCGGGAGTTGAGGTCCGCGTACGCCGTGAGCTGCTCCTCGTCCCGGACGCGGACGAAGGTCAGCTCGGGGTGGGAGGGCTCGGGGAGCGGCAGCAGGTCGCCGGCCATGCCGGTGCCGGGGAAGGCGTGGACGAGGCCCGCGCGGGCGGCGGCCGGGGCGAGGGCGGCGCGGGCGTCGTCGGCCAGGAGATCCTCGAAGACCCACAGGAACCCGGCCCGCTTCTTCGCCCGCATCACGTCCGCCGCCTCGCCCAGCCGCCGCGCGAGCAGCGCCGGGTCCGTTCCGGTCTCGGTGAGCGTCACGCAGTTCCAGAACAGGAAGCGGCTCTCCGCCCAGCGCACGGCGACCCCCGGCAGATCACGCACGTCGGCGTCCGGACTCCGGTCGAGCACCAACGTCCGCCACCCGGCGGCGAGTTGCTCCATCGACTCGATCGACTCCGTGAGACGGGTCACGATTCTCCTCACAGGCATGAATCCGATATGAATCCGACACCGTCAAGTCAAGCAAACAGAGCGTCAACATCCCGGTATTGGGAGAGAATTGACGTGTTCTCACGGGCACAACACGGCGCACATCTCTCACGGGGGCATGGATGGCGCAACGTGCACTGCACGGCTATGAGCAACTCGTCGACGTCTTCGTACCCACCGCCGTGGGCCTCGGCCCGCGCGGCACGGCCACCGCGCCCGGCCACCCGCACGGCGCCCCCGTCGTCACCGTCCACGGCGGACGCGGCACCGGCAGGACGGCCCTGTGCGAGCAGCTCCACGACGCCTACGTCGGCCGCCTGCACGTCGCGAAGTGGCCCATGCCCGGCGCCCAGCCCGTCGGCATCGCCCCGCCCCCCGACCAGGCCAGCCCCCTCACCTCCCGCCCCCTCGCCGCCCTCGGCTGGCTGGTGCGCGAACTCAACGTCGACGTCCCGAAGTCCGGCCGCATCGAGTTCCCCCGCTTCACCTACGGCCTGATGGCGGCGACGACCCTCTACGAACCCCTCGACACGGAGAGCGCCGACCACACCGACGGCCCCGCCCTCGCCGACCTCCAGCGCCTCGAACACCGGCTGCGCGCACTGGAGGAGGCGCTCCCGGCCGGCGAACGCCCGCTGTGGGACACGCTGGCCGCCTGGGTGTCGGCGGCGATCCCCCTCGTGACGGCGTTCGCGCCGGGACTCGGCCCGGTCGAGGAGCTGCTCCAGCGGATCATCCGGCAGGCGGGGGAGCGGGGCGGCTCCAAACTCGACCAGGCCGCGCTGCGATGGTGGGACGAGGAGCTGCGGGGCCTGCCGGGCTCCGGCATCAGAAAACTCCTCGACTGGGTCTTCCTCAGCCTGCGCCTCCAGGTCCCCGCACAGGCCCGGCAGAGCCTGGAGGAGCACCTCACCGCCGCGTTCCTCGCCGACATCGACGCCCACCACCACCGAAGACACTGGCGCATCCGCCCCCTCCCGCTGATCCTCCTCGACAACACCCACACCCCCACCGGCCGGCGCCTCCTCGACCTCCTGCTGACCGCCTACGCGAAGGCCGGCGGCCCCGACAACGCCCGGGGCGCCCAGGTCGTCCGCCCGGTCGTCGTCGCCACCGCGCTCGACGCCCGCCCCCGGCCTGCCGGCCCCGGCCACCGCCACCCGCTGCGCGTCCCCCAGTTCGACACCCTCACCTGGCAGAGCCCGCGCAGCCACGCCCCCGAAGCCTGGCAGGTCTGGCTCGAAGCCCCCGCCCTGCGCGCCGACAGCATCGCCGGCGCCCTCGGCACCCCCTGCCCGCGCGGCCTGCCCAACCTCGTCGAGCAGATCAGCGCCGGCCGCGCGGGCTGCGCACGCCCCCTGATCGAGGCCGCCCGCGAGAACCTGCGCGGAGGGCGGCGCGCCACCCTGCTGCGGGCCGCGCCCCAGGATCTCGGCACCGCCCTGCTGAGCCTGCCGGCGGCCGGCGCCGACCGGGACGACACGGTCACCGACGCCCTCCTGCGCTACCTCGTCCCCGACCGCGACCTCGTCGGCCCCCTCCTGCCGTGGGCCGTCGCCCTGCGCCCGCAGGACGTCCCCACCACCGAGGCGGCCGACCCCGACCAGTACCACCGCGTCCGCGACCTCCTCAAGGCGGAGCACTGGTACCGCGCCACCTGGCCCGCCGCCCCCGACCCGGCCCCCGCGATCGCCGACCGCACCCTGCGCGAACTCCTCCTGCACCACCTGCGCACCCGCACCACCCCCGGCCACTGGACCGCCCTGCACACCGCCGCCCGCGACCGGCACACCCCCGGCAGCGCCCCCCACCTGCACCACACCCTCGCCCTCGGCCGCCGCGAGGAGGCCGTCGCGGGCCTGCACACCGCGTTCGCGTCGACCGGCCGCCGGGGCTGGCTCGCCGCCGTCCAGACCGTCTGCGCGGCCCCCCACCCCCCGGACGGCTACTCCGCACAGCACCCCGAACCGGCCGCCCTGTGCCCCGCCTGCCCGGGTCCGCACCCCGACGACCGGCACCGCGCGATCGGCCGCCTCCTCGACCTGCTGTGGGGCGTCTCCACGCTCTCCTCCCTCTACACCGACGACCCCGAGAGCCCCGACAACCGGCTGCGCCTGCTGCTCAGCGGGTTCGACGTCGCCTACGAGGACCAGGACCTCGCGACCGCCGACGCCGCCCGCCGCTGGCCCGTCCTGCTCGCCCAGGGGCGGCGGGTCCCCGAACTCCCCATCGCCAGAAGGGAACACTGACGTGGCACCCGAGTTCTGGCCGGCGTGGGTACTGATCGCCGTGCCGCTCCTCCTGCTCCTCGCCCTCGCCGCCTGCGTGTGGTGGCTGCTGTGGCGCACCGACTTCGTGCCCGCCGTCCGCAACACGCTCCTCGTCGTCTGCGTGCTGCTCGGGGCGGGCGCGGTGACGGCGGTCGTGTGGGCCGCCGGGCTGCCCGACTACTGCCAGAGCGGCAACGAACGGCTCGTGAAGGAGGGCGGGGAGTGCGTCGGCGTCAGCGACGGCGGCCACGTCTACATCGCCGAGCTGGCCAAGGTGTCGAAGGCGATCAAGAACCTCAACGACGAAGTGACGGGAAGTCAGAAACCGTACGCCACCGTCGCGTTGATGATCCCCATGACCCCGGCCGCCGACAGCAGGGCCGACCGGGAGCAGATCCTGCGCGAGGTGCAGGGCGCCTATCTCGCGCAGTACCGGGCGAACAAGGTCGACGACTCCGACATCGGCGTCCGGCTCGTCCTCGCCAACCCGGGGCGGGCGATGGACCACGGCAGGCAGGTCGCGGACTGGCTGGGGGAGCTGACCCGAACCGACGACCGGCTGAGGGTGGTCTTCGGATTCAACCTGAGCGTCCGTCAGAACGCCGACACCATCGGCTACTTGACCAAGGACAAGGGCATTCCCGTGGTGGGCGGGCCGATCACCGCGACCACCCTCGCGAACGACGACGCCGACCGCGACTACCCCGGTCTCGTCAAGGTCGTCCCCTCCAACCGCGACCAGGCGCAGGCCCTCAGCCACTACCTGGGCGGCGACCAGTCCAAGACGTTCCTCGTCCAGGACGAGAACAGCGACGACCTCTACTCCCAGTCCCTGCGCGACGCCTTCCAGGAGGTCACGAAGGGCGCGGCCGGCGGCCCCGAGACGTACGACGCGGAGAAGGTCCTCTACCGGGACTTCCGGCAGATGGTCGGCAACGTCTGCGACTCCCGGGCCACCACCGTCTACTTCGCGGGCCGCCCGCCCGCCCTCGCCAACCTCATCAAGGCGCTCGGCGACCGGGGCTGCATGGAGCGGCCCATCCGCGTCGTCACCGTCTCCGGAGCCTCGACGATCACGCTCGACCCGAAGCTCGACTGGGGCGCGTTCACCCGGGGCGCGGGCCTGACCGTCGAGTACGCGACCATCACCCATCCGGACGCCTGGAAGGCGACCACCAAGGGCCGCCCCGTGACCGGCGGCTCCCCCGACGACCTCGCGAAACTCACCAGCGTCATCGCGCGGCAGCCCGGCATCGGCGCCGTCGACCTCACCGACGGCCGCACCATCACCATGTTCGACGCGGCCACCACCGCCGTCACCGGTATCGCCGACCGGGTCGACGAGAAGGGCACGGTCCCGGCGCTCGCCGACATCAAGGAGACGTGGCGCAGGCTGCGCGGACAGTCCAAGGTGGAGGGGGCGAGCGGCTGGATCTGCCTCAGGAGCGACGGCACACCGTACGACAAGGCGGTGGCCGTCGTCCGGCTCGTCCCGCCGCCGGCCGGGCGGACCGGCAAGGGCACCCTGGCGTTCCAGGCGATCGCCTGGCCCACCGGGCGCCCGCTGACCGAGGACATGTGCCGCAACGCGCGGGGGTGACGTGAAATCACCCTCGTGACCGGCCGCGTTGGTGAATCGGTGGTGATTGCAACTACTCTCGTCGGTACATCCCCCACGCCGAGGAGTACGACATGGCGAAGATCCTGTTCCTGATGACCGCCGCCGACCACTGGACCCTGGCCGACGGCACGACCCACCCCACCGGCTTCTGGGCCGAGGAAGCGGTCGTCCCCTACGAGACGTTCAAGGCCGCCGGCCACGAGGTCACCGTCGCGACCCCCGGCGGCGCCGTCTCACCTGTCGACAAGGTCAGCCTCGACAGCGACGAGATCAAGGCGGCCCTGGAGAAGGCCACCGAGCTGCGCGAGCCCATCGCCCTCACCGACGTCCGCCTGGAGGACTACGACGCGGTGTACGTCCCCGGCGGGCACGGTCCGATGGAGGACCTCGCGGTCGACACCGACTCCGGCGCGCTCCTCACCCGCGCGGTCGGGTCCGGCATGCCGGTCGGCGTCGTCTGCCACGGTCCGGCCGCTCTCCTCGCGGCGGTCAAGGACGACGGCACCAACGCCTTCGCCGGTTACCGCGTCGCGGCCTTCACCAACGAGGAGGAGCGCATCAACGGCTTCGCCGACAAGGCCAAGTGGCTCCTTCAGGACCGCCTCACCGAGGCCGGCCTGACCGTCGACGCGCGCACTCCGTGGGCCCCGCACACCGTGACCGACCGTAACGTCGTCACCGGCCAGAACCCGGCGTCCTCGGGGCCGCTGGCGGTGGAGCTGCTGAAGCAGATCGGCTGAGCGGGCGGGTAGGCAGGCGACCTCGGTGACGGCTGCGGGGGTCGGCCGCCTCATCCCGGTCGGGACGAGGGGCAAGGGCCGTCGCCGTCGGCCGCTGTACCCCGGTGGGGGAGAGCGAACGGCTGCGGCGGCCGTCGTCGCCCTGAGCCCTTGGCGCCCGGCGCCGCCGAGGCCCCTCCCCTCTACGACGCCGCACTCCGCCAGAAGTCCCGCATCAGCGGCGTGGGTGTCGGACCCGTCAGCGCGACCTGGGTCAGCAGGACCGTGACGGTTCCCGAGGCGGGGACGACGTGGGCCGCTGTGCCGGTGCCGCCGCACCAGCCGTAGCGGCCGGGGACGTTCCAGGGGTCGGTGGGGGTGAGGTCGACCTGGCCGCCGTACCCCCAGCCCTGGCCCGCCAGGAAGAGGGCCGCCTGCGCGCGCTGGGTGGCCGTGAGGTGGTTCGTCGTCATGCGGCGGACCGAGGCGGGGGTCAGGAGGGGCCGGCCGTCCGCCTCGCCGCCTGCGAGCAGCATGCGGCCGAAGGCCAGCAGGTCGTCGGCGGTGGAGACGAGGCCCCCGCCGCCGGAGGGGAAGGCCGGGACGCGGCTCCACTGGGGGTCGTCGGGGGCCGACGACAGGGTCAGGGTGCCGTCCGCGCCCGGCAGGTACGCCGAGGCGAACCGGTCCCGTTTCGCCTCGGGGACCTCGAACGCGGTGTCCCGCATGCCCAGCGGCTCGAAGATCCGCTCCGCGAGGAACTCGGGGAACGGCCGCCCCGACGCCCGCGCCACCAGGACGCCCTGGAGGTCGGAGGAGGTCGTGTACAGCCAGGCGTCACCCGGCCGGCGCAGCATCGGGACCCGCGCCAGGAGTCCGAGCCAGGTGTCGGGGCCGGGCCACTCCTGCCGGGGCCCGCCGTCCAGCTGCACCGAGAGCAGCGCCTGAGCCGCCGGCAGCGAGAAGTCGGCGGGCAGCCCCCAGCCGGTGCGGAAACTGAGCAGGTCCTCGACCGTGACGGGACGGTCCGCCGGGACGACGTCGTCGACCGGTGACGAGGGCGTGCGCACCACGTTCGGCTTCGCCAGCTCCGGCAGCCACTCCTCGACCGGCGCGTCGAGCGCGAGCCGCCCCTCGTCCACCAGCAGCATGACCGCCGCCGCCGTGACCGGCTTGGTGACGGACGCGAGCCGGAAGATCGTCTCCCGTGCCATCGGCGCCGACCCCTCGACGTCCACCGAGCCCGCGCTCACCACCTCGACGTCGTCCCCACGGGCCACGAGCCCGACGGCTCCGGGCACCCGCCCCTCGTCGACGTACCGGTGCAGCGTGTCGTACGGAGTCCTCATCGCCGGCCTTCCGCTCGGGTGGTCTCAGCCTGTACGACTCCCCGGGCGGGCGAAAGTCATCGGCTCAGACCCCCAGCGCGGGCAGCAGCGCCGAGTCGATGTACCGGCGCAGGAAGGCGGCGTCGGCCGGGGTGCCCTCGATGAGCGGGTGGGTGATGAGGGCGCCCAGCATGAGGTGGGAGACGAAGGCGAGGGCCGGGGTGTCCGGGTGGACCTCGCCGCGCTCGACCGCTCGGGCGAGGAGCGCGCCGAGGCCGGTCAGCTCGGGGTCGACCAGCAGGCGGCGCAGGGCGTCGAGGAGGTCGGGGTGGGTGTGCACGGCGTGCGCGAGACCCCGGAGCAGGGCCGTGTCCTCGGCCATCCGGTGGTCGTCGAGCTGGTCGACCAGGCAGTTGAAGTCGCCGCGCAGGGAGCCGGTGTCGATGCGGTCGAGGGTGACCGGCTTCTGGTGCCGCAGGGCCGTCGCGACCAGCTCCGGCTTGCCCGCCCACTGCCGGTAGAGGGTCGCCTTGCTGCACCGGGTGCGGGTGGCGACCGCCTCCATCGTCAGCGCGTCGTACCCCACCTCGCGCAGCAGGTCCATGACGGCGGCGTACAGCTCGGCCTCGCGTTCCGGGCCGATCCGGCTGCGGCGCGCGCGTGGCGGTGCGGTCGTCGGGTGTCCGGTCATGGCCACCGTCCCCTCACTTGGTGTCCCGGCCTCCACGCTATCGCGGAAGTAGATGAATACGAAACCGTTTCGGTGGTGAAACATCGCACCTGTAAGACTGGAACCGCACCGAGCCGGAGAGGACGCACCATGGCCGCCACGTCACCACCCGCCGCGCGACCGGGCCGTCCCCGCGACCCCGGTGCCGACGCGCGCATCCTCCAGGCCGCCGTGGACGAACTCGCCGTGACCGGTGTCGCGGGCTTCCGCACCAACTCGGTAGCCTCCCGCGCGAAGGTCGCCAAGCGCACGCTCTACTCCCGCTGGCCGGAACGCGACGGGCTGATCCTCGCCGCCCTCAACACGTTCTCCGGCCGCATCCAGCCGCCCCGCACCGGCAGCCTCGAACAGGACCTGCGGAGCCTGTACGCCACGATCGCCGAGACCCTGGAGAGCCCCCAGTGGCTCATCGTGTTCCGCTGCTCCTTCGAGTTCCCCGACTTCCCCGAGCTGTACGCGCCCTTCCTGCGCGACTGCGTCGACCAGCCGCTCGCGGTCATCGAGGACGTCCTGTACGACGCCCAGCGGCGCGGCGAGGTCCGCCCCGAACTCGACCGCTCGGTCGCCGCCGAGTCCTTCGCCTCCGCGATGACCAACTTCAGCTCCCACATCTCCCGGCAGCGCGGGGTGAGCGTGGCGGGCGTCCGCGAGGAGTTCCTCGACCTGTTCCTGCACGGCGTCCGCACACCGCAGGGCTGGGCGGACGGGGAATCCCGGCCGGAACCCGCCGACAGGCCCCGGCCGGGAGCGGGCGGCCGGGGCTAGTCGATCGTGATCGCCGCCGCCGGGCAGACGGCCGCCGCGTCACGGACCGCCGTGTGCTGGTCCTCGGCCGGCTGCGCGTCGAGGAGGACGACGATGCCGTCCTCGTCGCGCTGGTCGAAGACGTCGGGGGCGGCCAGGACGCAGCTTCCGGCGCCGCAGCACTTGTCCTCGTCGATGGCGATGTTCATGGGGTCGCTCCTTGCGTGGGGGTGGTGGGTCACCAGCGGACGGGGACTTCGCGCAGCCCGCCGACGGTCAGTCCGTCGATGGTGTGCAACTCCTCGACGGGAACGGCGAGTTCGAGGGTCGGCAGCCTGCGCAGCAGGACCTCCAGGACGACCTGGAGCTCGGTGCGGGCCAGGGACTGGCCGAGGCAGGAGTGCGGGCCCGCGCCGAACGTGAGGTGGGTGTTGGGGCTGCGGGCGAGGTCGACGGCGTCGGCGTCGGTGAAGTGCCGCTCGTCGCGGTTGGCGGCGGACAGCAGACAGAAGACGGTGCTGCCGCCCGGCAGGGTCGTGCCGCCGACCTCGAAGTCCTCGGTGAGGAAGCGGCGGGCGCCGTAGTTCCCGAGGTTGGCGTCCGTGCGCAGCACCTCCTCCACGGCCGTCCGGATCAGCGCCGGTTCGGCGAGGAGCCGCTCCCACCGGGCGCGGTCGGCCAGCAGCAGCGCGGCCATCTTGCCGATCATGTTGGCGGTCGTCTCGTGCCCGGCGACCAGCAGCCCCATGGCGGTGGCGACGAGTTCGGGGTCGGTGAGCCCCGCGCCCTCGGCCCGGCTCTCCTCGATCAGCAGGCTGATGACGTCCTCGCCGGGTTCGGCGCGCTTGGCGGCGACGAGGGCGGTCATGTAGCCGGTGAACTCGGTGTGCGCGGCGGCCGTCTGCTCCTTCGTCCAGCGGTCGACGTTCAGGAAGCTGTCGGACCAGTGCGAGAAGCGGTCGCGGTGTCCGGCGGGGGCGCCGAGAAGGTCGCAGATGACGTACACGGGGAAGGGGAAGCCGAGCGCGGCCTTGAGGTCGGCCTCCCGGCCCTCCTTCGTCATGGCGTCGACGAGCGCCTCGACCGTCGTCACCATCCCGGGGCGCAGGGAGGTCATGCGCTTCGCGGTGAAGTACTTGCCGAGGAGGCGCCGCCAGCGCAGATGACCCTCGCCGTGCTGCGGGAGACGCAGCGCCATGTCGCTGTTCGTCGAGGGGCCGCCCGCGCCCTCGGGGGCGATGCGGGCCGCGTCGTCCTCGGCGGTCGGACGCGAGAAGCGGGTGTCCGACAGGAGCGCTCTGACGTGGTCGTAGCGGGTCAGCAGGGTGCCGGTGTCCCCGCTGGGCAGTTCGGCGGTGGCGACCGGGCACCGGTCGCGCAGCCGCCGGTGGTCGGGCGGGGGGTCGAGGGGGCCGCCGGCCGGCAGCGGCAGGCGTACGGCAGGGACGTCCTGGGGCATCCGTACCTCTCCAGACGTGGGGGATCTTTAAATCAATGGACTGATTTAAAGGGGTTGATTTAAACGTAGCCTCCGGGAGATCCCCTTTCAAGCAGGCGCGGACTTATGGCCGGATGGCGCCGCTTGAACGTTCGATACGGCGTACCGTACGCTGACCCGTATGCCCCGCACCTCGCCCTCCCTCGACCGCGCGACCCCGGCCCGCATCGCCGAGACCGCCCTCGTCCTGGTCGACGAGGGCGGCCCCGAGGCGCTCACCTTCCGGGCCCTGGCCGCCAGGCTCGACATCTCGCTGGCCTCCCTCCAGCGCCGCTGCACCGACCTCGCCGGCCTCCTCGACCTCTGCCTCGACCACCTCGCCGCCCGCCTCCCCGAGACGAGCGGCGACTGGGCGACCGTGACCGAAACCCGGTTCACCGCCCTGTACGACCTCCTCGTCGCCCACCCCGGCCTGCTCGCCCTGCGCGGCACCCGCCCCTGGCTCGGCCCCCACCTCCTGGCCCGCCTCACCGAACCCCAGCTCGCCGACAGCGTCGCCGCCGGCATGACCCCCGCCGAGGCCATGGCCGTCTACCGGGGCATGTACCTCCTCACCCTCGGCAGCGCCGGCTTCGTCGACCACCGCGACCCCGCCGCCGCCCGCGCCACCACCCGCCGCGCCCTCGCCGCCCTCGACCCCGAAGACTTCCCGGTCCTCACCGGCCACCTCGCCGACCTCCTCCCCGTCCTCACCGACCACGCCGTCTACCGCACGGCCCTGCGCCACCTCATCGACGCCGCCAAGGAGCCCCACGCATGATCTTCAGCAGCGACAACACCGCCGCCACCTCCCCGGAGATCCTGGAGGCCCTCACCCGAGCCGCCTCCGGCCAGGCCCTCCCGTACGGCGCCGACGACCACTCCGCCGCCGTACGCCGCCGGTTCGCCGACCTCTTCGAGTGCGAGGTCGACGTCCTGTTCGTCTCCACCGGCACCGCCGCCAACGCGCTGAGCCTCGCCACCCTCACCCCGCCCTGGGGCAGCGTCCTGTGCCACCGCGACAGCCACATCAACAACGACGAGTGCGGGGCGCCCGAGTTCTACACCGCCGGCGCCAAACTCGTCCCGCTCGGCGGCACCGACGCCAAGATCGACCCCGCCGAACTCCGTACGGCCGTCCGCCACAAGGCCGGTGACGTGCACAGCGTCGAACCCTCCGTCGTCAGCATCACCCAGGCCACCGAGACGGGCGCCGTCTACACGCCCGACGAGATACGCGAGCTGGGGCGGATCACGAAGGACGCCGGACTGCGCCTGCACATGGACGGCGCCCGCTTCGCCGGAGCCGTCGCCTCCCTCGGCGCCACCCCCGCCGACCTCACCTGGCGCGCGGGCGTCGACCTGCTCTCCTTCGGCGCGACCAAGAACGGCACGATGACCGCCGACGCGATCGTCGTCTTCGACCGCTCCCTGACCTCCCAGCTCGCCTTCCGCAACAAGCGCGCCGGCCAGCTCACCGCCAAGATGCGCTTCCAGGCCGCCCAGCTGGACGCCTACCTCACCGACGGCCTCTGGCTGCGCAACGCCGCCCACGCCAACACCATGGCCGCCCGCCTCCAGGACGGCCTCAAGGCGATCCCCGGCGTCGAACTCCTCGGCGCCGCCGACGCCAACATCCTCTTCGCCCGCCTGCCGCAGCAGGTCATCGACGGACTCCACGCGGACGGCTTCGTCTTCTACCACGACCGCTGGGGGCAGGGCGTCGTCCGCCTCGTCACCTCCTTCGCGACGACGACGGAGGAGATCGACGCCCTGCTCGAAGCAGCTGCCCGGCACGCGGCCTGACGGCTACCAGGCCACCGGCAGCTCGTAGAGGCCGTACACCAGACCGTCCTCCTTGAACGGCAGCTTCTCGCGTTCCGTCGCCAGGTGCAGGGTCGGGACGCGGTGGAACAGGGTGCCGATGACGACCTGGAGTTCGAGGCGGGCGAGGGGCTGGCCCAGGCACTGGTGGATGCCGAAGCCGAACGCCTGATGGCGGCGGGCGTCGCGGGTGAGGTCGAGGCGGTCCGGTTCGGGGAACACGTCGTCCTGCCAGTTCGCGGTCACGCTCGGCAGGACGATACCCTCGCCCGCGCGGATCGTCGTGCCGCCGACCTCGATGTCCTCCAGGGCGATCCGGCGGTTGCCGAGGTGGATGATCGTGAGATAGCGCAGGAGTTCGTCCACCGCGCCGGGCAGGAGCGCCGGGTCCGCCTGGACGAGGGCGAGCTGGGCGGGGTGTTCGAGGAGCGCGACGACGCTCAGCGCGATCATGTTCGCGGACGTCTCGTGCCCGGCGCCGAGCAGCAGCAGGCCCATCGTCGCGGCCTCGCGGTGCGTCAGGTCACCGGCGCGGACCCGGGCGGCCAGCTCCGAGAGCAGATCGTCCCCGGGGTCGGCGAGCTTCCTGTCGAGCTGACCGGAGACGTAGTCGAGCAGGGCCCGCCGCGCCGCGTTCGCGACCTCGGGCGCGACGTCGTGCCGCAGGCCCACCTCGCTCTGGTGCTGGAAGAACTCGTGGTCCTCGTACGGCACTCCGAGCAGTTCGCAGATCACCAGCGAGGGCAGGGGCAGCGCCAGCGCCCGCACCAGGTCGGCGGGTTGCGGGCCCGCGAGCATCGCGTCGACGAATCCGTCCGTCATCCGCCGCACGGCGGGCCGCAGCGCCTCCACGCGCCTGATCGTGAAGGCGCCGCTCAGCATCCGCCGCACTCGGGCGTGTTCGGGGTCGTCGAGGTTGAGGAACGACGGCTGCGCGCCCCGGGCGGCCGACTCCTTGAACGCCGGGTTCATGTACGGGAACCCGGGGCGCCTCAGGTCCACGCTGCACCGGGGGTCGGCGAGGAGGGCGCGCTGGTCGTCGAAACGGGAGACGAGCCAAGGGGTGCTGCCGTCCCAGATGCGGACCTTCGCCAGGGGGCGGTCCGCCTGTAAGCGGCGTAACGCGGGCGGGGGCGCGAAGGGACAGGCGGGGTCCCTGGGCATCGGGTAGTCGGGGATGGTGGAGGCGGTCATGGTGCTCCTGTTCCGCTGGGGGATGGGTCGGGCGGTGGTTCAGAGGGTGGTCAGGGTGCGCAGCCGGTCGTCGCGGGCGCGGGCCGACACGTCGATGTCCGGCGCGAGGTGGTCGAAGGCGTGCGGGCAGCCCGGGTGGACGTGGAGTTCGACGGAGGTGCCGGCGGCGGTGAGGCGGCGGGCGTACGTGAGGTTCTCGTCCCGGAAGATGTCCAGCTCGCCGACCTCGATGTAGGCGGGCGGCAGGCCGGAGAGGTCGGCGGCGCGGG
The DNA here is from genome assembly GCF_040610055.1 of Streptomyces sp. NPDC004539. Classification (NCBI taxonomy): domain Bacteria; kingdom Bacillati; phylum Actinomycetota; class Actinomycetes; order Kitasatosporales; family Streptomycetaceae; genus Streptomyces; species Streptomyces sp. NPDC004539. The sequence goes on along the minus strand of NZ_JBEXLS010000009.1, from coordinate 223,750 downwards.
CCGGGGCGGCGTACTCGGGGACGTCGGGGCCGCCCGCCCGCTCGCCGAGCAGCGCGTACCAGCCGGTGCGGTTGTCGTCGTACGTCCAGACCGCGAACGGTACGAGGGCCGGGTCCGGGTCGGTCGTGCGGTCGTCCAGCATCGCCTGGATGAGGATCTGCCGGGCCACCGGCAGGCCGCGCTCTCTCGCCAGCAGCGTCGCCCCGGCCGCGAGTCCGCCGCCCGAGCTCTCGCCCATCACCGCGATCCGCGCCGGGTCGACCCCCAGCTCCGCCGCGTGCGCGGCCAGCCACACCAGGGCGGCGTAGGCGTCCTCGACCGGGGTCGGGTGCGGGTGTTCCGGGGCACGCCGGTAGCCGACCGACAGGAACGGCACACCGGAGTCGGCCGCGTAGCCGGCCACCTGGTGGTCGAAGAGGCCGATGCCGCCGGAGACCATGCCGCCGCCGTGCAGATAGACCACGGCGGGCCCGGCACCGGTCGGATCGTGGCTCTTCGGCTCGTACCAGCGGACTTCGATCTCCGCGCCGTCGTAGGAGACGGCGCGCAGATCGGTACGGGTGACCGACGGCAGCTCCGGCTTCATCGCGTCGAGCATCGCCAGACTGGCGTCGCCCTCCCGCAGGGCCTGCCAGTGGCCCCCGGAGGAGTGCTGGTCGGCCAGGGAGGCCCGGCGGACGGTGAGGACGTTCAGGAACTCGGGGTCGAAGGCGAAGGGCATGGGGGGCTCCGTGAGGTGGGGGTGGGCGCATTGTTATAAATAAAGCGCTTGATTTAATTTAACCTCACGTGGTTCCCGCTGCAACCGTCCAGCTCACAGCACCGCCAGCTCCTCCGCCAGCACCCGCAGCGTCTCGGTCGGGAAACCGCCCGCCGACAGCGCCGCCAGCGAGATCAGCGACGTCGCCCCGATCGCCTGGAGCAGCTCCGCGTCCACCAGGCTCGGGACGTGCACGCGCAGCACCTCCACCGCCTTCGGATCGGCGACCAGTGCCGTGATCGGCGTGCGCAGCGAGAAGCGGCCCGACGGGAAGTCCTCGGGGCGGGGGAGCGGCTCGGCGGCCAGCTCCGCCTGCTCGCGCTGGGCCCGCACCAGGAGGTGGGCCTCGGTCACCGGCCCCTCGGCGGGCAGCCCCAGCCGCTCGTACTGACTCGGCGGCGCGTCGTTCGCCCGCATCAGCGCGACGAGGGACTCCGCCATGCGCAGCTCGACCTCGTCGTCCACGAACGGGGCGCGCTGCTCGGGGTCGGCGTCCAGGTCGAACAGCAGGGTGCCGAAACGGTACGGGTTGAAGAACGTGCGGCCGGGGGTGCGCAGGGTGGGGACACCCTTGGTGAACGCGAAGGGTTCGGCGAGTTCGGCGTCCCTGAGTTCCTCGGGGGTGAACCGCCCCTTCATGTGCGTCGGCATCAACGTGTGCTCGAACAACGGGGAGTTGTCGGCGTTCGCGGGCGCCCGCATGTACACGTACCGGCCGTCGGTGACGTTGACGTGGCCGCCGTGAATCCCGAACAGCCCCGCCTCGCGCACCCGTTGCTCCCCGGCGACCGGCAGCGGGACGCCCTGCATGTCGGCCGGGCGCTCGACGCCGAAGAACTCCAGCAGCGTCGGCGCGAGATCGATCGTCTGCACGAGCGCCTCGCGCCGCTCGCCCCGGGCCTCGGGGTGGCGGGGGTCCCACACGAACAGCGGGAGGTGCACCAGTTCGTCGTACCAGGGCTGGACGGACTTGCCCCACCACTCCTTCTCGCCGAGCAGCAGGCCGTGGTCGGTGTTGACGACGAGGAGGGTGTCCTGCCAGAGGTCGTGCTCGTCCATCAGGTCCAGGACCCGGCCGAGCGAGCGGTCGCACATCGACAGCAGCGCCGCGTACTCGTAACGGGCGTGCTCCACCTGCTCCTTGGTCTCCGTGACCTGCCGGTAGTCGGGCCAGTCGAAGTGCGGGCCGGCGTAGGCGTGCGGGTAGAGGTCCTTGTAGTGCTGGTGGGAGAAGAACGGCTCGTGCGGGTCGAACGTCTCGATCTGGACGAACCAGCGGTCCTCGGCGAGGTTCGTGCGCACGAAGTCGAGGCCCGCGTCGAACGTCAGGGTCTGGCAGTGGCGTTGCTCGTCCGGCATGTACATCCGGTTCACCCAGTCCTGCCGGTACCCCTCCGCCCGCAGCTCCTTGACGTCAGCCTCGGGCATCGGCGGGTCGGCCACGTGTCCCTTCCAGGCGTCGCCCTCCTGGCCCCGGAAGAACTCCCAGGTGCTGTACCGGCCGTGGTAGGTCGCCCCGCCGTCCTCCCAGTAGTGCGGGTGGTCGCTCGTGAGGTGCGTGTGGACGCCGTTCCTCTTCAGCAGCTCCGGCATCGAGTCGTCGAACGGCTCCAGCGGACCCCAGCTGCGGTGCAGGAAGTTGTGCCGTCCCGTGTGGAGTTCACGCCGGGCCGGCATGCACGGCATCGAACCGGCGTACGCCGTCTCGAAGGTGACGGTCCGTCCGGCGAGGCGGGCGAAGTTCGGGGCATGCGTCCAGTCGCAGCCGTACGGCGGGAGCAGGTGCCGGTTCAGGCTGTCGAACATGACCATGATGGCTCTCATGTGGTGCGGCTCCTCGGTGAGTTCGGCTCGTCAGGCGTCCCGCGCGCACCGGAACCCGGTGTGGCCGCTGGCGCCGTCGGGCGTACTGGCCGTGCGGGCGGCGACGCGGTAGCGGTCGCAGTAGGACCGGTGGCAGAGGTGGGACCCGCCCCGGATCACCTTGTCGTTCCCCAGCAGCGGGCCTCGGGGGTCGGTCACGGTCCGGGCCGGGTGGCGGGTCGTCCACCAGTCGGCGCACCACTCCCACACGTTGCCCGACGTGTTGTGCAGGCCGAAGCCGTTGGGCGCGAAGGCGTCCACCGGGGCCGTGCCCCGGTACCCGTCGGCGGCGGTGTTCTCCGTGGGGAACGTCCCCCGCCAGATGTTGCAGCGGTACTCCCCGCCGGGGTCGAGTTCGTCGCCCCACGGATACCGCTTCCGCTCCAGCCCGCCCCGCGCCGCGTACTCCCACTCGGCCTCGGTCGGCAGCCGCTTCCCCGCCCAACTGGCGTACGCCGCCGCGTCGTTCCACGACACATGGACGACCGGATGGTCACCGCGTCCCGCGAGTGTGCTGCCCGGTCCCTCGGGCCGGTCCCAGCGGGCGCCGTCCACCCCGCACCACCAGGGGGTACGCGGCGGTCTCGGCGCCCCGCGGCGCAGCGAGGCGTCCAGGAAACCGGCGAACACGTAGGACCAGCCGATGAGTTGGGCCTCGGTGACGTACCCCGTGGCCTCGGCGAACTCCGCGAAGCGGTCGTTGCTGACGGCGTGCGCGTCGATCCGGAACGGGCTCAGCCGCACCGGCCGCACGGGACCCTCGCCGTCCGCCGGGAACCCTTCGCCGTCGTCGGCCCCCATCAGGAACTCGCCGCCGGGGAGGAGGACCGTCCCGTCCGGCGAGGCGGGCCGGGCGGGGGCCGGCGGCGTCGGAGCGGCTCCGCCCGGACGGGCCGGGGCGGGGGCGCGGGGTGCGCAGCAGGCCGGGGGCGGGGTGGAGCGGGGGTGCATGGCTGTCACCCTAGCCTCTAATTTTTTGTATGCATAGATTTATGGAGCGGGGCCGCTCGCTGCGGCGATTAAGTTGACCTAGGGGTCAAGTTCGATGTTACGGTCTCTTCGGAAGTTGACCCTGCGGTCAAGATAACTCTTCGAGGAGCCCACCCATGTCCAAAGTCATCGCCGTCTTCGGCGCCGGTACCGGTCTCGGCGTCGCCCTCGCCCGCCGCTTCGGCCGCGAGGGGTTCCGGGTCGCGCTCGTCGCCCGGCGCAAGGAGCGGCTGGACACGCTGGTCGCCGAGCTGGAGAAGGAGGGCGTCGAGGCCGCCGCGTTCCCCGCCGACCTGTCCGACCCGGCCGGGGTGCCCGCCCTGGTCGCGGCGGTCCGTGAGCGCTTCGGGCGGATCGACGTCGTCGAGTACGGGCCCATCGGCAACGACTCCTCCTTCACCCCGGCCGCCGACCTGGACGCCGCCACCGTCGAGAGCCTCTCCCGGCTGCTCCTGCTGACGCCGGTGGAGGTCTTCCACGAGGTCCTCCCCGAACTGGTCGAGCGCGGCGACGGCGCTCTCCTCATGACCACCGGCTACAGCGCCGTCCAGCCGATGCCCCAGCTCAGCGGGTTCGGTCCGGTGATGGCCGCCGCGCGCAACTACGTGTACTCGCTCAACGGGGAACTCGCCGAGAAGGGCGTGTACGCCGGGACCCTCACCATCGCCGCGATGATCACCGGCAGCGAGATGGCCGACGCCGCCGACCTCCCCGTGAACACGGACTTCCCGGTCGCCGACCCGGCCGAACTGGCCGACCTGTACTGGGACATGTACGTCAAGCGGGACCGGGTGGAGCAGGCGTTCCCGGTGGCGCTGACCCCTTCGGCGTGAGCCGCTCCTGACGGGCCGCACGCCCGGACACCGTCGCGACGGCGTCCGGGCGTGAGGTGACGGCCGTCAGCGATCCAGGAGCGCGATACGGATCGCCCGCTCGACATGTGCCGCCGTGTTCGCGTACCCGGCCGCGTTCGGGTGGACCAGCGTGACGCGCTTGCCGATCAGACCGCAGTTCAGCGGGGTGCCGGCGAGCTTGGACGGCCAGTAGTCCGGGGCGTCGCCGCAGATTCCCTCGACCCACTTGGTGCCGGCCGGGCGGCAGGCGTCGTGGCCCACGCTGGAGGAGTAGACGTCGACGTAGCGGTCACCGAAGAAGTTCGTGACCCGCTGGATCGTGTTGTTGAGCTGCTTGAGGACGTCGTCGCGGAGCCAGTCGACGTCGGCGTGCGTGATCGAGCCGAGTTCGGTGAGGGAGAGGCGGTTGCACTCGCTGCCCTCGTCCGGCAGGACCGCCGGGTAGCCGACCGTGATCACCTTCGCGTCGGGCGCGGCCTGATGGACCTGGGCCAGCATCTCGATGTACTCGTCCTGGACCCGGGCGAGCTTGTCCTGGATGCTCTCCTCGCCCGCCGGGGGGTTGGTGTAGTGCTCGCGGCAGGACTTGCCGGCGATGCCGTCTTCGAGGCACTTGAGGAGCATGCCCCCGAAGGGGAGGCTGTTGCCGCCGACGCCGATCGTGACGATGTCGGTCCCGCTGCCGAGGTTCGCCCGCTCGATCTGCGGGGCCACCTCGGGCCAGCCGTCCGCCGGGGGCTCGACCGGGCTGATCGGCTTCTGCCTCTCCTTGGCGATGTGGGCGATGGTGGCGTTGCCGCAGCTGACGTTCGTCAGGTGGACAGGTTTGCCCGGCGGGAACTCGGCCAACTCCCGCTCGACCAGGCCGGGGTAGGCGTCGCTGGTCCGGTCGCAGCCGTCGCGTGCCGGATCGCCGAGCGCGGGCTGCGGGTCCCCGACGAAACCGCCGGCCGTGTACGAGTCGCCCAGCGCGGCCCACTCGTACCGGTCGGCCGCCGCGTGGGCGGAGCCGGCGGGGGAGAGCACGGCCGCCGCCAGCACGAGCCCCACGGTCAGTGCGCGGACGCGGGGGACAGGGTGTCGCATGAATCCTCCAGGATCTGTGGAGGGCGCCTCGGCCGAGGTGGGAGGCGCCTCGGCCGAGATCGTCCACGCTGCTCGGCCGTCCCACCCGGGAAAACGGTTTCGCCACCCCTCGAACGAGCTAAAGGTCGGATCGTCGTGCTTTCCCGTGAGGCCGGGCTGGTCGAAGACGTGTCCGCCGGACCGGGCGGCGTACTCGGCGTGGGACGACAGGAGGCGGCCGGACGACGTCTCGAAGACGGAGGCGGGTCGCTGTCGCCGGGACGCGCTCTCGTCCGTCACGTCGGAGAGCCGACCGCCTTGACCGGCCGGTCATCCCCGTGGGCGGTCGCGCAGTCGGCCGTGGACGCGTCCCGCGCCTTGCCCACCGCCTTGCCCCGCACCTTGTCCACTACCTCGTCCCGCGCCTTGTCCGCCCCCTCGCCCCGCGCCGCGAGCAGCGTCGCCGTCACCGACGCCAGCCCCACCGCCCCGATGCCCAGCCACTGCCCCCAGGCGAGCCGCTGCCCCAGGATCAGGAGCCCGAACAGCGCGCCCGCCGCCGGTTCGAGGCTGGTCAGGACGCTGAACACGCGTGGCGGGACCCGCCGCAGCGCCTCCAGGTTGCAGGAGTACGGCAGCACGCTGGACGCGACGGCGACGACCGCCGCGACCCACAGCACCCCGGGGTCCAGCAGTGCGCCCCCGGCATGGGCGATCCCGTACGGCGCCGTCAGGACCGCCGCGAGGACGACCGCGACCGCGAGCCCCTGGCCCCCGTCGAGCCGGCGCGCCATCCGCGCCCCGACCAGGATGTAACCGGCCCAGCAGCACGCGGCGACGACGGCCAGGCCGATCCCGGTCGGGTCGAGCGGCACCCCGCCCCCACCGAGCAACAGCACACCCCCGGCCGCGAGACAGGCCGGCAGGAGGTCGGCGGCCCGGCGCGAACCGGCGAGGGCGATGGTGAACGGGCCGAGGAACTCGATCGTGGCGACGGCGCCCAGCGGGAGGTGGCCGACGGCCGCGTAGAACGCGAGGTGGTGCGCGGCGAGGAGCGCGCCCGCCGCGCCGACCACCGGCCAGGCGCCCCGCACCGCGCGCAGCGACGCACGGCCCGGCCGCCACACCGCGCACAGCAGCGCGCCCGCGATCAGCAGCCGCAGGAAGACGACACCGGGGGCGCCGACCTGCGGGTAGATCCGGGTGGCGAACGCGGCCCCGAACTGGAGCCCGCAGACACCGATGAGGACGAGCCCGGGGGCGGGGACCCGGCCGAGCGCCCGCTGTGCTCCCACTCGATCAACCCGTCACGCGCAGCAGCAGCTTGCCGGTCGACGTCCGCCCGCCCATCAGCCGGTGCGCCTCGGCCGCCTCCGCCAACGGGAACTCCGCCGTCACGGGCAGGGCCACCACCCCCTCGACGGCCTTCGCGAACGCCCGCTCGGTCAGCGCCCGCAGCTCCAGCGGCGCGGACCCGGCGAGCCCGATGATCGTGAACGCCGACACGGAACGCCCCCACGCCCCCAGCTCCGCCATTCCGGCCTGCCAGGGCGCCTCGCCCGACGCGTTCCCGAACGACACCAGCCGCCCGTACGGCGCCAGCGCGCCGAGCCCCCGGCGCAGGGTCTCGCCGCCAACCGGATCGAGGACGAGGTCGATGCCCTTCCCGCCGGTGGCGCTGCGGACGTCGTCGGCGAACGTGTCCGGCGCGAACAGGGCGTCGTACCCGTGCCGCAGCGCGTACTCCGCCTTCGCCGGTGACGAGACCACGCCGTACACCGCCCCGGCCCCCGCCGCCCGGGCGAGCTGCCCGGCCACCGTGCCGACACCGCCCGCCGCCCCGTGCACGAGGACCGTCTCCCCGGCGCGCAGCCGGCCGACCTCGTGCAGGAGGGCGTGGGCGGTCGGCAGGACGGTGGGCAGCGCGGCGGCCGTCCGCAGGCCGAGACCGCGGGGGAGGGGGACGGTGGCGGTCGCCTCGGCGCTTACGACGTCGGCGTACCCGCCGCCCGACAGGAACGCGGCGACCTCCTGGCCGGGGACGAGGCCGGTGACGCCCTCGCCGACCGCGCGGACCCGCCCGGACACTTCGAGGCCGGGGCGGAACGGCAGCGTCTCGACGCGGTAGCCGTCGGCGCGCGCCTTGACGTCCGCGAAGTTCACCCCCGCCCAGGCGGTGTCGATCGTCACCTGGCCGGGGCCCGGTTCGGGGATCTCGGCGTCGACGACCCGGAGGACCTCGGGGGCGCCGTACTCGTGGAACTCGACCGCGCGCATGGGCGGACACATCCTTCGGCAGGGGGAGTGGGCATGGCTCGGAGGGTCCGCCCGGCAATGGCGAGCGCCAGAGTGTTCAACCGGAAGCGAACACTCGGACTGTAAGATATCCATCGAACACTCGGCAACCGGCCACCCGGGACGACAGGAGCGACATGCCCGACCGGACCGTGGCCGCGAGCCACCGCCCCACCCCCGTCCACACCCACCCCGACGACGTCTCCGTCCTCACGGCCCTCTCCGCCGTCGCCGACCCCGTCCGCATCCAGCTCCTGCGCGAACTCTCCGGCTCCCCCGTCTGGACCCGCAGCTGCGGCAGCTTCGACGTCCCCGTCGGCAAGGCCGCCCTCAGCCACCACTTCTCCGTCCTGCGCGCCGCGGGCCTCGTCGAACAGCGCGACGAGGGCCCGAAGCGCGTCAACCGGCTACGCCGCGAGGAGTTCGACGCACGGTTCCCCGGGTTGCTGGACCTGGTCCTGAGGGATGACGGAGAGGGCTGACCTCACTGTGGGTCGGGTGCGGTGAAGTCGTGGGCGCCGGACCCCACGGCGTACACCGCGCGGTCCTCTTCCAGGCGCTCGAACCGCGTGCCCCGGGGGGCGTTCTGGAGTGCGCGGCCTCCCGTGGGCAGCCAGATCTCCGCCGTGGTGTTGGGCGGGATCTCGGCGTGGAGGCGGAAGACGCCCTGGCGGCGGGTCCAGCGGGTCGAGGCGGTGCCGTGGGGGGTGCGGTAGGTGCCTTCCGCGGAGGTGAGGTCGCCGACCGGGCGGGGGTCGATGACGAGGTGGCGGTAGGCGATTGTGCCGCGTGGCCGGCGGATGCCCGCGAGGGCGGTGTGGAACCACTCGTCGATCTGACTGAGGATCATGTGGTTGTTGGAGTAGCGCAGGTCCCAGGTCTCGGGGAGCGTGGTGAGGCCGTCGGGGTGGGCGGTGGTGGGCTGGAGGAAGTGGCCGTAGCTGGGGAGGGTGTTCTCCTGGAGGACGTCCCACAGGAGGTCGTCGTGGCGCGCCTCGTGGAGGGAGCGGACGATGGGCGCGAGACCGATGGTGCCGCCGCCCAGGTGGGGGCCGCCCCCGGACGGCCGGTAGGCGCGGACCAGTTCGACCAGTGACGCCAGGACCCGCGCGCGCTCCCCGGCCGGGACGAGCCCCTCGTCGAGGGCCAGCGCCTGGGCCGCCTGCGTCGCCCCGGCCGGACCCGCGTCGCCCCGCGCCGTGTAGCGGCCGAGCGCCCTGTTGTAGAAGGCGTCGTTGAACGCGTCCCGGATCTGCCCGGCGAGGCTGCGGTAGTCGGCGGCGTCGGCCGTCCGCCCGAGGAGTTCCGCCATCCGGGCCATCCGGTCGGCGACCTGGTGGTACCCCCAGGTCCCGGTGATCCGCCCGGACGTCGCCTCGCCGGCGAACCAGTCCGCGAGGGCGCCGTCCACGATGTGCGCGTCGGCGCCGGTACCCGCCTTCCGGGTCCGGATGTAGGTGAGGAACGCCTGCATCTGGGGGTAGGAGCGGGCCATGGTCCGGGTGTCGCCGTACGTCTCGTACAGGTACCAGGGGACCAGGACGATGCCGTCGCCCCAGTTGATCTCGTCGCCGTAGCGGCCCGTGTAGCCCCAGTCGTACACCGGCGTCTTGAGGGCGACGTTCCCGATGTTGTCGCCCGCCCTCGACTGGCCCTCCACCAGATGCCGCTGCATCGTGCGCAGGTAGGCGTCGTAGCGGAAGAGGCGGTGCAGGGAGCCGAAGGGCTGGAGGTAGTCGGCGGGGTAGGCGAGCTTCTCGCGGCCGGGGCAGTCCGTGAACGTCGACATGAGGTTGCTCATGACGGAGTACCGGCACATGCGGTGGATGCGGTTGATCCGCGCGTTCGACGTCGTGACGGAGCCCGCGACGGGGACGTCCGCGTGGATCTGGAGGCCGGTCACCGTGTCCGCGGTGGGCGTGTAGCCGTCGGGGAGGCCGGTGACCTCGACCCACTGCATGCCGAAGTAGTGGAACTGCGGCTGCCAGCTCTCGCCCCCGTCCGCGCCGTACGTCGTGTAGGAGGCGAAGACGTCGGTCCCGCGCACCGGGCCGCCGCCCATGATCGACGTCTGGTCGACGGTGCCGTCCGCGGCGAGCGACTCGGCGGGGCGCACCTTGACCGTCGTCCCGGCGGGGAGCCGGCCGAGGGTGAGGCGGGGCCAGCCGGCGAAGTTCTGCCCGAAGTCGAAGACCCAGACGCCGGGTCTGGGCTGTCCGACGCCGACGGGACGCAGCCGGTCGACGACCCTCAGCGGCTCGGCGTTGCGCCACACCAGCTCGGTGGTCAGGTTCGGCGGCGGCGCGAACCCGGCGCCGGTCCACCCCATGGCCGTCCCGTCCCGGCGCGGCGCCGACGCGCTCAGATCGGCCCCCGGCGCCGTCCAGCCGGGCTGCTCGCGCCGGGCGTCGTAGTCGGCGCCGGAGTACCAGTTGGCGGTGGTCGTCGCGCCCAGCGCCGTCCGCCAGGACCCGTCGCTGACGACGACCTGTACGGTGCCGTCGGCCCGCGTCACCTCCAGCCGGGCGATGAGCCGGGGGGTGACGGCGGCGCCCGCGCTGGGGTCGGTGCTCGCGAGGGAGTTCCCCGAGCCGGTGACGGCCGCCCCGTCGGCGTGGTCCGAGGACAGCCCCGGCGTGAAGGAGATCGAACCCCCGCCCGTGTCCACGGCGGTGATGGTCCGTGACTCCAGCCGCACACCCCCGTCCCCGGTGTCGACGTTGACGGTCCCGCCGACATGGAAGTTGGCCGCGCTGCTCACCCGGACGACGGTGGCCTCCCGCCCGACGCCGCCGACCAGCGTGCCCGCGCCCTTGAACTGGCTCTGCCACCAGCTGTACGGGGCGCTCCGCCCGGTCGCCGCGTTGGTGACCGACCGTGTCACCAGCGCCGTCCCGTACCCGAGTTCGACGCCGAGCGTGTTGGCGCCGGTCCGGACCAGGCCGGTGACGTCGTAGGCCCGGTACTCCACCGACAGCTGGTAGTTGGAGTTGCCGGGGGCGAGGACCTCGTCGGTGACCGGCTTGCCGTTGAGGTGGGCCACGTGCAGGCCGACGCCGGACAGGTACAGCCTGGCCCGGGTGACCCGGCCGGTCACCCGGAAGGCGCGGGCGAAGACCGGCAGCGGCTGGTCGAGCGTGCGGCCGGCGTACTCGATCCAGCGGGCGCCACCCCAGTCGGCGCGCCGCAGCAGGCCCATCTCCCAGGAGGCGGCGCCGCTCCACGGTGTGACATGCCCGGTGCCGCTCCAGACCCGTACCTGCCACACCACCACGTCGCGCGAGCGCAGCACGGGCCCCCGCCACACGATGTCGGTCTGCGCGGCGGAGACGACCCGCCCGCTGTCCCACGTCCACCGGCCCGCCGCCAGATCGCGGGCGGACCGCGCGGCCCGCACCTGGTAGGCGCTCTGCATCCAGCCGTCCGGGGCCCTGACGACCCGCCAGCTCAGGCGGGGCGAGGGGTCGTCGACCCCGATCGGGCCGTCGGCGCGGCCGTTCACCGCCAGGTCCGTGACCTGGGTCGTGCTGTCCTCCCGCGGCTGGGCGTACGCGCTCGACGCGGGGAGTCCGGGAAGCACGGGCAACGCCCATCCCGCCGCCGAAGCGGCCATCGTGCCGACGACACGCCGGCGACTCGGGGAACCGGTCAGCTCTTCGGGCATGCGAAATCTCCTGACCCAGGGGGTGGGGGGACGTCTCGGACCGGCGGTCGGACGAGCGTGCGGTCCGGGGTGCTGCGGCTCTGTTCTCCCGTGCAGCGCAGGTGTCCGGGCGGCTCCGCACCTGCGGTGGGGTGACGTTACCCACGAGGCGCACCAGACCCAAGGATCACCGCCGCACGACGTCAATAACGCGCCGCCGCTTCACCCTTCGGGTTCAAGCCGCTCGCGGTGTTGACGCCGGACGGCCGGCGGATCAGCGTTCGACGAAGCGGGGGAGGTCCGCCGGGGCCGGATGGAGCAGGCCGTCGCGGATGGCGAGGGCCGTCGCCTCGGCGCGGGAGGCGGCGCCGGTCTTGCGCAGCAGGTGCTCCATATGGGTGTGCACGGTACGCGGGGAGAGGAAGAGAGTCTCGGCGATGGCCTGGTTGGTGCGCCCGAGAGTGGCCAGAGTGAGCACCTCCAGCTCGCGCGGGCTCAGCCGGTACGGCAGCTCGCCCGGCGTCTCGATCACCAGTACGGCGTCCGCGACGAATCCGCCGGGGGAGCGGCGCCGGTGCAGGGCGACCCGGTGCCAGACGCCGTCGCACGGCCACAGCAGCCGCAGCCGCCGGCCGCCCGACTCGGCGAAGGCCCGCACCAGCGTGGCGAACTCCGCGTCGCCCAGGGCCCGGACCCGGTCCCGGCCCGGAATGTCGATCACCCCGGCGTCCGTCACCAGCGCCGCCGCGCCGTCCTCCGACTCCAGGAGCTCACCCGTACGGGGCACCGGGTCGGCCAGCGCCCCGAGGGCCGGCAGTACGGAGGCCAGCAACTGCCGCGCGTCCGTGCCGTAGGCGTGCGGGTCCGCGGTGGAGAGGTGGACGAGGCCGACGAGCCGGTCCCCGTGCCGCAGGGCCCCCGTCACCCCGTCCCGGAACCCGGCGGGCCGCACCCGCTCGGCGTAGAACCAGCCCTGCCGGAAACGCGTGCCTAGGCCGTCCTCCGCGTCCTCGGAGATGGACGGCGGCAGCTCCTGGCGTACGACGTTGCGGTACCAGGGGGTCGCGACGAACTCGGCGGCCAGGGCCTGGGAGTGGCCGGCGGGGTAGCCGATGCCCGCGACCTGGACGTGGCCGCCGGTCAGCGGGTCCAGGGTGAGGAGGGTCGCGGCGTCCATGGGGAGCGCGCCGGAGAGTTCGGCGAGGGCCTGGGCGCAGGCCGACGCCGTGTCGCGTTCGCGGGTGAGCATGCCGATGCGGGTGGCCGCCGCGACCTGGTGGTGGCTGAGCACGCGAGCCTCCCCGGGTCCGGCACCGCCATGTCATTTGAGCCCTAACGATATGGCGGGCTCCCTCGGCGGACAAGGTACCGACAGCCCCGGAATCGCGCAGCCACCCCTCGGTATTTCTACGGATGGCGGCGCCGGGGCCATGGGTCTTTCCTGTTCCGCACACCGCCCGGCGGCACCGCCCGCCCACCTCCCGGAGAGCCCCAGCCATGAACCCACAGCACAGGCCGTTCACCTCCCCCGCCTCCCGCAGACGCTTCCTCACCCTCTCCGCCGCCGCCCTCGGCGCCACCGCACTGACCGCCACGGGCTGTACGGCGCCGGCGAGCACGTCCGCCGACAAGTCCCCGGCGCCCACCGGGAAGCTGACGAAGATCGGCCTGGACTACCCCTTCACCCAGCTCCCCCTCTACTCGACCCTCGTCAAGCTCGCCACAGCCGGCGCCGAGAAGCACGGCATCTCGCTGGCGACCACCAGCGACAACGCGAGCGCCGACACCCAGGCCACCAACCTCACCACCTGGATCACCCAGAAGGTCCCGGCGATCGTCTCCTTCCCGATGGTCTTCGAGGCGACCGACGCCCTCGCGAAACGCGCCCTCGACGCCGGCCTCATCTGGGTCACCTACGGCGGCAGCCTGGAACACCAGAGCGCCGACATCCAGTTCAGCTTCCGGGAGGGCGGCACGCTGCTCGGCGCGGCGGCGGCCCGGTGGGCCACCGAACAGCTCGGCGGCAAGGGAAAGATCGCCTTCCTCACGGACAGCACCATCGCACTGGGCCGCGAGCGCACCGAGGGCATGATCGACGCGTTCACGAAAGCGGCCCCCGGCGTCGACGTCGTCGCTCGGGAACAGGCCATCGACCCCGATACCGGCCTGACCAAGGCCAAGGCGATCCTCGCCAAGCACCCCGACCTCAACCTCGTCCTCGGCGTCACCGACGCCGCCGCGTACGGCGCCTTCAAGGCGCTCCAGCAGGCCGGCCGCGCCCAGGACGACGCGAAGACGTTCGTCGGCGGGCAGGACGGCGCCGCGCCCTCCCTCCTCGCCGTCAAACAGGGCACCTTCTACCGGGCCTCGGCCGCCCTCGCGCCGCACGACCTCGCCTCGGCGATCGTCGACGTCCCCCTCGCGGTCGCCGCCGGCAAGGCCGACCCCAGCGTGCAGGTGCCGATCACGCTCGTCGGCAGCGGGGACGTCGCGAAGATCGACGAACTCCTCGCGCAGAACGCCTGAGGTCCGCCATGACCACCATCAACCTGCGCGTCCGGGGGCTGACCAAGTCCTTCGGCGGCGTCCGGGCGCTGGACGGCGTCGACCTCACCGTGCCCGCCGGACAGGTGCACGCGCTGCTCGGTCACAACGGTGCCGGGAAGTCGACCCTCATCAAATGCCTCGGCGGAGCCTTTCCGCCCGACGCCGGCACGATCGAGATCGGCGGTACGCCCTACACCCGGCTCACTCCCCGGGAGTCGATGGCCGCGGGTGTCGCGATCATCTACCAGACGCTGAGCGTCATCGACGCGCTCACCGTCTCCGAGAACATCTTCCTCGGGCAGGAGTGGACCTGGTACGGGCGTATCCACCGCAAGGCGCAGGACGAGGTGGCGGCCGGGCTGCTGTCACGGGTCGCCGCGACCTGCTCGCCGCGCGACCGGGTGGGGGAACTGCCCATGGGGCAGCGGCAGTTGGTGGAGATCGCCAAGGCGCTGAGCCGGAGCGCGTCCGTACTGGTGCTGGACGAGCCGACCGCCGCGTTGTCCGGGGCGGAGAGCGATGCGCTGGGCGCGCGGGTGGAGGATCTGCGGGCTCAGGGGCTGGGGATCGTGTACGTCACGCATCTGCTGTCGGAGGTGGAGCGGCTGGCGGATGTGGTGACGGTGATGCGGGAGGGGAGGGTGGTGCATCACTCGGAGGGGGGTGGGCGGAGTCGGGGGGAGTTGGTCGCGGTGATCGCGGGGCGGGTTGGCAGTTCGGATGCGGCGGAGGGGGCCGGGAGCGTGAGGGGGCCGGAAGGTTCCGGGTCTTCGGACGGGGCTGATGGCGTCGGGAGTTCGGAGGGGGCCGAGGCCGGCGGGCGGTCGGGCGGGTCCGGGCGGATGGGGGCCCCGCGGGCACCCCGGCTCACCGTCGAGGCGTTGCGCGGCCCCGGCTTCGGGCCCGTCGGGCTCACGGTCGGTGAAGGGGAGCGCGTCGCGCTGTTCGGGCTCATCGGGTCGGGGCGGACCCGGCTGCTGGAGACCCTGTTCGGCAGGCGCCGCGCGCTCGGCGGGACGATCCGGATCGGTGACGACAGCGTCGTCCCCAGCCGCCCCGCCGAGGCGCTCGCCGCCGGGATCGCCCTGGTCCCCGCCGACCGCCGGACCCAGGCGCTCTTCCCGGCGCTCACCGCTCAGGACAACGTCCTGCTCCCCTCGATCCGCCGGCTCGCCCGGTCCGGGGTGCGGATGCCGCGCGCGGAGCGACGCGTCTTCGACGGGCTGGCCGAGTCCGTCGGCCTGCGCCCCGCCCGCCCCAACCTCCCCGCCGGCGCGTTCTCCGGCGGCAACCAGCAGAAACTCGTCCTCGGCCGCTGGATCAACGAAGCCCGCCGGGTCAGGGTCCTCCTGCTGGACGAACCGACCCAGGGCGTCGACGTCGGCGCCCGCCAGGAGATCTACCGCGTCGTCTCACGGATCGCCGAACAGCGGGGTACGGCCGTGCTGTTCGCCTCCAGCGACCCGGAGGAGGTCGTCGCGCTCGCCGACCGCTGCCTCGTCGTCGCCGGGGGCCGGATCGTCGCCGAACTGTCCGGGGCCGGCCTCACCGAACAGGCCCTGCTGTCGGCCGTGCACGACACCGACCGGGCGCCGGTCGAAGGCGCACCCGAAGCCGAGGCCGAAGGCGCGTCCCGAGTCGAAGCCGAAGGAGCCTCATGACCACCGTCGACCACGCCCTCACCCGCCCGCGCGACCTGGCCGCCGGGAGCCTCGCCGTACTGCGCCGCCACCCCCTGATCGCCGTGCTCGCCGTCCTCGTACCGGCGTTCCAGCTGTCCACCGGCAGCTTCCTGGACCCGTCCAACCTCAGTGGTATCGCCACCGACGCCGCGACCCTCGCGATCGTCGCCGTCCCGCTGGCGCTGCTCGTCATCAGCGGCTACCTCGACCTGTCGGTCGGCTCCACGCTCGCCCTCGGCGGGCTGGTCGCGGGCCGGCTCGCGAGCGACGGTCAGCCACCGGTCGTCGCCGTGGCGGGCGCGCTGGCCGCGGGCGCGGCGGTCGGCGCGGTGAACGGCGTGCTGTGCTGCTACCTCGGCCTGTCGCCGTTCGTCGTCACGCTGGGCATGCTCACCGCCGTACGCGGTCTGGCGCAGCAGGTGTTCCCGCTGCCGCTGAGCGGCTTCGGCTCCGGGTTCGCCTGGCTCGGCGGGGCGCGGATCGCGGGGCTCACGGCGCCGGTCGTCATCGCCGCGGCCGTCCTCGTCGTGGGCGCGCTGTTCCTGGCGTGGACGCCGACCGGACGGCACGTCTTCGCGATCGGCGTCAACCGGGAGGCCGCCCACCTCTCCGGGATCGACATCCGCCGGACGCCGTTCGCCCTGTTCGTCGCCACCGGGGTCGCCGCCGCGCTGGCCGGTGCCATCAAGGCGTCCGTGCTGGACAGCGTCGTCGCGGGGACGTCCGGCGCGGGCTTCGAACTGGCCGCGCTCACCGCCGTACTCGTCGGCGGCGTTGCCCTGACCGGCGGCTCCGGTTCGGTCTTCGGGGTCCTCCTCGGCGTGGTGTTCCTCGGGGGGCTCCAGAACGGCCTGACCCTGCTGAACGTACCGACGTTCTGGCAGCAGATGGCGCAGGGCACCGCGCTGATCGCGGGCGCCGCCCTCGCCTACTTCGCACCGCGTCCCGGACGTTGACCAGCTTTTCCAGCTTCTCTAGAGAGAGGGCTCTCATGCCTGAAACCGATCCCACCCTCATCCTGACCGGCGGCCAAGTCCTCACCGTCGACCACGAGTTCACCGTCGCCGAAGGGGTCGCGGTACGCGGCCGGGACATCGTCGCGGTCGGGACCGACGCGGAGGTCCGCGCGCTCGCCGGACCCGGGACCCGGATCGTCGAGCTGAACGGACGGACCGTCCTGCCCGGCATCAACGACTCCCACCTCCACGGCGCCGCCTACGGCATGACGAAGCCCCCGTTCGCCCTCGACGTCGGCCATCCGGCGGTGGGTTCGGTCGCCGACATCGCGGCTCTCGTGGGCGGCGCGGTGTGCGCCGTCGCGCCGGGGGAGTGGATCGTCGGGCTCGGCTGGGACGCCGGCTACCTCGCGGAGTGCCTCGCCGACCCAGGCCGCTACCCCCACCGCCGGGACCTGGACGAGGCCGCCCCCGACAACCCCGTCTGCCTCACCGACTTCTCCCAGCACACCGTGTGGGCCAACACGGCCGCGCTGCGCCGCTGCGGCATCGACGCCGGTACGGCGGCGCCGACCGGTGGCGTCATCGACACGGACGCCGACGGCGAGCCGACCGGCATCCTCCGCGAGGCCGCCGCGCGGCTGATCCAAGGGGCGCTGCCCTCACCCACGATCGCGCAGCGCCGCCTGGCCATCGAGGGGGTCGTCCGGGAACTCCACTCCCTCGGCATCACCAGCTACACCGAGCCCGGACTCGGGCCCGGGGGCGGGGACACGTTCTTCGGCGGCCTGAGCACCGACAACTGGACGGCGTACACGGAACTCGCCGGGGAGGGGGGTCTTGAGGCGCGGGTGAGCGTGTTGCTTCTGCCGGCGCCGATGGGGGGTGGGGCGGAGGATCTGCGGGAGGGGTTGGGTGAGTTGGGGGCGGGGGTGGGAGGGGTGCCGGAGGCGGAGGCGGAGGCGGAGGCAGAGACGGAGGCCGGGACGGGGACGGAGGCGGAGGGGCTGCGTGCGGGGGCGGAGGATCTACGGGCCCGGCCGGACGGGGTGCGCGAGGGACGGTACGTGCCGAACCGCCCCGCCACCCCCGACCCCCGGCTGCTCAACCCCATCGGCGTCAAGATCTTCGCCGACGGCGTGCCGCCGAACCGCACCGCCTGGATGAACGAGCCCTACGCCGGCGGCGGTCACGGCGCCCTCTGCGT
Organism: Streptomyces sp. NPDC004539; assembly: GCF_040610055.1. NCBI lineage: Bacteria > Bacillati > Actinomycetota > Actinomycetes > Kitasatosporales > Streptomycetaceae > Streptomyces > Streptomyces sp. NPDC004539. The sequence continues at coordinate 205,888 of NZ_JBEXLS010000009.1, read as the reverse complement.
CCACGGCGACACCCCCGCCGTCCAGGTCGAGGAACTCCGCGAGATGATCCGGACCGCCCACGAGGCCGGCTTCCAACTCGGCGTCCACGTCACGGGGGACCGGGCCATCGACACCGTCGTGGACGCCTTGATCGACGCCGACCGGGCGGCCCCCCGCCCCGACGCCCGCCACTACGTCATCCACGGCGACTTCATCAGCGCCGACAGCCTCGCCAGACTCGCCGCCCACGGCTACGGCGTCAACATGAACCCCGCGATCAAGTGGACCGTCTCCGACCTCATGGACGAGGTGGTCGGCCCCCGACGCTCCGCCTACCAGTGGCCCGTCCGCTCCGCCGTCGAATCCGGCGTCACCGTGTGCGCCAGCTCCGACGCCCCCATCACCACCCCCGACTGGCGCCAGGGCGTCGCCTCCATGCTCCTTCGCGAATCCAAGGCCACCGGTCGCCGCAGCGGCCCCGACCAGTGCGTCTCCCTCCCCGACGCCCTCCGCGCCTACACCTCCCACCCCGCCCGCCAGGACTTCGCCGACACCTGGAAAGGCACGATCGAACCCGGCAAGGTGGCCGACCTCTGCGTCCTGAACCAGCCACTCCTCGCGCTCGATCCCCACGACATCACCGGGGTGGAGGTGGATCTGACGGTGTTCGACGGGCGGGTGGTGTACGAACGCTGACCGGGCGTCGAGGAGGGGCATCCGGACTCCCGCAGGAGCCGGCCCGACACTCCGACAACTCACCGCCGTCAAACCGATATCGAACGCCACATCACGGAATGTTCACACTGTCTCTACATTTGGCGCGCAAGTCACATGATGGTCCTTCAGTACCAAGATATGGGGGAACCATGCTCAAGCATGCTGTCGTAACCGCTCTGGCGATCACCGGGCTTGTCGCCCTGACCGCCTGCAACCCGGCCGCGACCGGCAGCAGCGCCACGGAGACCGGAGCCGCCGCGTCGGCGCCCGGCGACACGCCTACGCCGACGGGTACGCCTACGCCGACGGACGCGGCGAAGACCGGAACGCTGCCGGACATGAAGGGCAAGGGTCTACAAGCCGCCCAGGACCAGGCGCAGGCCGCCGGCTTCTACCTCCTCACGTCGCACGACGCCCTCGGGCGTGGCCGTATGCAAGCCTTCGACCGGAACTGGAAGGTCTGCTCACAGACCCCGGCTCCCGGGCCGCGTTCGACCGACGCGAAAGTGGATTTCGGGGCGGTCAAACTTGAGGAGAGCTGCCCCGCCAAGGACGAGGGAACGGTACGGCAAGCGGGGGCGACGATGCCCGACTTCCGAGGCAAGTCCGTCAAGGCCGCCCGCCAGTCCCTCGACTCCTCCACCGGCATCACCGTCAACGACGTCTCCGGCGAGAGCCGCATGATCCTCCTGGAATCCAACTGGAAGGTGTGCACCCAGAACCCGAAGCCGGCAGCCCAACTCGACGGGCAGCCCGTCGAGTTCGGCGCGGTGAAGTTCGGAGAGTCCTGCTGATGCCTGTCCAGTTGTGACGACTCACGCGTGAGCCGGCAGGATGCGCTTGCGCCGCGTGTCGTGCGGGCCGGGCGCGAACCCAGCTCCCACGCGCCGGAGTTGACGTCCAGGACCGGCGTTCGTGCAGCTCTGGTTCGGTGCCGCACTCGCATACTCACGCAGAAGAGTGCTTCCTCCCGTACGGATGACAGGAGGAAGCACTCTTCGGGTTACCTGAGTGGAACGGTCAGCCGGCGGTGCCGATCAGTTTCCAGGGTTCGTGGTCGGAGTCGACCCCGGTGCCCGGGGCGCTGCCCTTTGTTTCCCACTTGGCTTTCCAGACCTTGCCGTTGTACTTGACGGTGGTCTGCTCGATCGGCTGGCTGGCCGGGGAGTAGACCTTGGTCGAGTCCCAGTTCGCGGCGCTACAGCCGCCGGCGGGCGGGGTGGCCGTGCCGAGTCCCTTGAGGTTGTCGGTCGAGGGCGCGTACGCCGTACCGCCGATCGACAGGCTCGTGTTCACGGGACCGGTGATGGGGAGGAAGTAGATGATCGGCAGGTCGAGGGACTTGCCGGACGGGATGATCTGGCAGTAGTCCAGCGTGGTGGTGACCCGGTGGAACGTCGAACCGGCCGTCAGCTTCCACTGCCCGCCCTGCTCGCCGGTCTGCCAGTTGCCGTCCTTGACCAGCGGCGACGTCGAGGCCGGGATGTCGAACGACAGCGTCGTGTCCTTACCACCGCCGAGCGTGCGCCCGGTGTTGTTGGTGATCCGGACGGTCGGCTGCAACGGCCACAGGTTCGCCGTGCTGGTCGGGTAGTTGACCATCTCGACGCTCAGGTTCGCCGTCACCGTCGGCCCGGTGCCACCCGTGCCGGCCCGCAGGCTGTTGTTGTACGCGCCGATGTTGCCGAGCTTCTCGTTCAGCCGGGTGGTCAGCGTGTACCCCATCCCGCACGGGGTGTCCGGCTGGATGTCCGCCGGGCAGGAGTAGTCACCGCCGAGCTCCCACATCATCACGCCGCCCGCACCGGTCGACTTGACCAGATCGGTGACGGCGTCGATGCCCTGCTCGTCCTCGGTCGACAGGAACACCTTCTTCTCGGCGTTCCACAGCCACGACGTCTTCGTGGTGTCGTCCCAGTACCGGGTGTACAGGCCGGTGCGCCGGTCGGTGACGTCGGTCTCCGGCGTCAGCCCGACACTGCGGGCGTAGACCGGCGTGATGTTCTTCTCCAGGTTCTTGGTGTGCCACAGCGGGTTCGTCCCGGAGCCCAGCTCGCTGCCGTTGTTGGTCTCGTCGTGCCAGATGTTGTCGATGCCGAACGCACCGTCACCGCACGGCCGCTTGATGCCGGTACCCGGCTCACAGCCGTTCGGCTTCTGCGACTTGCCCCACAGACCGTTCGTACCGCCGGTGACGTTCTGCCAGCCGCGCGTGTAGTAGGGCACCCCGATGTTGACGCGCCCGGCCTGCATCGCGCCGCGCATGTACTTCATCGCCCAGTCGGTGTTGAAGTACCCGATCTTCCCGTACTCCGGGGTGGCGTACTGGTCGGCCAGCTCCGGGTCCTTGCCGTCGTCGAACAGCGCCGCGTTCGGGCCCACGACGTCGTTCCAGGTGCCGTGGTAGTCGTACGCCATCAGGTTGGTGAAGTCCTGGTAGTCCAGCGCGGTCTGGTTCGCCATGCCGCGCGCCAGGTAGCCGGAGGCGGACGACGCCGAGGTGAGCAGGTAGTACTTGCTGTCCGCGACCGAGGCCCGGTTGAGGGAGTCCCGCAGCGTCTTCATCAGCGCGGCGTACGTCGTGGGCAGGCCCTTGCGACGCGGGTTGGACACCGCCCAGTCGGACGGATTGCCGGTGTCCTCCAGGACCGTGGGGTACTCGAAGTCGATGTCGACCCCGTCGAACCCGTACGTCCGCAGGAAGTCGACGACCGAGCCCGCGAACGTGTCGATCCCGGCCTGGTTGACCGAGCCGTCCGCGTTGGTGGTCATCGTGTAGAAGCCGCCGGAACCGGCCCAGCCGCCCACCGAGATCAGCGTCTTCACGCGCGGGTGCAGGCGCTTGTACTTGGTCAGCAGGTTGAAGTGCCCCTTGTACGGCAGGGAGGCGTCCATCTCGGCGCCGGGCTCGCCGGGCCACTCCTTCTGGGTGGCGTTCGCGTCGACCGCGATCCTGTTGTTCTCCACCGACGCGAACGCGTAGTTGAGGTGGGTCACCTTCGACCAGGGGATGTTCTTCACCAGGTAGTGCGGGGTGCCGTCGGCGCCCGTGCGGCCACCGTTGAAGTAGCCCACGACCCGGCGGCCCCGGCCCTCGCCGAGCCATTCGCGCCCGTCGCTCTGGTAGACCTTGCAGTACGGCGTCGCCACGCCCGCCGTGGTCGCGAGTCCCTCCGGCCGGCAGTCGCCGGTCGCCGCCGGCCGCGTACCGCCGTCGTCGCCGCCGGGGTGCGCCTCCATCGGGTCGCCGACACCGCCGTTGACGCCGAGGTCACCGGCGCCGCCGTCGCTGCGGGTGCCGTCGCCGTAGCTCGGGACCAGCCAGCCCTCGATGTCGCCGGCGCCGCTCGCGGCGGCCGTGACTGCGGCGGCTCGGACAGCGGTCTTCGCCACAGAAGCCGTGGACGCCGTCGTCGTACCCGAGCGGGTCACGGCGAAGTCCTCGATCCCGTCGCCGTTCAGGTCGGCGAAGGTCCCGAAGGTGCCCTGGAACGGGTCGTCGGAGCGGACCACGCCCAGCGACTTCCAGCCCGTGGTGACGGTCCACGGAGCGCCGGTGTTCTGCCAGGCCCGGACCTCGCCGGTGGTGAACTCGACGCGGACGGTGTCGGCCTTGCCGTCGCCGGTGATGTCGGCGAAGGCGACCTGCGCGCCGCGCGACTCACCCGGCGTGGCGAAACCCGAGACCTTGCTCCAGCCACCCTCGGTCGGCATCCCCTTGCCCTTGTTCTGCCAGGCGGTCGGGAAGCTCATCCGGTCGAGCGTGATCAGGTCGTCGCGGCCGTCGCCGTCGAGGTCGGTGAAGTACAGCTCCGGCTCGTAGGTGAGGTTGTTCGCGACGATCGTCGCGGTGCCCCAGCTGACCGTGGAGCCGCTGCTGGTGTTGCGCGACATGCGCATCGCGGGGATGCCGGTCGGCGAGTCGGCCGCCGGGAGGATGCGGACGTAGTCGTCCTTGCCGTCGCCGTCGAGGTCGGCGAAGTAGACCAGCGCCGGGTTGTTCCCCTTGTCGGCGGGGCTGATGTCGCCCAGCGAGACCGCGTCCTTGCGCGGGTCGTCGTTGCGCCAGCCGGTGACCTTGCCGTCGGTGCCGACCACCGCGTAGTCGGCCTTGCCGTCGCCGTTCAGGTCGGGGAAGGCGATCTTCGAGCCGGTCGCGGCGGCGTCCCGGATCTTGCCGATCGGCTCCCAGACGTACGAGCGACCGCTGATCATGCGCTGGAGGTACGCGATCCGGGCGCCCTCGCCGAAGGCGTCCGCGATCTTCTGGTAGCCGGTGTCGGTCGGGTAGATCTCATTGGTGATGTCCTGCGTGGTGACCCCGCCCAGGTCCACCAGGACCAGCCGTGCGCCGCCCTCGATCTTGGCGTAGGCCATCGTGCGCAGCGCGCTGTTGTAGGCGTCGATACGGGCCTGGATCGTCGGGTTCGTCGACGGCGGCAGGGTGCCGAGCAGGACCGTGGTCGTCGGCGAGGTCCGGTAGATCGCGTCCAGGAAGCCCCGCATCTTGCCGGCCGTCGCCGCGCCGTCGGCGCCGCCGGACAGGTCGGCCGTGCCCGCGACCAGGGTCATCAGGTTCGGCCGCAGCGTCTGGAGCGCGGGGATCGTCTGGGCCTGGATGTCGTCGATGCCCTTGCCCTCGAACCCCATGTGGTCGGGGTCGCCGCGCTTGCCGTTCTTCTGCTCACCGACGAAGTCCGTGCGCGTGAAGATGTAACTGGCCACCGCGCCGACACCGAGCGCGACGGCGGTCAGGCCCTTCAGGATGCCGTTCAGATGGTCCCGGTAGCCGCCTTCGTCGCTGCTGTTCGCCCCGACCGTGATCCCGTCACCGGTCGGCATCACCCGCAGGTCGTCGATCGACGGGCTGGCGGCGGGCGGGTTGCTGCCGCCCGCGTTGAGCCGGCCGGACTGCACCGGCCAGTGGTCGGAGCTGCCCTCGGAGCGGACCGACACCGCCAGCGGGTGGTCGAAGTGGGTGGTGACGAAGTAGTCCAGCTCACCACCGCTCTGATGGGTCGCCAGACCCGAGCTCTGGGCCCGCATGGTCGGCGGGAAGCTCGACCGGCCCGAGAGGACGTCCGGGTCGACGTTGAAGTCGCCGCCGACCGTCACGTGGTACGTGCGGTTGGCCTGCGCCCCGAGGGCCGTGATCCGGTCGTCGATCGCGTCCAGCATCGCCCCGGAGTCACCGCCGCCGCCGGACAGGCCGTGCATCGTGAAGTACCACTCGTCGCCGAACCGCGCGCCGAGCGCGTTGCGGCCGGCGTCCACCGGGTTGCCGACGACGATCAGCTCGTCCGGCGCCTCGGTCAGGACGAGCGCGATGTTGACCCGGCCGCCGATGCGGCGAGGGTTGCTCACGTCGTCGGCGGTCTGGAGGAAGTAGACCTCGCGGGTCGGGAGGGCGCTGCGGTAACTGCTGTCGACCCGCCAGGTGTGGTGCAGCACCGTGAACTGGTGCTGGTTGCCCTGGCTGTCGGTCGTGGTGAAGGTCTGGGAAGGCTGCGCGTTGCTGTTCTGAGGCGGCTGCGGGCCGGCCTCCTGGAGCATCAGGATCGGCGCCTGCAACGCCAGCCGCTGGACCGTCGTCCACTTGCTGCCGTTCTGGGCGTTGTTGCTGGCGCCCTGCATGTTCCAGGAGATCAAGGGCGTGCTGTTCGCCGGGAAGTCGGTGGCGGAGGCCGGCACGACGAGTGCCGCTGCCAGCCCGGCCAGCCCCACCACGACGGCGATCAATCGGCGGAACAAAAGTCCCCCATTTCTTGCATCCAACAGATCGGGGACATCCGGATCGTTGAAACTAACAATTTTCTTAACTGTAAGCCCTTGATCGTTCATGAAGTTCTGTCAGCTTGCCTGTGCCCTTTTGTGGCGGGTGTTGGTGGTGATGTCGGACGTTGGGCGCGTTGTCAGGTTCCGTTCTTGGAGCGAACCCGTTCCGGTCGCGAGGGACGTTCTGGAAGGGTGAGCCGTATGGACGAAGGAGCCCTCCCGATATTTCACGTCGAGGACGAACCCGGTGCGGTCGCGGGGGACGGACGGTCGGGTTTCACCAGGCATGCCAGGGGATGCGTGGTTGCCTTCCTGGCCGTTCAGCTGCTGCTGCTCGTATCCGGGTGCAAGGGCGGATACCAGCAGCAGTACGAGGAGGGTTACGCAGCCGGTCAGGACGAGTCGACTGTGTGCGCGGAGTACGAGACACCGGACGGGCGGGAACCGTCCCGGCAGTGGATGGCGGGCTGCGACGACGCCGCAGCGGGCCGACCGGCTGATCCACCGAAATCTCGGTGAACTCGCATTTGTTCGTCGGTGCCCGCCGCGGTCGGCGGTCTGCCGAGGTGCCCGGGGAGTGTTCCTGGGAGTGCGGTGATCGCGAGCGTGGGCGGTTTGCGTTAGTGGACCTTCGGGGGCGGGATCAGTGCGAGGGACATTGCCTCGGCCTCGGCGTCGATGCGCGCCTGATCGGTATGGGCGACCAGTATCCCGGTGATGATCGTGGATGGCGCAGGTGTGGTTGTCGTGGGGCTCCAGTTGAAGGTGGCGGCGGTGCGACAGTGACGGCGCTTCCTGGCGCTGTCATTCGGGCGGGGCGACCGAAGCCGGTCGTCACGCTTTCCGTTCTCCCGGCGTGAACGGGCCGGTCACGGGGGCTACGCACTTGTCGACGACGGTCTCCTCCCCGGCCGCCGAGCCGTCCAGGCAGAGGCGTCCGCCCTGGTCGCGGAGGTCGAGGAAGAACCGCGTGATCTTACCGGACTGCTTGAGATCGTGGATGCGTTCGTCGATGTAGCCGAGGTCGTTCAGGATCGCCCTGACTTTGGTGGGGGTGGGCTCCGCCAGGTTCCAGAGCGCTTGGGCGATGCGCTCCTCGTGGAGATTGCCCGCGCACCAGTCGCGAGCGTTCAGCTCCACCTCCGGGCCCGCCGTGGGGGCGATCGGTTCGATCGCGTCGCTCGGCGGTGTCTCCGCAGTGGACGACATCTCCGCCGGACCGCTCGGCGGGGCCTCCGGAGGAGCGCTCGCAGGGCACTGCTGCGCAACTTTTTTCAGCATCTCCGTGAAGGCCGTCGCGGGCTGAGCCTCGGCGATGCCGGCGGGTCTGCTTTGCGATCGGTCGGCTTTCGCCTGCTCGGTGCCGCAGGCGGTGAGAGCCAGGGCGGCCAGTGCTGCCATCGCAAGCATGAGGTGCGGGTGGCGGGGGGAGCGGGTGGTGGTGTCGGCCGAGGCGGAGAGTTGTTTCATGCGCCAAGTCTTCGAGTCGGGCGCAGCTTTGACTTGAGTACGTGTACTCAGGTGAGTAGGGGCGCGCGCTCAAACTGTGTTGAGGCGGGACCATGTTTCCACCGTTGGTGACTCAACGTCCATGGAGATCAAAGAAGTTGACCTCCGATCACATGCGGGTCGTTCGTGTAGAGAGTCGGGTGAGAAGCGCGCGGGCAGTCTGTCTGTTCGCGGGCGGAGTCGGGTGGGAGTCTCACTGCACAGCTGCGCAGGGCGGCACCGTGGGGACTACGTGGCCCCGCGTGCGCGGGGACCACCGTCGGCGTGTGGAGCCAGCAGGTCGGCGTAGGGGAACACTCCCGCGTGCGCGGGGACCACCGCGCGTGAGCTCGGGCTTTTTCTGGCCGGTGGGTTGTTTTCCGTTACTTGTAGAGAAACGGACATTGCGGTCACTGGATGGCGGCTTGCTGAAAGAGGGAGTCGGGAGGTGCTTGTGTTGGTGATGCGGCGCGTCGGCCGCTTTGGTTCATATGCTGGCTGGTCAGGGGTGTGAAGGGCATTCGTTTCCCCGGTGTCGGGATGCCAATCGTACGGATTGCCGCTGGTTGTCATGGGGTGTTTCGGGGGCCCGGCGGGACGTGGATCTGATGCTGGCGTCGGGGCTCGTTGAGTGGAGGGCTTGGGCTGCGTCCTCCAACTCGCATGGGCGGGAGTTCGGGCCGGTCTGCCGGGCGCCAGGGTGGATGTTTGCTGGGCGAAGTTCAGATGCTCCTCGGCGTCCGTGGCATTCATCAGCAAGGTGCTGTCGGAACTCGCAGATTCCGGCCTCAGCTCAAGGCTGAGGTGTCGTCTGATTCGCGACCCGAGCGATGCTGCCTTGGCGAATGTGAACGCGCTGAGGGGCGTGCCCACCGATGGTTACGCCTTGAGGGTCGAGTTGGTTCGAGGGGGACTCAAGCGGCATGGAAACGGACGCACTTTGCCCTGGCTCGTCGATGAAGTTGCAGGTCGGCGCCTTTCCGGTGCCGGGTTCGATTCCCCCAAAGCCGTCCCGACTACGGACGGCTCTCCGCATCGTGAGCCGGTAGTAGCCCCACCAGCGCGTCCACGGCCTCGACAGCGTTCGGAGTGGCGAGTACGAGTACGGGATCGGGCTTCCTGAGAAGGAGGCCGCTCCAGACCCGGAAGACGGGACGGTTGTCCGCGCCGTCGGTGCCGAAGGAGATGGACCCCGCCAACTCGTTGGCATTGTCCTGTGCGCCAGGCATCCAGAACGTCGGTCTGTCCACGAACCGAAGGTAGTTGTGGCTGGTGAACGGATACCACTGGCTCAACGCGCTCGCCCTGGCGGCCAGCACCAGCTCCTCTTCGACAGGAGGAACCCACGAGTCGGTGCCTCGCACACTGGCGTCGGCGTACCGCGCGACCTCCTCCACCCAGTCCCATGCGACTGTCAGTGACCACGGGCCATTCATCTCCATCCACCAAGTCTGGCTCGATGCGCCGACAGTCACGACAGTCACGACAGTCACGACGGTTCCGATGAGACGCTCTTGGAGCGGCTGATGTGACCACACCATCGAAACCGTCCTGGACAGCTCCGTTCACCAGGCTGAGCCCGCCCCCTCGGCAAGCTGCTGACCGTCGTGCGCCGCGCAATCCCCAAGAGCTGGACGGCGGAGTCGTGTACGAGGAAGCCTCCGAGAGACGGCACCTGTTCCGGCGGACCGGGTGGCCAGGGGGAGGGCTTCGCGGCGCGGGAACGGCGGAGGACATCGACGACCGTGGCGAGGACGAGCACTCCTCGGACCGCGAGCCGTTCGTCGACGAACTCCGCTGGGCCCACGGGGCTGCCGCTGTCCTCTCGGCGCAGGCGGAGTCGAGACGCTCGGCGGCGTCGGGCCGAGCCCCCCTGCCGAGCGCCGAGTCATTGACCCGCCGACTCCATGGCAGCCCGCTCCGCCGCACTACGCAGCACACAGAACTCATTGCCCTCGGGGTCCGAGAGGACTGCCCAGCCCGAGCCGTCGGGGTTGCGGCGGTCGGTGAGGAGGGTGGCGCCGAGGGTGAGGAGGCGTTGGACCTCGTGGTCGCGGGGGGTGTCGGGGCGGAGGCAGAGGTGGAGGCGGTTCTTGGTGGTTTTGGGGTCGGGGACCTGGTTGAAGTGGAGGACGGGGCCTTCGGGGAGGAGGACTTGGACTTCCGGGTCGCCGGGACGGTCGTCCGGGTGGAGGGGGCGGCCCGTCACCTTGCTCCAGAACTGGGCCAGTTCATAGGAGTTCGCGCAGTCGATCGCCACGTTCTGCAATACCGAGACCATGGCGTGAGCCTCGCGGAAAACGACCTTGAGCGCCACTCGGAGGGTCTCCCGCACGGTCCCCGACCAGGGCACGGCCCGTAGGGCGCGGCCCGTCGAGAGGCCACCCGCCGCGGCGGCAGGTGATGCGCGCCCGCCCGGCCACGGACAGTGAGCGAAGGTCGACGCCCGCCCCGGCCGAAGGCGACATCACCCCTGGCTCTAGAAATTTAGTAGTGATAGATTTTGGAGGCGAGCCGACAACTCCCTGGAGTCCCCATGTTCCGCACGTCCTTCAACGACGGCTGGCAGGTCCGCCCGAAGGTCAACCCCTTCGCCGAACTCGCCGGTCAGTCAGTCCCGTTCACCCCGGTGACGGTCCCGCACGACGCGATGCTCGACCGCTGGCGCACCGAACCGGAGGGTGAGGTGACGATGGAGGGGGCGGCGGGGGCGTACTTCCCGGGTGGGGTCTTCGAGTACCGGAAGACGTTCGTGGTGCCGGAGGAGTGGCGGGGGAGGAGGGTGCTGGTCGAGTTCGAGGGGGTTTATCGGGATGCTGTTGTTTTTCTCAACGGTGACTATGCGGGGCAACGGCCGTACGGCTACTCGCAGTTCAGGATCGACGCCGACCGGTATCTGAGGTTCGGCGAGGAGAACGAGATCCGCGTCGAGGCGCGGGCGCACAAGGACGCCCGCTGGTACACGGGCGCCGGGATCTATCGGGACACGTGGCTCGTCGTCGGCGAGGTGCTGCGGATCGAGCCCGAGGGGGTCACGGTCACGACGCCCGACGTGGACGGGGAACGCGCGGTCGTCGAGGTCGTCACCCGGGTCGTCAACGATTCGATCGAGGTCCGTACGGTCCCGGTCGTCACCGGGATTCGTGACGGCGCGGGGGAGACCGTCGCGAGCGACACCTCGCGGGTGACCGTCCTGCCGGGCGACAGGGCCACCGTACGACAGCGGCTGTACGTGTCCGACCCCGCCCTCTGGAGCCCCGCGTCCCCGGCGCTGTACACCTGCCACGTGGCCCTCGGGGACGTGGACGAGGAGACCGTCACCTTCGGCGTCCGGACTCTGCGACTCGATCCGCGGCGCGGGCTGCGGATCAACGGCGAGGGCGTCAAACTGCGCGGCGCGTGCGTCCATCACGACAACGGGCCCTTGGGTGCGGCGACTTACGGCCGTGCTGAGGAGCGGCGGATCGAGATCCTCAAGGAGGCCGGGTTCAACGCCGTACGGATGTCGCACCACCCGATGAGCAGGGCGATGCTCGACGCTTGCGACCGGCTGGGGATGCTGGTCGTCGACGAGGCGTTCGACGTGTGGACGGGCGGGAAGAGCGAGTTCGACTACAGCCTGAACTTCCCTGAGTGGTGGGAGCGGGACATTGAGGCGATGGTGGCGAAGGACGTCAACCATCCGAGCGTCATCATGTACTCGATCGGCAACGAGATACCCGAGACCGGCTCGCCGTTCGGGGCCGCGTGGGGGCGCAGGCTCGCCGAGAAGGTGCGCGCGCTCGACCCGACGCGGTACGTCACCAACGCCGTGAACGGCATGCTCGCCGTCATGTCCGAGCTGGGCGCCCTCCAGCAACAGGCCCTGGAGCAGGCCGCGGAGGACGGCGCCGGCATCAACACGCTGATGGCGGACGCCGGTGACGCGATGAACGCGATCAGCGCTTCCGAACTGGTCACCGAGCGGACGGCCGAGTCGTTCGCCGTCCTCGACGTCGCCGGCCTCAACTACGCCGAGGCCCGGTACGCGCTCGACCGCGAACTCTTCCCCAACCGGCTGGTGTTGGGCACGGAGACGTTCCCGACACGCATCGACGGCAACTGGCGGCTGGTCCGCGAACTCCCGCACGTCCTGGGCGACTTCACCTGGACCGGCTGGGACTACCTCGGCGAAGTCGGCGTCGGCAGGCCCCAGTACGCCGACAGCGACGCCCCGGGACACAACGCCCCGTACCCCTACCTCGTCGCGGGCTGCGGCGACATCGACATCACCGGGCACCGCAGACCCGCCTCCTACTACCGCGAGATCGTCTTCGGCCTGCGCGCCGAGCCGTACATCGCGGTCCGGCGGCCCGAGTACCACGGCAAGCAGTGGACGGGATCGCCGTGGGCCTGGAGCGACAGCCTCGCGAGCTGGACCTGGCCCGGCTCCGAGGCCGCGCCGGTCACCGTCGAGGTGTACTCCGACGCCGACGAGGTCGAACTCCTCGGCAACGGCAACTCGTTCGGCCGCCGCCCCACCGGCGAGGCACACCGCTTCCGCACCGAGTTCGAGATCGTGTACGTCCCCGGCGAACTGGTCGCCGTCGCCTACCGGGACGGCGTCGAGACCGGCCGCACCAGCCTCACCTGGGCCAACGGCCCGCTCCGGCTCACCGCCCAGGCCGACCGCGAGACGATACGTACGGCGGGCGGCGACCTCGCGTACGTCACCCTCACCCTCACCGACGCGCACGGCACCCCGCACCCCGCCGCCGACCGCAGAGTGAGCGTGGAGGTCGGCGGGGCAGGGGAGTTGATCGCCCTGGGCAGCGCCGACCCCTGGACCGAGACACCGTTCGGCGTCACCGAACGCCTCACCCACGAGGGCCGCGCGCTGGCGATCCTGCGCCCGACCGGCCCCGGCAAGATCCACCTCACCGCGACCGCGCCGGACTGCGAACCGGTGAGCGTCGTCGTGACCGCCGAGGAGCAGTGACCATGATCGACCGCGAGGCCCTCGTACGCCGGCACACCGTCGAACTGACCAGCCCCGACCCCGCGCACGTCCTGACCGTCGGCAACGGCGACTTCGCCTACAGCGCCGACATCACCGGCATGCAGTCCTTCCCTGACTATCACGACCAGGGCGCCGCCTTCGCCGAACAGCGCCTCGCCGTCCACAACGCGACGCTCTCCACCTGGGGTTGGCACGAGATGCCCAACCCCGACGGCTTCGTCCTCGACGACGCGATGACCGTGTACGACACCCCGCGCGGCCCCGTCCGCTACCCCGACAAGTTCGACATGGCGTCGATGATGAGCGTTGAACCGGCGGAGGAGTTCCGCGCCGGTGCCTGGCTGCACGCCAACCCCCAGCGCCTCGACCTCGGCCGCATCGGACTCACCCTCGGCGCCGACCCCGCCGCGCTCCAACACCCGCGCCAGCGCCTCGACTTGTGGACCGGAGTCGTCACCAGCACGTTCACGTACGAGGGTGCGGAGGTCACCGTCACCACGGTCGCCGACCCCCACCACTCCCGCGTCGCCTTCCGGATCGAGTCGGACCTGCTGGCGGACGGCCGCGTCGGAGTCTCCCTGAAGTTCCCGTACGCGAGTGACGGCTTCTTCCAGACGTCCGACTGGACCTCGCCCGAGAGGCACACGTCCGTGGTCGACAGTGACGGCCCGCGAACGGCCCTCATCCGGCGCACACTTGACGACACGTCATACTCCGTACGCCTCGACTGGACCGACGGCGAGCTGAAGGCTGAGGACGCGCCGCACACGTTCCGGCTCAACACCCCCTCCAGGACACTGGAGTTGGTGGCCACGTTCGCCCCCGACGGCCGACCCGGTACCACCGACTTCGCGTCCGTCGTCGACGCGTCCACCACCTGGTGGCGTGACTTCTGGACCACCGGTGCCGCGATCGACTTCACCGGCTCCACCGACCCCCGCGCGGCCGAGCTGGAGCGGCGTGTCGTCCTGTCGCAGTACCTCACAGCAGTGAACAGTTCGGGTGAGCTGCCGCCGCAGGAGTCGGGGCTCGTCGCCAACTCCTGGTTCGGGAAGTTCCACCTGGAGATGCACTGGTGGCACGGCGCCCACTTCCCTGCATGGGGCCGGCCCGAACTCCTCGCCCGCAGCATGGACTGGTACCTGTCGATCCTCGACTCCGCCCGGGAGACCGCCCGCCGGCAGAGTTACGAGGGCGCCCGCTGGCCCAAACACGTCGGCCCCGACGGCCGGGAGAGCCCCTCCGACATCGGTGCCCTCCTCGTCTGGCAGCAACCGCACCCCCTCTACCTCCTGGAGCTGATCCACCGGGCCCGGCCCGACGCCGAGTTGGTCACCCGGTTCGCCGAACTCGTCGACGAGACGGCGGCGTTCATGGCCTCCTTCGTCGAGGAACGCGACGGCGTCTTCCACCTGCCCTCGCCCGTCATGCCCGCCCAGGAGTTCTACGACGCCCGCACCACCGAGGACCCGACCTTCGAACTCGCCTACTGGTGGTGGGGGTTGGAGATCGCCCAGCGCTGGCGCGAACGCCTCGGACTGGAGCGCGACAAACGACGGCAGCACATCCAGGACAACCTGGCCCTGCCCCACCGGGACGGCGACCGCTACACGGCCGTCGCCACCGAGCCGTACCTGCGCCGCGACGACCACCCCTCGCTGCTGGCCGCCCTCGGCGTCGTACCCGGCACCCCGTTGATCGACGCGGACGTGATGGCGGCGACCCTCCTCGACGTCCTCGACGACTGGCAGTGGGAGACCGCCTGGGGCTGGGACTTCCCCGTGCTGGCGATGACCGCGACGCGCCTCGGGCGGCCCGAACTCGCCGTGGACGCGCTGCTGATGGACACGGCGAAGAACACGTACTCGGCCGTCGGCCACAACCCCCAGTTCGGCAGCCTCCTGCCGCTGTACAACTCGGCCAACGGAGGGCTCCTCGCGGCGGTCTCGCTGATGGCGGCGGGCTGGGAGGGAGCCGGCACGGACAGTCCGGGCTTCCCGGCGGACGGGAGCTGGCGGGTGAGGCACGAGGGGTTCACGGTCTGGCCCTGAGCCGCCGGGCCGGAGGGGCCGGCTTTGAGCCGCCGGGCTGAAGAGGCCGGCCTTGAGTCGCCGCACTGAAGGGGCCGGCCCTGAGCCGCCGCGCCCCCGTACCCCGAAGCCCCGGCCCCGAGTCTCTCCCCGAGAACGGCCGGCCGCCGGTGCCCTGACACACCGGCGGCCGGTTCTACCGCGATGGGGTGGGCGACCTGCCCGCCCGGTGAGCGCCCACCCCTTCGCACCCGCACGGACCCACCCCACCGCACCCCCACGGACCTGCTCCACCGTCACCCCCCGCACCCGCACGGACCGTCCCACAAGGTGAAGTACGGTCTGTCGAATGACGGAGCAGCGAAAGGGCCCCCGAGTGACCAACCAGCGCAAGCCGCGTGGCCCCTACCGCAAGAGCGCGGAGCGGCGGGAGCAGATCCTCCAGGCCGCGTACGAGGCGATCGACGAGCACGGGGAGCGCGCCTCCCTCCAGGACATCGCCGACCGGGTCGGTGTGACGCAGCCCGCGCTGACGTACTACTTCCCGACCCGCGACGACCTGCTCCTCGCGGTGCTGGAACGCCGGGACGTCGTCGGCAAGACGTCCGCCGGGCCGCCCGAGGGCGGTTCGATGGTCGACGGCATGGTCGGCAGCGCCCGGCACACCACCGAACACCCCGGACTCGCCAAGCTGTACGTCACGCTGTCCGCGGCGGCCACCGACCCCGACAGCCCCGCGCACGCCTACTTCCGCGACCGCTACCGCACCCTCGCCACCGAGGTCACCCAGGACTTCGAGCACCAACAGGACACCGGCGACCTGCGCACCGACGAAAACGCCGCCCACCTCGCCCGCGCGCTCCTCGCGGTCCTCGACGGCCTCCAGATCCAGTGGATGCACGACCCGACCGTCGACATCGCCGCCATCGCGGAGACCTTCGCGCGGCTGCTCGCACCCCAGCCGACCACCGACTGAGCCCTCTGGAGCCGCCATGCCCCTCGACCCGTTCCTCGCCGGGAAGACCCACCTCCTGTCCGGCCTGAGCTGGGAGGACGCCCAGACCGACCCCGAGGCCATGAACCGGCTCGGGGAGTTCTTCCGCGACCCGGGCGAGTGGAGCATGCCCGGCGTCGAGGTGACCGACCGCACGGTCCCCGGCCCGCACGGCGACGTCCCCGTACGCGTCTACACCCCCGCTGAGCCCCGCCGCGCGCTGCTCTGGCTGCACGGCGGCGGTTTCATGGGCGGTGATCTGGACATGCCCGAGGCCCACCTCGTCTCCGCCGAACTCGCCGTCCGCGCCCACGCGTCGGTGGTGTCCGTCGACTACCGGCTGGCGGTGGACGGCGTCCGCTTCCCCGTCCCGGTCGACGACGCGCACGCGGCCTGGCGGTGGTTCGCCGAGACGTACGACGGGCCGCTCGCCCTCG
This sequence comes from Streptomyces sp. NPDC004539, assembly GCF_040610055.1. Lineage (NCBI taxonomy): Bacteria > Bacillati > Actinomycetota > Actinomycetes > Kitasatosporales > Streptomycetaceae > Streptomyces > Streptomyces sp. NPDC004539. The sequence continues at coordinate 189,468 of NZ_JBEXLS010000009.1, read as the reverse complement.
GCGGCGCCAGCGCGGGCGCGGCGCTGGCGCTCTCCACGGCCCTGCGGGTGCGCGACGGCGACGGGCCCCGGCCGTCCGCGCTGCTCCTCGCCTACCCCTTCGTCCACTTCCCGACCCCCGCCCTGGACGACGAAACCGCCGCCGTCATGCGGGAGTTGCCGCCCCTCCTGCGCTTCCCGACCGCCGGCATCGAGCACATGGTCCGCAACTACGTCGGCCGCCTCACGAACCTCCCTCCGGAAGCCATGCCCGGCGCCGCCGACCTCTCCGGCCTCCCCGACACCGCGGTCGTCCTCTCCGAGTACGACGACCTCCGCCCCTCCGGCGACCTCCTCGCCCTCCAACTCGCGGAGACGGACGTCCCTGTACGCACCTACCTCGCCACCGGAATGCTCCACGGCCACCTCAACCGGACCCCGACACTCAAGGAAGTCGACCGGTCACTGGACTTCTTCGCGGAGACGCTGACCGGTTGAGGAGCCGCGAGGCCAACTGACGCGCGTACGCGGCAACTTCAGACCGACAGCCGGTACCCGCCGACCTGGTACTCCAGCCCCTCACGAAACTCCAGGCGCGGAAGGGCACTTCGCATCGCCGGATACAGCGCGGGCGGTACCGGGTAGACGGCGGCCTGAAGGAGATCGTCGTCCCTCCGCTCGGGAAAGAGGTCCTTCACGCTCTCGATCTCGACCCGGGTGAGGCAGGTGACATGAGCCTCGACGTCGTCGCCCTCCCAGCCGATGAGATCCCACACGATGGTCTCGGTGTCGTTCATAGGGCCGATGGTAGGCGCGAGCCGGCGAACGAGGCTGAACATTGAGTGAGTTTCGTATACGAGGGCCCCGGCAGCGCGAGCGCCGGGGCCCTCCCGGTGTTCAGCGTCGCCGCATGAACCGCCGAGCCTCCCCCTCGATCTCCCGGTCCTCCGGGGTGATGCCGAAGAAGCCGCCGTGTGGGGCCGCTTCCATGATGTGGAGTTCGGCGTGGATGCCCGCGTTGCGGAGGGCGCGGTGGAGGCGGACGGCGTTGGAGAGGAAGAGGTCGCGGGTGCCGGCGGTGATGAGGGTGGGTGGGAAGCCCTGGGAGAAGTCGCCGAACAGGGGGGAGAGGTAGGGGTGTTGGAGGTCGTGGCCGGCTGAGTAGAGCAGGTTCGCGGGCATCAGGCTGCGGGGGAGTACCGGGTCGAGGCCCAGGTTCGTGTGGAAGGAGTCGCCGGACTCGGTGAGGTCGACCTCCGGGGTGAAGAGGAGGGCGGCGGCGGGGAGGGGGAGGCCCTCGTCGCGGGCGCGGAGGAGGAGGGCCGCGGCGAGGTTCCCGCCGGCCGATTCGCCGCTCACGACGATGTCCTCGGGGCCGTGGTGGCGCAGGAGTTCGCGGTAGGCGGCGAGGCAGTCGTCCAGGGGCGTCGGGTAGGTGTGGTCCGGTGGCATGCGGTAGTCGACGGCCCAGGTGGGGGCCTTGTACCGGTCCGCCATGACGACGCCGAGCCCCCGGCAGCAGTCCCCGCCGCCCGTGGTGAAGCCGCCGCCGTGCAGGTAGAGGTGGACGGGGGCGGCCTCGTCGGGCTCGTGCGGGGTGGCGACGTACACGTCCGGACCGCCGTCGATCCGCCGCCGCGTCACGTCCACCGGCATCAGGGACACCGGGGTCTCCAGGATCGCCCACATCTGCCGGTCCTGCGCCTCGGCGCGGGCCCGCCAGGCGGGGGTGTCGTCAAGGGCGGGGTAGTTGGGGGAGGCGTTCGACGGGCGGGCGAGCATGGCCCGCGCCTCGGGGCTGACGGAGGTGGGGACGGGGATGTCGCGGGCGGGGAGACGGAGGGGCGGGTGGTCGGCGGGGGTGGGCACAGGCGGTCCTCGGGAGTACGGGGTGGGCGGGGGGTGTTCTCGCGCCGGCGGGGGCGCTCTCGGGGGTACGGGGACCGGCGGGGCGTTCGGGGTACGGGGCCGGCGGGGGCGTTCTCGGACGTAGGGGAGCCGGCGGAGGTGTCCTCGGGAGTGCGGGGGCCGGCGAGGGCGTTCTCAGGAAGGAGTACGGCACCGGCCGGGACCTTCCCGGGTGCGCTCCCCGGCGGTCGCCCGCAGAGGCTGGCGACTCGTCGTCGTACCCCGCGCCCCGTACTCCGCGCCCCGCAGACGCGAGCGCGCAGGTGCGGTCCGGGGCGGGGAGGTGCCCCGGACCGCGTGTTCGGCGGTCAGGCCGCCGCCTGGCCCACCTCCGCCTCGTCCAGGCGCTTCGCCTTGGGGACGACGGCGACCAGGAGTGTGGCGACCGCGATCACCCCGGCGAAGAGCAGGAAGCCCTTGGTGTAGCTGTCGTCGACGTAGAACGCGGTGCCCTGGACGAGGTTGCTGTTCTTGGCGACGATCACGAACGCGATCTGCGTGAGGACCCCTTGCAGGACACCCTGCATCATGTTCTGCGCCCCGTTGCCCAGGGCCTGTTCCTCGGGCCGCACGGACTCGATGATCATGATGGGGACGAGGGCGACGAGGATGCCCATGCCGAGGGCGCTGATGAGGCCGAAGCCCATGAGCTGGCCGACGGAGTGGTGGTACTGCGAGATGAGGGCGACCCCGACGGCGACCAGGGAGCCGCCGACCGCGAACAGCACGCGGGTGTCGAGGCGCCGGGCGACGATGCCGGTCACCACGGAGGTCGTGATGAGCAGGACGCTGCCGGGTGCGCTCACCCACGCGTTCTTCGTGGCCGTCCAGCCGAGCCCGTCGGACATGCCCGGGATCTTCGGCATGAGGACGAGCAGGTTCATGACGATGCCCTGCGCGAAGACCGCGCCCATCGCCAGCCCCGTGACGAGGAACGTCGACCAGACCCGGCGCCGGCCGAGGAGGGTGATCGGGAACATGGGGTGCGCGACCTTGCGCTCGACGAAGACGAAGACGACGACGGACACCAGCCCGCACCCGATGAACCCGAGGGTCTGCCCGCTGGTCCAGCCCCACTCCTCGCCCTTGCCGACGCCGTACACGACCGAGGAGAGACCGCCGCCGAGCAGGACGCCGCCGACCCAGTCGACCGGGGTGCGCGGCTCGCGCACCTTGCTCTCGGGGACGACGAACAGCAGCGCCAGCAGGCTGATCCCGGTCGCGATCACCATGAACCACAGGACGCCCCGGAAGCCGAAGTCGTCGAGTATCCAGCCGGACAGGAACGGGCCGCCCAGCGCGAGGACGCCCATGCCGCCGCCCAGGAAACCGCTGGCGGGGCCGACGAGCTTGGGCGGGAACACGTCCCGGGCGAGCGCGTAGACCAACGCGAGCGAGGGGCCGTAGAAACCGGCGATCGCGCGGCCCGTCAGGAGCGTCGCGAAGTTCGTGGAGAGCGCGGCGACCAGGTCACCGACGAGACCGAGCGTCGTGATGACGACCAGCAGCCGCTTCTTCCCGAACATGCCCGCGCATTTCACGATGAACGGGGTCGAGAAGACCCCGATCAGCAGACCGATCTGGCTGAACCAGGCGATCTCGGTCGTCTTGTAGTGGATCGCGATCTCGGCCTGCGCGTTCGACCCCATCAGCCCGATGAGGCCGTTCAGCTGGGACGCCCACAGCAGTGCGATCAGGACGAGTGCGAACCGCGTGCCGAAGCCGGACCGGCCGGCCTCGTCTTCCTGACGCGGTGAGTCGACGTTGAGAGTCATGTGGAACCCCGGGCCTTTCCGTGAGGGTCGTGAAGCCCTCGTGCTTGTTGGCCGCAGGCTAGCCCCGAAATTTTTTGAATGGTAGATTTTCAACGCCGAAACATTTCTGTGATCTTGAGGTGGCGTTCATGAGCGAGCAGTGGCAGACCCTCCGCGACGGCTTCCTCCCCGACGGCTTCCTCTGGGGCGCGTCCACGTCGCCCCACCAGACCGAGGGCAACAACACCGGCAGCGACTGGTGGCGCATGGAGCACCGCAGCGGAGGGCGGCTCCAGCTCAGCGGGGACGCGGTCGACAGCTATCACCGGTACGAGGAGGACATGCGGCTGCTCGCCGACGCCGGGCTCGGCGCGTACCGGTTCGGCGTCGAGTGGGCCCGTGTCGAGCCGGTGCCCGGTGAGTTCTCGCGGGCCGCGCTCGCCCACTACCGGCGGATGATCGACACCGCCCGGCGGCTTGGGCTCGAACCCGTCGTCACGCTGCACCACTTCAGCAGTCCGGCGTGGTTCGCGGACGAAGGAGGCTGGACCGGGCCCACCGCCGTCCCTCGCTTCACCCGGTACGTCGAGGAGGTGTGCGCGATCCTGGGCGACGTCGCGTGGGTCGTCACCGTCAACGAGCCCAACATCCTCGCCCTGATGGCCGGGCACGCCAAGGCGATGGAGGAGGGGTACGAGGTCGACCTCGGCGCGGACGTCCGGATGCCCGCGCCCGACACGGGGATCGGCGAACGGCTCGTCGAGGCGCACCGGGCCGCCGTCGCCGTCGTCCGCGCGCGGACCTCCGCGAAGGTCGGCTGGTCCGTCGCCCAGCAGTCACTCGTCCCCGCGCCCGGTGCGGAGGCTGCGGCCCGCTGTACCGAACTCCGGTACGCCTGGGAGGACTTGTACCACCACGCCGCCCGCGACGACGACTTCCTCGGCGTCCAGTCGTACACCAGCCAGACCGTCGACGAACACGGCGTCGTCCCCCACCCCGAGCACCCCGACAACACCCTCACCGGCTGGGCCTACCGCCCCGACGCCCTCGGCATCGCCCTGCGGGACGCCTGGGCCGCCACCGAGGGGCGGGTGCCGCTGCTGGTGACGGAGAACGGGATCGCCACCGCCGACGACACACGGCGGATCGCCTACACCTCCGAGGCGCTGCGGCACCTGTACGCGGCCGTCGCGGAGGGCGTCGACGTGCGGGGGTATCTGCACTGGTCGGCGCTGGACAACTACGAGTGGGGGCACTGGGAGCCGACGTTCGGGCTGATCGGTGTCGACCGGGAGACGTTCACGAGGACGCCGAAGCCGAGTCTGGGGTGGCTCGGGGGTGTGGCTCGTAGGGGTGGGGGGTTGGTGGGGTGAGGGAGGGGGCGGCGGTGTACGGGGGTCGGGGAAGCTGGGAGTCGTCGATCGAAGGAGTGCCGTCAGAAGCTCCAGCTGTAGACCCCGCCACCCGTACGCACCGCCGACAACGCGAGCCGGGCGACTCCCTTCAGGACTGCCGGGAGATCGTCGTCGGTCATGTCGTCCCCGTCGGCCGCCCGGAGCCTCGCGGACCATCGGCCCGCCAGTTCCTCCAGCTCGGCGGGACCGGCGTCGGCCAAAGCCCGGGTCAACCGCTGCGGCAGAGCGAGGATCTCGACGCCGTCGTTCATGGGCGTGACGACCCACTCCGGCCACGGCTGCTCCAGGAGCCGCTCGACGGGCGGGAGTTCGGCCGAGGGGTGCTGGAAGTACATGTCCCATTCGGCCATGGCGCTGTCGGGCTCGATGAAACGGCAGGTCACCGACTCGAAGGCCGGGCCTGGTCCCTTTCGGTAGGTCGCGGCGGCGGTCTTGTCGTCGGGCGCGAGGAAGAACACGATGTCGTGAGCCACCTCGGCATGGTGGCACAGCGCCGGTGAGGGGCGTGGAGCGGGTGAACGTGCTCCCCCGTACGGTCGGGTCGGGGCTTCGCCGCCGGGCCGGGAAGCCGTCAGCGCCGTGCCCCCCCCGAACGCCCCGCCCGCCTCCGAGGCCCGGCGTGTGCGACGCACCGCCCGGGCCCGGCGGCCCCCACGAGGCGATCTACGCCGATCGGTTCGGCCCGTACCCGAACCGCCCCACCACCGCCTCCCCGCCCAGCGCCTCCACCCCGACGACCCTCCCGGTGAACCCGCCGGCGACCTCGGGGAAGGCGTCTTCCCAGACGGTGCGCACGGTGCGCCCGACCAGGGTGCGCAGTACCGGCCACAGCTGGAGCAGCAGGTCCTCGTCGAGGTAACGGGGCAGGTCGTCGTGCAGGCCCTCGTGCATGACGGTGCGGTACAGGCCCATACGCTGGCGAGGTTTGCCCAGGCCGTACGAGGTCATCCCCGACCAGGCCATGTGCAGCGGCAGATCCACGACACCGTGCGTCGGCCCGTGCAACTCGTCCAGCGAATCCGGCATCCGGCGGCGGAACTTCTCCTGGTACAGCGCGAGGTCCTCGGCGTCCTCGCCCGAGATGTTCCTCGGGGTGGGGGCGGGGTGCTGTGGGCTGGGGGGCACGACTCCATTATGGCGGGCGGAGTCGTTGCCAGGGCGATGAAAGGCAGGGCAGTGAGGGCGCTCCGGACACCGGACGGCCTTCGGCGGTGCCTCCGAAGGCCGCCTCAAGCCGCTTGCCTCAAGGCGCCCGCCCGTTCTGCTCCGTGACCGGCCCCCGTCAGTTCGGCCCGTACCCGAACCGCCCCACCACCGCCTCCCCGCCCAGCGCCTCCACCCCGACGACCCTCCCGGTGAACCCGCCGGCGACCTCGGTGGAGAAGTAGCGGCCGTCGATGGTGGCCAGGGTGTGGAACTCCGCGCCGTCGAGGTATCCGAGGTGGAGGTCGTCGGGACCCTTGGCGAAGCTGAACTGTTCGGTGTTGGCGACGGCGCGGACGGCGAGCGGGCAGCGGGTGGGGATGTTCTCGGTGGTGGCGAGGATCTGGTCGAGGGGGCCGATGACGGCGCGGGCGGAGAGGGTCCCGCCGACTCGCTGGACGCCGGCCCAGTGGGCGTCGTCGATGCGTACGACGAGCGCCGCGTCGCCGGAGACGACGGTGGTCGTCGCGGTCCAGGAGGCGTCGCGGGTGCGGACGGCGAGGAGGCGGACGGCGTCGCGGGAGTCGGCGGGGCGGCCGGGGGAGAGGCGCAGGCCGTCGGGGTGGAGCGCGGTGAAGGCGCGGGGATCGACGCCGGGTGAGATCCAGCGGGGATGCAGCGCCGGGCCCATGAACGTGTCGTCGAACGCGGTCGCCGCCGGCGGCACGTCGTACCGGTCCTCGACGACCACCGGCCAGTCGTCCACCCAGTCCACCCCCGTCAGGAACGTCTCCCGGCCGTTGACGTGGGACTCGGGGAAGGACCCGGCCGGGCGGACGCCGAGGTGGACCATCGCCCAGGTGCCGTCGGGGAGTTCGACCAGATCGCCGTGGCCCGCGTTCTGCACGGGGTGCTCGACGCTGCGGTGGGAGAGGATCGGGTTGGCGGGGTGCGGCTCCCAGGGGCCGGTGGGGGAGGCGGAGCGGGCGACGCACACGCCGTGGCCCGGACCCGTACCGCCCTCGGCGACCAGCAGGTACCAGTACGCGCCGCGCCGGTACAGGTGCGGCCCCTCGGTGTGGGCGAGCCCGGTGCCGGCCCACAGCGGGCGCGGCTCGGAGAGGAGCTTGCCGGTGGCGGGGTCGATGACCGCCTGGTGGATGCCGCCGGGGAACGAGTACGTGAGGTAGCAGGTGCCGTCGTCGTCCCAGGCGAGGTCGGGGTCGATGCCGATGGCGCCGGTCGTGTGGACGGGGTCGCTCCAGGGGCCCGCCGGATCGCTGGCCCGGACGATGAGGTGGCCCTTCATGACGTCCTCGCGGGCGGTGGTGACCAGCCAGAACTCGCCGTCGTGATGGCGGAGCGTGGGCGCGTAGACGCCGCAGCTCGCGCCCTCGCGGCCGGGGGTGACGGTGAGCTGGCTCGGGCGGTCGAGGGCGTTGCCGATCTGCTCCCAGGTGATCAGGTCCCGGCTGTGGAGGACCGGCACCCCGGGGAAGTACTCGAAGCTGGAGTTCGCCAGGTAGTAGTCGTCGCCGACGCGGCAGACGGTCGGGTCGGGGTGGAAGCCCGGGACGATCGGGTTGGTGTTGACGTGCATGTGCGGCCCTTCGCTGCGGGACCGGCGGCGTGGGCACCTGCCGGGGCCGCCGTCGATGGCTGAGCTCACTCTAGTCCCCAAAATTTTGTGATGCTAGATTTTGGAGGCGCTCGCACTCCGCTTGAGCGCTCGCGTCCCCGCTCGTGCGGGGTGATCGCGCCCCGGTCCGGACACCCCCAGAGAGGAACGGCACACCGATGCCCACTCCCCACCCCTTCGCCCCCGAGGACCTCGACACCCTCAAGGCCCGCTACCGGGCCGAACGGGACCGCCGCATCCGCCCGGACGGCACCGCCCAGTACCGTTCGGCCGCAGGGGAGTTCGGCTACTACGCCGAAGACCCCTACGCCCCGCAGGGGTTACCCCGCGAACCCCTCGCCGACCGGGTCGACGCGCTGATCGTCGGTGGCGGCTTCGGCGGACTCCTCGCGGCCGTACGGCTGAAGCAGGCCGGTGTCGGGTCGGTACGGATCGTCGAGAAGGGCGGCGACTTCGGCGGGACCTGGTACTGGAACCGCTACCCCGGCATCCACTGCGACATCGAGTCGTACGTGTACCTGCCGCTGCTGGAGGAGACCGGGTACGTCCCCGCCTGGCGGTACGCCCCCGGCGACGAGATCCGCGCCCACGCGCAGACCGTCGCCCGCCACTACGGCCTGTACGACGACGCCTGCTTCGGCACCTCCGTCACCGAACTCCGCTGGGACGACGCCGAGTCGGAGTGGACCGTCGCCACCGACCGGGGCGACCGCATCCGCGCCCGGCACGTCGTCACCGCCACCGGCACCCTCAGCCAGGCCAAGCTCCCGGGCATCCCCGGCATCGAGACCTTCAAGGGGCACAGCTTCCACACCAGCCGCTGGGACTACGCCTACACGGGAGGCGGCCCCCACGGCGCCCTCACCGAACTCGCCGACAAGCGCGTCGCGTTGGTCGGCACCGGCGCCACCGCCATCCAGGTCGTCCCCCATCTCGCCGCAGACTCCCGGGAGTTGTACGTCTTCCAGCGCACCCCGTTCTCCGTCGACGCCCGCGACAACCGCCCCACCGACCCCGACTGGGCCGCCTCCCTGAAACCCGGCTGGCATCAGGGCCGCCGGGACAACTTCCTCAAGGTCGTCACCGGCGTCCGCGTGGACGAGGACCTGGTGGCCGACGCCTGGACCTCCAGCGCACGCCTCCAGGAGAAGCTCGTCCCGAGCGACGCGTACGCGGACATCCCCGCCGAGGAACGCGAACGCGCCTACGAGACGGCCGACTTCACGAAGATGGCCGAGCTCCGCGCCCGCGTCGAACGCCTCGTCGAGGACCCGGAGACCGCCGAGAAACTCAAGCCCTGGTACCGCTACATGTGCAAGCGGCCCACCTTCAGCGACACCTACCTCCAGTCCTTCAACCGGCCGAACGTCACCCTCGTCGACACCGCCGACACCCACGGCGTCGAACGCGTCACCGAGACCGGGATCGTCGTCGGCGACACCGAGTACCAGGTCGACTGCCTCGTCTTCGCCACCGGCTTCGAGACCGGCGTCTCCGGCGTCCTCTCCGGACGGCTCCCCGTGTACGGACGCGACGGCGTCCACCTCTTCGAGGCGTGGGCCGACGGCCCCGAGACCCTGCACGGCTTCACCACCCACGGCTTCCCGAACCTCTACCAGCTCGGCCCGCTCCAGAACGCCGCCTCCGTCAACTTCGTCCACATCCTCGACGAACAGGCCCTCCACGTCGCCGAGTTGATCGCCGAGGCGGACCGGCGGGGCGCCCGGACCGTCGAACCCACCCGCGCGGCCCAGCGCGCCTGGGTCACCTCCCTGCGCGAGAACGCCCCCGGCCTCAACTCCTTCCGCGCCGAGTGCACTCCGGGCTACTACAACAACGAGGGCCGGGTCCCGGACCGCGAAGAGGCGTACGCCGAGGGCCCGTTGGCCTTCCATCGGCTCCTCGCGCGCTGGCGTGCCGAGGGCGGCATGGACGATGTGATGGGGGCGGTCCGGTGACCGCGCGCCTCAACTCGCCCAGCCCGCTGCGGGGTTCCAACGGCGTCGCCTTCGGGCCCGACGGGCGGCTGTACGTCGCCCAGTTCCTCGCCGGGCGGATCAGCGCCGTCGACACCGCGACCGGCGACATCGAGACCGTCGTACCCGAGGGCGGGCCGGTCCAGGCGCCGGACGATCTCGCGTTCGGGGCGGACGGGGCGATGTACATCGCGGACCTGGTGCCGAACCTGGTGTGGAAGCGCACTCCCCGGGGGGAGTTCGAGGTCGTCTCGGACGAGGTGAAGGTGCCCAACGGGATCACCTGCGTCGGGGACCGGCTCTTCGTCAACGAGATGCGGCCCGGCGGACGCCTCCTCGAACTCGCCCCGGACGGCGGCGAGTCGGCCGTCCTCACCGAAGGACTCGCCCTCGGCAACGCCATGCAGGCCGGACCCGACGGGCGGCTGTACTACCCGCACATGCTGACCGGTCAGGTCTGGCGGATCGAACCCGATGGCGGGACACCCGAGTTGGTCGCGGAGGACGTCCACCAGCCGGTCGCCGTCCGCTTCGACCGGGGCGGCACCCTGTACGTCCTCTCACGCGGCCCCGAAGGGTACGTCACCCGGATCGCCGCGGACGGCACCCGCACCCTGCTCACCACCGGCCTCACCGCCCTGGACAACGCCGCGTTCGACACCGAGAACCGCATGTACGTCTCCAGCTACGCGGCCGGCGGCGTCACCGAACTCCTCCCCGACGGCCGCACCCGCGACCTCGTCCCCCGGGGCCTGGCCGGACCCTACGGCGTGACCGTCGACCTCGGCGGCCGGGTCCACGCGGCCGACCACTACCGGATCACCGACGCCGCCGCCCGCACCCGCCACCTCCTGCCGCCCTTCGCCCACGGCATCACCAACGCGGCCGGCCTCCTCCACCTGACCAGCCAGTACGGCGAGATCCACACGTACGACCCCGACGCCGGCACGACCACCGTACGGGCGAAGGGACTTGCCGAACCGACGGGCATCACCGTCGCCCCCGACGGGACGATCGTCGTCGCCGAGTCGGGCGCCGGACGGGTCGTCACGCTCGACGACGGGGACACGCTCACCGTCCTCGCCGAGGGCCTCGACCACCCCGTGGACGTCGCCTTCGACACCGAGGGCCGCTGCCTCGTCAGCGACGACCGCGCCGGGGTGGTCGTACGGATCGAGGCGGACGGCACGGAAGTGACCGTCGCCGACGGGCTGGACGCGCCGCAGGGGCTCGCGGTCCTCGGGAACCGTCTGTTCACCGTCGAGACCGGGCCTCGCCGCCTCACCTCCGTCGACCTCACGACCGGTGAACGGCGCACCGAGGCCGACGACTTGCCCGTCACCGCCCCGTCACCGGACCCGCCCGCCCTCTTCACCCACGGCATGACCGGCTCCCCCCGCCCCTTCGCGGGCCTCGCCGTCGCCCCCGACGGCACCCTCCTGCTCTCCGCCAACGGCGAAGGAACCGTACGGCGGTTGAACCCCACTGCGGAAAGGCAGCGCACCACCACATGAACACTTTCGAAGACCACGGTGTCATCGTCACCGGCGCCGCGTCCGGGATAGGCCGGGCGACGGCGCTGAAGTTCGCGGCCCTCGGCGCGCGCGTGCTGATCGCCGACCTCGACCCGGTCGGCGCGAAGGCCGTCGTCGAGGAGATCGCGGCGGCGGGCGGCAACTCCCTCGCCGTCGTGGGTGACTTGAGCGAGCAGGCGGTCGTCGACGAGGTCGTCGAGCGGGCCGTCGGCGCGTTCGGGCGGCTCGACGTGCTCGTCAACAACGCCGGGATCATGGACCGGATGTCGGCGCTTGGGGAGACCGGGGACGCCGAGTGGGAGCGGGTCCTGCGGATCAATCTGACGGCGCCGTTCCTGCTGACGCGGGCCGCGCTGCCGTACATGCTGGCCGCGAAGCGCGGGTCGATCGTGTTCACCGCGTCCGAGGCGTCGCTCAAGGGGAGTGCGGCGGGGGCGGCGTACACCGCCGCCAAGCACGGGGTGGTCGGGCTGGTGAAGAGCCTCGCCGTCATGTACCGGGGGCAGGGGATTCGGGCCAACGCGATCGCGCCGGGGCCGACGGCCACGAACATCCAGGTGGAGGCCGGGCCGGACGCCCAAGGCCCGTTCGTCATCGGGCCGTTGATCGGCGCGACGATCGGGCGGCGGGGGTCGGCCGAGGAGCAGGCCGAGGCGATCGTGTTCCTGGCGTCCGACGCGTCCTCGTTCGTCAACGGGGCGGTGCTGCCGGTCGACGACGCGTGGGCCGCCGTCTGAGAACGCCGGTGGTCCGCCGCCTGAAGCCGGCCGTGGTCCGCCGCCTGAAGTCGGCCTGAACAAAAGCGTGTTCGGGGGCTGGTCCGCCGGCCCCCGGGTCCCGCACGATCCCCTCAGCACCGTACGCGCCCCCTTCCCCTGAAGGAGACCCCAGTGCTTCGACGCCTCACCCGCCTCCTCCTCGCCCTGACGGCCGTCCTCGCCCTGCCCGCCACGGCCACGGCCGAGGCCGCACCCGCCGCCCGCTGCGCGGCCCCGGCCGGCCTCCTCACCGTCCCCGTGGGGGACTCGGCCGTCTCGGTGTACGTCCCGCGCGGCTACACCGGCCGCCACGACGTCCCCCTCGTCCTGAACCTGCACGGCAGCGGCTCCAACGGGGTGAACCAACTCGCCGTCAGCGGCCTGGACCTGGCCGCCGACCGGTACGGCTTCCTCGTCGCCGTCCCCAACGGCGGTGTCCCGCAACCCGGTTCACCCGACGGCTACACCTGGGTCATCCCCGGCGTCCCCAACACCTCGGGCCAGTACCCGTCCCCCGACGACCGCGACGACGTCCTCTTCCTCGCCGACACCATCGACGCGATATCCGCCCGCCTCTGCGTCGCCGAGAACCGCGTCTACGCCACCGGCTTCTCCGGCGGCGCCCGCATGACGTCCCTCCTGGCCTGCGAACTCCCCGACCGCATCGCCGCGATCGCCCCGGTCGCGGGCCTGCGCGCCGGTACCCCCACCCCCACTGGCCCCGACCCCACCACCTGCGCCCCGGCCCGCCCGGTCCCCGTCCTGACCTTCCACGGACAGGCCGACACGGTCAACCCGTACGACGGCGGCGGCGCCGGCTACTGGGGCTACTCCGTCCCCACCGCCTTCGACACCTGGGCGGCACTGGACGGCTGCCGCACGGCCCCCCGCGAACACCGCCTCACCGAACACGTCACCCTCACCACCCACCCCGCCTGCCGCGCCGGCTCCGAGGTCACCCTCTACACCGTCTCCGACGGCGGCCACACCTGGCCCGGCTCCCCCTACCCGAACGCCTTCCCGGGCCTCGGCAAGGTGTCGTACGAGGTGGACGCGGCCGACGTGATGTGGCGGTTCTTCGTACGACACCGGCTCGGCTGACGTCGGTCAGTCGGTGACGTCCAGCGTCGTCGTCAGCGGTGTCGTCGAGCTGCCGCCGATCCAGATGTCGAGGGTCGTGGTGTCCTGGACGTAGTGGGCCGAGGCGGCCGACCAGTAGCGGAGCTGGTCGGGGCCGAGGGCGAAGGTGACGGTCGTCGTCCCGCCGGCGGGGATCGTCACGCGCTGGAAGCCCTTGAGTTCGCGGACGGGGCGGGTGGAGGTGCCGTGGCGCTGGTGGGTGTAGAGCTGGACGACCTCGTCGGCGGGTCGGGTGGAGGTGTTGGTGACGTCCACGGAGATCTTCGCGGTGCCGCCGAGGGGGAGGGACGGGGTGTCGACGCGCAGACCGTCGTACCTGAACTCGGCGTAGGACAGGCCGTGTCCGAAGGGGTAGAGGGGGGTGCTCTCCTCCTCGAAGTAGCGGGCGCCCTGCTGCTCGGGCTCGAAGGTGCGGTAGTGCCCGTAGATCAGGGGGACCTGGCCGACGTGCCGGGGCCAGGTGAAGGGGAGGCGGCCGGCCGGGGAGACGTCCCCGAGGAGGACGGCGGCGACGGCCTCGCCGCCGCGCGTGCCCGGGTACCAGGACTGGACGATCGCCGCGACGTTGCCGTCCGCCCAGCGCAGGTCCACCGGGCGGCCGGACATGACGACGAGGACGACGGGGGTGCCGGTGGCGGTGATCCGGCGCAGCTGTTCGAGCTGGCGGCCGGGAAGGGCGAGGGTGGAGGTGGACGCCTTCTCGCCGATCTGGTTCTGGCGCTGGCCGACCACGACGACGGCGACGTCCGCGTCGGCCGCGAGGGCGACGGCGCGGTCGATCTCGGCGTCGTCGTCGTGGTCCGCCGGGGTCGACTCGACCGTCTCGTCCATCGCGTCGAAGGGGGAGGGGAAGGCCCGCTCGACGATGCCCGCGCCGGGGGCGTGCCCGACGCGGACGCCGTCCCCGAGGCGCCGGCGCAGGCCCTCCAGGACGGTGACCGTCTCGTGGGTGTCGTGGGCGAAGACCCAGGGGCCCAGCGTGTCCCGCTTGCTGTCGGCGAGCTGGCCGACGACCGCGACCGACTTCAGCTTTCCGGCGTCCAGCGGGAGCGTGCCGTCGTTCTTGAGCAGCACCAGTGACTGTTCGGCCGCCGTGCGGGCCGCGTCGCGGTGCGCGGACTCGTCGAGGACCGCGGGCGCGGCGTCCTCGTCGACGTACGGGTCGTCGAAGAGGCCGAGGCGGAACTTGGCGGTGAGGACGCGGCGGACGGCCCGGTCCAGCTCCTCGGCGCTCACCCGGCCCTCGGCGAGGGCCTGCGGAAGGTTGTCGTACGCCGGGTCGAAGGTGGCCATCTCCATGTCGAGACCGGCGTGCAGCGCGCGGGCGGCGGCGTCCTTCTGGTCGCGGGCGAAGTGCTGGGTCTCCAGGGAGCGGACGGCGTTGGCGTCGGAGACGACCCAGCCGGTGAAGCCCAGTTCGTCGCGGAGGATGTCCGTGAGGAGCCGGCGGTTGGCGGAGGCGGGGACGCCGTTGAGGTCCATGTAGGCGCTCATGATGTTGGCGGCGCCCGCCTCGATCGCGGCCCGGAACGGCGGGAGGTAGACGTTCCACAGCTCGGAGTCGGAGATGTCGGCGTCGTCGTAGTCCCGGCCGCCGCGCGACGCGCCGTAGCCGACGAGGTGCTTGGGGCCGGCGAGGACCCGGTCCGGTCCGAAGTCGCCCTGGAAACCGTGTACTTGAGCTGCCGCGATGGCCGACGTGAGGTACGGGTCCTCGCCCGAGCCCTCGATGATCCGGCCCCAGCGGGCGTCGCGGGCCACGTCGATCATGGGGGCGAACGTCCAGTGGATGCCGGTCGCGCGGGCCTCCCGGGCGGCGATCGTCTGGGCGGCCTCGACGGTCTCGGGGGACCAGGTCGCGGTCATCGCGATCGGTACCGGGAAGATCGTCCGGAGTCCGTGGATGACGTCGAAGCCGAACAGGAGGGGGATGCCGAGGCGGCTCTCCTCGACGGCCTTGCGCTGGAGGGTGTTGGCGAGCTTCGGGTCCTTCACGAACAGGAGCCCGCCGGTGGTGCCCGCCGCGATCGCGGCCTCGATCCTGCGGGGCTGGTCGACGAAGGCGCGGTGCTCCGGCGGGAGGGACTCGATGTCGAAGTCGTCGGGGACGGGCTGCCCGGTGCCGAGGTAGAAGTACAGGGTGAGCTGGCCGGCCTTCTCCTCGGGGGTGAGCCGGGCGAGGAGGTCCTCGGCGCGGTCCTCGGCGGGCAGGCCGGGGTTGAGGTAGGGGTGTCGGTGCATGGTGTCCTTCTCCTCGCTCGCGGGCGCGGGTGCGAAGCCGGTGATCGCCGCGTCCCGAAAATCATTAAGTCATAAATTCAAGAGCGGGGGCAAGGTTCGCGGCTGCGAGGCGTGGACGCGGAGGGCCGCGCCGGATTCGTCAGACGGCTCTGACGGCGGTGCCCGCGTTCTCGAGCGCGGCCGTCTCCTCGGCGGGTGCCGTGGTGTCGGTGACGAGGGTGTGCAGCAGGGAGGAGGGGCCGACGTAGGCGTGGGCGGTGTGGCCGAGCTTGCTGCCGTCGGTGGCGACGACGACGCGGCGGGAGGAGGCGATGGCGGCCTTCTTCACGGCCGCCTCGTCGAGGTCGTAGGCGGTCAGGCCCTCGGCGGCGCTCAGGCCGCAGCAGCCCATGACGGCGGTGTCGAAGCGCAGCGCGGCCAGGGAGGCGAGCGTGAGGGGGCCGGTCAGGGCGCCCTCCGCGGCCCGGGGGCGCCCGCCGGGCACGATCAGCGTGGCCCGGCCCGGAGGGTCGCTGAGGAGATGGATGGCCTGGAGGGAGAGGGGCATCACATGGACGGGCCGCTCGCGCAGCAGGCGGGCGACCTCCAGGCAGGTGGTGCCGCTGTCCAGGAGGACGGTCTCGCCGTCGGCGACGAGCGCGGACACCTCGGCCGCGATCCGGCGCTTGGCGTCGACGGCCTCGTGGGCGCGCAGTGCGAAGGGCGGCTCCTCACCGCGCAGGAGCAGGGTGCGGGCCCCGCCCCGGACGCGTTCGAGGACGCCTTGCGCGGCCAGCGTGTCGAGGTCGCGCCGGATGGTCATCTCCGAGGCCCCGGTCAGCCCGGCGAGGTCCTGGACGGTCACTCTGCCCGCGTCTCTGACGGCCTGCGCGATACGTCCGTGCCGGTCTGCGTTGCTCATGCCGTGATTGAACACCACACACAAGCGAACGGCAATCATGTGAGAAAGGGCAGCTTTCGAACATGAAAGATGTTCGTTATGGTGGTTCGCATGGATCGCACACTGCGCGCCGCCCGAGTGGCGACCTTCGTCTACTTCGTCCTCTGCGGCACCCTCATCGGCACCTGGGTGGTGAACATCCCCGCCGTCGAAGAACGCGTGGGCATCAGCCACGCCACGCTCGGCGGCCTGCTGGTGGTACTGGGACTCGGGGCGTTCGCCGGCATGCAGGTGGCCGGGCCGCTCACCGACCGCCTCGGCGCACGCGTCGTCGTCCCCGCCTCCGGCGTGCTGTGCAGCGCGACCCTGGTCCTGCCCGGACTTCCCCGCGACCCGTGGACGCTGGCCGCGGCCCTGCTGCTCTTCGGCTTCGCCAACGGATGCCTGGACGTGGCGATGAACGCCCACGCCGTGCACGTGGAGAAGGCGTACGGCCGGCCCGTCATGTCGGCCTTCCACGCCACCTTCTCCGTCGGCGGCGTGCTCGCCGCGCTCGTCGCCGCCGCGGTGGCGAGCACCGACGTGGGACCCGCCGTGGGCATGGGCGCCACCGGAGCCCTGGGCGTCGCGGTCGCCCTCGCGGCGGCGCGCGCCCTGCTGCCCGCCGCACCTCCCGCCACCGGCACGGCGGAAGAGGCCGAGCACGCGCCGGTCTCCGGAGGCGGGAACGCCCGCCGGCGCATCTGGGGCCTTGCCGCCCTGGCGATGATGGTCATGCTCTGCGAAGGGGCCGCCAACGACTGGAGCGCCCTGCACCTCAAGGACGTCCTCGACGCGTCCGCGACCGTCGCCGCCTTCGGCTACGGCACCTTCGCGGCGACGATGACCGTCGGGCGCCTGACGGCCGACCGCCTCGCCGTCCGGGTCGGGCCCGCGGCGATCCTGCGGTACGGCGCGGCGACCGCCGCCGTCGGCATCGCCATCGTCTCCCTCGCCCCCTGGACCTGGGCCGCGCTCCTCGGCTGGGGCCTGTTCGGGCTGGGCCTGTCCGGCTGCATACCCCAGCTGTTCAGCGCCGCCGGGCACGCCGACCCCGCTGCCGCCGGCGCCAACGTCTCCCGCGTCGCCGGGCTCGGCTACATCGGCATGCTCGCCGGCCCCGCCGTCATCGGCTGGCTGACCCACGTGGTCCCGCTCGACGAGGCGTTCCTCCTGCTGCTCCTGCTGTGCGTGACGGTCTCCGCCGCCGCCGGAATCCTGCGCACCACCGCCGCCGACCGCGCGCGCGAGAAGGTGCCGAGCGGCCACTGACCGCCTGTGCGGCACGGAACCTGACATCCGTGCCGCACAGGCTCCCGCCGCCCCGAGCACGAGGCCGCGTGCCCTACGACCAGGGCAGGACCAGCGCACCCCAGGCGACGATGGGCCCGAGGGCGACGATGCCGCCGGTGTAGGTGATGACCTGGCGGTAGAAGCGCCGGGGGTCGACGCCGCGGGCGTTGCTGAGGACGAGCGCGCCGTTGGTGGAGAAGGGGGAGGTGTCGACGATCGTCGTGGAGACGGCGAGGGCGGCGATGAGCCCGGCGGGGCTCAGGTGGCTGGAGAGGAGAAGGGGGACGGCGATGGGGATGATCGCGGTCAGGATCGCGGTGGACGAGGCGAAGGCGGAGGTGATGGCCACCGTGAAGCACAGGAGCAGGGCGACGAACAGCGGGGCGCCGAGGCCCGCCGCGTGCTCGGAGATGTTCTCGATGACACCGGCCTTCTCCAGCATCGCGATGTACGTCATCATGCCCGCGACCAGCAGCAGCGTGGACCAGCTGATGCCGTCCACGGCCTTCTCCTGCCGTTTCATGTCGGCCAGCGCCAGCAGCGCGCCCGCCGTCAGCGCGAGGAAGCCGATCTCCAGGTGGAAGCCGAGCGCGCCGACGACGAGGGCCACCAGCGAGGCGATCGTGAGCCACTGCCGCCAGTCCGGTCTGGCGTCGACGTCGAGGTCGGCGTCGTCGGCCTCCGCCACGGCCCCCTCAGCCAGCGGCGCCGGGCGCTTGGCCAGCAGGACGTACGTGAGGACCGCGAGCACCAGGTTGATCGCGAAACTCGCGCTGAACAGCGTCACGGCCGAGACGTGCAGCTCGGTCTCGTCGACGAGGCCGAGGACCAGCGCGCCGGAGACGGCCAGCGGCGAGAACGCGCCCGCGTGCCCGCCGCTGATCACCATCATGCCGACGACCAGCGGGTTCAGCTTGTAGCGGTGGGCGAAGTTCATGCCGATCGGCGCGAGGATCGCGACCGCCGCCGGAGTGAACGTCCCGAACGCCGTCAGCAGCGCGGCCACCAGGAACAGTACCCAGGGGATCAGTTCCACCTTGCCGCGCACCAGCCGTACCCCGGCCGCGACGAGCCAGTCGATGGTGCCGTTGCGGCGGGCGACGGAGAACAGGTACGTGACGCCGACGATGGTGACGAACAGCTTCGCCGGGAACCCCTCGAAGAGCTCGTCCTCGCTGAGACCGAGCGAGGCGGTCCCGACCGTGAACGTGGCGACGAAGGCGAGGATGCCCAGGTTGATCGGCAGCACGGTGCCGATCAGGAACATCACCAGCAGGGCGCCTATGGAGATCGCTTCAGCAGACATCTTTGTCCTTGGTGCGGTGGGGAACGGGACATGCGGGTGTGGTGGAACGGCCGGCCCGGCCGTGGCTCAGGCGGCCCGGGGGCGGCCGGTGTCGGGTACGTAGATACGGGCGTCGGCGAGCAGCCGCGCCGCGCGCTGCACGGTGACCCGGCGCGGCACACCGCCTTGTACGTCGGTGCAGCGGACCGCGACGACCCCGGCGGGCGTGCCCAGCCGCAGCCACTCCTCGCGCGGCCCGCCCGTCACCCCCGCGACCACGGACCCGTCCAGCAGCCCGGCCACCGCGACGGCGACGGCGGACGTCAGCCCGATCGCGGGATGCGGGGCGTTCATGGAGAGCATCCGCACCGACACGTCGTACTCCTCGGCGCCGACCTCCTCCCCGAGCGTGGTGGTGTACGACGCCGGCGGGCCGACCAGCCCCACCTTGGGCACCGCGTCGCCCGGTTCCTCGCCGGGCCGGGCCAGCCCCATCAGGGGCGCGGCGGTGTGCCGGACGGTACGCAGCCAGGGGACGTCCGCGCCCATCCGCTCCAGCGACTCGCCGCCGGTGCGCCCGGAACCGGCGGCGTCGACCAGGACGACCGGGGCCCCCGCGGTCACCATGCTCACGCGCACCGCCTCCGCGCCGACCCGCAGCTCCTGGGCGGCGTGGCCGGTGGGCAGCGGTGAGCTCGCGGGGTCGCGGAAGGCGAGGCCGACCCCGACCCCGCCGGCCCGGGTGCCCGGCACGGTCTGGTCGCCGAAGTGCCAGACCACGCCGCCGGGGGTGTCGACGATCCCTTCGAGGACGGCACCGGTGTTGGTGTTGCGCATCACCACGCGCGTCCGGTCGCCGGTGACCGGGACGAGCCCCTTGGCCACCGCGTACAGGGCGACGCCGGTGGCGCAGTTGCCGCAGTTGCTCGTCCACTCCACCGCGCCCGTCCCGATGCCGACCTGCGCGAACAGGTAGTCCACGTCGACGCCGGTCCGGGGGGAGGCGCCGACCACGGCCGCCTTCGACGTGGTGGGGGTCGCCCCGCCCACGCCGTCCAGCTCGACGGGGTCGGTGGCGCCGTACGCGGCGACCAGCAGCCGTTCGAGGGCGTCGCGGTCGGCGGGGACCTCGACCTGGTTGAACAGCCAGCACTTGCTGGTGCCGCCACGCACGAGGGTCGCGGGAATGTGCACGTCTGAGGCTCTTCCTGGGTCAACGGGAGGGAGGGGAGGGCGAGACGGCGGTGACGGACGCGTCGTGCGCCGGCCGGCCGCTCGCCGACTGCGCAGACCTTGGCAGAGCCGTGCCTTCGGAACAATCGCAGTTCGCTTCACCAGGGTTTAGCTGGGCTAAAGTCGAAGGCATGCTCAACGTCCGCCGCCTGCTGTTGCTCACCGAGGCCACCGAACGCGGTTCGCTCACCGCCGCCGCGGAGGCCCTCGGCATGACGACCTCCGCCGCCTCCCAGCAGATGTCCCTCCTGGAGCAGGAGGCGGGACAGCCCCTCGTCGAACGGCTGCCGCGCGGTATCCGCCCCACCCCGCCGGGGGCCGCGCTGGCCGAGCGCGGCCGGGCCATCCGCCGCGAACTGCGCGCCGCCCAGGCCGACCTGGACTCCTTCGCCGCCCTCGACGAGGGCACGCTGCGGCTCGGCTCCTTCCCCACGGCGAGCGCGTCCCTGCTGCCGCTCGCCCTCACCCGGTTCCGGCGCCGCCACCCCGGCATCCGCATCGAGGTGCGCGCCGGGGTCCTCGCGGAGCTGCGGGAGATGCTGCACACCGGCGAGGTGGAGCAGGGGCTGCTGTGGGACTACGAGTGGAACCGGCTCGACGACCCGTCGCTCGCCCTCACCCACCTCCTGGACGACCCCACGGTCCTGGTCGTCCCCGCCGACTCACCCCTGCGCACCCGCCCCTCCGTACGCCTCGGCGACCTCGCCGACCAGGAGTGGATCATCCGCGCCGACAACCACCCCGTGGCCGACGTCCTGCGCCGCAGCTGCCGTCAGGCCGGGTTCGAGCCGCGTATCGCCTACTCCTCGCACGACTACCAGGAGGCGCAGGCGATGGTCGCCGCCGGCCTCGGTGTCGCCCTCGCCCCCCGCCTCGCCCTCACCAGCCGCCGCAGCGACGTACGCCTCCTGCCCTTCGCCACCGACGTCCCCGCCCCCACCCGCCGCATCCTCCTCGCCCGCTCCACCGCCCGCCCCGCCACCCCGCCCGCCCAGGCGATGGCCCGCGTCCTGCGCGCCGTGGCCCAGCGCTTCAACGCACCGGACCTGGACCGCGCCCAACTCGGGGCGGTGCGGCGGGGAACGGCCTGAGCGGCACCGGGGCCGGTGCCGCTCAGGCGCACAAGTACGGCGGGACGTCAGATGTACGGGAGGACGAAGTCGTATCCGGCCATCGAGTGCGCGTTGCCCGCCGGGCAGCGGCCGTTGGTCGGGTAGCCGTAGTAGTAGAGGCCGTAGCACTTGGGGCAGAAACGCCAGTTGCGCTGCGTGCCGGCCGTCTGCGGGATGTCGTGGGGCAGGACGAAGTCGTACCCGGCCGCCGCGTGCGCGTTTCCGGCGGGGCAGCGGCCGTTGTCCGGGTAGCCCCAGAAGAACATGCCGTAACACTTCGTACAGAAGCGCCAGTTGTGCTGGGCCGTCGGTGTCTCGGGGATGCTGTGCGGCAGGTTGAAGTTGTAGCCCGCCGAGTCGTGACCGCCGCCCGCCGGGCAGGCGCCGTCGGTGGGGTAGCCGCGGAAGAACATGCCGTAGCACTTCGTGCAGAACCGCCAGTCGGTCTGGTTCGCGCGGACCGCCGCGCCGGCCGGGCTCGCCGCCGCGCCCGCCGCGAGGGCGGCGCCCGCGAGCGCCGCCGCCGTCGCGCCGAGGCCGCGCGCGAGGACGGCCCTGCGGGCCGGTCCACCTCTGGTCGTGCCTTCGTCTCTTGTCGCGAAGTCCATGTGTTCACCTCTCCACGGGTGAAAGCCTTCACGAAGCCCGGTCAGGGCCTTCGTTGCGTTCAGTATTCTTATGATCGCTCTGAGTAGTCAATGGGTCGGCGGGGGCGCGTGGAATCGCTCCCATGCTGCCGTACGCCGCCCGTGCGCCGCGCCGGATGTGACGGTTCGTCGGCGACGTGCCGCCGCCGTGGCTAGTCTCTGGCGCGTGAACGCAGACGACGCGAACCGCCGGTGGACACGGTCCATGCCCGACGCCTACGAACGCCACCTGGTGCCGGTCTTCTTCCGCCCCTTCGCCGCGGACCTGGCCGGGCGGGCGGCGGCGCTGCGTCCCGGCCGCGTCCTCGAACTCGCCGCCGGGACCGGGGCGTTGACCTCGGCGCTGCTCGCCGCGCTGCCCGGGGCCTCGGTTGTGGCGACCGACCTCAACGACGCCATGGTCGCCGCCGGGTCGGCGCGGGAGCCGGGGGCCGAGTGGCGACAGGCGGACGCTCAGCGACTGCCCTTCGGGGACGGTGACTTCGATCTCGTCGTGTGCCAGTTCGGGGTGATGTTCTTCCCCGACCGGCCCGCCGCCTACGCCGAGGTGCGCCGGGTCCTCGCCCCGCACGGACACTTCCTCTTCAACAGCTGGGGCCCGCTGGCCTCGCACGGTTTCGGCGCCGCTTTCCAGACCGCCCTCGAAGAGGCCATGCCGGACGGCGCCCCCTCGTTCCTCGACGACGTCCCCCACGGCTACACCGACCCGGCCACCGTCACCGCGGACCTCACCACCGCCGGCCTGACCCCGACCGCCACCGAGCAACTCACCCTGCCCGGCACCGCCGACTCCGCCGCCTCCGTCGCCACCGGCCTCCTCACCGGCACCCCGGTCAGCGCCACGGTCGGAGTCCGCGACGACGCGCAGGCCATCCAGGCGGCCGTCACCCGGAGGATGACGGACCTCCTCGGCTCCGGACCTGTGACGGCGCCGATGACGGCGACCGTCTACACGGCGCGCCGAGATTAAGCGCGCTTTGGCAGGAGAAGCGAACTCGGCGTCACCCTCACCGCGACCGCCATGGTTGTACTCGGACTGGCGGGGTCGACCTCCGCGTCGACGGCCACGACCGAGTTGCAGAACACGATCACGGCCCAGGCGCGGAAGGCGGGTCTGGACAAGGGCGAGGTGGCCGGTCTTGAGCGGCAGATCGACCGGCAGATGACCATCACGCCCGGTGGGAAGCAGATCGGCGTCAACCAGATCGCCTGGCGCGGCGGCAACGCCGTCATGACGTTCCCGCTGCCGGGCGAGAAGCGGGCCCGGGCGGTCGACGAGGCCGCCTGAGTCCTCGGGGTGCCGAACTGTAGCTACGCCTGGACGTCCACCGCCCCGTCGTCCAGTTCCTATGTGGGAGCCGCGAACAACGACAAGGCTGACGGAATTCAGGTCTGTTGACCCTGACGCCGACGTTTTCCAGCAATTTTCCGCTCGGCCTTTTGGAATGGCGGAACGAATTCGGTCACGCATCCGGACGCGGCCACACCCGGACACGCTCCTCGCCGCTCTTCCGGCAGTCGCGGGGGAGCGGCTGCCCCCTGCCCCCGATCCGGGGCCGGCCCCTGGGCGCACAGCTGATGCTGAATTGCTAAAGTTGGCAACTCGTTGGATGCTGTGCTCGTCGCGCCCGAAGGTTGCCGTGGGTGCGGCGTTTTCGTGTCCGCTCCCTCGTGGGGCCGTGAGGGGAGCCGAGGTCACTCCGCGATGAAGGTCCTGTTCAGCAGGCTCGGCGCGCTGCTGCCGGGCCGCGCCGACCTCGTCGAGATGGGTCGCGCCCCACGGCGTGACCTGCTCGCGGGGCTGACGGTCGCGATTGTCGCACTGCCGCTCGCCCTCGGTTTCGGGGTCTCATCGGGGCTGGGCGCGGAGGCGGGGCTCGCGACAGCCGTGGTCGCGGGTGCGGTCGCCGCGGTGTTCGGCGGATCGAATCTCCAGGTGTCGGGACCGACCGGCGCGATGACCGTCGTCCTCGTGCCGATCGTGGGGGAGTACGGGCCGACGGGCGTGCTCATGGTGGGGCTGATGGCCGGCGTCATGCTGGTCGCGCTCGCCGCGCTGAAGGCCGGCCGGTACATGCGGTACGTGCCCGCGCCCGTCGTCGAGGGCTTCACGCTCGGCATCGCCTGTGTGATCGGGCTCCAGCAGATACCGAACGCGCTCGGTGTGCCCAAGCCCGAGGGTGACCGGGTGCTGGTGGTGTCCTGGCGGGCGGTCGAGGAGTTCACGCGGGCGCCGAACTGGACGGCGCTCGGGTTCGCGGTCGCCGTGGCCGCCGTCATGCTGGCCGGCGCGCGGTGGCGGCCTGCCGTGCCGTTCTCGATCGTCGCCGTGATCGCCGCGACGGTTGTGGCGCGCGTCGCCCACCTGGACGCGGCGAAGCCGATCGGCGACCTGCCGGCCGGGCTGCCCGTCCCGTCGCTCGCCTTCCTCGACGCCGGTTCGCTCGGCACGCTTCTCGCGCCCGCGGTGGCCGTCGCGGCGCTGGCCGCGCTGGAGTCGCTGCTGTCCGCGTCGGTCGCGGACGGGATGACGGTCGGCCAACAGCACGACCCCGACCGGGAGTTGTTCGGCCAGGGGCTCGCGAACATCGCCGCCCCGCTGTTCGGCGGGGTCCCGGCGACCGGCGCCATCGCCCGGACCGCCGTCAACGTCCGGACGGGCGCCGGGTCCCGCCTCGCCTCCCTCGTCCACGCAGCCGTCCTCGCCGTCATCGTCTTCGCGGCGGCGCCCCTCGTCTCGCAGATCCCGCTCGCCGCGCTCGCCGGTGTCCTGCTGGCCACCGCGATCCGCATGGTGGAGGTCGGCTCGCTCAGGGCGATGGCGAGGGCCACCCGGTCCGACGCGCTGATCCTCGTCCTGACCGCCGCCGCGACCCTGGTCCTGGACCTCGTGTACGCCGTCGTCATCGGCCTCGTCGTCGCGGGCGCCCTCGCGCTGCGCGCCGTCGCGCGGCAGGTCCGCTTCGACCTGGTGCCGCTCGACCGGGGCGACCACTCCGCCGAGGAACACGCGCTGCTGGCCGAGCACATCGTCGCCTACCGCGTCGACGGCCCCCTGTTCTTCGCCGCCGCGCACCGGTTCCTGCTGGAGCTGACCGAGGTCGCCGACGTACGCGTCGTCGTCCTGCGCATGTCCCGGGTCTCGACGATGGACGCCACCGGCGCGCTGATCCTCAAGGACTCCGTCGAGAGACTCCAGCGGCGCGGGATCGTCGTCCTGGCCTCCGGGATACGCCCCGGCCAGCGCCGGGTGCTGGAGTCGGTGGGGGCGCTGGAGCTGCTGGGCGGCGGTGAGTACGCCACCACCCCCGAGGCGATCAGGGGTGCACGGGGTGTCCTGGAGGAGGCCGGTGTCCTGCCCGGTGGGGAGGCCCGGTGATGCCCTCTCCTCCGTACGGGTTCGGTGCTGCCGTCTTCGCGAGTGACGATGGCCGCATGTTCTTGACGAGTGGGTGGACGGGATGCGCGGAGGGCCGGCGCACGGGGGAGGCGACGGGACGATGAGCACGCCGCTGTACCAACTGAAGGCCGAGTTCTTCAAGACGCTCGGCCATCCGGCCCGTATCCGCGTTCTCGAACTGCTCAGCGAGCGGGAGCACGCGGTCGCCGAGATGCTGCCCGAGGTCGGGATCGAACCGGCCCATCTCTCGCAGCAGCTCGCGGTGTTGCGCCGGGCGAACCTGGTCGTCACCCGCAAGGAGGGGTCGGCCGTGTACTACTCGCTGACCAGTCCGCAGGTGGCGGAGCTGCTGCGGGTCGCCCGCGCGATCCTGTCCGGGGTGCTCGCCGGGCAGGCCGAACTCCTCGCCGATCTGCGGGCCGCGCAGGAGGAGGGGGGACCGCCGTCGTGAGGACGGCGCTTCGACGGGCGGCCGTCTCCCCGGAGCTGGACAGCGCTCCACGGCATCGGGAGACGGCCGCCTGCTGCTGGATGGTCCTGCCGTACGAGACGAGAGTCGGGTTTTTCCGGATGCCGGAGCGGTCGGAGGGTACGGGGATGGGCCGGTGACCGGCGGGAGAGGGTTCCGGTCCCTCTGGAGGGGCGGGCGGCCCGCCCTTCCCCGCGCGGGCGAGCCGCCTGTCGTGCGGCGCCACGTCGCCTCGGTCGAGGTCGGTCCCGGGGCGGTGCGGTTGGTCCGGGAGGCGGTGGCCGGGAGCTTCGTCGAGGTCGGTGTCGTGCCGGGTTCCGCCTTCGCGGACGCCGTGCTGCTCGCGGTCGGCGAGCTGGTCACCAACGTGCTGCGGCACGCTCCCCGGTCGCCGGTGGCGGACGTGGGGATCGCGGTCGCGGCCGGGCAGTTGATCGTGAGTGTCGAGGACGGTGAGCCGGAGCTGCCGGATCTCACCGCCGGGGGGATGGGCGCCGGGCTTCGGACGGTGGCCGAACTCGCCGCCGAGTACGGCGGTGGCCTCGGGGCGGAACGGGCCGTCCGGCACGACGGCAAGGTCGTCCTCGTACGGTTTCGCATTCCGTCGCATCTCGATTGAGTTTGCTATAGCGAGCATTTGCTTGGGCTTCGGATGTCGCCCTGAGCTGTGTGTCCAAGGTGGATCTCGATGTATGAGTTGCTAAGTTTTGCAATTGGCTAGATGCTGCACTTACGCTATTGACCTGCGATTTCGCTGTGATCGGACGTCATGAACCGCTTTAAAAGCGGACATTATTTCCCTGTGGCTGGAAGTGTGGTCGGGGTGGGTGTCGGCCTTTGCGGTTTGGTGTCCGACCGGCGTACTCGTGAAGTCCGGTGCCTCCCCTCGTCCCGTCCGTAACTTTTTTGCTCGGCGAGTTGAGCAAAGTGTGCGGCCCGCGCGTACTCCCGGCTGTGTGGCTCGCCGGATCACTCGACGGCGGGCTTCCCGGCAAGGCAGGAGGCATGGTGCGGGTTTCTCGCAACGCGATGGGGACTCTGTTCGTGGGTGGCGCGCTGAGCATGACGCTCGCCGCGCTCGTCTATCCGTCGCTACTGGGCGTCGACACGGTCTCGAACGCCGCGTCCAGGGTCATCGCCGACACGCAGTGGGGTCCGCTGACCGAGGGGGACCGGGATTTCGTGGTCCAGGTGAGGGCGGCCGGGCTGTGGGCGTACCCGGTCGCGCAGATGGGGCTCACGAAGGGGACGGACAAGGGGGTCGTGGCCGCCAGCAAGCACCTGGTCGACGGGCATGCCGCCCTCGACCTCACCTGCCGCAAGATCGCCCCGCTGCTGAACATCACGCTGCCGAACCAGGCGAGTCCTCAACAGACGCGTTTTGTCAGCCAGTTGACGGCGGACACCAAGGGGGAGCAGTTCGACCGGGACTTCTCCACGATCCTGCGTCAGACGGACGGGTCCTTCTTCGGCACGGCCGCCGCGATCCGTACGACCACGAAGAACGCGTTGGTGCGGGCGCTGGCCGACCAGGCCGACCACGTCCTCCTGGACCACATCGTCACCCTGGAGCAGACCGGACTCGTCGACATCGAACAGGCGCTCTCCCGGCAGGCGGCCTCGCCGGACCTCCCCGCGTCCGACCTCACCCCGCCCCCCGGCATCCCGGGCCAGCAGACCGCCGTCCTCACACCGCCCCCGAACCCTACGTCCACCCCGGTCGACATCGACCGGATCGCGGGGACCGAGGACGGGGTGACGGCGAGTCCGAACACCGGGAAGAAGTGAGGCCGTCGAGCCGGTGATGTCACCTGGCGGCGCTCCCGGGAAGCCTGATCCGGCGTGAGTACACCGGGGGAGTGCCCTCTGCCGGGGCGGGCTCCGTGTAGCACTCCAGAATCAAGTCACCCCGCAGATCTTCGAGTTCGCCAGGTGCCTCCGCCAGCAGGGCCTCCGCCCACGCTTCGAGGGACCCGTTCTTCAGCGCCCTGTTCGACACCTGCTGAAACGGCTCCGGCCCCATCGCCCTGAACACCGGCTCCCCGTCCGCACGGAACAGCAGCCGCCACCAATACGGCTGCCAGTAGGGCTTCTTGGGCGAGCGGGCCGCTCCGTCCGGTGACGCTTCCATCGGCCAACCATAGTTCCGGCTGCCCGAGGGTGCTCGAAAGAGTGAAGGTGCCGGTGGAACGGCGTGTCGTGGGTGGGGTGTTGGGCACGCTTCGTGTTCCGGAGGCAGGCGGTGCGAAGAGCAGGGGGCGGATGTGGAGCGGCGACAGGAACGGACTCCGTTGCCTCATCGGATGCGTTACCTGTTCGACAGGACGTTGGCGCGGAGCACCGGCACGTTGCTCGGGTGGCTCGCGCTGAGCTGTCTCGGTGTGGTCGTGCCGGTCAGCGCGCTGCTCGTGTGGACCGACCCGAACG
Organism: Streptomyces sp. NPDC004539; assembly: GCF_040610055.1. Lineage (NCBI taxonomy): Bacteria > Bacillati > Actinomycetota > Actinomycetes > Kitasatosporales > Streptomycetaceae > Streptomyces > Streptomyces sp. NPDC004539. The sequence goes on along the minus strand of NZ_JBEXLS010000009.1, from coordinate 161,196 downwards.
CCCCGCACTCCCTGTCGGGCCGGCTCGTCCAGGTGGGCCGTACGAGTGCGGAGACCCTGCGGCTCGGTGCCGCGAACGGGGCGCCGTTGCGGATGCTGCTGTCCGTGCTGCTCGGGCTGATCGCGCTGCTGTGCGTGTCGACGGTCATCGGTGTCGTCACGACAGGCTTGGGGGACCGGCTGACGGAGTTGAGGCGAGGCCGCTCGCGGGTGCTGGAGCAGGGGCACACCGTCGTCCTCGGCTGGTCGGACCAGATCTTTCCGCTGGTCACCGAGTTGATCGCCGCCCGCCCCGGCGGCGTCCGGCAGGTGATCACCGTCCTCGCGGACCGGGACCCGGCCCTCATGGAGAGGGCCCTCGTCAACGCCGTGGGTCCGATGGCGGGCGTCCGTCTGGAGTGCCGTTCCGGAGAGCCGACCGATCCCGACGCGCTGGCGCTGGTCGCGCCGGGCAGGGCGCGCACGGTGACGGTGCTGCCGGCCGAGGACGCCGACGGCGATCTGACGGTCGTCCGTACCCTGCTGGCCCTGCGTACGCTGCTCCCCGCCGAAGGCGGTCCCCGGGTGGTGGCCGCCGTGCACGACGGGCGGCATCTGCCGGCCGCGCGGCTCGCGGCCGGGCCGTGCGGGACGGTGCTGGAGACCGACCGGACGACCGCGCGGCTGCTCGTGCAGTGCGCGGGGCATCCCGGGATGTCGTCGGTGCTGCGGGATCTGCTGGACTTCGCCGGGGCCGAGTTCCATGTGAGCGACGTCCCGGAGGCGGCGGGGCTGCCCTTCGAGGAGGTCGCGCTGCGGCTGGAGGCGTCCTGCGCCGTGGGGCTGCTGCGGGCGGACGGCGGGCTCGTGCTCACGCCGGCCGCGGGGACCGTGCTGGGCGAGGGGGACCGGCTGGTGACCGTCGCCCACGACGACAGCCCCGTACCACTCGGCGATCACCCGGCCGAGGTCGACGCCGGGGCCGTCGTACCGCCTAGGCCGTGGACCGAACCCCCCGTACGGCTGCTGCTCCTCGGCTGGAACCGGCGTGCGCCGCTGCTGCTGGACCTCCTGCGGCGGACCGCGCGGCCCGGGACCGTCCTCGACGTCGTCACCGACTCCCCGCCGGGCCACGGGGACACCGCCCCGCTGAGCGTCGTCCACCGGACCGCCGACCCCGCCGCCCCCGAGACCCTCGACGGCCTCGACCTCGGCGGCTACGACAGCGTCATCGCCCTCGGCGCGGACCGGGGGACGGGTCCGGAACGGGCGGACGACCGGACGCTGTCGAGCATGCTGGTCCTGCGCGCCTGGGAGGAGCGCAACCGCCAAGTGCTGCCCGTGGTGGCCGAGTTGCGCGACCACCACAGCCGGCGGATCGCCCCCCTCGGCCCCGCCTCCGACGTCGTCCTCCGAGGCGAACTCACCGCCCTGCTGATGGCCCAGATCGTCGACAACCCCGAGCTGGCGGCGGTGTTCGAGGAGATCTTCGCCGTGCGCGGGGGAGCGCTCGCGTTGCGGCCGGCCGATCAGTACGTGCGGGCCGGCCGGGAAGCCGCCTTCGCCACCGTGGTCGCGGCGGCGCTGCGACGGGGCGAGTGCGCGATCGGCTACCGCGCGCACGATCCGCACGCGCTCCGCCCTTACGAGAGCGTCCGGTTGTGCCCCGGGAAGTCCGAACGGCGGGTCTGGAGCGGCCAGGACGAGGTGCTGGTGCTGACGGCGGGGCGGGGGAAGGCCGAACCCCCTGGTCCCGGCCGGTGCGTCCTGCCCGGGATGCGCGCGGAGCACGGGGAGGGGGACTCGCCGCCCAACTCGCCCGAGGCCGGCGTCGTTCCCTGAGGGCGAGGTCTGTCAACGCTTCAATCACAGCGGTCCGTAACGGAGGAGCTGCCTGTGATTGGCCCGCACCGCCGTGGCCTGATGTCGCCTATCCCGGACTGTCGACGCGTCGCACACTGGCCGAAATAGCGAATGTCATGCACACATCGATGGGAGGGTTTCCGGTGGAGGAATGCAAGTTCACCAGACGCGCGATGCTGGCCGCGGCCGGAGGGATCGCCCTGCTCGGCACCGGGGCGTTCACGGAGACCGCCCGGGCGGCGACCGGGCCGGAGGCGAGGAAGGCCGCCGCTCCGCCGAACGGGACGGTACGGGTGTTCTGGCTCAAACCTTCGGACGTGGCCAACGATTCTCGGTACCCGAACGGCATCACCGGAGTGATGCAGGAGTCGCAGCGCTTCTACCGCCAGGAACTCGGAGTGACGTTCCGGCTGAACAACCCGGTGGTGGAAGTGGTCCAGGGCAACCGCGCGCGCTCCTGGTACGAGAACACGCCCAACGGCGGCGACGCGTACTGGTGGGTCGTCTTCAACATGCAGCAGGAGCTGATGTCCCGGCTCGGTCTCGGCGCTCCTGACCAGCGCTGGCTGTGCGTCGGCGAGATCAGCGCCGAGAAGGCGGGCGTCTCCGGTGGCGGCGGGGGCGGCGGCTGGGTCATCCTCAGCGGCCACGACGCGGACGGCGCCGCCGGCGTCAACGGCCCGATGAACCGCTGGTACGGCGGCATGGTGCACGAACTGGGCCACGCTCTCGGCCTCCCCGACTCCACGTTCACCGACGGCACCCCGATGTCGGCCTCGTTCTACGACTACCCGAACTGCCACTTCAACCAGCAGCAGAAGAACGGGATGCGGAACGGCCCGTACGGAAGCTTCCTGGTCTGAACCGGCGCGAACCGCTGGTGGCGGGCTCGGCTTTCTGCCGGGCCCGCCACGTCATCCCCTTGCCGGAGCCGGGACCGCGCGTCCCGGCTCGTGCCGTCAGCGGCGGAGGGTCAGCAGGCCCGGACGGTAGGGCAGGAGGCCGTAGTCGCCGCCCGAGTTGGGGCTGCGGCCCTGGTAGAGCAGTTGCAGGTTGCAGGGGTCGACGGTCATGGTCTGGTCGGCGCCGGCGCGGATCAGCTCGCCGTGGCTGATGTCGTTGGTCCAGGTGGCGCCGCTGTTGGCCTTGCCGGCGAAGGGGTTGCCCTCGGTCGCGGCCTGGGGCGTCCAGGAGCCGCTCAGGCTGGTGGCCGTGAACGAGCGGAAGTAGCGGCCCTGCGCGCCGATCGCCTCGACGATCATGAGGTAGCGGTTCTGCCCCTGGAGCTTGTAGACCTGCGGGGCTTCGAACAGGTTGTTCGTCGAGTCGCTCATGACGACCGTCGAGGTCGAGCCGAAGCTGCCCGGGAAGTTCCCGTACGGCATGCTCGCCCGGTAGATCTTGCCGTTGTCACCGGCGAAGAACAGGTACATGTTCGTCCCGTCGCCGATGAGCGTCTGGTCGATGGGGCCCGTTCCGGAACCGGAGATGCTCCCGGAGAACAGCACCTGCTGGGACGACCAGCCGTTCGGGTTGGCGGGGTCGCTCGACGTCCGGTAGGAGAAGGCGGTCGAGCCCCACTGGTAGGCGAGCACCCACACGTTCTTCGGCGCGAAGTAGAAGAGCGTGGGCGCGACGGTGGAGTTGGACATCGTGTTCTGGCTCGCCGAGGCCATGTCCGGCCAGTTGGTGAACAGGCCGAAGTTCATCGAGCCCCAGCGCGTCCCCGTGTCGTGGGTCGTCGCGTAGACGAGCTGCCTGCCGTTGTAGGGGACGACCGTGAAGTCCTTGAGCGAGACCCAGCCCGACTTGGGCTGGGCCAGGGCACCGGTCGACGTCCAGCGGTATGCGGACGGGAGATCGCAGGCGGCGGCGTTTCGTGGTGTCGCCGCGTCGGCGGCGTGGGCGCCCAGGGCGGCGGCCACGAGGATCAGGGGCGCGAGGGCGGCGGACAGCTGGCGAAACCGCATCAGGGAGCCTCCTTGGATGTGGGGGTACCAAGGCGGGGAGATTCCGAAACATTCGAAGAATTCCCCGAACCTTTGACGCGACAAGCTAGGAATGCGGGACCCAGAGGTCAAGGTCTCGCGCCGATCTGTCCACAAACAGTTCCCGGATTCGACGGGTCGAACGTGCACGCCGCGTGATGCGTGCACGTTCGCGCTCCCGAGCTGGCATCGAAAGTTGCGATGAGCCAGCTGAAACTTTCCGATGACGGCGAGCGGGCCGCGGCCCTCACCGGTACGGCACCACCGCCACCGCGCACCCCGCGTGCTGGATCGTGGCATGGGTGACAGGACCCGTGTGGTGGGGGAGCCGGTGGCCGACGACGAGGAGGCTCGCTCCGGCCGCCGCGCGGGGCAGCGCCGTACCGGGCTTGTCCTCGACGACCGTCTCCAGGACCGGCACGTCGGGGTACTTGTCGCGCCACGGGGCGAGGGCGGTCCGCAGGAATCCGAGCCACTCCTCCGCCTGGGCCGGGCGGTCCAGGAGGGCGACGTCGCCCGGTCCCAGCCCGCGCGCGCCGGAGGAGTTCCAGGCGTACACGGCACGCAGCCGGGCCCGCCGCAGCCGGGCCGCCTCGAAGGCGTACTCGACGACCTCGTCGCAGGAGTCGGCGACGTCCAGGGCCAGGAGGACGTCCCGGTAGCCGGTGTGCTCGGCGGCGGCGCCGTCGGCCTCCGGGACGTGCTCGTCGGGCGCGTCCGCGTCGGCGCGCACCAGCACGACCGGACCCTCCGCCTTCGCCACCACCTTCAGCGCGACCGACCCCACCAGGAACCCGGCGAACCCGCTCCACCCGTGCGACCCCAGCACCAGCGGGCGCGCGCTCCCGCTCTCCCGCAGCAGAGCGGTGGCCGCCGGACCCGCGAGCGGTTCGTCGCTCAGCGGGAGGCCGGGGCACGCGGCCCGGACCCGCTCCTGGGCCCGGCGCAGCGCGCGACGGGCCAGATGGTGCTGGGCCGCCCCGGCGAGCACGGTGTCCCGCCAGCGCGTGTACCGGTCCCAGGCGTGCACCATGCGCAGTGGCCGGCCGCGCCGCAGCGCCTCACGGGCCGCCCACAGCGCCGCGGCCATGCTCTCGTCGCTTCCGTCGACTCCGACCACCACGGGGTGTTCCATCACGCCACCTCCCTCTCCGCCGTCCAGCGTCGTACGGTCCGGGCGGCGCGGGGAGGGGCCCACCGGTGCCGCGACAGGGACCGTCCGGCCCTCTTCCGTGCCCGCCCAGCCTCTGTGGAGTGCGCGCGCCGCGCCGGAGCCTGGAAGCGGGGCCCGGTCCGGAGGGTTCCGTCAGGCCGCGAAGGAGGCTCGGACATGAAACCCATGAAGGTCGGCGCCCTCATGACCCACGACGTCGTCACCGCCAGGTACGGCACCCCGTTCAAGGAGGTCGTGCGGCTGCTCGACGAGCACCGCGTCGGCGGCCTCCCGGTGGTCGACCAGGACGGCACGGTCATCGGCGTGATCTCCGCGGCCGACCTCGTCCCGCACCGGGCGGGCCGCTCCGGCGTACGGCACCGCTTCAGCCCCCGTGCCCGGCGCGCGGCGGCGAGGAACAGGGCCCGCACCGCCGGCGGGATCATCACCGCACCCGCTGTCACGGTCCGCGCCGGCACCACCGCCACCGAGGCCGCCCGCCTGATGGCCGGCCGGCACGTCGAACGCCTCCCGGTGGTGGACGAGGAGAACCGGCTCGTCGGCATCGTCACCCGCCACGACCTGCTCCACGTCTTCCTGCGCCCGGACGAGGAGATCCTGCGCGCCGTACGGCAGGACGTCCTCCTCGACACCCTCTGGCTGGTCCCGCAGACCATCGACGTCTCGGTGCGCGAAGGCGTCGTCACCCTCGAAGGGCGGCTGGAGAGGCGCAGCGAGATCCCCATCGCGGTCGGCATGACCCGCCGGCTCGACGGCGTCGTGGACGTCGTCGACCACCTCACCTACCGCATCGACGACACCCACCTGCGCCCCGCCGAACAGGCACTGCACGGCGTGGCCGACGACTGGCTGCGCAGGCTCTGACCTGCCGGCCACCCGGCAACGGGAGAAAGGGAGACACGGCCATGGTCCCGTCCGTCCTCATGACCGACATCGTGGTGGGCGTCGACGGCTCGGAGGAGTCCCTCGCCGCCCTGTCCTGGGCGGCCGGGCAGGCACGGCTCCTGCACGCGCGGGTCGTCGCCGTCCACGCCTGGGAACCCGTCGGCCGCCGGCTCGCGCCGTACGCTTCCGTGGCCGCCTGCCCGACGGCCGCGGAGCAGCGGGAACAGGCCGCGCGCGTCCTGCGTGACAGTCTTCTCAAGACGCTGGGCGAACGCGTCGACATCGTCGTCCAGCCCGTCCTCGCCGAGGGCGCGCCCGCCCGGGTCCTCCTGGAGCGGGCCCGGGACGCCGTGCTGATCGCCGTGGGGCGCTCGGCGCACGGCCGGGGTGAACTGTCCGCGGCGGGCCCGGTCGTCCGTGAGTGCCTCCGGTACGCGCGGGTGCCGGTGATCGCGGTGCCCGTCGAGCCGTAGCCGCCGCATACGCACACCGGTCCGGGCGCCCCCGTCGTGACGGGGGCGCCCGGACCGGTGTGTCAGCAGTGCGCGGGAGCGCGGGGGAGCCGGTGCGAAGGCCGTCCCGCGGGGTGGCCGTGCGGCCGGTGCCGGCGCAGCCGGACGACGAGCGCGTCGAGCCCGGCACTCAGGGCGACCGTCACCACGATCGCCACGGCCGGCAGGACCGCGAAGCGCGGCCCGGCTCCTGATGGACGGCACGGTCGTCGTCGTCCACGCGGAGGAGACCACCGCCCGGGAACTCGCCGACCGGCTGGCCGACCGGGTCCTCGCACGGGCCGGACAGACCGCACACCACCACCCCCGCACACCGCCCCCGTGGCGCACGGACCCCGGCACGTGAACAGCCGCCCGAACGGTGAGGACTGGAGCGGCGCTCACCCCCGTGGCGCCGCTCCACCCCCGAGCCCCGCCATGCCCGGCGGCGCCGACGACCGGCGATCAGCCGTGCGGCACGACCGCGACCGGAGCGGGAGCGTGCCGCAGAACCGTGGACGTGACATGCCCGGTGACCCGCTCGCGCCGCCGCCCCACGACCACCAGGGAGGCGGCGCGGGAGGCGTCCGCCAGATGCGCCCCGGCATCACCGACCACGGCCTCCGCCGCCACCTCGACCCCCGGGAACTTCGCCCGCCACGGGGTGAGCACACCCTCCGGGCCGTCGAGGGCGACCGACCTCCGGTGGCCGTGCACCACCCGCAGCCCCGTACCGTGCCGGCACGCCGCGGCGAACGCGAACCCGAGGACCCCGTCGTCCGGGGCGTCGAGATCCACCCCCACCACCACCTCGCCCGCCTCGCCGGACGGACCCCCGGCCCGCACCAGCACGACCGGCCGCCGGGACCGGGCGGCCACCGCCGACGCGACCGAGCCGAGGAGGAGCCCCGCCGCCCGCCCGGCACCCCGCGAGCCGAGCACCAGCAGCTCGGCCTCCGCGGCCTCGGCCGCCAGCACCGGCACCGGACGCCCGGCGACCTGCTCGGCGGTGACGGACAGCCCGGGGCGGCGGTGGGTGAGCCGGGCGGCGGCCTCGGACAGCAGCGGCGTCAGCAGGTCGGCCCCGGGCGCGGAGATCACCTCACCGGCGAACGGCACGTAGGCGTGCGGAGGCTGGTCGCCCGCGTGGACCAGGCGCAGCGGCGCACCGGACGCCCACGCCTCACGGGCTGCCCACTCGGCCGCCGCGAGGCTCTCGGGCGAACCGTCGAGACCGACGGTGACGGGACGGGACATGGGGCCTCCGTAGGCTGGTCGGTGGGGGCCATGGTGGCCCCGGCGCCGCACGGGACGGCAGGGGCCACAGGTCCCGGCCCGGGGGCCGTCGGCCCTCCGCCGGGGGTGTGCCCCGCACCGGCGCCGGTGGGGCTGTTCGGTCCCATTCGAACAAGGTGCGAGGGGTTCGAACGGCCCTTTTCGGGGCTGCGCGTGCTCGGCTTGGGTGGTTCCCATGGACGACACGAACACGGGGTCCGTGGCGCTGAGTGCGGCCCGGACCGACGGCGGAACGACCTACGTCACCCTCTGCGGGGAACTCGACCTGTCGGCGGTCATAGCCCTCGGGCCCGCCCTGGACGACCTCACCACCGGGCCGCGGCCGGACATGGTGCTGGATCTGCGGTCCGTGACCTTCGTCGACTGCTGCGGGCTGGGCCTGCTGTGCCGGGCCCGGCGCCGGGCCTGCGAGGCCGGCGGCCGGCTGCGGCTGGCCGGCACCCGGCCCGGCTTCGCCCGGCTGCTGCGCCACGCGGGGCTCAGCGACGCGTTCGAGCTGTGCCCGGAGCCGGTCCGCAGTGCGGCGTGAGGGCCGAACGGCCCTGCCGGCGGGGCGAGTCGGCCGGTGAAGGGCACCTGTCCGGCCCCTGCGTGCGACCGCCGGGGACTGGCACCGTCGAAGGGTCGTCAGGACCTGGAGGAGGTGCGGACCGATGCGTGGAACCCGGCACGCGAGGAAACGGCTGTGGCGGTGGCGCGACAACCCGCTGCGCCGCCTCGACGACGTCGTCGAGGCATGGCTCGTCCTGGCCGTGTGGCTGCTGATCGCCGTGGCGGGCACCGTGGTGGGCGCGATGACCGCCCACGCCGCCGACCAGATGTTCGCCCGGCAGCGCGACGAGCGCACGCCCGTGCGGGCGGTCCTCCTCGACGACGTGCCCCCTGCCGCCGGCGGCAGGGGGACGGTGAGCGGCCGGCACTCCGCCGCCGTCCGCTGGACCGCCCCCGACGGCTCCGAACGCACCGGCCGGACCCTGGTCGACGCCGGGCGGCAGGCCGGGGCCACCGTCACGGTCTGGCAGGACACGCAGGGCCTGCTCAAGACGGAGCCGCCCGGCGCACGGGAGGCCGCCGTCGAGTCCGCGACCCTGGGCGCCAGCGCCGCCTGCGCCCTCGCGGGCGTCCTGTACGCGGCGGGCCGCGTCGCCCGCTGGCGGCTCGAACAGCGGCGGATCGAACAGTGGGGGCGCGAATGGGACGTGGTCGGACCCCTGTGGGGGCACCGGACGGGGTGACCACAGCGGAGGGCGGGCCGTGGGACGTGGGGGGAGACGTCCTGCGGCCCGCTTCGCTTCGCGCCGTCCGGCCGGACGGTGTGCGGAAGGCACCGGACCCCGTCGTGAGAACGGCCCGGACGTCTCCCCGGGCGGGACGTTCGGCCCCCTCTCCCACGCCCCCGCCTCCGGCACCCTGGGACAGGCCCACCGACCCCTCGTACAGGAAGGCGGACCTCATGGAACCCGTCGTGGTCCTCGCCCGCACCGACACCTCCGAGACCGGCCGGGCCGCCGCCGACTGGGCCCGGCGGGAAGCCGGCCTGCGCGGATCACCTCTCCGCGCACCCCTCCGCTTACCCCTGCGCGGGCCCGGTGACGTCGCGGAGGGCGTCGCCGTGACCGTCGGCGAGACCCGCGCCGTGACGCTCCTCGACACCGTGCCCGGCCCCGTGGTGCTGGTCCCCGACGGCTACGTCCCCGGCCGGCGCCGTGCCGACGTCGTCGTCGGTGTCGACCCCTGTGCCCCCGCCGGCCCGGCCCTCGGCTTCGCCTTCGACAGCGCCCGGCTGCGGGGCGCGCGCCTGCGGGCGGTCCACGCCTGGGCGCTGCCTCCCGAGGCCGCCGCACTGCCCTTCGGCGTGCCGGAGGAGGACCGGGCCCGCTGGGAGGACCACGAGGTGCAGACGCTGTCCGACGCGCTGCGGCCCTGGCGGGCGAAACACCCCGAGGTCCCCGTCCTGGAGGACGTCCTCCTGCTCACCCCGGCCGAGGCGCTGCTCCACCACGGGGCCCGGGCCGCCCTGATCGTGGTGGGCGGCCCGCCCGGCAGTGTCGTACGGACGCTGCTGCGCGAGTCGGGCTGCCCGGTGGCGGTCGTGCCGGCGGACGGCGGCTGACGGCGTCAGGTCTTCGCGAGCTCCCCGGCGATCCGCCCCGCCCACTCCCGCACGGCGTCGAGGTCCCGGAAGTCCCCGCCCTTGTCGGCCGCGAGGATGCGCCCGGCGACCCAGCCCCGCGCGCCCTCCTCCAGGCAGCCCCCGAACGTGACATGACCGCGCGCGTCCAGCGAGGTCATCGTCCGCCGGACGCCACGCACGGGCGGGATGTCCCGCTCGGCGGCCGACGCGTCCAGCGGCCCGCTGCTGAACAGCCACAGGGGCCGCGCGGCCAGGGCGCGGCGGTGCCGGCGCACGAACCTGCGGGCGCCACGGTGCCAGCGCCCCGCGTACAGCGCGCCGCCGACCACGACGGCCTCGTAGCGGGACACGTCGGTGACGGAACCGGCGGGGCGGATCTCGGTGTCGAGCCCCCGCTCGCGCAGTTCGGCGGCGACCGTCTCGGCGATGCCTGCCGTCGATCCGTTGGTGCTGCCGTACACGACCAGGACGGTCATGGGAATCCCTCTCCTCTCACCGCGCTTCGCGGGTGTGGGTGTCGTCCAGGCGGGAGGTGAGCCCGTCCACGACGTCCACCACGCCGTCGACGCGGCGGGTCATGGCGACGGCGATCTCCGTGTCGCTCCTGAGCTCCAGCCGGCCCTGGAGCGTCACCACGCCGTCCGTCACGAAGACGTCGACGCTGTAGGGCCGCAGCAGCAGCCCGCGCACCAGGACCTCCTGGACGACCTCGGCGCGGATCTCCCCATCCGGCCGCAGGAACACCCGCAGCAGGTCCCCGCGGGTGACGATGCCGACGAGCCGGTCCTCCACGTCGACGACCGGGAGCCGCTCCACCCGCCGCTCCGCCATGGTGCGGGCGGCCTCCGCGATGGTGTCCTCGGCGTGCACGGTGACCGGCGGCTCGGACATGAGCTGCCCCGCCGTACGGGCACCCGCCTTGCCGGCCCGGCGCCGGCCGACGCGGGTCAGCCGTGCCGGGCCCGAGGCAGCCGGCGCCGTGTGCCGGGCCAGCAGATCCGTCTCGGAGACCACCCCGACCACCTTGTCGTCGCCGTCGACCACTGGCAGCCCGCTGATCCGGTGGCGCGCGAGGAGCCGGGCGACCTCCTTGAACGGGGTGTCACGGACCGCGTGGACGACGTCCGCGGTCATCACGGAACCCACCTTGTCGTGCTTCATGACTGTTCCTCTTCACCTCAGTCGGCGCAGACAGGGATCGTGGGCCCGCCGCGGCATCAGCCGTATCCGGGCGTCGAGGACGGTGACGCCGTCCGGCGTGGCGAGGACCGGGTTGAGGTCGGCCTCGGTGAGCTGGGGCAGGTCGCAGGCCATCCGGGACAGCCGCAGGAGCAGCTGTTCCAGGTCCTCCAGGGCGAGCGGGCCGCCGTCGCCCGTGCCGAACAGCAGGGGCGCGCAGCGCGGGGACGTCATCAGGTCGTGCACGTCGTGGTCGGTGAGCGGGGCGAGGCGGGCCGCGTGGTCGGCCAGCACCTCCGTCGCCGTACCGCCGAGGCCGAACAGGACGAGCGGCCCGAAGACCGCGTCCTGGACGACGCCCGCGAACAGTTCGGTGCCCCGGCCCGCGAGCGACTGCACCAGCACGCCCGTCATCCGCCCCTCGAACCGCTCCTGGAGTTCACGGAACGCGGTCCGTACCTGGGTGTCGCCGCGCAGGTCGAGCCGGACGGCGCCCCGCGCGCTCTTGTGGACCAGGCCCGGCCAGTGCGCCTTGAGGACGACCCGCCCGTCGGTCCCGCGCAGCCGCTGCGCCGCGCACACCGCCTCGTCCTCCGTCCGCGCCCAGGCCCACGGGATCTGCGGCACGCTGTAGCAGGCCAGCAGATCGGCGCAGGTCCGCGGATCGAGCCAGCCCCCCTCGGGATGCGCGGCGAGCCAGGTCTCGGCGACGTCCCGGGCGCGCTCGGTGTCGACGTCCACGAGATCCGGTACGACCCCGGCGGGCCGCGCCAGCCACGCCGCCCGGTCGGCCGCGTGCGCCAACGCCCGCGCCGCCGCCTGCGGTTCGCTGTACGACGGGACGGTGCCGCCCCCGTCGGCGGGCAGCAGCCGCACCGGCACGTCCTGTTCGAGCCGCACGGCCAGCACCGGCTTCGTACGGCGGCCCGGCCTCGAGGTGAGGGCGCGCACCAGGTCGTCCCCGGTCGCGGCGGCCACCGCCGTCGGCACCAGGGCGACCAGCACGGCGTCGACGCCCGCGTACGTCAGGACGCGGTCCACGCACGCCGCGAGCCGGGCCTCGCTCACGGCGGCGGTCGCGTCGACGGGGTTCCCGGCCGTGGCGCCGGCGGGCAGGTCCGCCAGGACGGCCTCGGGCAGCGCGGGCAGCACGAGCCCGGCCTCCGTACAGGCGTCGGCGGCCAGCACCCCCGCCCCGCCCGCGTTGGTGACGATCGCCACCCGCGTCCCCTCGGGCAGTGGCTGGGAGTGGAACAGGGCGGCCGTCTCCAGGAGTTCGCCGACCGAGCGGGTCGCCGTGATCCCGGCCTGTGTGAACAGGGCCCGCCGGGTCATGGTCGGGGTGGCCGCGGCGGCGGTGTGCGAGGCGGCGGCCCGGCGCCCCGCGTCGGTGCGCCCCGCGTCCACCGTCAGCACCGGGATGCGCCGGGTGACCCGGCGGGCCGTACGGGAGAACGCGCGCGGGTTGCCGAACGACTTCAGGTGCAGCACCGCGAGCCGGGTCCGGCCGTCGTCCTCCCACCACTGGAGCAGGTCGTTGCCGCTGACGTCGTACTTGTCGCCGAGCGAGACGAACGACGACACTCCGATGCCCAGCCGGGACATCCCGTCGAGCAGCGCGATCCCCACCCCGCCGGACTGCACGGCGATCCCGGCGGCGCCGGGCAGCGGATGCCGGGCGGCGAACGTGGCGTCCAGCCGCAGCGCCGGGTCCGTGTCGACGACACCCAGGCAGTTGGGCCCCACCAGCCGCATGCCGTACGTCCGGCAGGCGGCCAGCAGGGCGCGGGCCTGGTCGGCGTCCAGGCCCGCGGAGACCACGACGAGCGCCCGCACCCCGGCCTTCCCGCACTCCTCGGCCGTCGCCGCGACCGCCGCCGCGGGCACCGCCACGACCACCAGGTCCGGGGTCCTCGGCAGCACGCTCACCGACGGGTACGACGGCACGCCGAGGATCGACGTCACACCCGGGTTCACGGCGAACAGCCGCCGGGTGAAACCGCCCGTGTGCAGGTGGTGCAGGACCGCCCGGCCCACCGAGCCGGGCGTGCGCCCCGCGCCGACGACGGCGACCGCCTCCGGCCGCAGCAGCGGGCGCAGACTCGCGACGTCCGCGAGCCGGGCCCGGTGCTCGACGGCCGTCAGATACGCGTCGTCCTCGTCGAGCCGGATCACGCACCGCACCTCCGGCCCCTCGAACCGGCGCGAGGTGCGCAGGCCCAGGTCGGCGAAGAGCCGCAGCACCTCGCGGTTCTCGCTCAGGGCGTCGGCCGTGAAGACGGCGACCCCGTCGGCGCGGGCCGCCGACACCAGGTGCTCGACGAGGAGGGTCCCCACACCCCGGCCGTGAATCCCCTCGGCGACCGCGATCGAGATCTCCGCCCGGTCGCCGGCGCCGCCGGTGTCGTACTCGGCGATCCCCAGCACCTGCCCGCGGACCTCGGCCAGCAGCGCCCGGTACCCGCGCCGGGCGGGCGCGCAGGCCCGGTCGGCGGCCAGGGCGGCCGAGCGCCGGCTCGGCGCGAAGAACCGCCGCCGCAGGTTCTCCGGGGACATCTCCTCGTACAGCCCCTCCACCTGGTCGTGGTCGCCGGGCCGCACGGGCCGGACGCACGCGGTGGTGCCGTCCGCGAGGAGCGCGTGGGCGGGGGCGCGGTCGAGCAGGTCGTCCGTCATCGGACTACTCCTTCGGGAACGGTCAGGCCATCAGACGGGTGAGGTCCAGCAGCCGGTTGGTGTAGCCCCACTCGTTGTCGTACCAGCCGAAGACCTTCGCCAACGTGCCGCCCACCTGGGTCAGGGCGTGGTCGAAGACGCAGGACGACGGGTCGCCGATCACGTCGCGGGAGACGATCGGGGCGTGCGAGACGCGCAGGACGCCCCGCAGGGGCCCCTGGGCCGCAGCCTCGAACGCGTCGTTGATCTCCTCCCGGGTCACCGGGCGGTTCAGGACCGCCGTCAGGTCGGTGAGCGAGCCGTCCTCCACCGGCACCCGTACCGCGATCCCGTCCAGGGTCCCGGCGAGCTCCGGCAGGACCAGGCCCACCGCGCGGGCCGCGCCCGTGCCGGTCGGGATGATGCTGAGGGCGGCGGAGCGGGCCCGCCGCAGGTCCTTGTGCGGGCCGTCGATCAGGGACTGGTCGTTGGTGTAGCCGTGGACCGTGGTGAGCATGCCGCGCTCGACGCCGAACGCGTCGTCGAGGACCTTCACCATCGGCGCGACACAGTTCGTGGTGCAGGACGCCGCCGACACGATCCGGTCGCGCGCGCGGTCGTAGGCGCCGTGGTTGACGCCCATCACGATCGTCGCGTCCACGCCCTTGCCCGGCGCGGACAGCAGCACGCCACGGGCGCCCGCCTTCAGGTGCAGGGCCGCCGCGTCGCGGTCGCGGAAGCGGCCGGTGGACTCGACGACCAGCTCCACGCCCAGCTCCCCCCAGCGCAGCGCGGCCGGGTCGCGCTCGGCGGTGACGGCGACCCGGCGCCCGTCGACGGTGATCGACCGGTCGTCGTGGCCGACCTCCCGCCCGAGGCGCCCGAACGTCGAGTCGTACTCCAGCAGATGGGCGAGGGTCGCGGCGGGGGCGATGTCGTTGACGGCGACGATCTCGATGTCCTCGCCGCGCTCCAGGGCCGCGCGCAGGTAGGTGCGGCCGATCCGGCCGAAGCCGTTGACGCCGACACGTACGGTCATGGCGGTGAACTCCTTCTCGGTTCGGGGGCGGTCAGGAGCCCCAGGTCCACTCGGTGATCTCCGGCAGGTCCGTGCCGTGCTCGCGTATCCACGCCTGGTGGCGGGTGCGGGCATCGGCCATCGTCTGGCGGACGGCCGCCGCGCGGACCGCGAGGCCGGGGACGCGGTCGATGACGTCCATGACCAGCCGGTAGCGGTCGAGGTCGTTGCGCACGACCATGTCGAACGGCGTGGTCGTGGTGCCGGACTCCTTGTAGCCGCGCACGTGCAGGTGGGCGTGGCCGGTGCGCCGGTAGGCGAGGCGGTGGATGAGCCACGGGTAGCCGTGGTAGGCGAAGATCACCGGCTTGTCGGCGGTGAACAGGCCGTCGTACTCGAAGTCGCTCATCCCGTGCGGGTGTTCCTCGCGGGGCAGCAGCCGGGCCATGTCGACGACGTTGACGACCCGCACGGCGAGCTGCGGGAGGTGGCGGCGCAGCAACTGGGCGGCGGCCAGCACCTCCTGGGTCGGGACGTCGCCCGCGCAGGCCAGCACGACGTCCGGTTCGCCGCCGTTCTCCGTGCCCGCCCACTCCCAGATCCCGGCGCCGCGCGCGCAGTGGGCGCGGGCCTGCTCCAGGGAGAGCCAGTCGAAGCAGGGCTGCTTGCCGGCCACGATCACGTTGACGTAGTCCCGGCTGCGCAGCGCGTGATCGGCCACCGACAGCAGGGTGTTGGCGTCCGGCGGCAGGTAGACGCGCACGACCTCGGGGCTCTTGTTGAGGACGTGGTCGACGAAGCCGGGGTCCTGGTGGGAGAAGCCGTTGTGGTCCTGGCGCCACACGTGCGACGTCAGCAGGTAGTTGAGGGAGGCGATCGGCGCCCGCCACGGCAGCTCCCGTGACGTCCGCAGCCACTTGATGTGCTGGTTGACCATCGAGTCGACGATGTGCACGAACGCCTCGTAGCAGGAGAACAGCCCGTGCCGCCCGGTCAGCAGATACCCCTCCAGCCAGCCCTGGCAGAGGTGTTCGGAGAGGATCTCCAGCACCCTGCCGTGCCGGTCGAGGTGCTCGTCGACCGGCAGGTGTCCGGCCTGCCACGCCTTGCCGCTCGCGCCGAAGACGGCCTGGAGCCGGTTGGAGGCGGTCTCGTCCGGCCCCACGATCCGGAAGTCCCGCCGCAGCCGCGTGTCCTTCATGACCTGGGCCAGGAAGTCGCCCAGCACACGCGTCGGCTCGTGCAGGGTGGCGCCCGGCTTGTCGACGGGGACGGCGAACCGGTCCAGGTCCCGCAGGGGGAGTTCACGGACGAGGAGGCCGCCGTTGGCGTGCGGCGTCGCGCCGAGCCGCTCGGTGCCCTCGGGGACACAGGCCAGCACGTCGGGAGCGGGGCGGCCGTCGGGGCCGAAGAGCTCCTGGGGGCGGTAGGAGCGCAGCCACGCCTCCAGCTGCCGCAGGTGCTCCGGGTTCTCGCGGACACCGGCCAGCGGGACCTGGTGCGCGCGCCAGGTGCCCTCGACGGGTTCGCCGTCCACCTCCGCCGGCCCGGTCCAGCCCTTCGGGGTGCGCAGCACGATCATCGGCCAGTGCACGCGCTCGGCGACCCCGTCCGCACGGGCGGTGCTCTGCATGACACCGATCAGGTCGAGGGCCCGGTCCATGGCCTCGGCGAGCGCCCGGTGCACCCGCGCCGGGTCGTCGCCGGACACGTACAGGGGCTCGTGGCCGTATCCCCGCAGCAGCTCGTCCAGTTCGGACTCCGGGAGCCGGGACAGCACCGTCGGGTTGGCGATCTTGTAGCCGTTGAGGTGGAGGATCGGCAGGACCGCGCCGTCGTGCACCGGGTCGAGGAACTTGTTCGCGTGCC
The DNA here is from genome assembly GCF_040610055.1 of Streptomyces sp. NPDC004539. NCBI lineage: Bacteria > Bacillati > Actinomycetota > Actinomycetes > Kitasatosporales > Streptomycetaceae > Streptomyces > Streptomyces sp. NPDC004539. The sequence goes on along the minus strand of NZ_JBEXLS010000009.1, from coordinate 144,666 downwards.
AGGACGCGGCCAGCGGGCCCGTCTCCGCCTCGCCGTCGCCGATCACGCAGGCGACCAGCATGCCCGGGTTGTCGAAGGCGGCACCGTAGGCGTGCGCGAGGGAGTAGCCCAGCTCGCCGCCCTCGTGGATCGAGCCCGGCGTCTCCGGCGCGACGTGGCTCGGCACCCCGCCGGGGAAGGAGAACTGCCGGAACAGCCGCTCCATGCCGGACGCGTCACGTGACACATCGGGGTACGTCTCGGTGTAGCTGCCGTCCAGCCAGGACCCCGCCAGCACCGCCGGGCCGCCGTGCCCCGGACCCCACACGCACAGCGCGTCCAGACCGCGCGCCTTGATGACGCGGTTGAGGTGCGTGTACACGAGGGTGAGCCCCGGAGAGGTGCCCCAGTGGCCCAGCAGCCGGGGCTTGATGTGCTCGGGCCGGAGCGGCTCGGTGAGCAGCGGGTTGGACATGAGGTAGATCTGGCCGGCCGCGAGGTAGTTGGCGGCCCGCCAGTGGGCGTCCAGGGCGCGCAGCTCGTCGTCGTGCAGCATGGAAGGTCTCCTGGTCATCGGCGGTGCTCGGGTACGACGGCCACCGGGCAGGCGGCGTCGCGCAGGACTCGGTGGGTCACCAGGCCGAGGCGCCCGGCACCGGACCGGGTACCCACGACCAGCAGGTCGGCCGCGAAGGACGCGGACACGAGCAACTGGCGTGCGTGCCCCTCGGCGGCGCGGCGCCGTATCCGCAGCCGCTCGGGGGCGTGCCGCAGCGCCCGTTCCAGCGCGGCGCGGGCCCGCTGCTCGTGGTTCTCGCCCGACGAGGCCCGCCAGGTCCGCACGGCCTCCAGCTCCGCGTCCCGCACCACGGCCTCGCGCACCGCGAACCGCACCGCCGCGGGCCCGCCGACACCGACCACGACCCTGCCGTGCGCCGCGCCGGCGCCCTGACCGCGTACGACGATCACGGGGCACTCGGCGCGGGCGGCCACGGCCGCGCTCACTGAACCTCGCAGCAGTCCGGTGAGCCCGGCGCGGCCCCGGCTGCCGAGCACCAGCGCGGTGGCGTTCCGCGCGGCGCGCAGCAGCGCCGGTTCGGGGTCCTCGCCGGCCACCTCGGTGGAGACCCGGACGTCCGGGGCGCGGCGGTGGACCCGGCGGGCCGCGGATTCCAGGAGACGGCGGTCGTGGCTCCAGCCGTCCTCGGCGTCGCGCCGCCACTCCGAGGCGTGCACCAGGTGCAGGGGCGCGCCGCGCAGGGCCGCCTCGTCCGCCGCCCAGTCCAGAGCCCACAGGCTCGGCTCGGAGCTGTCGACACCGACGACGACCGGTTCCCGTACGGTGCTCGTCGCCCCGCACCAGGGCCGTACGGCCGCTGCCTTCATGGGATGTCCTCTCTGGGGTCAGCCGTGCGACACGACGGCGACGGGGGCGGGGGAGTGGTGCAGGACGGCGTGGGTGACGTGCCCGATATGGGTGCCGAACGGACTGCGCCGGCCCCGCCGGCCCACGACGACCAGGGACGCCTCGCGGCCGGCGGCCACCAGGTGGGCGGCGGCGCTGCCGTACCAGGACTCCTCGGTGACCTCGACGTCCGGGAACTTCTGCCGCCAGGGCCGTACGACGTCGGCCAGCTCCTCGGCGTCGTCCAGCGCGCGGGCCTCGTGCGGGGGCGGGCCGTCGGGGGTGCCGTCCACGACGTACGGCGACGCGCTCCAGGCGTGCACCACACGTAATTCCGTGCCCCGGCGGGCGGCGGCGTCGAAGGCGAAGTCCAGCAGCGCGCTGTCCGGGTGGTCGGTGTCCAGGCCGAGGACGACCGGTCGCTGGGAGTCGTGCTGACGGGACCTGACGAAGACCACGGGGTGGTGGGCGTGGGCCAGGACGTTCAGGCCGACGGAGCCGACCAGGAAGCCGTCGGCACGGCCGAGCCCGCGGGAGCCGAGGACCAGGAGCCCCGCGCCCTTCGAGGCGTGGGCCAGGACTTCGGTGGCGGAACCGGGGAGGCATTCGCCGGTCACCTCGATACCGGGGTGGCGTTTGCCGAGGCCGGCGGCGGCTTCGCGCGGGATGCGGTCGGGGCGGTGCGGGTGGATCTCCGGAACCGGTTCCCGGACCTGGAGGAGTTTCAGCGGCAGGCCGAGGGACTGAGCTTCGAGGGCGGCCCATTCGGCGGCGGCGAGGCTCTCGGGGGAACCGTCGAAGCCGACGGTGATGTTGCGGGGCATGGTGGTCGTCTCCTTGAGGGTGTGTGTCTGGGCGTTCGGTGGGTCAGCGGAGCCAGGTGTGGTCGCGGACGATGGGGAGTCGGGACCATGCGCGTCCGAGGCCCAGGGCGTCGCCGGCGGCGAACGCGGCCAGCGCGATCAGGACGATCGCGTAGACGAGGTGGTAGTCGGCGAACGGGTTGGTCGACATGCTGGCGGTGCCGTCGGCGAGGTGTTTGGCGGGCGGCCATTCGGCGATCCACATGAACGCCATCAGCGCGGTTGCGGCGGCGGCGGCGATCCGCAGGGCCACACCGGTGCTGACGGCGAGGCCGATGCCGAGGAGGGCGAGCATGAACAGCCAGTCGGTCCAGGTGTCCCCGGCCCAGGAGTGGAACGTGGACTGCATGGGTCCGGCGGAGACGTGGGAGAGGAAGCCCTTGGTGGGGGAGCCGCCGTCGATCCAGCCCTTGCCGGAGGGGGTGGCGTAGCCGAAGCCGAAGGTCTTGTCCAGGAACGCCCACAGGAACACGAACCCGGTGACCAGACGCAACGACGCCAACACGTAAGCGGATACGGATGCGGAGTGGGCCTGTACGGCCTCGCCCGCAGTGGTGGTCCGGTGCCGGCGCAGGGACGGCAGGTGGAAACCGGAACGGTGCTCGGGGTGCTGTTGCACGGCCATGGTGGTGGTGTCCCTTCGGGTACGGGTCGGTCGTTGTCCGACACGCATCACTCTCGCGAGACGCGCCCGCCGTCGCCGGATGCCGAAGGTCGGTGCCCGCAGGGCCGAACGGCCCTCTTCGCGCGGCCGGTCGGGGGAGGGTGCCGTTCGGCACGGGGGAGGACCGAACGGCCCCTGTCCGTGCCGCCGGGGCCGGTTCACGCTGGCAGCAGACCGATCTACGCCCCCGCCCACCTGGAGGGCCTGCCATGAACGCCGCACCGACTCCGAGCATGCTGCGTGCCCTTCCCGCGGAACACCGGCACCGGCTCATGCGCTTCGCCCGCGAGGTGTCCTTCGAGGCGGGTACCCGCCTCTTCGAGGAGGGCGGCCGGGCCGACCGGTTCTGGGTGATCCGCACGGGCCGTGTCGAACTCGACATGCGGGTGCCCGGCCGGCAGCCCGCCGTCATCGAGAACCTGGGACACGACGAACTCGTCGGCTGGTCCTGGCTGCTGGGACCGCACATGTGGCACCTGGGAGCCAAAACGACCACGCCCGTGCGGGCGTACGAGTTCGACGGGGACGCGGTGCGTTCCCTGTGCGCGGACGACCCGGAGCTCGGGAACTCCGTCGCCCTGTGGGTCGGAGGTGTCCTGGCGCACCGGCTGCGCTCGGCCCGCACCCGCCTGCTGGACCTGTACGCGCCGTACGGCGCCGGCACCCGTATCTGAGGAGGACCCGATGGACGGCACACCTCACGTCGTCGGCGACGTCATGACGTACACCGTCGTGAGCGTCGGACGCGACGCCTCCTTCAAGGAGATCGTGCGGCTGATGGGGGAGTGGCGGGTCAGCGCCCTGCCCGTCGTGGAGGGCGAGGACCGGGTCGTCGGCGTCGTCTCCGAGGCGGACCTGCTGTGCAAGGAGGAGTTCCGCGACGGCGACCCCGACAGATACACGCAACTGCGGCGCCTCAGGGACATCGAGAAGGCCGGCGGGCTGCTGGCCCGGGACCTGATGACCTCCCCGGCGCTCAGCGTCCGCGCCGACACCACGCTCGCCCAGGCCGCGCGCACCATGGCGCGTGCCCGCGTCAAGCGCCTGCCGGTCGTGGACGCCCTGGGCCGGCTGGAGGGCATCGTCAGCCGCGCCGACCTGCTCAAGGTCTTCCTGCGCGCCGACGAGAGCATCGCCGAGGAGGTCCGGCGCGACGTCGTCGCCCACCTCTTCCCGCTGTCCGCCGCCGAGGTGCGGGTCGACGTCCACGACGGTGTGGTGACGCTCGCCGGGCGGGTCCGGGACACGTCCCTCGTGCCCGTGGCCGCGCGTCTGGTGCGGGCGGTCGAAGGGGTCGTGGACGTTGAGTTCGAGCTGACGCATCCTGGGAAGACGTCCGAGGGGGCCGGTCGGCCCTAGCGTGCCGCGGCCCGGCCGGTGATGATCGTCGTGGCCGTACATCCGCGCAGCGAGAGGTCGTCATGGCGCAGGCACGCACCTTCAGCGAGCAGGACCCGATCCGTGTGTTCCTGCTCGACGACCACGAGGTCGTCCGGCGCGGTCTGGCCGACCTCCTGGACACGGAGCCCGACATCGCGGTCGTCGGTGACGCGGGGACGGTCGGGCACGCGCTGGCGCGGGGTCCGGCGTTGCGGCCGGACGTGGCCGTGCTGGACGTCCGTCTGCCCGACGGGGACGGGATCACCGTCTGCCGTGAGCTGCGTGACCGGATGCCGGAGCTGGCCTGTCTGATGCTGACGTCGTTCGACGACGAGGACGCGCTCCTCGACGCGATCATGGCGGGGGCGTCCGGGTATGTCCTCAAGCAGATCAAGGGCTCCGACCTGGTCTCGGCGGTCCGTACGGTCGCCTCCGGGCAGTCGATGCTGGACCCCGCGACGACGGCCCGTCTGATGCGTTCCCTGCGCGCCGAGCCGGCCGGTGCCCCGGCGGTCCCTGACGAGCTGGCGGGCCTGTCCCCGCGCGAACGCGACATCCTCGCCCTGATCGGGGAGGGCCTGACCAACCGGGAGATCGGCAAGAAGCTGTACCTCTCCGAGAAGACCGTCAAGAACCACATCTCCCGTCTCCTGGCGAAACTCGGCGTCCAGCGCCGCGTCCAGGCGGCGGTGCTGGCCACCCACCTGGAGACACCGGAACCACAGGAGCACCGGGGCAGGTAGGAGATACCGCTGCCCCGGCACGAGGGGAGGCGACAGCCGTGACGGCACCCGATCCGCCGACCGCCGCGGGCGACCTGGGACGCCGGATCACCCGGCGCCGGGCCGACCTTGGCCTCAGCCGCCAGGACATCGCCGCACGCACCGGGATGGCGCCCAGCTACCTCCGCTACCTGGAGGAGCGGGCCGGGGCGTCCCCCGGCTCCGGAGTGCTGCGCAGACTCGCCGACGCGCTGGACACCACTGTCGTCGCGCTCACCGGCGGGGCCGCCGACCGCCCCGTCGGCCTCGCCCGCGCCCGCCGCACCCGCCTCGTGGAGCTGACGCCCAACGAGTGCCGCGTCCTGCTCGCCACGCACGGCGTGGGACGCCTGGCCGTCCCCACCCTCGAAGGCCCCCTCGTGGTGCCCGTCAACTACGGCGTCGTCGCGGGCGCCGTCGTCTACCGCACCGCCCCCGGCACCGTCCTCGCGCGGGCCGATGGCTGCCGGGTGGCCCTGGAGGCCGACCGGATCGACGAGGCGTTCAGCCGGGGCTGGAGCGTCCTCGTCCGGGGCCTTGCCCGGCGGGTCACCGACCCCGCCGAAGTGCTCCGGCTGACCGAGACGGCCCACAGCGAACCCTGGGCGGGGGGAGCGCGCGAGCTGTGGCTGCGCATCGACACCCTCGCCGTCACCGGCCGCCGCATCGTGGGCTGACGGGGACCGACCGGCCCACCGCAAGGGGCCGACCGGCGTGCCGGAGGGTTCCTGAGGCCCCTGTTTCCCGCGCCCGTACGGGACCAGCATCGCTTCCCAGCGGCGGTGCCGACCACCGCCGTCCGTCTCGGGAAGGGGAACGGGCCATGACTCGTCAGAACGTCGTCGTCGGCGTGGACGGCACACCCGGTGCCGTGCGCGCGCTGGACCGTGCCGCCGAGGAAGCCGTACGCCGCGGCACCGGGCTGCGTGTCGTGTACGCCGTGCACGACCGGGACGAGGCCGGGCCGATGCTGGCCTCGGCCGCCACCCGCACCCGGCTGCGCACTCCGGGACTGCCGGTCGTCGCCGACGCCGTGGTCGGCGGGGCGGTGGAGGTGCTCGCCCGCGAGAGCGCGAACGCGGCCCTCACGGTCGTCGGCACCCGGGGGCTGGGCCCCGTCGCCGGTCTCCTCGCCGGGTCCGTGAGCCTCAGGCTCGCCGCCCGGGCACGCGGACCCCTGCTCGTCGTACGCGACGACCGCCCCCGCGCTCCCAAGGCCGACGGGCGGCCGGTGGTGCTCGGCCTGCGGGGCGACGCCGACGACGAGGCCGCCGTGTACGCCTTCCAGGAGGCCGAGCGGCGCCGGGCGCCCCTGCGCGTCCTGCACGCCGTGACCCACCGGCACACCGTCCCCGAGATGCCCTCGCCGATCCCCGCGACCAGCCCCGGCCAGCGGCGCCTGGCCCAGGACGAACAGGCCGAGCGGGCGGTGCCCCGGTTCGGTGTCGCCCGGCTGCGGGAGGAACACCCCGACGTGCCCGTCGAGATCCGCGCCGTGGACACCGACCCCGCCCACGCCCTCCTGGAGGCCGGCCGTGAGGCGTCCGTCGTCGTCATCGGCGCCCACCACTCCGGGCCGGTGACCCACACCCTGCTGGCGCACTCCCCCTGCCCCGTGCTGCTGGTGCCGACCTGCACCTGAACCGGGGGCCCCGGCCCCGCACGCGACCACAGCAGGACGCCCCACAGGAGGTGCGCCATGCAGGCCCCCCGCACCGCCCTGGTCCGCCCCCTGGTGGCCGACTCGTGGGCCCGCTGCACGGCGCGCGGCGTCCACGCCGACCGCCTCCCGCCGCTGTGCGCCGCCTTCGCCGACCTCGACGAGCGGCGGCGCGAGCACCCGCTGGCCGCCGCCCTGCCGCTCCTGCGCGACCTGCTCGGCCGCGGCGCCGCCGACGACGGACACGTCTTCGCGGTCACCGACCGGGACGGCACCCTCCTGTGGGTCGAGGGGGACCCGGCGGCCCTGCGCCTCGTCGTACACGGACAGCGCCTGCTCGGCGGCCTCGCCGGCCTGGGTGAGCTGGTAGATGAAGCGCCTGCGGTAGAGGTCCTCGACCGCCGTCACCCGGGACGTGTCCGGGTCTGCCCGCAGATTGCCCCAGCCGACGAGACTGTCGAGGGCCTTGGCCACGGTGTCCCGGTCGGCGGGGCGGTGCTCCGGCTCCAGCGCCGCGTGCACGTCCTCGGGCCGCAGATGCACCGCGAAGCGCTCCTTGGCCGTGAGGAACACGCGCATCACCCGGCGGTAAAGGGCCGCGCTGGGCGCACTGAGATGGGCGGAGGGGACGTACTCGGCTCGGGTGGGTCCGGAGGGTGGTGACGTCATCGTCCGGTCATCGTCCCTGACGCGAGCCTCACTTCCGTAGCCATGGCTATGGCGTCACTCCAGGCGAATTGAGGGCCGGGGTGCGGGGCGAGGGGCCGGTGACCGGCTGCTGCCGGACGGGCAGCGAAGGCTGGAGGAGAGACCGGCGGCGAAGTACGCGGTGCCGGCTGCGGGAGACCCCGACGACGGCGACGAAGACGACGGAGCGACGATGGCCGTCACGTGGATCGTTCCCGCGCGCGACTGCATCACGCGGGGCACGACCGAGACGAGGCGTCAGCGCACGCTTGCCGCATCCAGCGCGTCGGTTCCGATCCCCGCTCAGGCGTCGGTGGCATCGGCAGCGCCGGACGCCTGACGCCAGGCCGACAGGTCCGGGTCGCTCGCACCGCCACGCTCGGCCTCGGTACGGAAGAAGGCCGTCAGTTTCGCCTCGATCCGGTGTGTCACCTGACTCGCGGGGAGAGCGGTCGTCGGCAGCCGGGGAAGTCGACACCGACGCCGACTTGGCAGGTGAGCGTGGCCGCCGCCTCCAGCAGGCGTTCTCCGCGAGTCACCTTCACTTCGGTGGTCATATCGCGAGGTCAACCAGGATCGAACAGAACGGCAAGAGGCCGGTTTCCAGAGGTGTCGGGACCCGGCCGCCGCCGAGCCACGATGATGTGCGCGCCCCTCGTCCCCACGAGGGGCGCGCACACGGGGCCGCTCCGCTCAACGGCCCCGTCCTGGGGGTACGGAAGGCGTTCCGCTACACCGGGGTGCCGTTTTTCTCGGGCTCCGTCTCGGCGGGGTGGCGGTGCAGCCCCTTGCGGTCGTACCAGCCCAGGACGCCGAATCCGAACAGGACGGCCGCCGTGAGGCCGGCGCCCATCATCAGCCAGCCCCGGGTGAGGCCCGCGTCGCCCTGGGCGTCGTAGTAGAGGATCGAGCGGACGCCGCCGACGATCTGCCGCAGCGGCTCGAACTCCGCGAGGAACCGGTAGAAGCCGGGCAGCGCCTGGACGGGCGTGGTGGCCCCGGCCGTCGGCACCGCCATGCCGATGAAGACGAGGGTGACGACCAGCATGCCGGGTGTGCCGAACACGGCGAGGAGGGTGAGCGCGCCGATGCCGGAGACCGCGACGGCGCACACCGAGTACAGCCACAGCAGCGGCAGATGGGAGGCGTCCATGCCCATGAGGCCGACCGCGCCCGCCATGACCAGCGTGCCCGTCAGCAGGGACAGCGCCACCATGAGGGTGCTGCTGACGGCGAGGGTCTGCACCCGGGTCGCGCGGATCAGGGGGCGGTGCAGGCGCAGCGGGCCCATGTCGTTGTGGGTGTAGCCGAGCGTGTGGTCGACCTGGCCGCTGATCACGTTGGCCGAGAGCATGCCGACGACCACGAGGGTGAGGGCGTAGTAGAACGTGGTCAGGCCGAGGCCGCTGTGCGAAGCGGGTGGCCGTCCGTCACGGTGACGGCGACCGGGTCGGCGAGCAGGGCGCGTACGGGGGCGGGCAGCTCGGACCGCGCGGTCAGCTCCTTGCCGATGCCCAGTGAGGCGGTCTCGGCGGCCTGCGTCGTCGCCGTCCGGGCCAGCCCGGAGCCGATGCTGCCGGCGGACTGGTTCGTCAGCACTGTCAGCTCTGGGCGGACCGGGGGTTCGGCGGCTGCGGCGCCGGTCAGTGCGGCGACCGAGGACGTGAAGTCGGCGGGGACGACGAGCGCGCCGTACAGCTTGCCCTTGCCGAGTTCCTCGCGCATCTCCTTCTCGTCCATCACCCGCCAGTCGATCTTGTCCCCGCCGGACTTCTCGACGGACTCGGTGATCCGCGCCCCCAGGTCGCCCCGGTCGGCGTTGACCAGGCCGACGGGCAGGTTCTTCAGGTGGCCGGCCGGGTCGACGTTGGCGCCGACGTACAGCACGGCGAACAGCAGCGCGAGAGTGCCGGTGATGACACCGCTGGCGATCCACAGGGGTTTCGCGCGCAGCACGCGGAAGGGATGAATTCCATTCATGACTTTCTCCGGCCTGGACAGCACAACTGCATCGGGAGAAGACCGGACGGCACCGTTGCCGGACCGGTAACTCGCTGACTTGGATTCGGCATTCACATCAAGAGGTCCCCGTGTCCCGGGACGCCCGCCGGGAGCACCGCCGCCGTTCCCAGGAAGACTCCATCGCGGTGGCGGACCGTCAGCGTGCGGTCTCCAGGACTCCCTTGACCGGGGCCGATCGGCGAGGCCGGCTTCACGGAACCTGCGGTCGCGGTCCTCGTGGGTGCGGTGCAGGTGGCGAAGTCCGGCCGGGCGTCGCACGCGCTCAGGCCGGGGATCAATTCGTTGACGGCCCCGGTGCCGGTGATGCCGTGTTCATCGGAGGAAGAAGTCGATGAGGCGTTCGGTGCGCTTGCCGAAGGGGGCGTACAGCTGGCGGGTGGCGTTCCAGCGTCCCTGTACGTAGATGCCCTTGGGGTGGCTGAGCGTGCGGAATCCTTCGATGCCGTGGTACTTGCCCATCCCGCTGGCGCCGACGCCGCCGAAGGGGAGGTCGTCCTGCGCGACATGCATGATCGTGCCGTTGACGGTGACGTTGCCGGAGGTCGTGCGGTCGAGGACCTTGCGCCGGTCGGGGCCGTTGTCGCCGAAGTAGTAGAGGGCGAGCGGCCGGGGCCGTGCGTTGACGTAGTCGATGGCGTCGTCGATGTCGCGATACCCGAAGACCGGCAGGATGGGGCCGAATATCTCCTCGTGGGCGATCCGCATGTCGTCGGTGACGCCGAGCACGACGGTCGGCGCGAGGGTGTGCGGGCGGCGGGCCGCGTCGCCCGGCCGGTGTCCGACCTCGATGATCCGCGCCCCGTGGGCGCGGGCGTCCTCTATCAGGCCGGTGAGGATCTTGTGCTGCTTGTCGTCGACGATCGAGGTGTAGTCCTCGCCGGTGGGGCCGTCGGGGTAGGCGGTCTTCACCAGCCTGTCGTAGGCGGCGATGAAGGCGTCGACCTCGGATTCGTGCACCAGGGCGTAGTCGGGGGCGATGCAGGTCTGCCCGCCGCTGAGAAGCTTGCCGAAGACGATGTCGGACACCGCCTGGTCCCGGACGTGTCCCTTGGCCACGATGGTCGGGGACTTGCCGCCGAGTTCCAGCGTGACGGGGACGAGGTGGTCGCTGGCCGCCTTCATCACGGCACGCCCGACCACGGTGCTGCCGGTGAAGACGAGATGGTCGAAGGGCAGTGCGGAGAACGCGGCGCCGTCGCCGCTGACCATCGTGACCTGCTCCGGGGGGAAGAGGTCGGCGAGTATCGAGGCGAGCACCGCGTTCGTCGCCGGGGTCAGCTTGGACGGCTTGAGCATGACGCGGTTGCCGGCGGCGATCGCGGTGACGACGGGCATGAGCGACAGGTTGACCGGATAGTTCCACGGCGAGATGACGCCGACCACGCCGAGCGGCTGGTACTCGATGCGATTGCTGCCGAAACGCAGCAGCAACTCGATATGGCGGCGGGTCGGGCGCATGAACCGACGGAGGTTGCGGTGCAGGTAGTCGATGCCCTGCACGACGCCCACGAGTTCCATGATCGCGGTCTCGTGTCGCGAGCGATGTCCGAAGTCGGCGTCGATCGCCTCCTCGATGGCGCCGCGCCGGGCGATCAGCGCCGCCTTGAATCTGGACAGGTCGGTGCGCCGAGCCTGGAGCGAGGGCGCCCCGTCACGGAGGTAGGCGGCGCGCTGAGCCTGGAGGATGTGCTGGAAGCGCTCCGCGTCGGTGAGCTGTGCGGTGATGTCGGTGCTGTTCATGGCGGTGTTCCTTGGCTGTCGGGGAGGGCGATGAGGTGCGGTGGGCGCCGACGGCGGGCCGTCCGGCCCATGAACCGGACCCATCGAGCAGTACGGCGAGCCATGGGCCAGGGGGTCGGTGGGCACCGTGCTCGCGCGGGCTGGTACTGGTGTGAAGCTCGGGCGGCGTCGGCTGCGGTCGGGGCGGGATCTCGCCGCCGAGGAGGAACCGGCGCCCTCCGTCGGCGGTGGTCCGGGGGTGTCAGTGGCCCGGCCCGGTCGAGCGCATCTGCCAGCGGGTCAGCGCTCCGAAGGCCCGGACGTTGGCTCGGCGGGTGGTGAAACGCGAGGTCAGGGTGGTCACCCAGTTGAAGGTGCCCGAGACGACGCTGGGCGGCGGGTTGCGCCGGTCGAGCGCCCGCAGGGCGGTCGCGACGACCTGGCCCGGGGTCTGCATCCGGACACCGCGGGCCATGTCGTCCGAGCCGATCGCGTCGAAGAACTCGGTGCGGGTCGGGCCCGGGGAAAGAGCGAGCACGCGCAGCCCGGTCCCCCGCGACTCCTCCCACAGTGCCTCGGTGAAACTCAGCACGAAAGCCTTCGTCGCCCCGTAGACCGCGGCATTCGGCCACGGCTGATACCCCAGAGAGCTGGCGACATTGACCAGGACCCCGGTCAGCTGGCCGACGAACGCCCGGGTGACGTCGACCAGGCTGGTCACGTTCAGGCCGATCTCCTGCCGGACCTTCTTCGCGTCCTCCTGACGGAAAGGAGTGTGAGTGCCGAAGCCCGCGTTGTTGACGAGGCTGGTGACGGTGATCCCGCGCCGGGCCACCTCCTCGGCCAGCGCCTCACCCGCGTCCGGCGCGGTCAGGTCGAACGGCACCGCCGTGACGGTGACCCGGTACTTCACGGACAGTTCGTCGGCCAGCGCCTCCAGCCGGTCCGCACGGCGGGCGACCAGTACGAGGTCCGAACCGCGCTCGGCGAACTGGCGGGCGAACTCCGCCCCGAGCCCGGCACTGGCCCCGGTGATCAGCGTGGTCTGGGTGCGGTAGTCGATCTTGTTCATGGCGCCTCCTTCTCTCGATCCTTATCTGCGACATCAAGGTAGCATTTCGAGGAGCTAACGGCATCACACTTGTCTCAATTTTACATTAGTGCGCAACTGTACTGACGCATCTATGCGCAAAATTGCAGGTCAGGCGTATGGTCTTCGGTGCATCGCGAATCGACAACGGGAGTGGATAGGTCATGGGCCGACCTCTACGGGCAGATGCCGCGCGCAGCGTGCGCGCGATTCTGGAAGCGGCCGAGCAGGTGCTCGCCGAAGACCCCGGTGCCTCCATGGAGCAGATCGCCGAACAGGCGGGGGTGGCCAGAACGACCGTGCACCGGCGTTTCGCCAACCGTCAGGCCCTCATCGAAGCGCTCGGCGCCTCGGCGAAGCGACAGCTCATGGAGTGCGTGGAAGACGCCCACATGGACACCGCCCCACCGCTCGTGGCTCTGCACCGCGTCACGGCGAACGTCCTGCGGACCAAGAGCGTCTGGCGGTTCACCCTCGGCCACCCCCTCGCGGATACCCCCCTCACGGCGGAGATCTGGTCCGAGATCAACGCCGGCTCCCTCCAGTTCTTCGCCCGGGCCCAGCGCGAGGGGCTCCTCGCCCCGGACACGGACCTCATGTGGGCGCAGCGGGTCTACTACGCCCTCGTCGACGAGGCCCAGCACGGAGGCGGTGCGGACCGCGACCCGGACCAGGTACGGCAGAACGCCGACGCGCTGGCCACGCTCGTCGTCGACACGTTCCTGCGCGGCATGGGCACCAACGGCTGAAGCGTCCGGCCGACGCTCACGGCAGCCGGACAAGGCCCACACCGTCCGGTCCGTGACCACAGCGGTGAAGGACAGGGAGGCGCATCTGGCCCACTAGCGAGGTGGCCCTCGGGGGGCGAAGTCGGGAGGCACTCCCCGCCGAGGGCCTTGGCTCGCGCACCGGCCTCCACCGGTACTCCAGCAGGCGAGTTTGTCGGCGACGTATTCCTACAGGTCGTCACGGATGCGATCGGGTTCCCACCGCGTACCGGCGCGCAGGTGCTGGAGCCCGTCCGGCGTGTGGTGGCCGGCCTGTTCGGCCAGCTGCCAGCTGCTCTTGCGGGCCACCGGGGCGAGCAGCCCGCGGACGTGGTCCCGCACGCGTCGGCGCAGCTCGACCCGGCCGAAGCGATGCCCGATGGTCAGGAAGAGATCGTCCGGTTCGAAGTCCCGCTACACGCCCTCCAGCAGACGGGGGAACAGCTACTGGCGCGGCGTGGGCCGGGGGTGTCGGGCGTGCCCTGGAGGACGAGAGCGAGGTGCGGCGGGACTCCGCCGGCAGTGCGGACGACGCACTGGGCGAGGACAACGACGACACCGAGGGACGCAGCGCGGCTTGACGCCCAGCCACCGATGAGGCGGTGGTCCGGGACGGACTGCCAGGTTGCGCTGCCGGTCGACGCACCCGCGCTCCGGCCGGACGAAGTGATCCACGCAGCCGGATCGGTGGTACCCGGCGGACCGCGCGCTCTCAGTTCGGCAGGCGGCGTCCACGTGCCATCCACGGTCCGGTGGGGACGGCAGGGCGAGGTGATCGACTGACGGCCTGGGAGACCGTTGTCCTGACGCTTCCCCGGACGCGACCGCCCTCCGGGACCTGTTCACCAAGGAGATGGCCTCGGCTTCGAGGCGTCCGAGGCACTGGGTCCTGAGGCCCCGCCACCACCGGGCCCGGGGCCGAACGGCCCCCCTTCGGGCCCTGTCCGGCACTCCTCCCGGCGATCACGAACGGCGAGCATCGAGAGGCAGGACACGAGCCACAAGGCACGAGAACCAGGGAGAGGAACGGCGATGACCGTGACCACGGCGCATGAGGGCCGGACGGCCTGGCGGGGATTCGAGGGCGGCGGCTGGCGGGAGCGCATCGACGTCCGCGACTTCATCCAGGCCAACTACACGCCGTACGAGGGCGACGCGTCGTTCCTGACCGGCCCCACCGACCGCACCCTGGCCGTCTGGGAGAAGGTGAGCGCCCTGTTCCCCGAGGAGCGCGCCCGGGGCGTCCTCGACGTGGACACCGCCACCCCCTCGACGATCACCTCCCACGCCCCCGGCTGGATCGACCGCGACCGCGAGCTGATCGTGGGCCTCCAGACGGACGCGCCCCTCAAACGGGCGATCATGCCGAACGGCGGCCTGCGGATGGTGGAGAACGGCCTGCGCGCGTACGGCTACGCGCCCGACCCGTTCGTCACGAAGGTCTTCGGCACCTACCGCAAGACCCACAACGACGGCGTCTTCGACGCGTACACGCCCGAGATGCGCGCCGCCCGCCGGGCCGGCGTCATCACGGGCCTCCCCGACGCCTACGGACGCGGCCGGATCATCGGCGACTACCGGCGCGTCGCCCTGTACGGCACGGCCCGGCTCACCGAGGCCAAGAAGGCCGAGCGGGCCCTGCTCGACGCCCGCGCCTCCAGCCCCATCCGCGACCGGGAGGAACTCGCCGAACAGATCAAGGCGTTGGGCGAGCTGGAAACGATGGCCGCCTCCTACGGCTGCGACGTCTCCCGCCCCGCCGCCACCGCCCGCGAGGCCGTGCAGTGGCTCTACCTCGGCTACCTCGCCGCCGTGAAGGAACAGAACGGCGCGGCGATGTCGCTGGGCCGCACCTCCACCTTCCTCGACGTCTACCTCCAGCGGGACCTGACCGACGGCGTCCTCGACGAGACCGGCGCCCAGGAACTCGTCGACGACTTCGTCGTCAAGCTGCGCATCGTCCGCTTCCTGCGCACCCCGGAGTACGACGCCCTCTTCTCCGGCGACCCCACCTGGGTGACGGAGTCCCTCGGCGGCATGGGCGCCGACGGCCGCACCCTGGTCACCCGCACCACGTTCCGCTTCCTCCAGACCCTCTACAACCTCGGCCCCGCCCCGGAACCCAACCTCACCGTCCTGTGGTCACCCCGGCTCCCGGCCGCCTTCAAGGAGTTCTGCGCCCGGATCTCCATCGACACCAGCGCCGTCCAGTACGAGTCCGACGAACTCACCCGCCCGCGCACCGGCGACGACACCGCGATCGCCTGCTGCGTCTCCGCCATGACGGTGGGCCGGCAGATGCAGTTCTTCGGCGCCCGCGTCAACCTCGCCAAGGCCCTGCTGTACGCCGTCAACGGCGGCCGGGACGAGATGACCGGCGACCAGATCGCACCCCCGGCACCCCCGCTGACAGGCGAGTACCTGGACTACGAGGAGCTGTCGGCGGCGTACGACAAGGTCCTCGACTGGCTGGCGGCGACCTACGTCAACACCCTGAACGTCATCCACTACATGCACGACAAGTACGCGTACGAACGCCTGGAGATGGCCCTGCACAACCACCCGGTGCACCGCCTGATGGCCTGCGGCATCGCCGGCCTCTCCGTCGCCGCGGACAGCCTGTCGGCCGTCAAGTACGCGCGCGTGAAGGTCTTCCGGGACGCCACCGGCCTCGCCGTCGACTTCCGCACCGAGGGCGACTTCCCCGCCTACGGCAACAACGACGACCGCGCCGACCGGATCGCCGCCGGCCTCGTCGAGTCGTTCATGGCGAAGGTGCGCCGCCACCCCGTCTACCGCGACGCCGAGCACACCCAGTCCGTCCTGACGATCACCTCGAACGTCGTCTACGGCAAGCACACCGGCAACACCCCCGACGGCCGCCGCGCCGGGCAGCCCTTCGCGCCGGGCGCCAACCCGATGAACGGCCGCGACCGGCACGGCGTCGCCGCCTCCGCCCTGTCGGTGGCGAAACTGCCGTACGAACAGGCCCGCGACGGCATCTCCCTCACCACGACCGTCACCCCCGAGGGCCTGGGCCACAACCCGGCCGAACGCGCGCACAACCTCGTCGGCATCCTCGACGCCTACACGGCCGGCGGCGGCTTCCACATGAACGTCAACGTCCTCGACCGGGCCACCCTGGAGGACGCCATGGCCCACCCGGAGAAGTACCCCGACCTCACCGTCCGCGTCTCCGGATACGCCGTCAACTTCGTCCGCCTGACCCGCGAGCAGCAACTCGACGTGATCAGCCGCACGTTCCACGGATCGCTGTGAGCACCACGGCCGGCCGTATCCACTCCTGGGACCTGTCCACCGGCGTGGACGGGCCCGGGACCCGGTTCGTGCTGTTCGTCTCCGGCTGCCCGCTGCGCTGCCTGTACTGCGCCAACCCCGACACCTGGCACCTGCGGGACGGCACGCCGACGACCGCCGACGAGGTCATGGCGGAGATCGAACGCCACCGCCCCTTCCTCACCGCGGCGGGCGGCGGCGTCACCCTCACCGGCGGCGAACCGCTCCTCCAGTCCGCCTTCACCGGCGAGATCCTGCGCCGCTGCAAGGCGCTCGGCCTGCACACCGCCCTCGACACCTCCGGCTTCCTCGGCGCCCGCGCCGACGACACCCTCCTCGCCGACGCCGACCTCGTCCTGCTGGACATCAAGTCCTTCGACATCACCACCCACCGGCACCTGACCGGCGCCCCCCTCGCCCCCACCCTCACCTTCGCGACCCGCCTCGACCGCCTCGGCGTCCCGATGTGGATCAGATACGTCCTCGTCCCCGGCTGGACCGACGACCCGGAAGCCGTGGACGGCCTGGCCCACTTCGTCGCCGGCCTCGAAGCCGTGGACCGTGTGGACGTCCTGCCCTTCCACAAGCTCGGCGCCCACAAGTACGACGCCCTCGGCATCCCCTTCCCGCTGCGCGACACCCCGACCCCGGCACCGGAACTCACCGAGAGCGTCCGCGCCCGCTTCCGGGCCCACGGAGTCCCCGCCTACTGACGCCCCTCCCAGGCGCGGTACGCGGCCACCGCCGTCGGCAGCGTCGGGAAGATCCGCTCCTCACCGACCGACTCCACCAGCCCGTACGCCCGCAGATCGGCCAGCAGATCCTGCTTGACCCGCGCGAGCGCGAACACGACACCCCGGTCGGCGAGTTCACGGCGCAGCTCGTCGACGGCGTCCAGCGCGGTGATGTCGACCTCCACGTTGGCCTCCGTGTTCAGGACGAACCAGCGCACGGGCCCGGTCTGTTCGTCCACGGCGGCCAGGGCCCGGCGCCGGAAGTCCTCCGCGTTCGCGAAGAACAGCGGGGAGTCGTAGCGGTACACCAGCAGCCCGGGGACCGTGCGGGCCTGCGGATAGTCGTCGACGTCGTGCATGCCGGCCACCCCGGGCACCAGCCCCTCCACCGCGTCGTGCGGGCGCGCCACCCGGCTCAGCAGCTCCGCCACCGACAGGCCGACGGCCACGATCACCCCGTACAGGATGTCCAGGGCCAGCACCCCGGCCAGGCAGCCCAGCGCCAGCAGCAGTTCGCGCCGCCGGAACGACGCCAGGCGCCGGAACCCCGCCAGGTCGATCATCCGCGTCGCCGCGTACACGACCAGGGCGCCCAGGACCGCCGACGGCATGCGGGCCAGCAGCGGACTCAGGAACAGCAGCACGGCCAGCACCAGCGCGCCCGCGACCAGCGAGTACGCCTGACTGCGCGCGTGCGCCGAGGCGGCCAGCGCGGTACGGCTCGCGCTGCTGGACACCGGGAAGCCGTGCAGGGCGCCCGCGCCGAGGTTGGCCGCGCCCAGGGCGAGGAACTCCTGGTCGGCGTCGATCCCGGGACCGTCGCTGAACGCCCGCGCCGTCAGCACGAAGTCCGTGTAGGCGACCAGGAGCACGCCGAGCGCGGGCAGCACGAGGTGCGGCAGCTCGCCCAGGCCGGGCAGGGCCGGGCTCGGCAGGCCGGACGGGACCTCGCCGATCACCTTCAGGCCGTACCGCCCGTCGAGGTCGAACACCGCGACGGCGGCCGTGGCCAGGACGACCGCGAGCAGGGGGCCGGGCACGGAGCGGGGGGAGCGGGCCGCCAGGAGCAGGAACGTCAGGGTCACCGCGGACAGGACCGCCGTGGCCGGGTGGACGTCCGGGACGTGGCGGACGAAGGACCACAGCTGCGGGAAGAACTCCTCGCCGGACGTGCGGACGCCGGTCAGCTTCGGCAGCTGGTCCACCATCATGATCAGGGCCACGCCGGTCAGATAGCCGACGAGGACCGGGCGCGACAGCAGGTCCGCGAGGAACCCCAGCCGCACCGCGCGCGCGACCAGGCACAGCAGGCCCACCGTCACCGCCAGGGCCGCCGCCAGCGACGCGTACCTTCCGGGATCGCCCGCCGCGAGCGGCGCCACCACGGTAGCCGTCATCAGCGCGGTCGTCGACTCCGGGCCCACCGACAGCAGCCGCGAGGAGCCGAACACCGCGTACAGCCCGAGCGCCGGCAGGATCGCCCACAGCCCGGCGACCGGCGCCAGCCCCGCCACCCCCGCGTACGCCATGACCTGCGGAACGAGATACGCGGCCACCGTCACCCCGGCGAGCAGATCGCCGGACAGCCACGTACGCCGGTAGCCGCGCAGCGTGACGAGACCGGGCGCCAGCCGGTGCCATCGGGGGGCGTGCGTGTCCTTCGGCATCTCCTGCCTTCCGCCGGGGTTCCTCATGATCCACCTCGGTACGGCCGGAGGCGAGCATCGCGCTGAACGGTCCCGGTGGGCAGGGCCGTTCGGCCCTGCGGGCACCGACCTTCGGCATCCGGCGGTGACGGGAGCGGAGGAGAAGGGTGAGGGGTGTCAGGCAACGAGCGGATTCGAAGGGACATCATCGCCATGGCCGTGCACGAGCACCCTCACCGTCTGCCCACTTTCCGGGCCCGTCTGTCGCTGTCCGTGGGCGAGGCCGCGCGCACGCACTCCGTGTCCGCTTACGTGTTGGCGTCGTTGCGTCTGGTCACCGGGTTCGTGTTCCTGTGGGCGTTCCTGGACAAGACCTTCGGCTTCGGCTACGCCACCCCCTCCGGCAAGGGCTGGACCGACGGCGGCTCCCCCACCAAGGGCTTCCTCTCCCACGTCTCCGCCGGCCCCATGCAGTCCACGTTCCGCTCCTGGGCCGGGGACACCTGGACCGACCGGCTGTTCATGCTCGCCCTCCTCGGCATCGGTGTCGCGCTGACCGCAGGTGTGGCTTTGCGGATCGCCGCCGCCGCGGGGACCGCGCTGATGGCGTTCATGTGGATCGCCGAATGGCCGCCCGCCAAACACCTCGCCGACGGCACCGCCAGCATGTCGACCAACCCCTTCGCCGACTACCACCTCGTCTACGCCATCACCCTCATCGCACTCGCCGCATTCGCCGCCGGCGACACCCTGGGCCTCGGACGCGCATGGTCCCGACTCCCCATCGTCCGCGACCACACCTGGCTCCGCTGACCCACCAACCCCCGGACTGACACCCGGCACACCCTCAAGGAGACGACCACCATGCCCCGCAACGTCACCGTCGGCCTCGACGGCTCCCCCGAGAGCCTCGCCGCCGCCGAATGGGCCGCCACCCTCGGGCTCCCGCTGACGCTCGTGCAGGTCTGGGAGCCGGTCCCGGCTCCGATGGCGCAGGCCCCGCTGTTCGGCCCCGAGACCCACCAGCACTGGACCGACCGCATCCCCCGCGAGGCGGCCGACGGTCTGCGCCGGCGCCACCCCGAGATCGAGGTGACCACCACGCAGGTCACCGGCCACCCCGCCGACGCCCTGATCGAGGCGGCGAAGGACGCGGAACTCCTCGTCCTCGGCTCCCGCGGACTCGGCGGCATCGGCGGCTTCATGGTCGGCTCCGTCGGCCTGTCCGTCGTCGCCCACGCCCAACGGCCCGTGGTCCTCGTCAAGAAGGACGCCCCGCCCGCCACCGGCCCCGTCGTCCTCGGCCTCGACACCGACCACCCGGACGCCGGCCTGATCACCTTCGCCTTCGAGACGGCCGCCCGCCGCGCCGTCCCCCTGCGCGTGGTGCACGCCTGGAACCCGCCCCCGTACATCGCGTACGGCACCCCCGCCGACCCGGCCCTGCACGAGACGCTCCTGCGGGGCGACGCGGAGAGGCTGGCCGAGATCCTGCGGCCCTGGCGGCACGACTTCCCCGGGGTCGAGGTCGCCGAACAGGTCCGCTTCGGCAACCCCGCCGTCCGGCTCGTGGACGACGCCCGCGACGCCTCCCTGGTCGTCGTCGGACGCCGCACCCGGCACAACCCGTTCGGCACCCACATCGGGCACGTCACCCACGCCGCCCTGCACCACTGCGCGGCCCCCGTCGCCGTCGTCCCCCACGACTGACGGACCCCGAGAAAGAGGAACAGACATGAAGGCAGCGGTCGTTCGAGCTTTCGGCGAGCCCCTCGTCATCGAGGAACGCCCCGACCCCGAGCCCGGACCCGGCCAGGTCCGCGTCCGGGTCGAGGCGTCCGGGCTGTGCCACACCGACATCCACGCCGCGCACGGCGACTGGCCCGTGAAGCCGAACCCGCCGTTCGTCCCCGGGCACGAGGGCGTCGGGCTGGTCGAGGAGCTCGGTGAGGGCGTCACCTCGCTCACCGTCGGGCAGCGGGTCGCCGTGCCCTGGCTGGGGCGGGCCTGCGGGCGGTGCGAGCACTGCCTGTCCGGGTGGGAGACGCTGTGCGAGCGGCAGATCAACACCGGGTACGGCTGCGACGGCGGGTACGCCGAGAAGATGCTCGCCTGGGCCGACTTCGCGCAGCCGGTGCCCGAGGGGGTCTCCCCGTTCGACGCCGCACCGCTGACCTGCGCCGGCGTCACCACGTACAAGGCCCTCAAGGTCGCCGGGGTACGGCCCGCGCAGCTCGTCGCCGTCTCCGGCGTCGGCGGGCTCGGGCACCTCGCCGTGCAGTACGCCAGGCTCGCCGGGGCCACCGTCGCCGCGATCGACATCACCGACGACAAGCTCGACCTGGCCGCCCGGCTGGGCGCCGACCTCGTCATCGACGCCCGCAAGGAGAACGTCGGCGAGGTCCTCAAACAGCACGGCGGGGCCCACGCCGCGATCGCCCTCGCGGTGAACGACGCCGCCTTCGAGGCCGTCAACGCCGGGCTGCGGCGCGGCGGGAAGCTCGTCATGGTCGCCCTGCCTGCGCACGGCACCGTCCGCCTGCCGATCTTCGACACCGTCCTCAACGGCACGAGCGTGCTCGGCTCGATCGTCGGCACCCGGCAGGACCTCGCCGAGGTCTTCCGGCTGCACGCGGCCGGCCGCACCGAGGTCCGCTACGAGACCCGCCCGCTCGCCGACGTCAACGACGCGATCGACGCGGTACGGCGCGGCGAGGTCACCGCGCGGATCGTGTTCGACCTGGGCGCGGGGCGGTGAGGACGATGACACCTCCGGTCGTCGTCGGCGTGGACGGCTCCGAGTCCAGCCTGCGCGCCGTCGACTTCGCCGCCGACGAGGCCGCCCTGCTGTGCCACGTCGAGAACGCGCTCGCAGAACGGCACGCCAGCCAGGAGCGGCTGCGCAGCTTCGCCGCCGACGCCAGCCACGAACTGCGCACCCCGGTCGCCTCCGTACGCGGTCACGCGGAACTCGCGCTGCTGCACCCCGGACCCGTCCCGCCGGAGGTGACCCGCGCCCTGGAGCGCATCGAGGCCGAATCGGCCCGCATGGGCGAGATGGTCGACGACCTGCTCCTGCTCGCCCGCCTCGACGCCGGCCGCCCCCTCGAACAGGAACCCGTCGACCTGACCCGCCTCGTCCTGGACGCCGTCACCGACGCCCAGGCCGCCGGGCCCGGACACCGCTGGGCCCTCGAACTCCCCGAGGAACCCGTCACCGTGACCGGCGACGCCCACCGCCTCCACCAGATCCCCGCCAACCTCCTGGCCAACGCCCGCCTGCACACGCCGCCCGGCACCACCGTCACCGTCTCCCTGGCCACCGACGGCGAGACCGCGCGGCTCTGTGTCCACGACGACGGCCCCGGCATCCCCGCCTCCATCCGCCCCCGCGTCTTCGAACGCTTCACCCACGGGGAACGCCGCCGTACCGAGGACGCCCAGGGCGGCACCGGGCTCGGCCTGTCGATCGTCGCCGCGGTCGCCCAGGCCCACGGGGGAGACGTCACTCTCGAAAGCTCCCCCGGAGCGACGACGTTCACCGTGCGGCTCCCGGCGGACCACAGCCCACGGGGGTGACCGTGCCGCCGGACACGGCACGTCCCGCGACCGGGCCGTCCCCGTACGGAAGTCGGCGCTCACCTCCCCGTGCCCGTGGCGCGACGACGTGTTCGGGCACGAGCCGGTCCCCGCCCCTGCCCCGCGCGGCGTTCGCGGACGCGGGGCAGGGCCGGGGAGGCGGGGCTCAGCCCACGGTGTAGGTGTACGGAATCCCGATCAGCTCGGACCCCTCGGTGAACGGGGAGTCCGTGTCGATGTAGAGGGTTCCGTGGACGACCGTGCCGGCGGGCGCGGTCGGGGTGAGGGTGAGGGTCATCGCCGCGGTCCTGCCGGGGGCGGCGGTGACGCTGTCGAAGTCGGCGGTCGGGTCCCAGAAGTCACCCGTGGAGGCTTTGGCCGCCGGGTCGAACGCCTGGGTCGTGGCGGTGAGCGTGACCTTCGCGGTGCCGGTGCCCGCGGGCTTGTCCTTGTAGGGTCCCCGGTCGGTGACGTCGGTGGTCCACTGTCCGGCGGCCAGTTGGCCGGCGGTGGCGGTGGCGACGGTGGTGCCGTCGGGGCCGGGCTGTCCGAACACGGCGGGGGCGCCGGTCCAGGGGGTCAGGGTCAGGTCGACCGGGCGGTCGGCGCCGGCCGTGGCGACGAGCCGGGTGGTGTGCGTGGGGACGACCCAGGCGGGGCCGCCCTCGTTGATCTTCCCGGTGCCCGTCCTGTCGTCGCCGAGTTCGAAGGCGCCGGTGTCGGTCATGGTGTCGAGCCGGGGGTCGAGGAAGTAGTCCCGGACGGCCGGACCGGAGTTGGGCACCCGGATCGGGACGGTGAGGGAGCTGCCGCGCTCGATGACGCGGGACGGGCTGTCGGGCAGGCCCGTCGCTGTCGCCGTCACCGCGTCGAAGCGGACCCTCCCGGTGACCCGCTGGCTGAACGCCTTGCCGCTGACCGCGTCGGGCAGGCCGACGATCAGGGTCCAGCGCCCGGCGGCCGGGCGGTTCGCGGTGAGGCTCGCGTACTTCGTCGGAACGCTGTGCTCGCCGGTGGTGCGGTCGCTGTCGCGGGCGATGACCTGGCCGTCCGGGCTGATCAGGTAGTAGACCAGGGTCGCGGCGGGGTCCTCGGCCGTGAGGTCGATCGTGAGGGCGCGCCTGCCCGCCGGTACGTCCAGGTAGTAGCCGTTCGTCTGGCCGACGTCCCGGCCGACACCGCCGGTGATCGTGGCGGCGAAGGACGTGCTGTGCCCCGGTGCCGGGTCGGTGGGGACCAGCGTCCGGCGGGCCACCGGGAGGGACAGCCGGGTCCCGCGGTCGGAGGCGAACTGGAGCGAGAAGGGCGCGTCACCGGCCGTACGCGGCAGCGGGACCCGTACCGGGAACCGGGCGGTGCCGCCCGCCGGGACGACGCGGGTCTGCTCAGGGACGCCGGTCGAGGTGTAGCGGTGGCCGGTGAGCCGGACGGCGACCGGGCCCCGGTAGCTGCCGGGCTTGAGCGGCGGCTGCTGGAGGTGCATACGGCCGTTGCTCCACACGACCTTGACCGTCCAGGCGCCGGGCACCGGGTCGTGGACGTCGACGTGCTGGTAGTTGCTGTGCAGGCCGTAGCCGTCGTAGTCGTAGCTGAACTGCGTCAGCCGGCCCCGCGGATCGACCAGGACCAGCGCGAGCTTCCCGGAGTCCGCGGTGCCGGGCCACACCATTTCGGCGTCCAGCAGCGGGGTCCCCTTGGGTACCTGGACCGTGAACGGGTGTGCGGCGAGGGCGCCTTCGCGGTCGTCCCCGGCGAGGGGCGCGCCGACGGTGACCTTGCGGTCGGCCCGGAAGGTCTGGGCGCCGACCGTGCGGGAGGTCATGGTGACCCGCTGCGGGCGGGCGGCGGTGTTGGTCAGGGAGACGGTGGTGTCCCGCGTGCTCCCCGGCCTGCCGACCACGTTCAACTGGCCTGCGGAGGGGATCAGTTCGGCGCCGGCCGGCTGACCGTGCGGGGTGTCGACGGAGCGTGCCGCGCGGACGGCCGCCGCCGTGTCGAGCAGGCCCGCGCCCTGTTCGTCGGCGGGGGTGCGCAGGTCCCTCGCCGTGCCGGTCAGGAGCCGCTTGACGAGGTCCGGCGCGGGGCGCGCTCCGCCGTGCGTGTCCTGGTACGCCTGGACGACGTCGGCCGCCGCGCCGGCCACGAAGGGCGCGGACTGGCTGGTGCCGCCGAACACCTGGGTGGGCAGGGCGCAGTCGGCCCAGCGGGGGGAGGGTGTGCAGGCGGCCATGCCGACCATGCCGGGCGCCACCAGGTCGACCAGCTTGTTGTCCGGGGTCGTGCCGCCGGAGGAGAGCGCGGTGATGTTGTCGCTGGTCCACTTCCGGTAGCCGAAGCCCTGCGCGACGAGGCGGAAGGACGTGGTGGCTCCGACGCCGATGACGTGCGGGTCGCTCGCCGGTGAGCCGACCGTGCCGGAGGTGCCCGAGTCGCCGCTGGAGGCGACCACGGTCACCCCGGCGGCGACCGCGGCGTCGTCGGCCAGCCGGATCGGGTCCGTGGCCGCGTCCGGGTAGAGGTTGCTGCCGAAGGACTGGCTGAGGACGTCGGCGTGGTGGTCCACCGCGTACTGGATCGCACGCACGAACCCGGAGGTCCAGGCGTGCTCGCCGTACACCCGCAGGTCCATCAGCTCGGCGCCCGGCGCGAAGCCGCGGACCCGGAACGCGCAGCCCTTGGAGAGCTTGGCGTACGGCAACTGTGTGGCCAGGTCGTACGTACGGCTGCCCTGCGCGGCGATGGCGCTCGCGTCGCCGAACGCCTCGGCGCCGCCCGTGTCGGCGTTCACGCCGTCGCCGCTGAAGTCCTCGCGGTCGGTGACCACATGGGTGCCGTCGGGGCGGACGAACTCGGGGTTGTCCGCGTCCATGCCCTCGGCGAAGAAGGCGACCTTCACGCCCTTGCCGGTGGCGTTGCGCTGGGCGGCGTCGGTGTGCGTGAGCTGGAGGGCCTCTGATTCGAGGAGGGGTTTGCCGGGGTCCTTGGGACAGCTGGTGCCGGTGGCGGTGGCCGGGGCGGCGCCGTCCCTGCGGGGCAGTCGTATCGGGAGATCCGGCACGACGGCGGCCACCTCCCGATCGCCGCGGATACGCGCTATCGCCTCCGGCCTCAGCGTCGCGGAGACGGCGTTGATCAGGCCCATGCCGTCGACGTGCGTGGCGCCGTCCTTCTTCAACCGCGCCACGACGGGCGCCTGTTCCTCGGCCGCCCGCGTCCGTGACAGCCGAGCGCCCGACTGGTCGCGCATGAGGACGATGACCCGCTGCGCGGGCCCGCTCTCACCGGTGCCGGCCGCCTGCGCGGGTACGGCTCCCAACGAGAACGCACCCATCAGGATCGCTCCCGCGAACGCCGCTCTTCTTCTGTTGTCGTGCATGAAGTCTCCGCTTGTGGGGGGTGCGGGACGGCAGTGACAGCCGCCGCCGGTGATCATTCGCCCCAACTCGTCAACTTCGTAAGGCACTTCACGTCAAAGAGTGTTCAAGATTTCAAGCACCTGGGACGCGGCGTCGTGCGGCTCGCCGGGGAACGGCGGGTGAGGCCGCCGTCGGGTGCGGGGTGGAGGCCGGAAGCCGCCGAGGCGGGATTCCCCCGGCGGCCACCCCGCCGGGCGTCACACCGCCGACCACCCGTCGTCGACCGGCAGCACCACGCCATTGACGTTGCTCGCCGCGTCCGACGCGAGGAAGACGATCGCGGCGGCCTGCTCCTCCGGCTCGGCCAGACGGCCCACGTTGACGAAGTGGGGGCCGAGGGCGGCCGGGCCGTGGGCCGACGGGTCGGGCTGGACGACGATGCCGGTGCGGGTCCCGCCGGGGGCGATGGCGTTGGCGCGGATGCCCTTGGCCCGGTACATCACGGCGAGGCTCTTCGTGAGGCCGACGACCCCGTGCTTGGAGGCGGTGTAGGCGGCGCCCGCCGCGCTGCCCCGCAGGCCCGCCTCGGAGGCGGTCGACACGATCGCGCCTCTGCCCGCCGCCAGCATGTGCGGCAGGACCGCGCGGGTCAGCAGGAACGGCGCGGTCAGGTTGACACGTATAACCCGCTCCCACTCCGCGTCGGTGACGTCCGCGAGCGCCGACATCCGGTCCATGATCCCGGCGTTGTTGACCAGCACGTCCACCCCGCCGAACCGCTCGACGGCGGTCGCGACCACCTCGTCCACGACAGCCTGCTCGCTCAGGTCCCCGGTGACGGCGACCGCGCTGCCGCCCTTGTCCGTGATCTCCGTGACGACCTCGGCCGCTCCGCCCGCGTCGAGGTCGGCCACCAGGACGCGTGCCCCCTCGGCGGCGAAGGCGAGCGCGGCGGCCCGCCCGATCCCCGAACTCGCCCCGGTGACGACGACGCTGCGGCCTGCCAGACCAGTGCTCATGGTGGTGCTCCTTGCTGTGTGGTGCTGTGCGACGCCCGGCCCTCGGGGCCCGGCGCGGCCCACCCTACGACTTAATGTCTCTGAGTGACATAAAAAAGCGAGGTGCAGTTCGGAGAGAATTCGGGGAGACGCGCAGTGTGACGAGAAGACCGGAGCCGGAGATGACCGCAGCCCCCGAACGCACGGGCCGGACGGGACGCCCGCCGCTGACCGACGAGCAGAAGGGGGAGATCCGTCTGGAGATCGCCGTCGCGGCGCTCGACCTGTTCGCCGCCCAGGGCGTGGCCGCCACCACCGGCGAGCAGATCGGCCGCGCGGTGGGCATCTCGGCACGCACCGTCTGGCGCTACTTCCCGAGCAAGGAGGCGTGCGTACGGCCCCTGCTGAGCGCCGGCATCGACGCGATCGCCGCGGAGCTGCGGGCCGGCCCCCTCGCCGAGAACCTCGACCGGTTCGTCACCGACGGGCTGCGGCTGGCCCCCGGCCGGGGCATCGCGCTCATCCGCCTGACGCGCACCGAACCCGGTCTGCGCGCCGTCTGGCTCCAGTCGTGCGACGAGGCGGAATCGGCGTTCGCCCGAGCCCTCGCCGCCCGCGCCGGCCTCTCCCCGGACGACCTGCGCCCCACCGTCCAGGCGGCCGTCCTCAACGCCGTCCTCCGCGCGGCCGTCGAACACTTCGCCTGGCACACGTACGACCCCTCCGCCGACCCCGATCTCGCCGAGAGGCAGTGGGCGCAGACGGTCCGGCAGGCCCTCGCGACGGCGAGCGAGGGCATCGCCTGAACGTGCCGGGCGCCCTGGAGCGTCACCCTTCCCGAGGCGTCAGCCGAATGTGGTGGATCGCCTTGCGGTGATGCGTGTAGGCGATGTGCAGCGCGCCGTCCGGAGCCTGCGTGATCGACGGATACGACAGCTCGCGGTTCAGCCCGTCCCGCGAGTTGTTCGTGAGGCAGTACCCGTCGCCGGTCACAAGATCCGCGCGCGTCGGCCAGGTCAGCCCCCCGTCGGACGACAGGGCGAGACTGAGCGGCGCCCGGGGCGCGCCCCAGAACGCGGTGGACGGAGCCTGCTGGGCCGTGACGGTCGTCGCGCCGCCCGCGCTGAGCCCGCCGGCGTCGTCGATCTCGTCGTAGAGGGAGACCCGGCGGTCGGTGGCGTCGGCGGCGCTGCTGTGGTTGTAGACGAGGGCGAGACGGCCGTCGCGCAGCGGCACGTACTGGATCGACGAGTTGTTGTTGGGCAGTTCGACGGGTTGGGGCTCGCTCCAGGTGTCGCCGTCGTCCAGTGAGACGGAGCGGTGGACGTGGTCGGCGCGGCGGCTGCGGTAGAGGGCGCAGAGCGTGCCGTCGGCCAGCCGGTGCACGTTCATGTGGACGAGCCCGGTGGAGCCGGGGACCGGCTGCTCGCGCCAGGTGTCTCCCGCGTCGTCGCTGATCATCACGGAGCTGGTGTCGAGGTCGCCCGACCACTTCGTGCCGGGGGTGACCACGCACCGGAAGACCGGCACCAGCAGCCGCCCGCCGGGCAGGACCACCGGCGGCTGGCGGACGAAGACACCGCTGCCGGGCGACGCGGGGAACAGCGTGCGCGTCGCGCCCCAGGTCGCGCCGCCGTCCGCGCTGACCCGCAGCCGTACCTCGGCGGTGTCCTGGTCGCCGCCGCGCTGGGCGGTGTGCAGGAGCCACAGCTCGCCGGAGGGCGCCGCGAAGAGGAGGGGGTTCTGCTCGGAGCGGGTGGGGTCCTCCGAGAGCCGGACCGGGTCCGTCCAGGCGGTGGCGGCGGGCGCGAGCCGGGAGAACCACACCGCGATGTCGGCCATGCCCTCCTGCGTGCCGCCGAACCAGACGCAGCCGAGGTCCCCGCCGGGCAGCACGGTCAGACTCGCGGCGTGGCTCTGCACGGTCGGCGCGGGCAGGACGGTGTCGGTGCGGTCGTAGGCGTCGAGGAGTGCGGTCGTCACAGCGTGGCTCCAGGGGTTCGGGCCGAGTCCAGGTGGTGGCGGGCGCTCTGCTCCAGGTGGACCAGGTCGCAGGCGACGGTCGCGAAGGTGAAGCCCTCGTCGAGGCGCTTCGCCGCGCTCGTCCCGTCGGGGTTGTGGATGCCGGCGGCGATGCCCGCCGAGGCGGCGGCCTCGCGGACGGCCACGAGCGCCGCCTCGAAGGCGTCGGCCAGGGCGGGGTCCGTGGAGGTGGCGCCGCCGAGGGCGATCCGCAGGTCGGAGGGGCCGACGTAGACGCCGTCGAGACCCGGCGTCGCACAGATCTCCTCGACGTTCGCGAGCCCCTCCGCCGTCTCGATCATCGCGAGGACGACGGTGGCGTCGTGCGTCTCGGCGGGGTTCGGGCCGATCCGCAGGGCGGAGCGCATCGGGCCGTAGGAGCGGCGGCCGAGGGGCGGGTAGCGGACGGCGGCGACGGCCTCGGCGGCCTGCGCGGCGGTGTCGACCAGCGGCACGATCACCCCGGTCGCGCCGGCGTCCAGGGCCCGGCCGATCGGCGCCGGATCGTTGCCCTCGACGCGGACCAGGCCGACGGCGGTGGAGCCCTGGCAGTCGACGGCGAGGAGGTTGTTGAGCATGCCGGAGTAGCCGAACAGTCCGTGCTGGGCGTCCAGGGCGACGTAGTCGTAGCCGAGGCGGGCGATCCGTTCGGTGGCCACGGGGGCGTCCAACAGGCACCAGTAGCCGAGGAGTCGCTCGCGGGCGCGGAGGGCGGCGGTGAACTCTGCCGGGGTCATGGGAGGAAGTTCCTTTGCGCAGGGGGGAGTTCAGCGGTTGTAGGCGGGCATCGGGCCGCGCAGCGTGGCGCCGACCGCGTCGCAGGCGGCGGTCACGTCGGCGGGCAGGGGGCCGGCCTGGGCGGCGGCGAGGTTGGCGCGCAGGTGCTCGGTGCGGGAGCCGCCGAGGAGGAGGGCGTCCGTCGAGTCGCGCTCCAGCAGCCAGCGCAGGGCGAGTTCGGTGAGGGGGAGGCCCGACTCGGCGGCGATCCGGGCGAGTTCGGCGACCGCGTCGAACAGGCGCGGCTCCCAGTAGCGGGCCCGGTACATCTCCGCGAGCCGCGAATCCCCGAACCGCCCCGACTCCGGGGCCTGTTCGTAGTGGTGGCGGCCGGTGAGGAGGCCGCCGCCGAGCGGGTTGTAGACCATCGTGCGCAGCCCGGTGACGGCCGCGTACTCGACGTACTCCTCCTCGATCCGGCGGGCCAGCAGATTGTGCAGCTGCTGGGCGACGACGGGCCGGGGCGCCCCCACCTCGTCCGCGACCCGGACGACCTCGCCGATCTGCCAGGCGGCGAAGTTGGAGACGCCGAGCGCGCGGATCTTGCCCTCGGCCACGAACTCCGCGACGGCGGTGAGGGTTTCGGCGAGCGGCGTCGCGCGGTCGGGCTGGTGGAGGTAGAACAGGTCGACGTGGGGTCGGTGCCGAGCCGCTTGAGGCTGCCCTCCAGGGCGGCCCGCAGCCCGGCGGCGGACAGCGGGGCGTGCCCGTCCTGGTCGGGATGCGGGATGCCGGCCTTCGTCGCGAGGACGATCCGGTCCCGGTGCGCGGGCAGCAGACCGGCGAGGATGCGCTCGCTCTCGCCGCCCGCGTACCCGTTGGCGGTGTCCACGCCGGTCACACCGGCGTCCAGCGCGACCGCGAGCATGTCGGCCGCGCCCCGCCCGTCGACGGTGTCGCCGAACGTCATGGTGCCGAGGACCAGGGGGGACAGGGGGACGGGGATGTTCGGCAGATCGATGCCGGTGGTCACGTGCCGGTTCCTTCCGAAGGACGGAGCGTGCGGGGCTTGAGCCCGCGGATCGCCGTGGGGTCGAGGGCGGCGCGGCGCAGCGCCCGGGTGTAGGGGTCGGCGGGGGAGGCGAGGACGGCCTCGGTACGGCCGCTCTCGACGACCCGGCCGGCCTTGAGGACGACGACGTCGGTGCTGATCTCGCGGACCACGCCGAGGTGGTGGGCGATGACGATGTAGGTGATGCCGGTCTCCTCCTGCAACTCCCGCAGCAGGGACAGCACTTGAGCCTGCACGGAGACGTCCAGCGCGGACGTCGCCTCGTCGCACACCAGCAGATCGGGGCCGGCGGCGAGGGCGCGCGCGATCCCGATGCGCTGGCGCTGGCCGCCGGAGAACTCCGCCGGGCGGCGCTGGAGCGCCGAGGCCGGCAGCCCGACCCGGTCCAGCAACTCGCCCGCCCTGCGCCGCCGTTCCGCCCTGTCGCGCACCCCCGCGAGGCGCAGCGGCTCGGCGACCGTCTCCTCGGCGGTCAGATGCGGGTCGAGGGAGCCGTACGGGTCCTGGAACACCATCTGCACCCGCCGGCGCAGCGGGCGCAGCCGCCGCTCCGGCAGCGCGGCGAGGTCGGTGCCGTCGAGGACGATCCGCCCGGCGGCGGGCTTGAGCAGCCGTACGATCGCCCGCGCCAGGGTCGACTTGCCGCAGCCGGACTCCCCGACCACGGCCAGCGAACCCCCGCGCGGCACACTGAACCCGATGTGGTCGACGGCCCGCACCGGGCCCGCCGGGGTCGGGTAGTCGACGACGAGATCCTCGACGGCGAGGAAGGCGGCGCTCATCCGGCGGCTCCCAGCGGGGTGTTGTCCCCACGCCACGGCCCGAGCGCCGGAACGGCCGCCAGCAGGCGCTGCGTGTACGGGTGTTCGGGGTGTTCCACGATCCGCTCGGCGGAGCCCGACTCCACGAACCGGCCCTCCTTCATGACATGGATGCGGTCGGACACCAGCCGTGCCACCCCGAGGTCGTGCGTGATCATCAACATGCCGATCCCTGTGCGTTCCTGAAGGTCCATCAGCAGATCCAGGACCCCCGCCTGGACGGTCGCGTCCAGCGCGGACGTCGGTTCGTCGGCGACCAGCAGCCGGGGTTCGGCGGCCAGCGCGACGGCGATCAGGACGCGTTGCAGCATGCCCCCGGAGAACTGGTGGGGGTACGCCTTCCAGCGCGTCCCCGGCTCCTTGATCCGCACCTGCTCCAGCAGCAGCGTCCCCCGCTCGCGCGCCTCGGCCCGCGACAGGCCCGGGTGGCGCAGCCGCAGCGCGTCACCGAGCTGGCGGCCGATCGTGTGGACGGGGCTGAGCGCGGTCATCGGGTCCTGCGGGATCAGCGACACGGTCCGCCCGCGCACCCGCCGGGCCGCCCCGGGATCGGCGACGACGTCCTCGCCGCCGATCCGCACGGCACCCGACAGCACCGCGAGCCCCTCCGGGAGCAGCCGCAGCACGCCCATCGCGGTCGTCGACTTGCCCGAGCCGGACTCGCCGATCAGGGTGACCGTCTCGCCGTGCCCGACGCTGAAACTCACCCCGTCCACGGCGCGCACGACGCCACGATGGGTGACCAGCTCGATCTGGAGGTCCTCGGCCTCCAGCGGGGGAGTGGCGTCCGGCGGGGGAGTGGCGTCCGGCGGGGGAGTGGCGTCCGGCGGGGGAGTGGTGTCGTCCGGCAGGGGAGTGGTGGTGTCCGGCATCGCTCAGACTCCCTTCGCCGCGGGCACCCGGTCGCGCAGACCGTCGCCGAGGAGGTTGACGCCGACCACGAGCAGGGCGATGACCAGGCCGGGGAGCGTGACCAGCCACCAGGACGTGGTGATGTAGTCCTGGCCGTCGGAGATGATCCGCCCCCAGGTCGCGAACGGCCGCTGCGGACCGGCGCCGAGGAAACTCAGCGCGCTCTCCAGCAGCACGGCCTGCGCGAGCAGCAGCAGGACCACCAGGCTCGCGGGCCGCACGATGTTGGGCACGATGTGCCGGGCCAGCACGGACCAGCCCCGCATCCCGAGCAGCCGGGCGGCGGCCACGTACGGTTTCTCGCGTTCCACGAGGACCAGCGAGCGGGTCAGCCGGGCCACCTCGGGCCACTGGGCGACGGCGATCACGCAGGTGATGACGGTGACCGACGGGCCGAAGAGCGCGACGACGAGCAGCAGCATCATCAGCAGGGGCAGCGCCAGCTGGGCTTCGAGGAAGCGGCTGACGACCGCGTCGACCCAGCCCCCGAAGTAGCCGGCCGCCGAGCCCGCCGCGATCCCGATGAGCCCGGAGACGACGACCGCGAGGACCCCCACGGTCAGCGACACCTGGCCGCCGTGCAGGAGCCGGGACAGCAGATCGCGGCCGAGCTGGTCGGTGCCGAAGAGATGCCCGTCGGTGAAGGGGGCCAGCCGGCGCCGGGAGAGGTCCTGGCTGTTCGGGTCCGGCAGCGGCAGCAGGTTCGCCAGCGCCACCGGCAGCGCGACCAGCGCGGTGCAGACGGCCCCGGCCCACAGCTTGATGCGGACGCCGCGCCGCTGCCGGGTGGCGGTGGCGGCGGCGAGATGCCGGTCGGTGACGGCGCTGGGCCGCTCGGTACCGGCCGTGGTGGTGGTCATGGCTCAGGCCGCCTTTCCGAGGCGCACCCGCGGGTCGAGTAGCGGGTAGGCGAGGTCGACGAGGAGTTGGACGAGGATCGCGAGGGTCGCCGTGACCAGCACGGTTGCCTGGATCAGCGGGTAGTCGCGGGTCTCCAGGGCGCGTACGACGAGGGAGCCGACACCGGGCCAGCCGAAGACGACCTCGACCACGACGACGCCGTTCAGCAGCGCCGCGAAGCGGGTGCCGATCGCGGTGACCAGCGGGACGGCCGAGTTGGCGAGCGCGTAACGCCAGGTCAGGGCCCGCTCGGAGACGCCGCGTGAGCGGGCCACGGTGATGTACGGCGAGGCGAGCGCCGAGGTCATCTCGCGCCGCACCAGCCGTGAGACGAGCGCGAGTTGGAGGATGGCGATGGTGACCGTCGGCAGGATCAGCCCGCTCCAGGACGTGAACCCGGAGGCGGGCAGCACCGGCATCAGGACGGCGAACACGGTCAGCAGCATCACGCCGGTCCAGAAGTCCGGCATGGACTGCCCGGCCACGGTGAGGACGTTCGCCCCCAGCTCGCGCGAGGTGTCCGCGCGCCGGGACATCCACACCCCGAGCGGGACGGCGGCGGCGACCGTGACGGCGATCGCCGCGACGGAGAGCGTGATCGTGTACGGCATCCGGTCCAGGACCACGTCCAGCGCGGGGGAGCGGAAGGAGTAGCTGGTGCCGAGATCGCCGGTCAGCAGGTCGCGCAGGAAGATGCCGTACTGCGTGAACAGTGGCTTGTCGAGGCCGAACTGCTCGCGGATACGGGCGAGTTCGTCGCTGGTGGCGGTGGGGCCCGCATAGGCGGAGGCCGGGTCGCCGGGGGCGAGGCGGACCAGGACGAAGACCGTGGAGACGGTCAGGAAGACGGTGAGCAGGCTCTGGCCCAGGCGGCGGGCGAGGTAGGTCGGCACGGCTCAGCCCTCCAGCCGCACGGCGGTCAGGTCGTAGGAGTTGACCGGCAGCAGCCCGACACCCTCGACGCGGGAGCGGCGGGCGAGCAGGGTCTTCGGCACGAACGCCCACATGCAGGGCCAGGTCTCCCAGACCGCGCGCTGGACGGCGGCCAGCTCACGGTCGCGGACGGCGGTGTCGGACGCGGTGGCCGCAGTGGAGATCCGGCGGGCGATGCCGGGGTTGACGTACCCCATGAACGCGTCGCCCGTGCGTTCGTCCTCGGCGGTTCCCGCGTACATCGCCTGGAGCATGGTGACGGCCTGGCCGGTGGGGCCGGGGAAGCCGTTGCCGATGACGTCCCAGTCGCCGCCCTTGCCCTGACGCCACTTCAGGATGTCCCCGCCGGGCTCGAACTGGAGCAGGGAGGCCCGTACGCCGACGTCCTTCAGCATCTCCGCGACCGCCTCCATGACGGAGGTGTCCGCCGCGAACTCACCCGACTCCCACATGATCCTGACCTTCAGCCCCTCCGCCCCCAGCGACTTCAGCAACTGCCGCGCGCGGCCGGGGTCGTGGACATAGCGCCCGGTGCGCTCGGCCCCCTGGAGCGAGAGCGGTACGACGCCCTCGGCCTGCTCCGCCGACCCGGTGAGGACGTCCCGGACCAGGGAGGTGCCGTCGATCGCGTACGTCAGCGCCTGCCGCACCCGCGGGTCCGCGAGCGGATGGCCCTTCGGCTTGCGGAAGTTGTAGAAGAGCTGGCACATCCGGACCCCGGACACCTTCTCCAGCCGTACCCCGGGCAGCCCGGTCAACTGCTCGGCCGAGTCGGGGGTGATGGTGTCGATGACGTCCAGCTCACCGCTGCGCAGCGCGACGACCCGGCTCGACTCCTCCGGCACGAACCGCACCCGCACCCGCTCGACCGGCGGCCGTGGCCCCCAGTACCCCGGCACCCGCGCCAGCGTGTACTCGCCGGCCCCGCTGTCGGCGCTCACCACTCGGTAGGGGCCGGTGCCGACGCCGGACCGCAGCTCCTCGGGCCGGTTGTCCTTCGCCGGGGTGATCAGGATGTTGGACATCAGCCGGTCCAGGACCGGCACCGGCTCATGGGTGTGGAGGAGGAACGTGCGCGGGCCCGTCGCCTCGACGCGCGGCAGTTCGGGGAAGAGGCCGAGGACGAACGAGCCGGCGACCTCGCCGTACATCCGCAGGGCGGTCGCCACGTCCTCGACGGTCACCGGGCGGCCGTCGGAGTAGCGGACGCCGTCGCGCAGCCGGACGCTCCAGGTCGTCGGCGCGGTCATCGCGAACCGGTCGGCGAGGACCAGCTTGGGCTCCATGCCGGGCCCGATCGCCGTGAGCGCCTGGCGGACCGCCCGCTGCACCGTCACCGCGGCGTCGAACTGGTTGAGCTTGTTGTCCAGGCTGACCAGGGACCGGTTCAGCCCGAGCGTGAGAGTGCCGGGGCCGGGGGCGCCGGTGGGCCCGGCGCAGGCGGCCAGCGGGGAGAAGGCGAGCGCTGCGCCGCCGGCGGCGCCGACGCGCAGCAGGGTGCGACGGCTCAGCGTCTCACTCGGGGGAGTTCGGGTCATCGTCGACCTCTCGGGATTCTGATGCGGCGACCGGCTCGGGGCGGCGGCCTGTCCTGCGGGCCGTCACCGGTTTCTGTCGCGGCCGAAACCGTTCCACGGTTGCGCGGATCGCGCAAGGGGTCTCGCGCAGATCGCGCAGCCTGTGCCATCATCGAGTCGCCGAGGCGCCCCGGTGCCTCGCCCCTCGACCCCGGCCCCAGGAGGCGGACATGCGTTTCTCTCCGCACGACACCCGGGCACCCCGCCACCTCCTCGCCCTCGCCGACGACCTCTCCGGAGCGGCGGAGACCGCCGCCGCCCTCGCCGTCCCGGGCTGCCGGATAGTCCTCGGCCCCGCGCGGTGGGCTCCGCAGGACGGGGTGCCCGTCGTGGTCGACCTCGACAGCCGGGGGCTGGCCGCTGCGGACGCGGCGGCACGGGTGCGGGAGGCGCTGCGTGGGGTGCCTGCCGGGACGTTCGTCCTGAAGAAGGCGGACTCGCTGCTGCGGGGGAATCTCGCGGCGGAGACGGCGGCTCTCGTGGAGGACACCGGGGGAGTCGTCGGTGCCGAGGGCGTCGGTGGCGTCGGCGGTGCCGCGGGTGTCGTCGTCGCCATCGCCCTCCCCGCGCTGGGCCGCACGGTGCGCGGGGGAGTCGTCCACCTCGACGGGGCGCCCCTGCACACCACGGACGCCTGGCGGGCGGAGGCCGCCGAAGCTCCGAGGTCGGTGGCCGAGGCGCTCGGGGACATCGGCGGGGAGCGTACGGCCGTCGTCCCGCTGGAGGTGGTCCGGGACCGCTCGCTGTCCCGGGTGCTGCGCGAGACCCTCGCCGCCGGCCGCCTCCCGCTGTGCGACGCGGAGACGGACACCGACCTGGACCTGATCGCCGAGGCCGCCCTCGGCTGCGGGCCGGACGTCCGTCTGACGGGCACCGGCGGACTCGCGGCGGCCGTCGGACGCCTCCTCGCGGCGCGGCCGGCACCGGTCCAGCGCCCGCCACGGCGCGCACGCCCCCTCCTGGTCGTCGTGGGCACCGCCGAACCCACCGCCGTTGCGCAGATCGCGCAACTCGTCGAGCGCGGCGCTCACCACATCGCCCTCCCGCTCGACCGGCTCTCAACCCCCGTACCGCTCCCGGACCCTGACGTCCCGTCGGGCATCACCGTCCTCAGCATCGACAGCACCCGGGGCGTCCACCCCGGTTCCGCCCACCGCGCGGTTCACGCACTGGCCCGCCTCGCCGCCGACCACGCGGGCGCCGCCGACGTCGCCGCCGACCTCGTCCTGACCGGCGGCGAGACCGCCCGCCGGGTGCTCGACGCCCTGGACGTCCCCCACCTCACCCTCCTCGGCCAGATCCACCACGGCGCCGTCCGCACCGCCGCGCCGGACGGCCGGCAGATCGTCACCCGGCCCGGCAGCTTCGGCGGCACGGACTCGCTGCTGCGGATCGCCGAGGCCCTGAAACCCCCTTCGCCACAAGGAGATCCACTCGTGAACGCCACCCCGACCGCCGCAGACCACCGCCGACCGCCGCTCATCGCGGTGACCATGGGAGACGGCGCGGGCATCGGCCCCGAGGTGATCGTCCCCGCGCTGCTCGACCCCGGCACGCTCGCGCGCTGCCGTCCCGTCGTCGTCGGCGACGCCGGACGGCTGCGGCAGGCCGCCGGGATTCTCGGCGTCGACTGCGACATCGTCGCCGTCGAGACCCCGGCCGACGCCGAGTTCACGCCGGGCCGCATCAACGTCATCGACCTCGGCCTGCTCCCCGCCGACCTCCCCTGGGGCGAACTGTCGCCGGTCGCGGGGGAGGGGGCGTACCAGTACGTACGGGTCGCCGCCGGACTCGCGCTGGAGGGCGCCGTCCAGGGCATCTGCACCGCCCCCCTCAACAAGGAGGCCCTGCACGCGGCCGGGCACGTCTACCCCGGGCACACCGAACTGCTGGCCCACCTCACCGGCGTCGACGAGGTGTCCATGATGCTGTCGACGCCCAAGGTGAAGGTCATCCACGTCACCACCCACATCGGGCTGATCGACGCCGTGAACCGCATCGAACCCGGCCTCGTCGAGCGCACCGTACGCCGTGGCCACGAGGCGATGGTCAGGGCGGGCGTCGCCGAGCCGGTCATCGGGGTCTGCGGCATCAACCCGCACGCCGGCGAGAACGGCCTGTTCGGCTACGGCGAGGAGGAGGAGAAGATCGTCCCCGCGCTGGAGGTGCTGCGCGCCGACGGCATCGACGCCCGGGGTCCGCTCCCCGCCGACACGGCGTTCTTCCTCGCCGGGCGCGGCGACTACGACCTGATCGTCGCGATGTACCACGACCAGGGGCACGGGCCGGTGAAGGTGCTCGGCATCGAGTCGGGCGTGAACCTGACCGTCGGACTGCCCGTCATCCGCACCTCCGTCGACCACGGGACCGCCTTCGACATCGCGGGCAAGGGGATCGCCGAGGCCGGTAGCATGGTCGAAGCCCTGCGCCAGGCCGCCGAGATGTCGTCCGTACCGGCCTCCTGAGACCCGAAGGACCCCACGGCCCATGTCTCCCAGCGTGTCTCCGACCGGCTCCCAGACCCGGCGCGACCGGATTCTCCACCTGGCCACCACGACCGGCCTCGCCAGCGTCGAGGAACTCTCCCAGCACTTCGGCGTCACCGCCTCCACCATCCGCCGCGACCTCGCCAGACTGACCGCCGACGGCCGCCTGGCCCGCACCTACGGCGGCGCGATGGCCCTCACCGCCCACCCCGAGGCGTCGCTGCGGCAGCGCACGGGCGAGGCGTTCGAGGCGAAGCGCGCCATCGCCCGCCGGGCCGCCGCCGAGATCGGCGCCGGCGAGACCGTCCTCCTCGACGCCGGATCGACTGTCGGCGCCCTCGCCCACGAACTGCGCTCCGCGAAGGAACTCACCGTCGCCACTACCGGGTTGACGGCCCTTCAGGAACTCTCCGACGTCGCCTCCGTCCACGTCGAATGCCTCGGCGGCACGCTCCGGCCCCTCAGCCAGGGTTTCGTGGGCCCGCTCACCGAGGCCGCCCTCGAACGCATGACGTTCGACCGGGTCTTCCTCGGCACCGACGGGATCTCCCCCGAACACGGCATCTGCGAGGCCGACCTGCGGCAGACCCGGCTGAAGGAGCTGATGGCCCGGCGCGCCGAGCGCGTCTATGTCCTCGCGCACGCGGGCAAGTTGGGGCGCCGGCCCTTCCACGCCTGGGCGAGCCTGCCGGCCGGGTGGACGCTGATCACCGACACGGACGCCGACGCGGCGATCGTGGACGAACTGCGCAGGCGTGAGGTGGACGTGGTCCTGGTGGAACCCGGTGTCTGACGCGCGGCACGCCCTCGTCACCGGCGTCAGCTCGGGAATCGGTGCGGCGATCTGCCACCGGCTCCTCACGGACGGCTGGCACGTCACCGGCGTCAGCCGCCGCCGGCCCACCCCCGCGACCGGACTGACCTGGCTCCAGGCCGACCTGGCCGACGCCGCGCAACTGACCGGCGTCCTCGACGAGTTGCCGGCCCCCGACGCGGTCGTCCACGCCGCCGGCCTCCAGCGTTCCGCGCCGCTGGGTGAACTCTCTGCCGCCGACGGCGAGTTGATGTGGCGGGTGCACGTCCAGGCCGCCACGATCCTCCTCGACACCCTCGCCGCCCGCCTCCCCGACGGCGCCCGTGTGATCCTCGTCGGCAGCCGCACCGCGACCGGCGTCCCCGGCAAGAGCCAGTACGCCGCGACCAAGGCGGCGCTCCCCGCGCTGGCCCGCGCCTGGGCCGCCGAACTGTCCCCCCGCGCCATCACCGTCAACGTCGTCGCCCCCGGCCCGACCGACACGCCCATGCTGTCCGACCCCGGCCGCGCCGCCACGCCCCCGGTGCTCCCACCGCTCGGGCGGCTCGTCACCCCCGAGGAGGTCGCCGGTCTCACCGCGTTCCTCCTCGGCCCGGAGGGCGGCGCGATCACCGGGCAGCAGATCGTGCAGTGCGCGGGGGCCTCGCTGGGACGCGGCTGACCGGGACCGGGGCCGGGGCTTCCTTGTTGCGTCGATATGCAAGTATGGTGGCCGAAGAACCCGGAGCGGACGGGAGGTGAGCGGCATGGATCTCAGCCGGAGTAGGACGGGCCGACACCGGCCCCGCGTCCCCGTGTCCCGCCGTCCTTCGGGCACCCGGTAGCGGCCCCCTCCCGACGGGGCGCCCGCGCGTGCCCTCGTTCCGTCCGGGAGGTTCCCATGGCGAACCTGACCACCTTCGACTTCGTCCTGCGGCTCGCCGTGAGCGTCGGCTGCGGCGCGCTCATCGGCGTCGAACGCCAGTGGCGCGCCCGTATGGCCGGGCTGCGCACCAACGCCCTCGTCGCCGCCGGCGCCACCCTCTTCGTCCTGTACAGCGAGGCCGTCGGGGACACCGGCAGCCCCACCCGGGTCGCCTCCTACGTCGTCTCCGGCATCGGTTTCCTCGGCGGCGGTGTGATCGTCCGCGAGGGCGGCGGCGTACGCGGCCTCAACACCGCCGCCACGCTGTGGTGTTCGGCCGCCGTCGGGGTGCTCGCCGCCTCCGGCCGGCTCGACCTGTGCCTCATCGGCACGGCGACCGTCCTCGCCGTCCACCTCCTCCTGCGCCCGGCGGGCCGCCTCATCGACCGCGTCCCCCAGCGCGACCCCGACAGCGAGGACGTCCACGCCACCGTCCACCTCGTCTGCGACCGCGCCGACGAGACCCACCTGCGCGCCCTCCTCTCCCAGGCCCTCACCGGCGACGCCCTCGCCCCCACCGGACTCCGCGTCCGCCGCGACACCGACGACGCCACCACCGTCCGCGCCGGAGTCCTCGTCCACGGCCACCCCGGACACGCCCTAGAACTCCTCGTCACCCGCCTGGCCCTGGAACCCGGCGTCCGTGACCTGCACTGGCACCTGGACGACACACCCCTCGACGCGTCCCGGGAGACGGCGGCGGCATGAGGGGCGACCGGGACACGGGCACCGCCGCCGACGACCGTGGCTCCCTGGCGCTGCTCCGGCAGGTGTCGGTTCTCGGCGAGTGAGGAAGGAGCCGTCGTGTCACCCTGCCGTCCCGCTCGCCCGTGCGCCGCATGCCTCCCGTCCTCGGTTCACGGTGTCACGCGAGGGAAGATGCGCTCGACGGCGGTGACCAGGGCGGCGCGGCGAGCGGCTGGGGAGGGGTCCGCGGCCTGTTCCGCCGCGACGGCGCCGATCTCGGTCTGGGCCGCCCACGTGGTGGCGATCTGGTTGACCAGGGCGAGGATGTCGACCGGGTCCCAGGTGGGATCGAGCTGTCCCGCCCGCTGTGCCTCGCGCAGCTGGTCGATCTTGCGGGCGACGGTCTTGCGGACCGGGTCGGCACCGGCCGGATCGGCGGTGTCGGCGAGTTCGAGCCGCCCCCAGGTGATCAGACGGTGGTGGTCGGGGCGGGTGACGGTGAAGTGGTCGTACAGACGGCCCGCGTAGCCCGGAAGGTCGGCCGGGTCCATGGGGGTGGCCTCCGCGACCCGGGCCAGCTCCCGCAGGGACACGTGCGCGTAGAGCGCCTCCTTGCCGCGGAAGTGCGCGTAGACGCGTTCCTTGCTGGTCCTGGCCT
Source organism: Streptomyces sp. NPDC004539 (assembly GCF_040610055.1). Lineage (NCBI taxonomy): Bacteria > Bacillati > Actinomycetota > Actinomycetes > Kitasatosporales > Streptomycetaceae > Streptomyces > Streptomyces sp. NPDC004539. The sequence continues at coordinate 103,556 of NZ_JBEXLS010000009.1, read as the reverse complement.
GTCGGGCGATGCGGTCCACCCGGGCGCCGGCGATTCCGTGGCGGGCGAACTCGTCCGTGGCGGCGGCGACGATCCGCTCACGGGTGGAGTCGGCGCCCTCTGAAGGGGCGGGGCCGGAGGCCGGGTCTGTCGTGGTCGAGCGTGGCATACGGCCAGGATAAGGGGCCGAACCGTTCGGTTTGGGATTCGGGGCGATCGGCGTCTAGACTCAAACCGAACGGTTCGGTTTGGTAGTGCCGGACCGATACTCGTGTCTGGAGAAAACTCATGCACCATCGCGATCTGGGTTCCCAGGGCCTGCGTGTGTCCGCGCTCGGCCTCGGCACCATGGGGATGACCCTCGCCTACGGCTCCTCGAACGACGACGAGAGCACGACCACCATCCGCCGGGCCCACGAACTCGGCATCGACTTCTTCGACACCGCCGAGCTGTACGGCCTCGGCACCGGCAGCAACGAGATCCTGCTCGGCGCCGCCGTGCGGGACTTCCGCGACGAGGTGGTCCTGGCCACCAAGTTCGGGTTCGACATGACCGCCCAGCCACTGGGCGCCGGGTTCGACAGCCGCCCGGAGAACATCCGCAAGGTCGCCGAGAACAGCCTGCGCCACCTGCGGACCGACCGCATCGACCTCTTCTACCAGCACGCCGCCGACCCCGACGTGCCCGCCGAGGAGGTCGCGGGAGCCGTCGGCGAACTGATCGCCGAGGGCAAGGTGAAGTACTTCGGTCTGAGCAACGTCGGCCCCCGGTACATCCGCCGCGCCCACGCCGTCACCCCGGTCTCGGTCCTTCAGTCCGAGTACTCCCTCTTCGAACGAGGGGTGGAGGAGGAGATCCTGCCGGTCCTGCGGGAGCTGGGCATCGGCCTCGTCCCGTACTCCCCGCTGGGCCGCGGTTTCCTGACCGGCGTGGTCAAGCCCGCCGCCGAGTACCCGGCCGACGACATGCGCAGCTGGGACGAGCGCTGGCAGGGCGACAACTACACGTACAACCTGAACGCGACGGAGCGGCTCAAGAAGCTCGCCGCCGCCAAGGGCGTCACCGCCGCCCAGCTCGCACTGGCCTGGCTGCTCGCCCAGGGCGACGACGTGGTGCCCATCCCCGGCACCCGCAACGCCGACCGCCTGGCGGAGAACACCGCCGCGGCCGGCGTCGAACTCACCGGCGCCGACCTCGAACAGATCAGGCAGATCCTGCCCGGGGGTTCCGCGGGAAGCCGTTACCCGGCCGCCATGCTGGCCTCGATGTCCACCGACTGACGCCGGCACGTCCCCTACCGGCCGGCGGCCCCGCTCAGGAGAGGCGGACAGGCAGCTTGTCGAAGGCGACCAGACGGTCCGTACGGACCTCGACCGGATCACCGGCGAGTTCGACCGAGGAGTACCGCTCGGCGACGAGGCCGAGGATCACGCTGGTCTCCGCCCGTGCCAGCAACTGCCCGGCGCAGGCGTGGGTGCCGAGGCCGAACGTCAGGTTCCGGCTCGCGTCCGGCGGCCTGTCGTAGTCGAACTCGTCGGGGTTCTCGAACACCGCCGGGTCCCGGTTCGCCGCGCCGATCGGGTACTTGACGCAGGACCCGGCGGGGATGGGCACGCCCTGGATCTCGATGTCCTCGTCCGGGAAGCGGGTGATGATGAGCTCGACCGGGTTCAGGCGTGCCAGCTCGTTGACGAAGGCGTCCCGGATCTCGGGGCGACGGCCGAACTCCGCCATCAGGTCCGGTCGTTCGGCGAACAGTCTGAATCCGGCGCCGATCAGGTAGGCGGGGTTCGGGCCGCCCGACATGTACAGCAGCACCGTGGTCTCCAGGACCTCGCGCCAGGTGAGCTCGCCCCGCCCGTGGGCCGCGAGGAGTTCGTCGACCAGCCCTTCCCCGGGCTCCTCGGCGCTCTGCTTCTCCCGCACGTACCGCTCGGTCTCGGCGAACATGAAGGTCATCCCTGCCAGCGACCTGGCGTGGATGTCCTCGCCGGGCGCGGTCGCGTTGATGAGCATCGCGTCCCACAGCGCCCAGAACATGCCCTCCACGTCACCCACGGGCATGCCGAGGATGCGGCACATCGTCAGATGGGTCGGCAGCACGCCGAGGTCGAAGTGCGCGTCCACCACCTCGCCGGGGGTGAGCCGGTCGAGCGCCTCGACCGTGAAGTCGTGCGTCAGCCGGGCCCAGGTGCCGATCCTCTTCGGCGTCAGCCAGCGGTTGGTGAGCCTGCGCATGCGGGTGTGCTCCGGCGCGTCCTTCGACAGGACCGTGTTGTCGAACGCGGTCCACGGGTGCACCGGTGCGCCGGGGACGGCGAAGGACGGCGGCTCCGCGATCCGCATGCACGGGAGTTTCGCGTTGTGCATGGTGTCCGCGTGGTTCAGCACCACATAGGTGTTCCCGGTCGTCCGGTGCACCGGCGCGATCGCCCGCGCCCGCTCGTAGGCCGGGTAGGGATCGGCCCGGAACTCCTCGTCGTTCCAGGGGAACAGCGCCGAGGCGTCCTCGATGGACTGGCTCATCTCAGGTCACTCCTTCGGATCTGGCCGGTCAAGGCCGGGTCAGGCGGTCACAAGGGCCAGGAGGTCGCCGGCCCAGGTGCCCGCGAGGTCCGTGGCCGGGGTCGTCGACGCCGCGTCGTGCCTGGCCGTCGTCCCGATCTGCTCGGCGCCGAGTTCCAGGAGCGCCCCGCGCAGGGTGTCGATGGCGTGGTTGAACGTCTCGTAGACGCTGTCGCCGAGGCCGAACGCCGCGAACCGCACTCCGGTCAGGTCGGGGCGCTCCGCCATGAGCGCGTCGTAGAACGGCGCCGCCGTCTCCGGCAGTCCGCCCTCCCCGTACGTGGAACTCACGAACACCGCTATCTCCATGGCCGCCAGGTCGGACACCCCGACGTCGGTCAGCTCCGCGGTGACGGTCTCGAATCCCTGGTCGCCGAACGCGGCGGCGATGTCGTCGGCGACCATCTCCGCGTTGCCCGACTCGGTCCCGAACAGGACGTGTACGACAGTCATCTCACTTCTCCTGGGTTGCCGTCGGCCCGGTGGCGGCCGAGGGGATGGAAGACAGGGCGCCGGAACCCGTCGCGGCGGCGAGGAGTTCGGCCCTGGTCGTGAACTTCGTCCGGCACCGGTCGGGCCGGGCGCGCCGGATCTCCGCGTCGTCGATGCGCCGCCACTCCTCGAAGCCCACCACCGAGGCCGGCAGGTGCTCGCGGAGCCCGTCCAGGCCCGCACGGTGCCGCTGTTCCCGGCCGCAGAGAAAGGCGAGGACGTCCCTCGCCGTGTCCGCCGCCAGCTTCCGGTTCTCCGCGAGATTGCCCAGTCGGCCGGTGCGCGGACCGCCCACCCGGAACACGTTCGGTGCGTCGAGGCCGCCGAACCGCGCCAGCTGTGCCGCGGAGGGGCCGAATCCGAGCGCTGTGACGACACTGTCGGCGTCGAGGTGGTCGACCGTGCCCGTGTCGCCCGCACGGTGCGTCGTCACGCGGACCCGGCCGTCGTGCCGTCGGATCGAGGCCGGAACCCGCTCGAACCGGACGTCCACCGTGGTCCGCGGGGACGCCGCGGGTTCGTCCAGCAGGGGCGTGCCGTCCACGCTGACCCGGACACCGGCCACCTGGGCGAGTTCCCTCACCATCGACGTGTCCCACTTCGCCAGATGGGACGGACATCGCCCCAGGACGTGGATGGTCCGCACGGGTGCCGGCGCCAGCGCGCGCAGCGCGTCGTCGTCGATGTCGGACCCGATGAGGTCCGGACCGGACTTGGCCAGCAGTCGTACGACGTCCACCGCGACGTTCCCGGTACCGAGGACGACGACTTCGGAGCCGAGGCTGCCGGGACCGTCCGGCCGATGCCGCAGGCCGGCGTCCGGGTCCGAGTTCAGCAGCCGGATCAGGTCCCCGGCGCCGACGATCGGGACGTCCGGGTCCTGGTCGATGTCCAGGCGCCGGTCCGCTCCCAGCCCGGTGGCGAGGACGACCGCGTGGAAGTTCTCGGCGAGCGACGCGAAGCCGACGTCGGTCCCGACGGACACGTTCCCGACGAACTCCACCCCGGGCTGGGCGAAGACCCGCTCGAACTGGCGTGATACGGCCTTGGCGCCCTGGTGGTCCGGCGCGATGCCGTACCGGACCAGCCCGAACGGCGTCGGCAGCGAGTCGAGGACCGCGATCTCGATGTCCGGCTGTCCCTTGCGCAGCGCCTGCGCCGTGTAGCAGCCGCTGGGGCCGGAGCCGACCACCACGACCCGGAACGGCACTCCGCCGGTGGCGGCGGCCGTGGGGTTCGGCGCTGTCTCTGCCGGAGTTCTCATGGCTACCTCGGTTGCTGCGGAAGGAATCGACAGGTACGTCGAACGGTGACGTACTAACGAACGTTAGTACGTGTAGGGCGTCGGGGGTGGGCCGTCACAGGTCCTGGCGGCCGATGCGCTGGTAGACCTCGGGGCGTCGGGCGCGCAGAACCCGCGCGTGGACCATCCCGACGAGGAACAGGGCGAAGGTGAAGAACAGGAAGAACGAGGTGAGGAAGCCGGAGCCGCCGAGCAGGTCCGCGTAGTTGGTCACCGCGAGGTAGGCCACCACGCCGATCCCGGCGGCCGACAGAAGCGGCGCCGCCGTGGTCTTCCACCCGGGCTCGGCGGACGGGTTGCGGCGGAAGTGGAAGAACACCGCCACGCTCGCCGCGAACAGCAGCAGCAGGATCGCGAAGGAGCCGATGCCGGACGCGCGCGCGTACAGGACGTTCGGGTCGCTGCCCAGGGCCGCGAACAGGAGCACACCGATCGCCCACAGCGCGCCGATGAGGGAGGCGGCCACGAAGGGCGACCCGTGCCTCGGGTGCACCTTGCCCAGCGCCCTCGGCACCACCCCGTCGGTACCGAGGGAGTACAGGTACCGCGCCGTGACGTTGTGGATGGAGAGCATCGACGCCAGGATCGAGGTCATCAGCAGGACGGTGACGATGTCCACCACGGTCTTGCCGAGCAGCTCGGTCAGCGCGTCGGTGAACATTCCTCCCGGGTCGCCGGTGGCGGTCGACTGCGCCTTGTCGGCGCCGGTGAAGGCGATGTAGGCCCACGCGGCCAGGGCGTAGAAGACGCCGATGCCCGCCACGGACAGGTAGGTGGCCCGGGGGATCGTCCTGTCCGGGTCCTTGACCTCCTCGCGGAAGATGACGGTGGCCTCGAAGCCGAAGAAGTTGCCGACCACGAAGAGGAGGGCGACACCGATGTTGGGGTCGGTGACCCAGGGCAGGCTCAGCGAGATGCCCCCGGCGCCGGCCGGGGAGCCGTGTGCGAAGGACGTGACGTCGAAGACCACCACGACGACCACTTCGAGCACCATGACCACGGTCAGCACCTTCGCCGAGAGGTCGATGCGCCGGTAGGCCAGTGCGGTGGTCACCGCGACGATCGCGAGCGCGTACCAGCCCCAGCCGATGTGGGGACCGCCGAGGTTGTTCTCCACGTAGTTCTGGACGGTGATCGCGAAGAACGGCGGGGCGAAGAACCCGATCATGAAGTAGCCGAACGTGGCCAGGAACGCGCCGCCCAGACCGGCCGAGCGGCCGAGGCCCTGGGTCACGAAGGAGTAGAAGCCGCCGGGGTTCGCGACGGTGCGGCCCATCGCGGTGAAGCCCACGCAGAAGACCAGGAGGACGACCGTCGCGACGAGGTAGATCGCCGGCCCGGTCTTCCCGCCGAACATCAGCAGCACCGGGATGAACCCCGCCACCGTGGTCAGCGGCGCGGAGAACGCGAGCACGCTCATGGCGAGCTCGCCGACGCCCATGTTGCCCTGGAGCCGCCGCGGCTGATCCACGACCGCCGCCTTTCTTTCACCACTCACGGTGGGGACCTGCTCGTGTCGTGCCATGAGTTTCTCTTCCTGGTGAGGCCCACCTGTGCTTTTGCGGGGCCGGTCGGGATGGGTGTCGCCTCCCCGTGGGTGCTGTCCTGTCTCAGGAACCGCTCACCGCGTGGGGCTCGCCGCGCGGACGCGATGTCCGCGCGGACGTCGAGATGTGGGGGGAGGTGGACGCCGCGAAGCGCCTGACCGGTCAGGCCACCAGATCCGACAGCGGCCGGCCCGTCAGCGCCTGCCGGGCGCGCAGGACGACGGCCTCCTGGAGGGCGTCCATCGCCAGGTCGGACCGCCATGCGACGTGCGGGGTCATCACCAGGTTCGGCACGCCGCGCAGGACGTGGTCCGCGGGCAGCGGCTCGGTGGTGAAGGTGTCCAGACCCGCACCCGCCAGATGCCCCGAGCGCAGGGCGTCCGCCAGCGCGGCCTCGTCGACGAGCCCGCCGCGCGAGACGTTGACGAGGACCGAGCGTGGTCGCATACGCCGGATGACCTCGGCGGACACCAGGTTTCTGGTCTCCGCCGACAACGGCAGGTGCAGGGACACCACGTCGGACTGTGTGAGCAGTTCCCTCAGTGTCGCGGCCGGCACCGAGTCGAAGGTCGCGAAGGGGTCGTAGGCGCGGACGTTCGTGCCCAGGGCCGCGTACCACCGGGCGACCTGGCGGCCGATCCGGCCCATGCCCACGACCGCGACGTCCAGCTGCGAGAACCGCGGCGTGTCCATCCCGACGCTGCCGGCCCACTGGCCGGCGGCGATGGCCGACTGGCCCGCCGGGATGCGCCGCGCCAGCAGCAGGCCCATGGTGAGCGCGTGCGACGCGACCTCCTCCGTCGCCGCGCCCGGCACGATCGCGACCGGTACCCCGTTCGCCCGGGCGGCCGTCACGTCGATGTTGTCGAAGCCGATGCCGTACCGCACGACAGCGACGCAGTTCTCCATCGCGGCGAAGTCCTGGGCCTCCACGGGCGCGTACGGGGTCACCAGCACCACGGTCGCCTCCGGCATCGAGGCGCGGAACGCCTTCCGGTCCGGTGCCACCCTGAATTCCAGCCCGAACTCCTCGGCCAGGGCCCGTTCCCGCTCCAGGCTCGGGTATTGCTGAGGGCCGACGAGGAGCAGACCTCCGGCACGACCGGCGGCGTGGGCCGGAATTTCGGTGCTGTTTGCAAGGGACATTTCGACAGCCGCCTAAACCTGTTCGCGGGGAAAGTGAAATGAAACGTAAGGACCGTCGAACGGTCCGTCAACGGGTTCCACGTCATGGATTCGGAATACGTCCGAACTGGAAACGGTGTGTTGTCGGAACCGGATCAATCCCGTTGCCCGGAGACTCTAGCTAACTAACGGACGTTAGCCTATGGTGGGTGTCGAGCGTCACAAGCGGAGGTGTACGACCGTGAACGTGCGACAACTTCAGGCATTCCTCGCGGTCGCCGAACACCTGCACTTCGGCCGTGCCGCGGAGCAGCTCTTCATGGCCCAGGCCCCCCTGAGCCGGACCATCCAGGCCCTGGAGGGCGAGCTCGGCAGCCGCCTGTTCGAGCGCAACACCCGCTCGGTCTCCCTCACTCCCGCGGGCAGGGCCCTCGTCGCACCGGCCCGTGAGGTGCTCGACGCGGTCGCCGTCGCCGAGGCCGCCGTCGGCGCCGCGGTCTCCGGCGAGTCCGGGACTGTCCGGGTCGAGTTCTGCGGTGTCGCGGCGCATCCCCTGGTCGCGGCCCTCGCCCGCGGCATGCGCGCCGACCGTCCCGGCATCCGGCTCGACCTGACCTCGCAGGCCGTCTCACGGCCGACGATCCGCCGACTGCTGGACGGCGAGGTCGACGTCGGGCTCGGCCGCTTCGATAACCTGCCTCCCGGTCTCGACGGCGAGGTCCTGATCGACGACTCGCTCGTGGTCGCGCTGCCCCGGACGCACCGGCTCGCCGGTTCCCAGGTGGTCTCCTTCCAGGAGCTGGCCGCCGAGCCGTTCGTCTCCCTGCCCTACACGACCGGTTCGGTCACCACCGACCGGCTGTGGCGCCTCGGTTACGCGCACGGCGCCGGCGGGGTCAACAACGTCCAGTTCGCTCCGGACACGCCCTCCTGCCTGGCCCTGGTCGGCGCCGAGGTGGGCTGTCACCTGGCCCTGCGCTCCGTCTCCCGGTCGACGGCCAACCCGAACGTCGTCTTCATCCCGCTCACCCGACGCGAATGCGAACTCGTCCCCGACGTCCACCTGCGCGCGGCCTGGCGATCCGGGCCGTGCGACCCGCCCGTCGAGGCCGCGCTCGGGTACCTGCGCCGTTTTCCGCGGCACGGGCGCTCCGCCGCTGTCGCCTGAAACAGCCGTGCAGCCGCATTGATCATTCCACTTCCGGGAACAATCGGCCGGCACCTTCGCATCAATTTCATCTGGCGGTCGACATTTCCCGGTCGTAACGTCACGGTGTCGAAATCGAACTCGACTCCCGGTCGGCAATATCGGCGAAACAGTGGCCGGTGGGATCGCGCGTTTTCGCCGAGTCGGCCGAGTCGATTTTCTGTGCGCGAGATCCCGCAAAGGAGCAACACATGGGCAGCGAAGAAACCGTGCGTGAGATCGATGCGCTCGTCGTGGGAACCGGCATGGGCGGCGTCATGGCACTGCGTACCCTCACCGCCGACGCCGGACTCGACGCGATCGCCATCGACAAGGCGCCGAAGGTCGGCGGCACCTGGTACTGGAACCGCTATCCGGGCGCGCTCTCCGACACGCAGAGCTTCATGTACCAGCTGCCCTACGACCGGGAACTGTTCCAGCGGACCGACTGGCGCACCCGCTACGTCCCCGGACCCGAGATCCGCCGATACCTCGAGGACGCCGTCGACTTCTGGGACCTGCGCTCCCGGATTCAGCTGGAGACCACCCTGGTCGCCGCTGCCTTCGACGAGGAGGACGTCCGCTGGCACGTCGTCACCGACAAGGGCGAGTTCCGCGCCCGGTTCCTCGTCACCGCCGCCGGACTGCTCTCCCGGATCAACGTCCCCGACTTCCCCGGCATCGACCGGTTCGAGGGGCGCATCGTGCACACCGCCGACTGGCCCGAGGACCTCGACCTCACGGGCCTGCGCATCGGCGTCATCGGCAACGGCTCCACCGGCATCCAGTTCATGACCGAGGCCGCCAAGACCGTCGCGCATCTCACCTCCTTCCAGCGCACCGCGCAGTACACCGTCCCGGCCGGCAACCGTGAGTGGTCCGGGGCCGAGCTGGAGCAGTTCAAGGCCACCTGCGAGGACCGCTGGGAGGAGTTCCGCACCTCCAAGATCGGCTTCGGTGTCGACGAGACCACCCGCAGCATCTGGAGCGTGTCCGAGGAGGAGCGCGAGGCGATCTTCGAGTGGGCCTGGCGCAAGGGCGGCAACTACACCTTCGCCAACGAGACCTTCTGCGACGTCACCAGCGACCGCGCCGCCAACGAACTCGCCGCCGACTTCATCAAGCGGAAGATCAAGGAGACCGTCAAGGACCCGGAGACGGCGCGCAAGCTCACCCCGACCGAGCTGTTCGCCCGGCGCCCCATCTGCGACTCCGGCTACTTCGAGATCTTCAACCAGCCCCACGTCACCCTTGTCAGCACCCGGGAGAACCCCATCGCGGAGTTCGTGCCCGACGGCGTCGTCACGGCGGACGGCACCCGCCACGAGTTCGACGTCCTGGTGCTGGCCACCGGTTTCGACGCCGTCGAGGGCAGCTACCGCGACATGGACATCCGCGGCACCGGCGGCCGGACCCTCAAGGACCATTGGGCCGACGCCCCCCGCAGCCACATGGGCATGACCGTGTCCGGTTTCCCGAACCTGTTCATGGTCCTCGGACCCAACGGCCCCTTCGTCAACAACCCGTCCGCCATCGGCGTCCAGGCCAAGTGGATCGCCCAGGCCGTCAAGGGCGTCAAGGACACCCCCGGCGCCTCCATCCGGCTGCGCGCCGAGGCCGAGGAGAAGTGGCTCCAGACCTGCCTCGACGCGCTCAAGGGCTCCCTGTTCCTGGAGACCGGCTCGTGGATCTTCGGCAACAACATCCCCGGCAAGCGCAAGGCCCGCACCGCCAACTTCTACGTCGGCGGCCTGGACCGGTTCATCGCGATCTCCGAGGCCGAAGCGGCCCAGGGATACCCCAGCTACGAGGTCCGCGTCCCGTCCGCGGTCTGACCCCCTTCCGCAAACGGTTTGGAGAAGCACCGATGTCCACTTACCGGACCATCTCGCCGCTCGACGGTGAGGTGCTCGCCGAGTACACGCTGATGACCGACGCCGAGGCCGCCGAGGCGCTCACCCGCGCCGCCGACGCCTACCGCGACTGGGCCCGGACCACGGTCGAGGACCGGGTCGCCGTACTGGCCCGGATCGCGGAACTGCATCGCGAGCGAAGCGGCGAACTCGCCGAGGCGATGGCGACCGAGATGGGCAAGCCGCTCGCCCAGGCGGAGGGCGAGATCAGCCTCTCGGCCTCGATCTACGAGTACTACGCCACCGCCGGCGCCCGGCTGCTGGCCGACGAGGTGATCGAGGTGGCGGCCGGGGGACGGGCCGTCGTCCGCACGGGTCCCACGGGCCCGGTCCTCGGGATCATGCCGTGGAACTTCCCGCTCTACCAGGTGGCGCGCTTCGTCGCCCCCAACCTGCTCCTCGGCAACACCGTCCTCCTCAAGCACGCCCGCTCCTGCACCCGCACCGCGCTCCTCATAGACGCCGTGGTCGCCGACGCGAACGCCCCGAAGGGCGTCTACGAGAACCTCATCGTGTCCGCCTCGCAGATCGGCGCCCTCATCGCGGACGTCCGCCTGCGGGGCGTCTCGCTGACCGGCTCCGAGGAGGCCGGCCGGACCGTGGCGGAACAGGCCGGCCGGCACCTCAAGAAGTGTGTCCTCGAACTCGGCGGCTCGGACCCCTTCATCGTCCTGCCCGACGCCGACCTCGACCTCGCGCTCGACCTGGCCGCGACCGGCCGGTTCAGCAACGCCGGCCAGTCCTGCACCTCCTCCAAGCGGATCATCGTCCACAGCGACGTCTACGACCGGTTCCTCGAAGGGTTCCTCGACCGGGCGAAGCAGTGGAACACCGGCGATCCGCTGACCCCGGGGACCCGGATCGGCCCGATGGCCTCCGAGTCAGGGCGGCGGGAGATCGCCGAGCAGGTCGAGGACGCCGTCGCCAAGGGCGCCGAACTGCACCTGGGCGGCGTGCTCCCCGACGGCCCGGGCGCCTTCTACCCGGCGACCGTCATCACCGGGGTCACCCCGGACATGCGCGCCCACAGCGAGGAACTCTTCGGACCCGTCGCCGTGCTGTACAGGGCCGGCTCCGTCGAGGAGGCCGTCGAGCTGGCGAACGACTCCCGGTTCGGGCTCGGCTCCGCCGTGTTCACCCGCGACGAGAACCTCGCCGCGGACATCGCCGAGCGCCTGGAGGTCGGCATGGTCGGCCTCAACACCCTGCTCCGCAGCCAGCCCGACCTCCCGTTCGGCGGCGTCAAGGCGTCCGGGATCGGCCGCGAACTCGGCCGCCTCGGCCTCGACGAGTTCGCCAACAAGAAGACCATCCGGCTCTCCTGACGGGTCCTCACCCGGCGCCCTGCCCGCAGCCCTCCCCGGCGGGCAGGGCGCAGCCATGAACGGCACACACCGCCCTACGCCCCCGAAGGACATGACGTGAAGCTTGTCTCCTACGCATCCCGGACCGGCTGGAAGCCCGGCCTTCTGGACAGCGACCAGGTGTTCGACCTCAACTCCGCGCTCTGGGCCGCCGGCCGCCGGACCTCCCCGGACCTGCCGTCCGTCCGCGCCTTCCTCCAGACGCACGGCGGCCGGTTGGACCAGGTCGCCGCCGCCGTCGGCCCGGTACTCGGCAGCGGCGCCCTGGACCCGGTGGGGAGCCTCGGCTCCGTGCGGCTCGGCCCGCCGGTCACCGACCCGGCCAAGGTCCTGTGCGTGGGCCTGAACTACTCGGACCACGTCGGTGAGACCGGCCGTGCCATGCCCGCCCACCCCGACCTGTTCGCCAAGTTCGCCAGCAGCCTGATCGGCCCCTACGACGCCGTCGACCGGTCCGACGTCACCGACAACCTCGACTTCGAGGGCGAACTCGCCGTCGTCATCGGCAAAGAGTGCGGCCGGGTCGACGAGAGCGACGCCCTGTCGTACGTGGCCGGTCTGTCCGTCCTCAACGACATCACCGCCCGCGACCTCCAGTACCGCGGCACCCAGTGGCTCGCGGGCAAGGCCGTGGACCGGGCGACACCGTTCGGGCCGGCGATCGTCACCCTGGACGAGACCGGTGACCCGCAGGCACTGGACATCGAGACCTTCGTCAACGGCACCCGAGTCCAGGGCTCCAACACCAAGAACATGATCTTCCCGGTCGCCCGGATCATCTCCTACGTCAGCCGGTTCCTCACCCTCGGCCCCGGCGACGTGATCGCCACCGGCACCCCCGAGGGCATCGGCGCCAAGCGGAACCCGCCCCTGTGGCTGCGACCCGGTGACAAGGTCGAGGTCGTCCTGGAGAAGGTCGGGGTCCTCCGCAACGAGATCCACTGAACCGCCCTCGCGCCGTACGTCCGCGGAGCCGAACCCCACCGGGTTCGGCTCCGTAGACGTTCAGGGGGACGCGTTTCAGACGCGGGAGGCGAACAGCTCCGCCAGATGCCGCGTCGGCACCTGGGCCAGGTCGTCGAGCTGGACGCGGCAGGACATGCCGTCCGCCAGGAACACCGCGTCCGCGTGGCCGCGTACCGCCGGCAGCAGGTGTGTCTCGGCGACCGCGACGCTGACGTCGTAATGGCCCTTCTCCACACCGAAGTTGCCCGCGAGACCGCAGCAGCCGCCCACCTTGGTGACCGTCGCGCCGGCCTTCTCCAGGAGCCGCTGGTCGGTGTCCCAGCCGATGACGGCGCTGTGGTGGCAGTGCGGCTGGGCGACCACCTCCACACCGGTCAGGTCGGGCAGCGGCAGTTCGAGGCGTTCGACCAGCTCGGCGAAGCTGAGCACCCCCGACGCCACCACGTCCACGTCCTCGGCGTCGCACAGCTCCCTGGAGTCGCTGCGCAAGGTTGCGAGACACGACGGCTCCAGCGCCAGCACCGGGACCCCGTCGCGCAGGTAGGGCGCGAGGGTCCGCACGGTCCGGCCGACGATGGTCCGCGCCCGGTCGAGCTGTCCGGTGGTGATCCAGGTGAGGCCGCAGCAGGCGTCCTCGCGGATGACGCGGACCGTGAGGCCGTGCGCCTCCAGGAACCGGATCGCCGCCAGGCCGGACTCGGGGAAGAAGTGGTCGGTGAAGGAGTCGGCCCAGACCCACACGTCCGGCCGGGCGTCCTCCGCCCGCGCGGTGTCCGCCGCCTTCCTCAGGGTGGGGGAGGCGAACCGGGGTACGGACCGTCGGCGGTCGATACCGGCGGCCCACTTCGCGAGAGCCGCGAGCGGTGCGACCCGCAGGAGCAGGTTGGCCGGCCGCGCCAGCGGTGCCGTGAGCCGGGCCCACTTCGGGAGCCGCCCGAGGAACAGGTGCGAGCGGGGCCGGCGCAGCCCCGCGACGTCGTGCCGCTGGTGCAGCACCTCGCTCTTGTAGGTGGCCATGTCGACGCCGCTGGGGCAGTCGCTCGAACACCCCTTGCACGCGAGGCACAGGTCGAGTGCCTCGGCCACGGCCGTGTCCTCGAGACCGCCGCGCAACAGGCCGCCGTCCAGGGCCTCCTGGAGCACGCGGGCCCGGCCGCGGGTCGAGTCCCGTTCGTCCTTCGTGGCGAGATAGGACGGGCACATCACCCCCGCGGTCCTCGGCGCCACGCACTTCCCGACACCGGTGCAGCGGTGTACGGCGGCGCCGAGGTCCCCGCCGTCGTGCACCAGCCGCAGTCCGGAACTCACCGGTGTCCGGGGGCGTACGGGGCGCAGGTCGTCGGTGATCGGGACCGGCGCGGCGATGATGCCGGGGTTGAGGATGCCGTCGGGATCGCAGACGGCCTTCACCTGCCGGAACAGGGCGAGGGACGTCTCGTCGTACATCAGCGGCAGCAACTCGCCCCGGACCCGGCCGTCGCCGTGCTCGCCCGACAGGGTGCCCCGGTAGTCGCGCAGCCGTGTCGCGCAGGCCGTCATGAAGTCGCGGAACACACCGGCCGAGGCCGGGTCACCGGGCCGGAACGGGAAGTCGATACGGCAGTGGACGCAGCCGTCGCCGAAGTGCCCGTACGGGATGCCCCGGAGGTCGTGCGCCCGCAGGAGTTCCTCGAAGTCGCGCAGCCACGCGCCGAGATGCTCCGGCGGTACGGCGGCGTCCTCCCAGCCGCCGTACGCGGGAGTGGCCAGGGAGCGGCCCGCGAGCCCGGCGCCGTCCTCCCGGATGCGCCACAGCGCGGCTGCCTCACGGGGGTCGTCGACGAGTCTGGTGTCCAGTGCGCCGCCGACGGCGACGAGCCCGCGCACCGCGTCCGCCGCGTCCTCGCCCGCGACCTCCGCGAACAGCCAGCCGCCCCCCTTCGGCAGGTCGGGCACGGCGGAGCCCTTGGCGCGCACCAGATCCACGATGCGCGAGTCCATGCCCTCGCACGCGACGAGCCGGCCGGGCACCGCCGCGAGCAGCGCCGGTACGGCATCGGCCGCGTCGGCCATCGTCGGGTACCCGAGCACCAGCATCCGGCGTTCGACGCGGTCGTCCACCAGCCGGACGGTCGCCTCCAGGACGGTGGCCAGCGACCCCTCGCTGCCGACGAGGAACCGCTCGACACGGCGTCGCTCCGGCAGCAGGTGCTCCAGCCCGTAGCCGCTGACCTGGCGGCCGAAGCGGCCGAACTCGGTACGCAGATGGGCCAGGTTGGCGTCACCGACGGCCGCCAGCCGTCTCGCGGTCTCACCGGCTGTCCGGCCGTCCTGCTCCAGGGCGAGTTCACCGTTCCCGTACAGGACACGCAGCGACTCGACGTTGTCCACCGTCCGGCCGTAGCCCAGCGCGCGGGACCCGCAGGCGTTGTTGCCGATCATCCCGCCGACCGTGCAGCGGCTGTGCGAGGAGGGGTCCGGTCCGAACCGCAGCCCGTAGCGGGCCACTTCGCGTTGCAGGTCCGCGTGGACCACGCCCGGCTCCACGCGCGCCGTGCGCGCGTCCGGATCGACGGCGAGCACCCGGTCGAACCGCCGGGTGTCGACGACGACGCCGCTGCCGACCGCGTTGCCGGCGATGCTGGTGCCCGCGCCGCGCATGGTCAGCGGTATGCGCAGCTCGCGTGCCACCTCATGGGCCGCGATCACGTCGTCCTCGCCGCGCGCCTTCACGACCACCGACGGGACCACGCGGTAGAGGCTCGCGTCCGACGAGTACAGGGCTCGGGTCGCGGGAGAGTCGTCGAACTCGACACCCGCGGCGCGGAGAGCGGAGGCGAGATCGGCGCGGGACGCCGTCGATGAGTCGTCGGGGGCCGCGCCGGATGCTTGCTGTGCTTGAACGGGCATGCCTCAGGCTAACTAACGTACGGTAGTTTCGCTACTGCGGCGTTGCTGGAGACTGACTAACGTAAGGTAGTCTCCCGCGCCGCGTCGGACGCGGGCGAAGGAGGAGCGAGTGACCGAGGACCGGTGGCCCCGCGCGGTCGAGGAGTTCGACAAGCACCTCGGCGAACTGGACTGGAGCCGCCAGAGCGCCTCTCGGCGGGCGATCCTGGAGGCGTTCCTCCGGCTTGCCACCGAGAACGGCTTCAACTCGGTGACCATGAGGATGATCGCCCGGGAGATGTCCATCAAGGCCCCGAGCCTCTACAACCACTTCCCGGACGGCCGGGACGAGATCGTCGCCGAGTCCCTCCGCTGGCACTTCTACAAGTTCGGCGTGGCCCTGCTCGAAGAGGTTCGCGGTGTCGCGGACCCCAGGGAGGGCTGGCGCCGGATGGTGCGCGTGCACCTGACCCGCCAGCTCGAACTTCCCGAAAGCAACCTGTGGGACCTGCTGGTGGCGACCGACCAGGTCGTGCACTTCCTGCCGTCCGTGCTCCGTGAGGAAGTCGACGCCTGGGTCGACCTGTACGAGGCGCTCTACCGCGCCGCCGCCGAGGACATGGGTTTCGGGCCGTCCGTCCAGCAGGTCAAGCTCGTGATGACCGTGCTCGAAGGTGCCAACCGCTGGGCGATGTGGGACGGCAGGCGACGGTCGCTGGCACCGTTGGCCGAGAAGGCGGACGGCGCGACCCTCGCCCTGCTGCGACTCGCGCAGGACTGAAGGGACAGCGATGCCGTCGGGGGAGGGCCGCATGCTCGCCGTCCACGGAGGACTCCGGCGGATTCGCGCCCTAGCGTGCCCGTGCGTCAGGGAGCGGTGAGCCTCACACCTCGATGTGCGACCCCATCACGACCGTCCGGTCGAGCGGCAGGCCGAAGTGTTCGGCGGCGTCCGCCGTGATGTACGAGGTGGCGACGAACAGGCGTTTGCGCCAGGGGGCCATGGTGGGCGCGCTGCCGCGCCGGAGGTCGATCTTGGAGAGGAAGTAGGACGCCTCGTCGAGGCGGAGCGGCCCCTCGGTGTCGGCGGGGTCGAGGAGGGCGAGGGCGCCGGGGACGTCCGGGGTCTCCATGTAGCCGAAACGGGCGGTGACATGGATGATCCCGTCGTCCGCGTAGCCGAGGCTGTCGACGCTGACCCGGCGGTCGGCCGGGACCCGGGGGACGGGTTCCGTCTCGACGGAGAGGATCACGACGTGCTCGTGGCGCACGTGGTTGTGCTGGACGTTCGCCCGCAGCGCCAGCGGAGCGGTCTGCTTGCCCCGGTTCAGGAAGACGGCCGTCCCCGGGATACGGACCGTCGGCACCTTCCCGCTGCCCAGGTCGTCGACGAACTCGCGCAGCGGCCCCTCGTGCCGCACGCGCTCCTCGGTGACGATGCTCCGGCCGCGCTGCCAGGTCGTCATGATCGTGAACGCGGTCAGGGCGATCAGCAGCGGCAGCCAGGCGCCGTGGACCAGCTTCGTCATGTTCGCGGCCACGAACAGCAGGTCCACGAAGAGCAACACGGCCGCGCCCGCCGCGAGCACCCACCTCGGTGTCGACCACCGCTCACGGGCGATGTAGAAGAAGAGCAGGGTCGTGATCGTGATCGTGCCGGTCACCGCCATGCCGAACGCGTACGCCAGCGCCGCCGAGCTGCGGAACGCGAAGACCAGCGTGAGGACGGAGACCATCAGCAGCCAGTTGATCCACGGCACGTAGATCTGGCCGATCGTGGACTCGGAGGTGTGCGCGACCCGCAGCCGAGGCAGATAACCGAGCTGCGCGGCCTGCGAGGCGACCGAGTAGGCGCCGGTGATGACCGCCTGCGAGGCGATCACGGTCGCCGCGGTCGCCAGCAGGACCATCGGCCAGCGCCCCCACTCCGGCACGAGCAGGAAGAACGGGCCGCTGATCTTGGCCGGGTCGTGGAGGATCAGCGCCCCCTGGCCGAGGTAGCTCAGGACGCACGCCGGGAAGACGAGGAACAGCCAGCCCCGGGTGATCGCCCGGCGCCCGAAGTGCCCCATGTCGGCGTAGAGCGCCTCGGCCCCGGTCACCGCGAGGACGACGGCGGCCAGCGCGAAGAACGCCGTGCCGAAGTGGTGGACGAGGAAACCGAGGGCGTAACTCGGCCACAACGCCTTGAGGATGTCCGGGTGTTCGGTGATCCCCACGACCCCGCAGGTGCCGATCGCCAGGAACCAGACGATCATCACCGGCCCGAAGACCCGCCCCACGGCGGCCGTCCCCCGCCGCTGCACCAGGAAGAGGACCACGATGATCACCGCCGTGACGGGGACGACGGCGCTGTCGAGGGACGGCTCGACGATCTTGAGCCCCTCCACCGCCGACAGCACCGAGATCGCCGGCGTGATCATGCTGTCGCCGAAGAACAGCGACGCCCCGAAGATGCCGAGCCCCGCGAGGACGGCGGCGCCGCGCCGCCCGCGCTGTCCGCTCCACCGCCGGAGCAGGGTGATGAGCGCCATGATGCCGCCCTCGCCCTCGTTGTCCGCGCGCATCGCCAGCAGGACGTAGGTCACCGTGACGATCACCGTCACCGACCAGAAGATCAGCGACACCACCCCGTACACGTTGTCCGTCGAGACCGGCACGGGGTGCGGGTCGTCCGGGTTGAACACCGTCTGGAGCGTGTAGATCGGGCTGGTCCCGATGTCCCCGAAGACCACCCCGAGCGCCCCGACCACCACCGCGAGCCGTACGGCGTCCCGCGCGCCGCCCCTGCCGGACTCCGCCGACGGCGTCGCGGTCCCGTGCCGGTCACCAGCCATGGTGGCCTCCTCAGCCGTGTCTCATCGGACGATACCGACGACGTGTGAACCGATCTCCGGACGTACGCCAGGTGGCGGAGCCCCGGCAGCCGGGGGAGCGGCTCAGGGGGCGAGCAGGTAGGCGTCGGTGATCGTCTCGCGGACGGTGTTGCCGGCCTTGTCCCTCAGGTCGATCCGGAAGGAGGCCGCCTTGGCGGTGGCCGGGTGCTTGACGGTCACCGAGCGGGCGCCCTTCGCGTCGGTCGTGACGGTGAGGGGCTTCCAGGTACGGCCGCCGTCGAAGGAGACGTTCACCGTCAGGGCGGCGACCTGTCCGGCCGCCGCCGCTGCCCCGGCGAGCTTGAGCGGGACCGCGAGGGTGCCGCCCGCCGGAGCCGTGCCGCGCAGGCTGAGCTGCGGGGCGAGCCGTGCCGTCGACAACGGCAGCCGGGCCGTGCCGCCCGGGGCCGGCCGGGCCGAGGTGAACGTCCACACCCCCGTCACCTTGGTGCTGGTCGCGGTGTCCGAGGCGGCGCGGCTCGCCTCGACGGTCAGCCGGTACGCGGCGGAGGCGGCCGGCACCTCGGCGCTCAGCCACTCCGTGGCAGGGCCTTCGCCGAGCACCCGGCCCCCGGACTCCAGCCGGGCGAAGCCCTTGGCGACGACCGAGGACGCCTGGTGGCCGCCACCGTCGTTGAACAGCGGGATCAGCGCGCCGATGTGGTCGCCGGTCCGCTCGCCGCCCTGCCCCCGCGAACCCTTCGCCGCGAGGTCGGGGCCGATGACACCGGTGTTGAACAGGAGCGTCTGACGGGAGCCGGCCTTGTACGTCACCGCGTCCCGCGTGTACAGCGCGCGCACCTCGCCGCGGGCGCCGAGCTGTACGGCCGTCCAGGACCAGCGCACCCCGTCCGTGTTGAGGTAGTGCGTGGTGGACCGGGGCAGCTTGGACTCCGGCGGCTCGGCGATGCCGACGCTGTCGCCCTGCTCGTCCAGCGGGCGGAGATGGACCTGCCCCTTCGCGCCGGTGACGGACGCGCCGAAACCGAGTTTCACCTCGGCGACCTCGGCCCGGGTGAGGGTCCGGTTCAGGCCGGTGAAGAAACTGCCCTTGCGGTGGAAGGCGAACCGGTAGTCGACGTTCTGGCCGGCCGTACCGGGCTTCTGCCACACGCCGTTGAACTGGGCCTTCATCGTGGGGGAGGCCGGGCCGAGCGCCAGGGTGCGGACCGGGGGAGCCCCGCCGGACGACCAGGAGTTGCCCACGCCGACGCCCGAGTCGAAGTAGCCGACGACGGAGGTGACGGGCTTCGCGGCCGGGTCGTGGGCCTTCACGGTGAACGGCTTCGCCTTGCGGGAGTCGAGGGTGACCGTGAGGTTCTTGTTCACCTCCAGCACCGGCTGGACGAAGAAGCCCGGCTCGTTGTCCGCCGCGAAGACGATGCTGTCCAGCTGGTACGTCCCCTTGCGCAGCCGCTGCACCACCGTGCCGCTCGCCCGCTGCGGCAGCTCCGCGAACCCGCCGTCCGCACGCCGGGAGGTGATCGTCGTCGTGTACGCGGCCGGCTTCGCCCCGTCGGCGTCGATGTGCCGCACCGTGACGTCGTAGGACTCCACCTCGCGCTCGACCACGAGACCGGTGCGTACCTGCTGGCCGTCGCCCGACGCCAGGACGGTGCCGCCGAAGAAGCCGTCACGGGTGCCCTTGCGGGTGTCGACGGTCACGGAGGTCCGCGCGGTGCCGCCCGCCGGGACGGTGAGCCGGGCGTCCTTGACGGTGAACATGCCGGCCGGGGCGGGGCCGGAGGTGCTCAGCCGGAGGGTGACCGGCCGGGTGCCGCGGTTGCGGTAGGTGAGGGTCTTGGAGAGCGGCTTGTCGTCGGCGTGCGGCCAGGACTGCGTGCCGAAACCGAGGGAGCCGGGCTCGGAGACGACCTGGGCGGTGGCCGCGCGCTCCAGGTCCACCCGGCCAGCGCCCTGCTGATGGGCGTTCAGCCCGGGGTTCGGCTCGGCCGAACCGGTCAGCAGAGCCTTCAGCTCGGCCCCGGTGTAGCCCGGGTGCTGCTGGAGGACGAGGGCGGCGGCGCCCGCCACGTGCGGGGCGGCCATCGACGTCCCGCTGTGCACGGCGTAGCCGTCGCCGGCGGGCTCCTCGCCCTGCGTGGTCTGCGCGGCGGTGATGTCGACGCCGGGCGCGGTGAGGTCGGGCTTGGGGGTGCCGTCGAGGTTCGGGCCCCGGCTGGAGTCGTCGGCGATCCGGTCCTGCTTGTCCACGGAGCCCACGGTGAGCGCGGCGGGTGCACTGCCGGGGCTGCCGATCGTGCCGGGGCCGTCGCCCTTGTTGCCGGCGGCCACCACGAACAGGGCCTTCCCGGAGAGCCGGGCGATCGCGGCCTCCATCGGGTCGACGCCGGGGGAGTCGACGGCGCCCAGGCTCATGTTGACCACCCGCGCGCCCTGGTCGACGGCCCACTGCATGCCGGCCACGATGCCCGAGGTGTCCCCGAGACCGTCGTCGGCCAGCACCTTGCCGTCCAGCAGCCGGACGTCCGGCGCCACGCCCCGGTAACGGCCACCGGACCGCGCGCCGCTTCCGGCGAGGATGGAGGCCACGTGGGTGCCGTGCCCGTAGCGGTCCTCGGCGTCGGGAGCGCCGCTGAAGTTCTTCTGCGCGATCTCCAGGCCCTTGAGGTCCGGGTGGGTCTGGTCCACCCCCGAGTCCAGGACGGCCACCTTGACGCCCTTGCCGGTGTAGCCCGACCGCCACATGGCCGGGGCGCCGATCTGCGGCACGCTCTCGGCCAGCGAGGCCCGGACCTTGGCGTCCAGCCAGACATGGGCGACGGGCCGCGCGGAGGCGGTCGTGCCGTCCGCCGTACGGGCCCCGGTGCGGCCGGTGACCGCCTTCCACAGCGCCGTGGTCCCGGTGCTGGGCACCGTGAACGCTTCGCCGTCGACGGCGGGCAGCGCGCGCCGCTCCCGGACGGGCACCTCCGCGAACGGGTCGGGGGCGCCGGTGAGCGCCGTCGCCTGAGCGCTGCCCTTCCGGTAGCCGACGATCAGCGGCAGCGTGTCGCCGTAACCGTCCTCGGCCAGGCGCGCGACGTCGAACAGGCGCCGGTCCAGCACCCCGTCGGCGATCGGGCGCAGGGCGTCCTGCGGGATCACGTACGTGTGGCCGGCCTCGCGCCGCACGGAGAAGCCGATCTTCTCGCGGCCCTCCGCGCGGACGAGCGAGGCGACCCGGCCGTCGTCGCCCACCGTCACACGGTCCCCGGTGATCAGGGTGACGGCCGAGGCCGGCCCCGCCCCGGTCCCGACCTGTGTGGCGGCGGGGCCGGTGGCCGTCGCCGCTCCTGTGGCCGGCGTTCCGGCCACCACGGCCACCACGGCCGCCAGTACCGCCGCTCTCGCGCGCGCTGAAGTTCCCACTCGCGTTCCCCCCGCTCGTGTCTGCGTTCTCCGCTATCACGCACGTCACGCGCGTGCGGTTCTCGACGCCGCCCCTCAGCGCAGAGCCAGCTCGCACCGGTGCGTCCCGCACGACGTGCCCGGGACGACCCGCAGTGTCGTGCGGCGGCCGGTCCGCAGGACTTCGACGGAGTCG
Organism: Streptomyces sp. NPDC004539; assembly: GCF_040610055.1. Taxonomy (NCBI): domain Bacteria; kingdom Bacillati; phylum Actinomycetota; class Actinomycetes; order Kitasatosporales; family Streptomycetaceae; genus Streptomyces; species Streptomyces sp. NPDC004539. The sequence goes on along the minus strand of NZ_JBEXLS010000009.1, from coordinate 81,824 downwards.
TCGGCCCGCACCACCCCGCGCACCGGACGCTCCCAGGTGACCTCGAACGGGCGGCCCGTGCGGGGCGGTTCGCTCACACAGAGGGTGGCGGTGCGGCCGTGGACGCGCAGGAGGACGCTCGCGGCGGCGGAGACGGTCAGGGGGCCCGCCGTGCCGGGACGCCAGAAGTTGGCGGCGGTCAGACCGAGGGAGGGGAGCTGGACGGCCTGGCGGGTGACGTCGTTGGTGAGGACCGACAGCCAGCGGCGGTCGGCGGCGCGGGCGGTGACGGTCCGGCGGGAGGCGCCGGGCATGAGGATGTAGCCGTACGTCGCGTCGGCCGGGTCCGTGCCGTGGTCGATCCAGAGGGTCTGCCAGTGTCGGGTGGCCCGCTCGGTGGTACTGGACGTGTTGATGTCCGACCAGGCACCGGTACGGCTCTCCCGGAGGGCGCGCAGTTCGCCGTCGAGGACGATCCAGCCGCCGTGGTCCGCCAGGTGGGCCCAGTTCGGCCCCTGGACGAACGTCTGCGTCCCGTCCGCCCCCAGGTTGCGGTTGTCGACGACGGTCTCCACCGGGACGCCGTCGGCGCAGGTGATGCCCGCGCCGAGACAGACGACCGCGTCCGCGACGCAGAACCACGACTTGCGGGCCCGGAGCGTCGAGCCGAGGCCCTTGAGGTGCTGGCCGATCGCCGCGTACTCGCCGTCGGTCGTGCCGCCGACCCAGCGCACGTCCGGTCTGGGCGCGCCCCATTCGCCGCCCGCGTTGTCGGGCAGGGGCCGGGTGGAGACGGTGGTGCCGGGGAGGCGGTACCAGTCGACGGTCGGCCAGAACCAGTCCGTGTACTGGTCGCCGCCCCCGGCGGGCCACCAGTACAGCATTCCGGCGCCCGTGTGCCAGCCGCGCGGGTTCTCGCCGTTGCCGCACTCGTAGGACGAGACGCGGTCGCTGCACATCGCGATGTTCGTGGTGAAGCCGGGACCCCGGTGGACGGCCCGGTCCATGGCCGGGAGGAGGCGGTGGCCCGTGGGGCGCGGGGCGGGCCGGACCGGCGACCGGGCGACCGCGTGCAGCCGGGCCAGGTCGGCGACGTCGAACTGAGGGTCCGTCAGGATCGGTGCCACCGTGTCCCGTTCGATCCAGCCCTTGACGTACGCGTGCCAGCGCTCGCGTTCCGCCGCGCTCGCCCCGTCGGCCAGGAGGGCGACGGCCGCGACGATCCCGTGCCCGTGGAAGTGGTCGCCGCGCATCACGTGCCGGTCGTCGGCGGTGAGGTAACCCCGGCTGATGGCACGGCCGTTGACACTGTCCATCACCAGCCCGTCGTGGATCAGGGGCGCGTAGGCGTGCTCGACGCCGTCCAGGACGGTCCGCCGGTTCGGGTCGGTCACCTCCCAGGGCGAGCCCGCGAGGAGCGCGAACAGGCGGCCGAGGCCGTCCAGCAGGACCTGGCCGTAGGTGCCCGAGTACGCGACCGAGGTGTGCTGGAGGAACGAGCCGTCCGCGTACAGGCCGTCCCCTCGGGTGACGTACGGGAAGACCGGGGAGAGGGCGTCGCGGGCGAGGGCGAGCTTGCCGGCCGTGCGGCCGAGGATGCCGCGCAGGGCGACGGAGCGGCACAGGTCGACGCGGTTGGCGCCGGTGGAGGTGCCGGAGTAGACGGTGAGCATGCTGTCGGGGACGAAGTGGTCGACGGCGGCGCAGGCGGCTTCCCGCCGGGCGTCGGTGAGGTCGTCGTACAGGGTCGCCGTGATGTCCATCAGCAGGCGGGGGCTGCCGATCTGCCACTCCCACCAGTTGCCGTAGCGCTCGGTGGACGGGTTGTAGACGGTGGCAAAGAGGTGGTCGAGGCCGCGCAGGACGTCCGCGAGGAGGGCCGGGTCGCCGGTCGAGCCGGTGCCCTGCTGGACGTGGGCCCGGGTCATCGTCCACAGGCGGTCGTAGCTCTGGGTGATGCCGGCGGGCGGGTCGTAGGGGTGGTCGGGCCAGAGGGAGGTGGGGGTGGGGGCCATCGTGGCGCGGGCGGCGCGGGCCAGGGCGCCGGTCCGGGCGAGCCGGGAGGCGTACGGCTGCGCCGCCGGCTCGTAGCCGGTGCCGAGGGTGAGGCCGAGCCAGCGGCGGCGGAGGGCGTCGTAGGGGTCGGGGGCGGTGGGGCCGGGTGCGGCCAGCAGGGCCGGGGCGAGGAGGACGGCTCTGCGGGTGGGCCTCCAGGGCTCTTCGCGGTGGGGGTCCGGGCCGCCGGAGGACGTACGGCGAGTCACTCGCTGCGCGGCCGGCGGCCGAGCGTCACGGTCCGCAGGAGCGGCTCCGTGCGGACGAGGTGGGCGGTGCCGGGGATGTCGGGGTACATGCCGAGGCTCGCCCACACCGCCCACGCCGACATCGCGCCGAGGTCGTCGTTGCCGGCCAGTCCGGAGGGGGTGTCGTCGAACAGGGCGGCCAGGGCGCGGCGGACGGTGTCCCGGACACGGTCGGGGCGGCCGGCGTAGGCGTACGCCCAGGGGGTGCCGAAGGAGGGCTCGTTGCCGAGGTAGGCGTAGGGCTCCTTGCCGCCCGCGTTGAGGTGGGTGAAGAAGGTGTCGAGGCGGGCGGTCACGGCGGCGTCCCCGCCCATCGCGGCGAACAGGGCGGGGAGGTCGTGCGGGACCATCCACGTGTACTGGGCCGCGTTCCCCTCGACGTACTCCTTGGTCTGCGCGGGGGAGAAGGGCGGCCAGGTGCCGTCCGCCGCGCGGGGCTGGAGGTAGCCGGTGGCGGGGTTGAGGAGGTGGCGCCAGTTCCCGGAGGCGCGCAGGAGCGTCTCGTAGGTGTCCTGGTCGCCGAGGCGGCGGGCGAGCTGGGCCAGCGCGTGGTCGGCGGCGGCGTATTCGAGGGTGACCGAGACGGAACCCCAGACGCCCGGCGTGCCGGCGGGGACGTAGCCCAGCGTGTCGTACCACCGGTGCCCCGGACGCTGCCGGTCGTCCCGGCGGCCCGCCAGGGCGGCGCGCAGGAGCCCGCGCGCGTCGAAGTCGGTGGCGCCGAACGCGTGCACGGCCGCGGCGATCACGGGCAGCGGGTCACCGACCATCACCCCGGTCCGGGTGTCGGCGAGGGTCCAGCGGTCGAAGTAGCCGGCCTGCGTGCCCTGGTCGAGGACGGACTGCGCGATGTCGGACGCCTCGCGCGGGGCGAGCAGCGCCAGCAGCTGCACCTGCCCCCGGTAGACGTCCCAGCCGGAGAAGTCCGCGTACTGCGTGTGGCCGGGCCGGGTGCGGTGGATCAGGCCGTCCATGCCGGGGTAGCGGCCGTCGGTGTCGCTGAACGTGCTCGGGTGCAGCAGCGCGTGGTAGAGCGCCGTGTAGAAGACGCGCCGCTGGGAGAGCGTTCCGCCGCGTACGCCGATCCGGGACAGCCAGTCGTTCCAGCGGGCGCGCGCGGCCCGCCGGACCGTGTCGTACGGCAGGGCGCGCTGCTCGTCCCAGGCGTTGCGGCGGGCGCCCTCGACGTCCACGAAGGAGACTCCGACCCGGACGTGCACCGTGCGCACCCCGGGCGCGAAGGAGACCAGGGCCGCGCCCGGCTTGCCGGCGGGCCGGGTGACACGGGCGAAGGGCCGGTCGAAGGCGGCGTGGAAGTACATCCGGTAGCGGCTCGCCGTCTTGCAGAACCGGCCGCTGTCGCTGTACCCGGACAGTGTGCGGGTGCCGATGTCGACGGCGCCGGTCGCCGCGTTGGCCGCCCGCCCCGCGTCCACGCTCAGCGCGGCGGGCCGCTTGTCCGACGCGGGGTAGGTGAAGCGGGCCATGCCCGAACGCCGGGTCGCCGTCAGCTCGGTGACGATGCCGTTGCCGAGGACGACGCGGTAGCTGCCCGGCGAAGCGCTCTCGTCGGCGTGGGAGAACGTGGCGTACGGGGGCGGCTCGGTGTCCTGGGTGGGCAGGAAGGGGACGTTGCCGTAGGCGGCGCAGCCGGCCCCGGACAGGTGCCGCAGGCTGAAACCCCGGACGCGGTGGTCGCCGTACGCGTACCCGCCGTGCTGGTAGGTCACCGTGTCCGGGCTCCACTGGACGCCGCCGAGCGGAGCCGACGCTCCGGGGAACGTGTTGCCCGCGCCGCCGCCGTGACCGAAGTCGGGGCCGCCGGGGGAGGTGCCGACGAACGGGTCGACGTACTGGGCCGGATCGTCGGGGACGGCGGCCGAGGAGGCGGCCGGCACGGCGGACGCGAGGAGGACGGACACGGCCGTCAGGGCTCGTAGCAGAGGGAGTCGCACCACGGACCGGAGCCTGCCGGAGCCGTCCTCCCGCACCGGGCAGCCGCACGGCGGCGGCCCGCAGAACCAGCCGATCGGGCGCGAGACCCGGCGGCCCGACCAGGTGGAGCCCCCCTCAGCTCAGGCGAACCGCATCACCCGTGCCCGCAGCCCCACCACGAGCCCGCCCACCACGACCCCGATCCCCACCCACACGAACGTCCCGGGCACGTCGCCGCCCGACACCACGCCCACCCCCGCCGCGGCCACCGGCGCGATCCCCGTGAGCAGCCCCGCCCGCCCCGACCCGACGGCCCGCACCGTCGAGTACCACAGCACGAACGCGACGGCGGTCACCAGCACCGCCAGATACCCCATCGCGGCCCAGTCGTCACCGGTCAACTCCCGCACGGCGAACGGCCCTTCGGCAACCAGGCCGAGCACGCTCAGCATCACCCCGCCCAGCCACGTCGCGTGGACGGACACCCCCCACGCCGAGTGCCGCCGCAGCACCGGCACGGCCAGCAGCGTGAACCCGGCCTCGCAGCACAGCGTGACGACGGCCCACCCGATCCCCGCCGCGTCCGTACGCCCCGTCCCCTCGACGAGGACCGCGCCGGCCATGACGACCGGCGCCGCCACCAGCACCTGACGGCTGGGCCGGCGCCCTTCGAGGAGCGGCCCGACCACGCCGAGGACCAACGGCACACAGGCCACCGCGACGGCGATCACGGCGGGTTCGGCGTGCTTGACGCCCTGGACGACGGCGACGTTGAAGAGCACGAGCCCGGTGAGCGCGAGACCGCCCAGCCAGAGCCATTCGCGCCCCCGGGGGCGGACCAGTCGGACGCCGGCGACGCGGGCCATGGCGAGGAGGAGCGCCGTCGCCGCGAGATAGCGGACGGCCTGCGCGGTGAACAGCGGGGCGTCGACGAGCGCCTGCGAGACGGTGACGCTGCTGCCGACCAGCGTCATGCCGACCACACCCGGAAGAAGCCGGGCGCATGAGACGGAAGGGGTGTCCATGCGTCCCACCGTGCCGCACTATGGATGCCATGGGCAGGTCCAGAAAACCACCGTCCGAGGGGTCCAAAGCGGCCGGCTCGGACTTCCTCCAGCTCGACATCGGCGAGGTCCCGTCCGGCGGACGTACCGCCTGGCTCGCGGACACCCTCCGCGAGGCCATCGCCGACGGCCGCCTCCCTGTCGGCACCCGGCTGCCCGCGAGCCGCGTCCTCGCCGCCGAACTGCGGGTCACCCGGGGCGTGGTCACCGAGGCGTACCGCAGGCTCGGCGAATCGGGCCAGGTCGTGGGGAAGGGACGGCTCGGCACGGTCGTCGTCGCGGCCCCCGCCCCGCCCGCCGTCCCCCGACCACCCGCCGTGCCGCCATCCCTCGCCCCGCCCGCCCACGGCGTACGACCACCCGCCGCCTCACCACCGCCCGACCACGGCACCCGCCCGGCCCCGCACCCCGTCTTCGCCCCCTTCCCGACCCCGGGCCACGACGGCATCGTCGACACCCTCCGCGCCCTCCCCTGCCGCATCGACCTCTCCCCGGGCGTCCCCGACCTCGCCGCCTTCCCCCGTAGCGCCTGGCTGCGCGCCGAACGCGCCGTCCTCGCGAGCGCCGGCCCCGCCGACTTCGGCTACGGCGACCCGAGGGGCGCTCCCGCCCTGCGCCGGGCCGTCGTCGGCTGGCTCGCCCGCAACCGGGGCATCCGCGCCGACCCGGACGAGGTGGTGATCGTCGCGGGCGTGGCCCAGGCCCTCAACCTGCTGGGCCACCTGCTGAGGGCGGACGGCGTCCAGCGGGTCGCCGTCGAGGACCCCGGCTCGCTGGGTGCCCGCCAGCAGTGGGAGTACGCCGGGCACACCACCGTCCCCGTCCCGGTCGACGAGGGCGGCCTGGACGTCGGCGCGCTGCGTGCCGCCGACGCGCGGGCCGTCCTGCTGACCCCGGCCCACCAGTTCCCCACGGGGGTCGTCCTGGACGGCGAACGCCGGCGCGAACTGCTGGAGTGGGCGGCGGACGGCGGCCTGGTCATCGAGGACGACTACGACGCCGAGCACCGCTACGACCGTCCGCCGGTACCGGCGCTGCGCTCGCTCGTGCCCGACGGCGTCTGCTACACGGGCAGCGTCTCCAAACTCCTCGCGCCCGCCCTGCGCGTCGGCTGGCTCCTCGTCCCCCCGGCCCGCCACGCCGCCCTCGTCGACGCCAAGCGGTACGCCGACCTCGGCAACGGCATCCTCACCCAGCTCGTGCTGGCCCGCCTGATGGACTCCGGCGACCTGGAGCGCCACCTGCGTCACGTCCGTACCCGCCACCGCCGGCGCCGGGACCTGATGCTGCGGTCCATCGCCGCGCATCTGCCCGGCGCCCGCGTCCACGGCGCCGCCGCCGGCCTCCACCTGATGATCACCTTCGACGCCCCCGCCTCCGCCTTGGACGACACCGACCTGGCCGCCGCCTCCCTGGCCCGGGGTGTCAAGGCCCACCCCCTGTCCTGGCACCGCATGACCCCGGGTCCCCCCGGCCTCGTCCTCGGCTACGCGGCGGGTCCCGCGCACGAGATCGACGAGGGCATCGCGGTCATCGGCGAGTGCCTGCGGAACCTGGAGCGGGGCCGGGGGGTCTGACGGTCCGTCGATTGCGTGCGTCCTTTTCGCGGCAGGGTAAAAGTCCGGCAAAGGCGGATTTGGATTCGACCGGTCGACAACGGGGATATCGGCGGCGCGGAATCCGGAAACAGTTCGATCATTTCTCTTGTCATGTCCAGCACCGCTCGTTGAGGATGCGAGAGCGGTCGCCCGAAGCGGCGGTCCGCCGGGCGTCGGCCATCAGGAAAAGGGAATCCCCATGCCCTTTTCCCAACCCCCCACTGTTCGCGGCCGTTCGTCCGGAATCCGGAAGGAACTACCCTTGCGCATCTCCCGGAAGACTTTCGCGACGCTCGGCGCCGCCGTCCTCCTCTCCTCCCTCACGGTCTCGGGCGCGCAGGCCGCCGCCTCCCCCGAGGGCCGGTACGACCCGGCCATGCTGAAGTCCCTGGCCTCCTCCCTCGGGGTGAGCCGGACGGCCGCCGCCGAACGCCTCGACCACGAGACGTCGCAGCAGCGCACCCTCACCACGCTGGAGCGGAAGGGGGTCGCCACGGACGGGGCGTTCTTCGACGCGCAGGGCGACCTCGTCGTCAACGCGGAGAACGCCCAGGCGGCCGGCCGGCTCGCGGACGCGGGACTGCTCGCCCGCACGACCCGCCACGGCGAGAACGAACTCAACAAGATCAAGGCCCAGTTGGACGCGGCGGCCCTCGACGCGACGCCCGCCGGGATCAGTTCCTGGGAGGTCGACCTCGCCTCCGACACGGTGACGGTCAAGGTCAGCGACGCCGCCGCGCCCGCCGCCCGCTCCTTCCTGAACACGGCGCGGGCGCACGGCGACGCCGGGTGTGAGTAGTTGGCGTACAGGAAGTCCCGGTGAGAACGATCATGATCGCTTAGCACATGCGATCGGTCTGTTGCGAAGGTTCGAAGGAAGATCCTCGATCGCTGCCGGGGGATGGCTACCGTCCGCCGCATGCCGGTGGAATTTTTAACTGATGAGCAGGCTGAGGCGTACGGGACGTTCATCGAGGTGCCCACGCGTCCGGAACTGGAGCGGTTCTTCTTCCTTGATGATGACGACCGCGACCTGATCGCCCTGCGTCGCACGGACGTGCATCGCTTGGGCATGGCCTTGCAGATCTGCACGGTCCGCCACATCGGCCGGTTCCTGGGTGAGGACCCGCTCGCTGTGCCGTGGGAGGCCGTGGAGTACCTGGCCGGGCAGCTTGGCATCGCCGACACCTCGTGTGTGAAGCGGTACCCGGAGCGCCGGTCGACGGTGTATGAGCACGCGGCGGAGATCCAGATGCGGTTCAAGTACCGGGACTTCACGGATCGGAAGTGGGGTCGGGAGTTCCGCGGTTTCCTGTACGGGCGGGCGTGGACGCACGCCGAGGGGCCGGTGGCGCTGTTCAACCACGCGGTGACGTGGCTGCGGAAGAATCGGGTGCTGCTGCCCGGTGTTTCGGTGCTGGCCCGGCAGGTGTCGGAGGCCCGGACGGTTGCCGAGCGGCGTCTGTACGAGGCGGTGGCCCGCGCCGCGTCCCGGGCCGATCCCGCGCTCGCGCTGGCGCTGGCGGAGCTGCTGGTGGTGCCGGAGGGCAAGCGGGTCTCGGAGCTGGAGCGGCTGCGTACTCCGCCGACGAAGTCGACGGGGACGGCGATGGTGCGGGCCATGGAGCGGGTGGAGGAGATCTCTGCGTTCGCGCTGGGGCGGGTGAACCTGTCCCGGGTGCCGGTGAACCGGCTGTCCACGCTGGCCCGGTACGGGCAGCTGAGCAAGGCGCAGACGATCGAGCGGGCGCCGGAGCCGCGGCGCACCGCGCTGCTGACGGCGGTGGTGCGCCAGTTGGAGGCGCAGGCGGTCGATGACGCGTTGGACCTGTTCGCGGTGCTGATGGCGAACCGGCTGATCAGCCCAGCCCGCAGGGCTTCGGATCGGGATCGGCTGGCGATGCTGCCGCAGTTGGAGAAGGCGGCACGCATCCTGGCGAAGGCGTCGAAGATCCTGACGGAGGAGCTGGACCTGGTCGCCGAGGCGGGCACGGTCGTAGAGGTGGCCGCGCTGTGGGCGGCGGTGGAGGAGGCGGTGCCGCGTACGGCGGTGTCCGGGGCGGTCGCGACCGTGGAGGCCCTGGTGCCGGAGGACGACGGGTCGGCCGAGGCGGCGATGCGCGAGAAGCTGGCCCTGCGTTACAACACGGTGCGCCCCTTCCTGTCGCTGCTGGGCGAGTCGGACGCGCTGGATGCCGCTCCGGCCGGACGGCGCATCCTGAAGGCGGTGCGCCGTCTGCCTGCGCTGTCGCGCCGCCGGGTCAAGGACCGGCCGTTGCTGTCCCGCGAGGTCGACGCGGAGTTGGTGCCCGCGATGTGGAAGCGGGCGGTGTTCTCCAACGGCAGGCTGCCGACGGGCGCAGTGGACCGGGACGCGTACGTGGTGTGCGTGCTGGAGCAGCTGCACCGTGCGCTGAACCGGCGGGACGTGTTCGCCTCGCCGTCGAACCGGTGGGCGGACCCGCGCGCCCGGTTGCTGGACGGGCCGCGGTGGGAGGCGATGCGTGCGGACGTGCTGGCGGGTCTGTCCCTGGCCGAGGACGCGGGCGAGCACCTGGCCCAGCTCACGCGGGGGCTGGATGCGGCGTGGCGGCAGATGGCCGACCGCCTTCAGGAGGCTGGCGACGAGGCGAAGGTGGAGATCGTCGTCCCCGAGGGCGGCGGACGCGCCCGCCTGTCGGTGGACAAGCTCGGAGCGGTGGGCGAGCCGGAGTCCCTGACCTGGCTGAGGACCACCACAGAGGCCATGCTTCCGAGGATCGACCTGCCGGACCTGCTGTTCGAGGTCCACTCCTGGACCGGGTTCCTCGACGCCTTCGGACACGTCTCGGACCGGCGCACCCGGATGGAGGGGCTGCTCGTCTCCCTGGTCGCGCTGCTGGTCTCGCAGAGCTGCAACATCGGGCTGACCCCGGTCATCGACACGGAGGACAAGGCGCTGACCCGCTCGCGCCTGTCCCACGTCGACCAGAACTACGTCCGCGCCGACACCCTCGCCGCGGCGAACGCCGCGCTCATCGCCGCCCAGTCCCGCATCGAACTGGCCCAGATATGGGGCGGCGGGCTGCTCGCCTCCGTCGACGGCCTGCGCTTCGTCGTCCCCGTCAAGAGCATCAACACCGGCCCTTCGCCCAAGTACTACGGCTACAAACGCGGCGTGACCTGGCTCAATGCGGTAAACGACCAAGTCGCGGGGATCGGCGCGATGGTCGTGCGCGGCACCCCGCGCGACAGCCTCTACACCCTGGACACTCTGCTGAACCTGGATGGCGGGGTGAAGCCGGAGATGGTCGCGACCGACAACGCCTCGTACTCCGACATGGCGTTCGGGCTGTACAAGATGCTCGGCTTCCGCTTCGCCCCGCGCTTCCGCGACCTGGCCGACCAGCGGTTCTGGCGAGCGGACCTGCTGGACGGCGAGGCGCCGACCGCCGGGTACGGGCCGCTGGAGGCCGTCGCCTGCAACAAGGTGAACCTCAAGCGGATCGCCACGCACTGGCCGGACATGCTCCGCGTCGCCGGCTCGCTCATCACGAATCAGGTCCGCGCCTACGACCTGCTGCGGATGTTCGGCCGCGAGGGCCACCCGACCCCGCTCGGCGCCGCGTTCGCCGAGTACGGCCGGATCGACAAGACCATGCACCTGCTCGCCCTGGTCGACCCGGTCGACGACACCTACCGCCGGCTGATGACCCGACAGCTGACCGTCCAGGAGTCCCGCCACCGCCTGGCCCGCGCGATCTGCCACGGCGGCCGGGGCCAGATCCGCCAGGCGTACCGCGAGGGCCAGGAGGACCAGCTCGCCGCCCTCGGCCTCGTCCTCAACGCCGTCGTGCTGTGGAACACCCGCTACCTGGACGCGGCTCTCGCCCAGCTCCGCGCCGAGGGCTACGACATCAAGGACGAGGACGTCGCCCGGCTCTCCCCGCTGAAGGACCGGCACATCAACTTCCTGGGCCGCTACCTGTTCAACATCAAGGCCAGCGGCCCCGGCCAGGGTCTGCGCCCCTTCCGGGACCCGGACGCCGCCGAGGACCAGGACGTCTCCGACGACGAGGGCTGAGCAAGGTCAGGTGTCCTGGGGTCGGAACCTCTCGAAACCGGACGCGACGGGGTCGGCCGGGGCGTGACAGATTCGGCGTCGGCCCGGCGGCGCCAGGCCCTCACAGCGGGGTCGTGCTGATTCTCGATCTCGTGGCCGAGCTGTTCTTCCGCGATCCGGTGCCCGCAGTGCGCTGCCGCTCGATGGTCGACGCGGTGGGCTGGGCGACCGCGTCGTCGAGCGCCAGAGCGCCAGGGGTGCGGTTCTGCCTGTGAGCCTGCATCGAGGAGAAGTGACACAAGCGGCTCACCGACGCCGACCGGCGGGCCCTGTCACCGCTGTTCTGAACCCACGTGAACTCTACGGCCGATTCGAACTCGACATGACCTGCCGCCTGGACTTGAACCTTGCGTCCACCGGGGCCACAGAGCCCGGTCTGCGCAGTCCACAAGGCGAGTCGGTCGGCATGAGCTCGCATGGACGGGGCAGCCCTCTCGGTGGCCTCGATGGGTTTCGTCAAGGGCTATCCGACGGTTTGGCCGCCGTCGACGACCATGGCGTGGCCGGTGGTGAAGGAGGCGGCGTCGGAGCAGAGCCACAGGACGGCGGCGGCGATTTCTTCAGGTCGGCCGAGGCGTCCGATCGGTTCGTCGGCGATCAGTGCTTCGCGTCCTCCGGGGGTGCTCTGTGCGAAGCGTTCGATCATGGGGGTGTCGATGATGCCGGGGCAGATGGCGTTGATCCGGATGTTGGATGCCGCGGTGTCGAGGGCGACAGAGCGGGTCAGGCCGATGACGGCGTGCTTGGCGGCGGTGTAGGCCGCGGATCCGGGGAATCCCTTGACTCCGGCGCTGGAGGAGGCGTTGACGATCGCTCCGGCTCCCTGCTCGAGCATCAGGGGAATCTGGTGCTTCATGCACAGGAACGTGCCGGTGGCGCTGACGCCGAGTACGCGGTCCCATGTTTCTTTGGTGAGGTCGCCGATGGGCTGGATCGGCTGCTCGACGCCGGCGCTGTTGAAGGCGACGTCCAGGCGTCCGAACGTCTGGATGACGGAGTCGAGAGCGGCCTTCACCTGGTCCTCGTTGGTGACGTCGCAGGTAACGGACAGGGCTTGCCCGCCTGCTTCGGTGATGAGCCGTTCGGTTTCCTTCAGGCCGGTTGCGGAGGTGTCGGCGAGGGCGACACGGGCGCCTGACTGGGCGAACGCGAGGGCGGTGGTGCGGCCGATGCCGGAAGCAGCTCCGGTCACGAAGGCGACCTTGCCGGTGAAGGTGTCGTTGCTGACGCTCATGAGGGTGTCTCCTCGTGGGTGGGTACGTTGTCCGCCACCCCGTGCGGGCGGCGGAGAGCGGTGGTGCTTATGGCGCGAGGGCGTGGTGTCCGGCGGGGCCGGGCCGGTGCGTTGGTCCGTGGTCCGGCTCGGGGTGAGCGGGCCACCCAGGGCACGGCGTAATCCGTCAGTTCACTCGGGCAGGGGTTCGGCGTAGTGCCGGAACCCGTCGCGTTCGGTGTGCGCCGCGTACAGGCGTTCGGCCAGGACGTCGGGGCTGGAGTGCTCGGAGTCGGGGCGGATGCCCCCGGGGATGATCAGCTGGGCGGCGTGGATGTTCTCCGGCGCGAGCGCGTCGTGGAGCATCGCCGCGTAGGCGCTCTCCGCGGCGAAGGCGATGGAGGTGCCGGCCACGCGGGGGTTCGGGCGCACCGCGCTGGAGCCGTTGACGAACAGCAGGGTGCCGCGGCCCAGCGCCCGCATCCCCGGCAGGACCGCGTTCACAGCGGTGATCGGGCCCGTGACGGAGAAAGCCAGGGGGGCGTCCAGATCGGGGGCGGTGGTGTCGAGGACCGGCTTCATGAAGTCCGCGCGGGGTACGGGGCTGTACTGCAGGACTTCTACGGGTCCCAAGGCGGAGGCGGCTGCGTCGAGTGCCGTGGTGAGGGAGGCGGCGTCCAGGACATCGGCCGTGAAGCCGCGCGCGGTGATGTTGTCCCGTTCCAGTTCGGCGCACAGCTGGTCCAGGTGCTCGCTGTTGCGCGAGATCAGGGCGACGCTGTGGCCGGCGGCGCCGAAGCGGCGGGCGGTGGCCAGGCCCAGGCCGGGGCCGGCGCCGATGAGGGCGTACGTGGTCATGATCAGCTCCAGAAGGATTGTGGGGGGCGGGCTGCCCGGCCCTGCGGCGGGCCGGGCAGCCGTACAGGGGCGGTCAGAGGGTGAGCATGGCCTTGATGGCGCGGCGCTCGTCCATGGCCTTGTACGCCTCGGCGGCCTCGTCGAGGGGGAGGGTGAGGTCGAAGACCTTGCCGGGGTTGATCTTCCGCTGCCAGATCAGGTCGATCAGTTCGGGCAGGAACCGGCGTACCGGGGCGGGGCCGCCGACCAGGTGGACCTGGGAGAAGAACAGTTCTTCGCCGCTGAGGGTGACGTCGTGGTTGACGCCGACGAAGCCGACGTGTCCGCCGGGGCGGGCCGAGCGCAGGGCCTGGTTCATGGACTCCTGGGTGCCGACCGCTTCGACGACGGAGTGGGCGCCCAGGCCGCCGGTCAGCTCCTTGATCTTCGCCACGCCCTCGTCGCCGCGTTCGGTGACGATGTCGGTGGCGCCGAACTCGCGGGCGAGCTTCTGCCGGGGCTCGTGGCGGCTCATCGCGATGATGCGCTCGGCGCCGAGCTGCTTGGCGGCCAGGACCGCGAGCAGGCCGACCGCGCCGTCCCCGACGACTGCGACCGTCTTGCCCGGGCCTGCCTCGGCGGCGACCGCGCCGAACCAGCCGGTGCCCAGTACGTCGGAGGCGGCCAGCAGGCTCGGGATCAGGTCCGCGTCGGGCATGCCCGGGGTGGCCACCAGGTTGGCGTCGGCGTGCGCGATCAGGACGCGCTCGGCCTGCGTGCCGGCCTGGAAAGTGCGGTGGATGCAGGAGGACGGCCAGCCGGAGCGGCAGAGCTCGCAGACACCGCAGGCGATGACGAACGAGCCGACCACGAACTGGCCGGGCTTGATGGTCGTCACCTCGCTGCCGACCTCTTCCACGACGCCGACGTACTCGTGCCCCATGTGTACGGGGTTGTCGACGGCGTCGATGCCGCGGTAGGGCCACAGGTCCGACCCGCAGACACAGGCTGCGGCGAGCCGGATGATCGCGTCGGTCGGGGCGGTGATCTTCGGTTCGGCGATGTCTTCCACCCGGACGTCGCCGGGAGCGTGCAGTATTGCAGCGCGCATGAGATGAACTCCTGAACTTCTTTCTGGGCCGGCCGCGGAGGCAGCCGGATTCCTAGGGGCAATGGCAGGGAGCAGGCCGGCGAGACTGGGGAGCATCCCCGCTTTACTGCCTATGCGCCCGAGTCGTCTGTTCCAGGTGGGCTCCCTTCCCGGTCAGCCGTGCGGCCGGCGGGGAAGGTCTCAGCCAGGGCCAGCCCGTAGACGACGAGCGGAAGGCGGGAGCGTGAACGCTCACCGCAGCCCGCACAGCGGCGGGGGCCTCAAGGGTCCCTGCTCGCGTACTCATTACTTTCGAACTCCACAACGGCTTGACTTCGAGGTGCACACACCAGGAAACCGCCACCGCCGAGATTGAGGAAGGCTGCGTTTATCGGGGGGACAAGCTCAACCCCCCTCCCGCCGGGTTCCGGCCGCAGCGTGGAAGGCATGGAACGCAGCCCCGACAACCGCGCCGACATCCGTGACTTTCTCGCCCGCCGGCGAGCCCAGTTCGGCCCCGAACAGGTCGGGCTGCCCGCCAGCGGACGGCGCCGGGTGCCCGGGCTGCGCCGTGAGGAGGTCGCCGTCCTCGCCGGAGTGAGCACCGAGTGGTACATGCGCCTGGAGAGGGGCAACATCAGCGGCGTCTCCGGGGACGTCCTGGACGCCGTGACCCGCGCACTCTGCAGCTGAGCGGAGACGAACGCACCTACCTGCACGACAGGGTCGGCCGGGGCGTGACGGATTCGGCGTCGGCCCGGCGGCGCCCGGCCGTCACAGCGGGGTCGTGCTGATTCTCGATCTCGTGGTCGAGCTGTTCTTCCGCGATCCTTTCGGCGTTGGCGGGCGGTGTGCAGGACGGTGCGGTGCCCGCAGTGCGCTGCCGACGGATGGCCGACGCGCGGTGGGCTGGGTGACCGCGTCGTCGAGCGCCAGGGCGGCCTGGGTGCGGTTCGGGCTTGGATGCTTGACCAGCCGGGAGCGTGCGCAATGGGTGGCTCAGCCGGGTTGGTCGGTGGGCTTCGTCGTCTGGATGGGAGTGGCTGCCAGGCTGGCGAGGAGTTTGAGGTGGTCTTCGGAGGTGCTGCCGGGTTCGGCGGTGTAGAGGCTCAGGTCGTGCACGGCTCGCTGCGAGACGGGCAGGTCCACGGACTGGTAGGTCAGTTCCAGGGGGCCGACCTCGGGGTGTTGCAGCCGTTTGGTGCCGTCGTGGCGGATGCGGACGTCGTGCGCGGCCCACATGGTGCGGAATTCGGCGCTGAGGGTGGACAGTTCGCCGATCAGCTCGCGCAGGGTGCGGTCGTGCGGTTCGCGCCCGGCTTCGGCACGCAGCAGGGCGACTGTGGCGGCGGCGCCGGTGTCCCAGTCGACGAAGAAGTCCTGTGAGCCGGCATCGAGGAAGTGGTAGCGGGCGAAGTTGGGACGGCCGCGTCTGTCGGTGGTGGGGCTGTCGAACATCGGTGCGTGCAGGGCCCGGCCGAGCGTGTTGTGGGCGATGACGTCGAGGCGGCCGTTGCGTACGAAGGCGGCGGACATCGTGATGGAGTCGAGCAGCCACTGGATGCGGGGCGGGACGTCGACGTCGCGGCGGCGGGAGGGGGTGCGGCGTGCGGGGCGGGCGGCGCGGGCCAGGTCGAACAGGTAGGTGCGTTCGTCTTCGTCCAGTTGCAGGGCCTGGGCGACCGCGGCGAGTACGTCCTCGGAGACGCCGCTGATGTGGCCTTTCTCCAGGCGGGTGTACCACTCGGTGCTCACCCCGGCGAGCACGGCGACCTCCTCACGGCGCAGTCCGGGGACCCGGCGGCGTCCGCTGGTGGGCAGCCCGGCCTGCTCCGGTGTGATCTTGGCGCGGCGGCTGGCGAGAAAGTCCCGGATCTCGGTGCGGTGGTCGCTTCGGTCGTCCATGTACTCCACGGTAGCCATCTGCTCGCGCATAGGGAGGTTGAGTCTGTCCCCCCTATAAACGCGACCTTCCTCAAGCGTGGGGCGGCCGGTTCTCTGGGAGACGTACACCGATCACAACCCCCACGGAGATGAACCTTGAGTACGCGAGGAGGAACCCTCCAGGCTCCCGACAACGTGCAGGCTGACGAGCCGCGGCTGGCTCCGGCCCGGCTTCCGCTCGTCGTCTATGTGCTCGCGCTGGGCACGTTCCTGATGGGCACCACCGAGTTCGTCGTGGCCGGCCTGCTGCCCGAGATCGCAGGAGACCTACAGGTCAGCGTCGCCCAGAGCGGACTTCTGATCACGGTCTTCGCCGTCGGGATGATCGTCGGAGCGCCGTTGATGTCGATGCTCACGCTGCGGCTGCCCACCCGACTCACCCTGATGCTCGCCCTGGGCGTCTTCGCCGTCGGGCACGTCATCGTCGCCCTCAGCTCGAACTTCACCCTGGTCCTGGCGGCACGGTTCCTGACCGCGATCGCCACCGGAGCGTTCTGGGCCGTGGCCAACGTGGCCGCCACCCGCGCCGCGGGCCCGGCGGCCAGCGCCCGCGCTCTCGGTCTTGTCGGGGCCGGTGCCATGCTCGCCAACGTCGTCGGCGTGCCGCTGGGCGCGTTCGCCGGACAGCTCATGGGCTGGCGCGGACCGTTCTGGGCACTTGCGGCCCTGTCCGCGGCCGCCATCGCCCTGATCGCCCGCAACGTCCCGCACGACGGACCCGCCCCGCACACAGGATCGATCCGCGCGGAGCTGGCTGCGCTGCACTCCGGCCGTCTGTGGCTCGTGCTGGCCGCCTGCGCGACCACCACCGGCGGCATTCTGGCCGCGTACTCCTACATCGCGCCGCTGCTGACCGAGCGGTCCGGAATCGCCGCCGGACTGGTGCCGCTGGTCCTCGCCGGCTTCGGCCTCGGCGCCCTCGCGGGTTCGATCGTGGGAGGCCGTCTGGGGGACCGCCGCCCCCACGCGGTCACCATCGCCGCCGCCGCGGGTGCCACCCTCCTGCTGCTGGCGATCGTCCTGCTGGCCGGCTCCGCCCCCGCCGTCATCGTCCTGGTCACCGTGCTGGGCTTCTTCGGCCTCGGCGCCAACCCGGTCCTGATGGCCCTGGCCGTCCGCTACGCCGGCCAGGCACCCACCCTGGCCTCGGCCCTGACCGTCTCGGCGTTCAACCTCGGCACCGCCATCGGCTCCTGGGTCGCCGGCCTCGCCCTGGAGAGCACCGGCGCCACCGGCCCCGCCGTGGTCGGCACTGCCATCGCCGCCCTGACCCTGATCCCCACCATCGCCCTCGCCCTGCGACGGAACCGCCGTGCCGGTTCACCCGGCCCGGCCACCCCAAGTGCAGCCCCCGTTCCTGCCGACCAGGCTTGAGCCGGCCCAGCCCACCCCTCACCCACACAGCACAGCAACGAAGAAGGACGACATGTCTCGCACCGGCAACTACATCTTCGACCTGGACGCCAACGTCACCCGCACCCGCGTGTCGTACAAGAACAGGTACGGCATCACCATCGCCGCCGACCTGTACCTGCCCCAGGACTTCGACGCCTCCCGGCAGCACCCGGCGATCCTCGTCGGCTCCCCGTACGGCGGCGTCAAGGAACAGGGCGCAGGCATCTACGCCCAGAACCTCGCCGAGCGCGGGTTCGTCACCCTCACCTTCGACCCGTCCTTCAACGGCGACAGCAGCGGCACCCCGCGCCACCTCTCCTCCCCGGACCTGTTCGCCGAGGACTTCCACGCCGCCGTCGACTACCTCGGCACCCGGCCCTTCGTGGACCGTGAGCGCATCGGCGGAATCGGCATGTGCGGCAGCGGCGGGTTCCTCCTCAGCGCCGCCGGCGTCGACCGGCGCATCAAGGCCGTGGCCACGATCGTCATGTACGACATCGCACGCGTCCAGTCCAAGGGCTGGAAGGACACCCAGACCCAGGACGAGCGCAACGCCATCCTCGACGCCGTCGCCGAGCAGCGGTACGCGGATTTCGAGGGCGGGCAGCCGACGCTGACCCCGCGCGGGGCGCCGGTCGGGTTCGACGAGAACACCGACCCCATCGCCCGCGAGTTCGGCGAGTTCTACTCCACCCCGCGCGGATACCACTGGAACTCGCTCACCCAGTTCACCACGACGAGCAGCATGTCGATGATGAACTTCGAGCTCCTCACCCACATCAAGTCGGTCTCGCCGCGGCCCATCCTGCTCGTCACCGGCGAGCACGCCCACTCCCGGTACTTCAGCGAGGACGCGTACGAACTCGCCGCAGAGCCGAAGGAGCTCCACTCCGTCCCGGACGCCGGCCACGTCGACCTCTACGACAAGACGGACCTGATCCCGTTCGACAAGTTGGAGGAGTTCTTCACCAAGAACCTTGCGTGATCCACCCCTGCGGGCCGGCACCGCGCGGGGCGATCTTCAAAAAACCTTCGTTTTCTGAAGATCGCCCCGTAGGGCAGCCCGGATCCCGCAGAGCCTTCAAGAACCCCTTCAGAAACCTGGGTCGTTCAACAACCCCGGACCACCGTTTTCTGACATGATCCGGGACCATGACCGCCCCCGAACCGGCCGATGGGCCGGGCCTCCTCGTCGCCGAACCGCTGGTCCGCACCGAAATCAAGATCGGATACGCCCGAGTCTCGACCAGCGGGCAGAAGCTCGAACGACAGCTCGACGCACTCACCGCCGCCGGATGCCGGAAGATCTTCGCGGACAAGAAGTCCGGCAAGAACGCGCTCCGCCCCGAGCTGAAGGCGTGCCACGCCTTCCTCGATCCCGGCGACACCCTCGTCGTCCCGAGCCTGGACCGCTACGGCCGCAGCCTTCAGGACCTCATCAACATGGTCGCCGAGCTGCGCGAGCGCGGGATCGGCTTCACCTCACTGCACGAGAACCTGGACACCACCACGCCTGGCGGCCGGCTCGTCTTCCACGTCTTCGCCGCGCTCGCCGAGTTCATCCGCGAACTCATCGTCATCGGCACCAACGAGGGCCTGGCCGCCGCCCGCGAGCGCGGCCGGGTCGGCGGGCGCCCTAGCGTCGCCACCGAGGAAGTCATCCGCGCCGCCCGCGACCTGCTGCCCGACCCCGGCCGCTCCATCACCTCGATCGCCAAGCTGCTGGGCGTCTCCCCGGGCACCCTCTACAACCACATCCCCGACCTACGAGAACTGCGCGCCGGCGCCGTACCCCGCCAGCTCGAAGCCACCACGAGGTAGGGGAATCCCAGCAAGATCGTTCTCACCGGGATTTCCTGTACGCCAACTACTCACACCCGGACGCCGTCAGAGTCCTCACCGACCAGCGCGAGCTGGTCCCGCAGGCCGTCATCAAGCCGGGCTCCGAGATGGCCTTCAACGGGTTCGTCTGCTCCGTCGGCTACGGCGCCCGCGACTCCTCGGGCCGTCAGTACCTGGTCACCGCCGGGCACTGCATCGAGGACCTCCCCGTCCTCAGCTACCAGGGGAGCCGCTTCGCCCAGGGCACCAACTCGCGCTTCGCGCAGGGCAGCCGCAGCGTCGACATGGGCATCGCCCGCCTCGACTCCGGCAACTCCATATCCACCGTCGTCAACACGTACGGCAAGGCCACCGAACCCACCGTGCAGGGCAGCCGGCGCGCGGCGTCCGGGGCCACCCTGTGCAAGGCGGGCCGCACCACCGGCTGGACCTGCGGACGCGTCAGCTCCTACAACGTCTCCGTCACCTACTCCGACCCCGACGGCGGCCCCGACACCGTCGTCACCGGCCTCGGCAGCTCCACCGTCTGCACCCAGGGCGGCGACAGCGGCGGCGCCTACATCTCCGGCAACCAGGCCCAGGGCATGACCTCCGGCGGCCCCGCGAGCCAGCGCTGCAACGGCTCGGTCAACTCCCCCGGCTCCTCCTACTTCCAGCCCCTCGACGACGCCCTGTCCTTCTACGGGCTCACCCTCAACACCGCCTGATCCAGGGGGCGGTGACGAGAGGCGCCCGCACGGCGGGTGCCTGGCATGAGGATCGGCCCGAGGACTCAGGTCCTCGGGCCGTCAGCGCGTACGGTGTCTGGGGCGACGGGTCACGAGTACTGGCCGGGGGTTCGGTCGGCCGCTACTCCTTGCTCCGCTCCCGGCGCCGTCAAGCCCAGCCACTTGGCGACGGCATCGGCACGGTTTGTGCTGTCGAGCTTGGCGAAGATGCGCTCGATGCGATTCCGGATGGTCCTCGCGCTGACGACGCAGGACGTGGCGATCTGCGAGTCGCTCATGCCGGATGCGACGAGACTCATGATATGCGCCTCCGCCGTGCTGAGTTGGTGCTGTGCCCTGTCACGAACCGGCCCCGACCGGCGGCCGATGTCTCGCGCAGTGCTTCCGAGACCGTCGGGGAACACGGAAGCATCCTGCTGTCGGCCGTCCTGGCGGAGGTCTGTCATCAGTGCCGCGGCTGCGGTGGCACCGAGACGTGGGCGACCCGCCACGACATCGCGTATGGCGGCCACCAACTCGTCCGCCGTGAACTCGCCGTGCACCAGATACCCGTTGGCGCCCTGGCGCAGAGCCCTCTGAACGGTCTCCGGCTCTCGGCTGTGCGTGAGCACCATGACCGAGGTGAACTGCGCCAGGTGAGGGATGGCCGAGAAGCCGTTCTCACCGGGCATACGGACGTCCACGAGGACGATGTCCGGGCGGTGGTAGTGCGCTACGTCCTGGGCCTGTCGGCCGTCCGCGGCCTCTGCGACGACCAGGATTTCCCTGCTGCGGGCCAGCCGACCCTTCAGACCGGCACGCACCACAGGATTGCCGTTCGCCACGACAACCCGAATACGGGCCTGCGGGGCCGACGGCGTGGCGATGCCGGAGCGCGTGCGAGGCGGCTGCCGAACGGACGCGGGCGCCGTACCGCCGTCCTGGGACATCCAGGCCATCAGCTCGGCCAGCCCCTTGCTGAGGGTGGGCGACGGCACGTAGCCGCCGGTGTCGCGGTCGAGTTGCCGTACCAGGTGATCGAGCGGCACGCAGTCGTTCGAAGTGGGCTCGTTGGGTTCCGTCCCCATGTTGTAGGTCATACCGCCTCCCCAACTCCGGTGATCTCGGCCCCCAAGGACCTCAGCAGGGCCTGCCGAGCTCTCATCAAGTGCACGCGCACAGTGGTCGGAGCGATGCCCAGGTGCTCACAGATCTCTCCGGTCGTCCACTCGCCCTGCCACTTCAACAGGGCCACCCGGCGCTGCGCCTCGGGCATCTCATCGATGATCTTCCAGCACTTGTCCAGCAACAGGCTGGAGGCCACCACCAGTTGAGTGTCCCTGGCCGGCGGCAGCTCGGACTCGCAGGGCAGGTCGACGAGATGTTCACACCGTCCCCAGTGGTCGAAGATCTTGTTCTTGAGCACTCGGTAGAGCCAGGCACGCTGCCTGTCGCGGTCGTGGACCCGCAGCCGTTCCCAGCTCGAAGCCGCGGCGTGAAAGGTCTCCTGCACCATGTCGTGCGCCATGCCGCCCTGGTGCCGAAGTAACCGGGCAGCAAACGCGATCATGCCGTCTCGACACCTCATATAGAGTACGGCGATCTCCGCCTGGTGCTCCGGGGGGATTGGCGTCATGGACGCTCCCCGTGGCGGGGGTGCCGGACAGGGCGGCTGCCTATGTGAACCCGCAGCTCGGGTCCTCCCCAGCCGTTGCCCTGGACGACGATCGTGCCCTCCGGTGCTTGGTTGACGAGGCAGGCCAGCGTCTTGCGGCGGGAACTCTCCGACAAGACTCTCAGGGCCCCGACGGTGAGCACAACACAGCACGTGGCCTTCCATGAGAAGAGGTGCGGTAGCAAGAGCGCGAACTCGGCCGCATGTGCTCGCACGAGGATCGTGACGGTGTTCATGCACCCTCATCTCCCGTGGGCACCAAAGCGTTTACTTCGGCGTGCACTCGGAGGGGCAACAAACCGTTGGGAGACGCTCCGGTCGCGATGGCAGGATGCGGGTATGCGCTCGGATGTCACTCTGCGGCGGCTCGACGAGGGTCTGCTCGAAGATCTGCTGGATGCCGCTGTGGCCGATGCGGACCCCCTTGAGGTGATGCCTCCGGTGGCTGGGCCTGATGGGTGGAACGGCGAGCGGCGGGCGGCGTTTTTCCGGTTTCACCGGTCGAGGTCGCTGTCGGCCGAGCCGGTGGAGAGCACCTATGCGATTGTCGTGGGGGACGCTGTGGTGGGGGCCGCACGGCTGTGCCCGCTGGAAGGCCCGCGGCACGCGGTCGAGGCGGGGGTGTGGATCGGACGTTCCCATCGGGGCGGTGGTGTCGGCGGCGCTGTTCTCCACCAGCTGCTGGTTCTCGCCCGTGCCGACGGCTTCCATTCCTTGTTCGTGAGCACGACGTCCGACAACGCCGCGAATCAACGGGTGCTCACGGCTATGGGTGTCGACCTCGTCCGCGAGGGCGACTCCGTCACGGCGTGGGTGGATCTCGTGGCCGCCGGACAAGGCTGAGTGTGCGGGACCGGTGTCGGCCGGTCCGGTGGAGTTTGAAGGCTCAGTGCTCGCGGAGGAACGACAGCAAGACGTGGTTCCAGGCGTGGGGCTGCTCCCACTGGGGGTTGTGGCCCGCCTCGGGGATGACGTGTACGGCCACGTCCTGGAGGTGCCGGGCGATGAGGCGCTTGACGGAGGGCGGGGAGAAGAGGTCCGCGTCGCCGGTGATGAGTCGGAGCGGTGGCTTGAGGGTGCCCAGTGCCGCCCAGGTGATGCGGTTGGTGTGCCGCTGAAGGAACGCGTCGGCCCTCCTGGCGCGTCGGTGGATCGCCAGCCAGGCTGTCACCCCCGCCGGGTCACCGGCCCGGTACGACGGGCCCAACTCCCGGAGTTCGATGGGGAGATCGTCGAAGGCGGCCGGTCGGAGCGAGGTGGACAGCGCGGTGTAGTCGGCGTCGGTGATGCCCATGATGGCGCCCGAGACGGTCAGGCTGCGCAGCCGGCCGGGGTACGACAGGGCGTAGTCGACGGCCGTCTCCCCGCCCGCGGCCGAGGCGCAGAGGTGGAACCGGTCCAGCCCGAGACGGTCGACGAGGGTGTGGAGGTCCCCCGAGTCGCTGTCCGCCTCCTCCTGCCTCCCCGGCACCGAACGGTAGGCGCCGCGCCGCGAGTAGCCGATCACCCGGTAGCCGGCACGGGCGAGCACCGGCTGCTGGTACGGCCAGCTCTCCCCGCTCCCGGAGGCGGGGTGCAGGAGCACGACGGGCTCACCGCCACCCCCGGTGTCCCAGCACCACAGACTTCCGCCCTCGGCCACCGGGACGTGGTGCTCGGTCACCGCGACCTGCTCCGGCACGGGCACGTGGTTCCAGACGGACGGGCGGTCTGCTCTTGCAGGCCCCTCGGCCGCACCCGCCTCTGCCGGGGCCGGAGTTCCGCCGTCGCTCGGCGTTCGACGACCGGTGTCCGACGCCGAGAGTCCATGGTTCGCAGCCATCCGCTTCTCTTTCCGTGCTGACGATTTCAGCCGACGAGGAAGGCCAGGAACATGGCGGGCCGACGGGATCACCCCGGCGGAACGAAGATGAATTCCTGGCTGGAAGATCGTTCCTACAAAGGCTAATCGGCCGTGAAGGGTACTTTCCCTGAGGAAAGCGCCGTCCGCCGTCACCCCTCCGCCCAGGCGGCCTCCTCCTCCTGGACCCGGTCGTACTTCTCGCGGGCGGCGTCGATGTCGGGGAGGTGGGTCACGCCCCACTCGTCCAGTGCGCGGAAGATCGGGCTGAGGCTCAGGCCCAACTCGCTGACCTGGTACTCCACGCGACGCGGGACCTCCGCGTAGTAGGTGCGGACGATCAGCCCGTCCCGTTCGAGCTGACGCAGCCGCGCCGTCAGGACTTTGGGGGTGACGCCGGTCAGCAGGCGCTGCAACTCGTTGAAACGCAGGGGGCCGTGATGGTGCAGGGCCCAAAGGATCGCCGTGAACCACCGGCTGAACATCAGGTCGACCACCGGGCCGATCGGACATCCCCTGTCCCCGTCCCCGTCCATGTCCGCGTCAACAGTCACACTCTCCACCGGCGGTCGACCTCCTGCGCGCGTACGTCTTTCAGCCGACAACTCGCCCCGCACGCCGCGTATTTCCGAGAGAGCGCGAGAGTCACTTTCATGGAGGAAAGCACTCCGCGCAGCCCCATAGCGTTGAGACATCGGCCCTTTCACCTACGAAAGAGGTTCTCGGCCATGACCATCAACATCGTCCCGAACAGCGACGGGGAACTCATCGACGTACGGGGTGGTGCGCTGAGGGTTCTTGAGGACGGCTCCCGCACCGGCCACCGGCTCGGCATCGCCGAGGTCACCCTGAACCCCGGCTACCCCGGCCCGCCCCAGCACTTCCACCGTGAGCACGACGAGACCTTCTACATCCTCTCCGGCACGGTCGAGTTCGTCTCCGGCCACGACACCCACCGCGTGGGCGCGGGCCAGTTGGTCACCGCCCCGATCGGGACTCCGCACACGTTCAACAACCCCGACAGGGACGAGCCCGCCACCCTCCTGTTCACCTCCACCCCCGACCTGTACATCCAGTACTTCCGCGACCTCCAGCGCCTCAAGCCCGGCCCTGACGGCCTCGACCCGGCCGACGTCGCCGAGGTGATGAAGAACTACGCCACCGAGACCTGGTGCCCTTGACCCGTCAGAGGTCTCCGCCCTCCACGCCGGCGCCGAGCCGACGTGGAGAGCCCCTGTCACTCAACATCCCCCGTCACTCGACATCCCCCGTCACTCAGCATCCCCCGCCTCTCAGAACATCCCCCGCCACGCCCCCTCGATCACCTCGGCGGGGAGCGCCGCGAACCGCCCGCGAATGCCGGCGAGGGACTCCGCGCGCCGCCGGACGAGATCGTCGGTGTCGACGCCGACGAGCCGCCCCGCCCGCTTGCGGATCTCACCGTCGACGAGCACGGTCTCCACCTCGCCGGGCCCGGTGTAGAAGAGCAGCGCGGCCACCGGATCGGTGCCGGGCCGGACGCGGACGGCGTCGGGCCGGACGACGGTGACGTTCGCGCGCTTCCCGGGGGTGAGCGACCCGATCTCGTCCTGGAGACCCACGGCCCGGGCCCCGGTGCTGGTCGCGAGTTCGAGCGCGGCGCGTGCGGGCGGCAGTTCCTGGGGGATGCCGCCCGAGACGACGGCGGCGCGCCGGCGCTCCGCCGTCAGCAGCGCCCGCGCCTCGCCGAGGATGTCGGCCCGCGCGTAACAGGTGCCGTCGACGCCGAGCCCCGCCGCCCCGCCCCGCTCGACCAGCCGTCGCGCGAGGAGGGGGCCGAGTCCCATGCCGTCCTCCGTGCCGGGCGTGGTGACCAGGCCGATCCCGGCGCGGGACAGGACGTCGAGGTCGGCCTCGTCGAACTGGTTGCAGTGCGACAGCACGGTGGTCCCCTCGAAGGACCCCTCCTGGACGAGCTGCCCGAGGGTGGAGACGTACCGGCCCTCGTGCACCAGCGCGTTCCAGTGCCCGGTCACGAGCGCGGGCTCCAGGGCGCGTACGCGTTCGAGGACGGGCCGGACGAGGTCGACCGGCAGGTAGGGGGCCGTCTCGGGGAGGGCCGCACCGAGCCTGATCCGGTGGGAGCCGGCCTTGTCCAGGTCGGCCAGGGTCGCGCGCACCCGCCGGTACTGCTCGTCGTGCCCGGGGTCCGGGGCGCGCGAGAGGAGGTCGCCGAGCGCCTCGGGAGTGGTCGGGGAGCCCGCCACCCAGTCGGGCGCGTTCTGGAAGGCGTAGGCGAAGCAGCCGCCCACACCGCTGTCCCACATGCCCCGCAGCAGGGCGGTGGAGATGTCGGCGGAGGTCTGGAGATGGCTGTGGTCGACGACGGTCGTGATCCCGGCGGACAGCGACTCCAGACCGCCGAGCAGATTGGCCAGATAGGCGTCCTCGGCGTCGAAACACCCGCCGTAGCCGCCGCGGACCTGCCGCATGTACGCCGGGAAACCCATGTCGGTGGCGAACCCGTGCAGCAGGCTCTGCCACAGGTGCCGGTGCCCGTCGACGAAGCCGGGTACGACGATGCGCCCGGCCGCCTCCACCACGTGCGCGCCGCCCGCCGGCAGGCCCGGGGCGACGTCGACGAGGCGGCCGTCCCGGACGAGGACGTCCGCGTCGGGCAGGTCCCCCAGGCCGGGGTCCATGGTCAGGACGTGGCCGCCCCGGATGAGGATGGTGCTCATGATCGTCCCTTTCAGGCGTCGTACGCGGGGTGTTCTGCCGCTGATCGTCCCGGCTCCGGCGGCGTCGGTCGACACCGCCGGAGCCGGTGTCCGCGCTACGGGCGCGCGGCGGGCGGCGTGTTCGTGCCGGGCGGCAGGGAGAAGTCCTCGACGGGGTTGACGTCGGCGCCCGAGAGCGACACCGCGCGGTAACCCATCCCACGGCCGGCGAAGACCTTCCAGATCGTGTCGCGAGCCCGGCCGCCGTTGACGACGGTGTCGGCCTGGAGGACGGCGTTGCGCTGGTCGAGGAAGGAGGGGCCTTCGGGCGACAGCTCCATCGCGCGGGTCACCAGCGACTCGGTGAGTTTGCTGCCGAGCGCGGTGCGCAGGTCCCAGAGGGTCTCGCTCCAGATCTCGCCGTCGGTGTGGGCCTCGCGGCCCGTGGCACGGATCTTGCCGTAGTCGCCGTAGGTGTATCCGCCGGGCCCGGCCGTCGGGGTGCCGGGGCACTTCGGCGAGGCGGAGCCGACCGGGCAGTCCAGGGGCTGGGTGCGGGTCGGCACCGCGTCGATCCAGCCCGGCACGTCGATCTTGACCTCGCCGTCGACGCCGGGATCGTCCTCCCGCAGGCCCTCGGCGGCGAGGAAGTCGAGGGCGTACCAGTCGCTCCACGCCTCGCCCAGTGCCCAGGACTGGCTGGGGGAGAGGGCTGCGACGCCGTGGGCGTCGGTGACGAGCCGGTGGGAGAGGCCGTGGGTGTACTCGTGGTAGACGACCATGGCGTTGTCGCTGTAGTTGCCCTGGACGATCGGGTAGCCCGCCTGAGGGGCCGTGAGGTACAGGTGAATCCTGGGCGGCTGCCCGTCCGGCGGGGTGCTGATACGGGCGTCGTTGCGGCGGATGCCGTCCGGCAGGCCCGCGTTCCGCGCCGCGCCGTCGTCGCTGTTCCCCTCGACCGCGTCGCCGTCGCGGGCGTCGAAGTTGCCCGCGGCCCGGGTGAAGCCGATCGGCTCGGCCAGCAGGTGGTCGTGGAACTTGCCGAGGAAGTACATGAGTTGCGCCCCGGCCTGGGCCCGGTTGGTCTGCCAGGAGTTGGGCGTGCTCGCGTCCCAGGAGCAGGGCACCGGAGTCCCGCAGCCGGGTCCGGTGAACGGCGTGAACGGGAAGGCGAACGACCCGTCGGCCGCCGGGGTGATCTCCTCGCCGGCGTCCACCCTGTTGTTGTCGTTGACGTCGCTGTACACGTGCGCCGGATTCGCGTTGAGGGTCTGCGCGCCGGCTGGGAGCCAGCCTCGCGCGACCAGGTCGCGGGGGAGCTGCTCGCCGCCGCGCGGGTCGCCCGGGGCGTGGTCCCACGCGAGGACCACCCCTGGTCCGTAGGCGGCGGGGCCGAGGAGGGGGCGGGCGGCCGGTTGCGGCGCGTCGAAGTCGGCGGACAGGCTCTGCCGGTGCAGCACCTCGCCGGTGGCGGCGTCGATCACGTGCAGCCACATGCCCTGCCCCTCCGGGGAGGTGACGGTCCGCCAGGCACGCCGTACGGCGCCGTCGGGCGCCACGTACGCGACCTGCTTGACGGTGGCGTCGGGGTCGGCCTCGGGGTCGGCCAGGTCCTTGGCGGCGGAGGTCTTCGCCTGCGCCCCGGTCACCCGGGCGGGAGCGAGCTTCGCGGGCAGGTCGGATACAGGGGCGCCCAGGACGCTGATCAGCCGTCCGTCGCGGGAGACGTGGCCCTTGACCCCGTTGCCGAACACCGGGACGCCGTCGACCGACTGGATGAACGACAGGTGGTGGGTGCCGGCGATGTCGGTGTACCGCTTGCGCAGGGTCAGCGCGTCGATCTGCGCGGGGGAGAGGCCGAAGACGTCGGGGTGGGCGCGCAGGTAGTCCCGGACGACGTCGGCGGGGTCCGCGTGGGTGGGGCGGGTCAGATAGCCGTCGAGCCGGGCGACCTGGCGTGCGGTGCCGGTGTCCGGGTCGAGCGCGAGCACGCCGTGCGTTCCGAGCTGTGCGCGTAACTGTCGTACGCCGGGCAGCTGGTCGGCCCCGGCGGCGGTCGTGGGAAGGACGGCGGCGGCCAGCGCGAGGCCGGCGGTCGTCGCCAGCAGGGTCGCGCGTGTTCTGCGTGTGGGGGGTCTCTTCACGTCACGCCTCAAAATAGTATGTCGTGTACCTGTCACGTAAATGGGTCGGGGGTGCGGGTGGCAGCCGTGGGGCGCTCTCCTATCGAGGGGTGTCGGCGGGGGCGGCCAGGTCGAGTAGCCAGGTGCTCCATGCCGCGTCCACGCGTCGGTCGGGGAGGTCGAGCAGGATGGAGACGGTCACGGACAGACCGGTGGCGAGGAACGTCCGCACCTGGAGCGGGTCGCAGCCCGTCAGACGGCCGGCCGCCTCCTGGAGGCCGAGGTGACGTTCGCGCACGGCCTCGCGTACGCCGTCGTCCGCGGCTGCCGCGTAGCCGTGCAGGATGACCAGCCCGACCGTGCGCTCGGCCTGCAGGAGCCGCCCGTACGCGAAACCGAGTGCGGGCAGGGTTCGTTCGGCCTCCTCGAAGGCCGCCTCGACCTTGTCGAAGGCGGCGTCCAGAACCTCCAGGAACAGGCCGCGCTTCGAGCCGAACATCTGCACCACGCGCGGGTGCGAGACCCCGGCCCGTCCGGCGATCGCCTCCAGTCGCGCCCCTGCCAGGCCGTGCTCCGCGAACTCGACGCCGGCCGCCTCGATGATCTCGGCCCGCCGTACCGCCGCGGGCTTGCGCACGGGAGCCTCGGGAGTCACGAGTGGGCCACCGCTCGGGTGGTTGACGCGATCATGCGAGCCAACTTACAAGTTGGTAAGGAGAGTTGGGAAGAGGCGGGGCGTCCTCGACCGCGAGGGGAAGTCGCGGTCGAGGGGCCCGTTCCGTCGAAGAGGGCTTACTCGGTACGGGGCTCGGCGGCGCAGTCGTACAGCGTCGTGCCGGCGCCGCCCGCCATGCGGTCCCGCGCGGCGCCGGTCGCGCCGTACGCCCTCGCGGGGACCTTCGCGCAGTTCCCGGCGATCCACTTCGACCGTTCGGCGGCGGCTCGGCCACCCTGCACGGCGGCGATGCCGTCGGCCGCGCCGAGGACGTAGCGGAGTTTGCCGTCACCGGTCCACTCGGCCAGCTGCCGTACGGAGGGGACGTCGTCGGCGCCGACGAAGCCGCCCATGCCGATGACCGTGGCGTCGGTGTTGAGGACGAAGGCGCCCGCGGCGACGGCCCCGCCGTCGACGGCGAGGGTGATGCGGGCGCCGTCGGAGTGGTGCGCCGCGTAGGCGAGGATCTTGCGGTGGTCGGCGGTGAGGGCGGTGCCGCCGAAGCCCTGCGGCAGCACGAACCCCTTGGGCAGGCTTCCGTCGCCGGGGATCGTGAGCCCTTGCGGCAGGGGTCCGCCGCCGCCCAGCATCCGCCCGCCGAAGGACACAGGCCCCGCCGAAGGCGGCACCCCGACCGGCACCGTTCCCGCCTCGGCCGGCACGCTCACCGCCCAGGCGCCCGGCGCGAGCAGCACCGCCAGCACCGCCCCGCCGAGCGCGGCCACCGAGAGCCGGGGCCGCGCCACCGCCGCGAGCAGCAGCCCCACCGCGACCACCCCCACCACGGCCACCGCCCACCCCAGCCACCCGTTCCAGGACGGCACCCGGCGCACCACGGCCACCGCCCACATCGCGCTCACCAGGACGGTTCCGGCCCCGACCGGCAGCGCCCACCGTGCCCCCGCCCGGTGCGCCCGGACCAGCGCCGTCACCAGCCCCGCGCTCAACACGGCGACAGGGGGAGCGAGTTGGGTCGTGTAGTAGACGTGGAACGTGCCCTCCTGGACGGAGAACAGCAGCCCGCACACGAACAGCCAGGTCCCCCACAGCACCCACCCGGACCCCGGCAGCCGCTCCCCGGCCGAGCCACTGCCGCGCCGCCGCAGCACCGCCCCGGCCACGGCGACCGCCACCGCCACCGCGCTCACCGGCAGCAGCCAGCCGATCTGCCCGGCCACCTGCTCGCCGAACAGCCGCAGCGGCCCCGGCTCACTCCTGACGGCCCTGCTCAGACCGGCCCCGCCGGCGCTCCCCGCGCCCTCCCCGAAGATCCGGCCGAGCCCGTTGTACCCGATCACGAGCTCCCAGGCCCCGCCGTCGGAACTGCTCCCGATGTACGGCCGGTTCCCCACCGGCCACCAGGCGACCACCGCCACCCACCACAGCGACGAGACGGCACACACCCCACCGGCGGCGAGCAGCCGCCCGGACCGTGCGAGCCAGGGCCCGCCCGCACCGGCCAGCCACGCCGCCGCGAACGCCGGCAGCACCATCCAGGCCGCCGCCATCTTGGTGAGGAACCCGCAGCCGACCAGGAACCCGCTCGCGCACAGCCACCACGTACCGCGCCGCCCCGGCTCCGCCTGAAGCGCCCGCGTCAGCGCGTACGCGCCCCCGACCAGGAAGAGGACGAGCAGGGTGTCGGGGTTGTTGTAGCGGTTGATCGCCACGGTGACCGGGGTCAGGGCCATCACCAGGGCGGCGAGCAGGGCCGTGCCCTCGCCCGCCCAGCGCCGTACCGTCCGGTGCAGGACGAAGACGGCGGCGACGCCCTCCAGGACCTGGGGCAGGAGCAGGGCCCAGCCGTGCAGACCGAAGACCTTGCTGCTGACGACCTGCGGCCACAGCGCGGCGGGGGGCTTGTCGACGGTGACGACCCCGGCCGGATCGAACGAACCGAACAGGAAGTTCGTCCAGCCGCCGCCCATCGACTTCACGGCGGCCGAGTAGTAGCCGTTCCCCCAGCCCAGCGAGCCGAGCGCCCAGCCGTACAGCAGCGCGGACAGCAGCAGGATCGCGGCCAGCGCGGCGGCGGGAGCCGTTCTCCGGTCCCGGGCGGGCGGGTTCACGAGGTGCGTGCGGAACACGGCCAGCCGCAGCACCAGGAAGCGGACGCCGGTCACCAGGACCGAGGCGACGGCGAGTACGACGGTCTCGGCACCGGCCGACGCGCCGGGCACGGCGTCGCGGTAGACGAGAACGGCGGCCGAGGTGACGAGGTAGCCGAGGAGGAACAGCGCCCCGGCACCGAGGTGGGCCCGTCCGGCGCCGGCCGTGGAGTGGCGGAACGTGAGACGGCGGTTGGCCTCCGTGTTGAGGAGCGTGAGCACCAGCAGGGAGGCGAAGTTCGCGGTGGCCGGCGGCCACCACGTACGCAACATCCAGTACAGGAGGGCCTGTCCGGCGGTCGACGCGATCCCGACGGCGGCGAAGCAGACGATCTCCCAGGTGAGCCGCGAGCGTCCGGTGTCCGGGGCCAGGACGGCGTCCGGGTGTTCGGCGGCCGGTCTCGGGCGGGCCGGTAAGGGGACGTGCGCGGCGCCGGAGGCTTTGAGCCGGGCCATCCGCCACAGGCCCCTGAGGTCGGCGGCGGCGGTCGAGACGACGTTCACCCGGGTGTCGACGTCCTCGACCCAGTCGACGGGGACCTCGTGGATGCGCAGCCCGTTGTGCTCGGCGAGCAGCAGGAGTTCGGTGTCGAAGAACCAGGCGTCGTCCTCGGTCCTCGCGAGCAGCGGGCGCAGGGCCTCGGTGCGGGCCGCCTTGAACCCGCACTGCGCGTCGGTGAACCGGGCGCCGTGGGTCAGCCGGATCAGGCCGTTGTAGCAGCGGGAGACCAGCTCACGGCGCGGGCCGCGCACGGTACGGGCACCGCGCGCCAGCCGGCTGCCGATGGCGAGGTCGGAGTGGCCGCTGGCCAGCGGCGCGATCAGCGGCAGCAGTCCGTCGAGGCCGGTGGACAGGTCGACGTCCATGTAGGCGACGATCTCCGCGTCGCTCGCCCCCCACACCGTGCGCAGCGCGAGCCCGCGCCCCTTGCGGTCGAGATGGACGACGTCGACCCGGTCCAGCTCCTCGGCGAGTCCGCGGGCCACGGCGAGGGTCGCGTCGGTGCTGGCGTTGTCCGCGACGGTGATCCGCCAGGTGTAGGGCAGTTCGTCGCAGAGCCGGGCGTGCAGGGTCCGGACACAGCCCGGGAGCGCTCGTTCCTCGTTGTGGACGGGGATCACGACCTCGACGGTCGCCGTGTCGGCCGGGGGCCACGGCGGGAGGTCGCGCGCCGTACGCATGCCACTGGATTTCCGCGTCATGGGTTCCTCGGGGGTGAGAGGTGGTGGTGGGACGGCACGTGTCCGCACGGATGCCGGGCCGACGCGTCGCCGGTGTGCGCTCACGCGGGTCTCCAGGAGCGACTGCCGCATGCCCGGCCACTCCCACATTGGCCGAACTCCCACGCCCCGCACGGACCGCCGGCCCCCGGGAGACGCCTGGGTAGACTCCGGCCGTGGACAGGAGCAGCAGCGACGCACTCGGCGCGCGGGCGGGGGAGGGCGCGGAGCCGTCCGTGCCGCCCGACGACCCGGCCGGTGAGCTCGCGCCTGGCCGCCGGCTCGCCCTGGACGTGCACCAGCGGCTCCGGGCCATGATCCTCAACGGCGAACTGCCCCCGGGCTCGGTGGTGCCGCAGGCGGCGATGGCCCGTGAGCTGGGCGTCAGCCGTACCCCGATGCGCGAGGCGTTCCGGCTGCTCCAGGAGGAGGGGCTGATCTGCGCGCGGCCCGACCAGCGCGCCCGCGTGCGAGCGGTGGACCCGGAGGACCTCGACGACGTCTACGGCACCCGTATCGTGCTCGAATCCCTCGCGGTGACCGTGACCGCGCCCACGCTGACGGCCGAGGACCTCGACCGCATGGCGGACGCCCTGCGCCGGATGCGGGAACTCGCGGACACCGGCGGCGTGGACGACTGGCACGCCGTGCACAAGGAGTTCCACCGCATCCCCACCCAGGCGGTCGGGGTGCACATGGAGCGGATGCTCGCGTCGCTGGCCGAGCAGAGCGAGCGCTACACCCGGCTCGCGCATCTCGGCGGCCCCGTCTCGTGCGCCCGCGCCGACCAGGAGCACGAAGCCCTGCTGACGGCCCTGCGCGCACACGATCCGGCGGAAGCCGTCCGCGTGCTCGCCCGGCACTTCGCGCGGACGGGCCTGAGCATGCTGGCGGACCTGTCCCCCGAGTACGAACCCAGGTCGACACGCACCGGACTGGCGATGGTGATCGGCGGCGGCTTTCCCGCGTGACCGCACGGTCAGGGTGTATGCACAATCCCCGGAGCGGAGAGAGGGGCACGCGGTCGTACCACGGTATTTCCGGCCAAATGCCTAATCGGCGCGGTGTTTTGGTGACCAACTGACTCCCGTGTGTGCAAGATTTTGACGCTTGCATCCGAAGGTGTGCACAGTTTGACGGTAGGTTGGCTGAGGCCGGGTTCGGCCCGCAGCGATCTCACCAGGAAGCCCACCCCATGCACCCCCTTGACTCTCTGTTCGCGCCCCGGGCCGTCGCCGTGCTCGGGGTCCGTGGAACAGACGGCGAGCGCGAGGCGGCGCTGACCGCCGCCCTCGCCTCGTTCCCCGGGCCGCTGCTCAAGATCGACGCCGACCGCCCGGACCCCGAGCGGGACGTGCACGCGACGCTCGCGAATGCGGTCGAGGCGCACGGCACCGTGCCGGACCTGGTCGTCTCCTGCGCCACGGGCCCCTCGACCGCCGATGCCCTGCGCGAGGCGGCGACCGCCGGAGCCCGCGCGGCCCTCCTCCACTCCGGTCGGCCCGCCGCGACGGACGCCCAACACGCCGCCGAGCGGCGGGCGTTGGCCGACGCCGTACGGGAGACCGGCATCAGGGTCCTCGGACCCGGCGCGTCCGGGTTCGTCGTCCCGAGCCTGCGGCTGGCCGCCGGTCCCGCGCCGGGGATCACGGCCGTCGAGGCGGGCCCGGTGGCGCTGGTGACGGGGGACGACGGCACGCACTACGCGCTCGCCTTCGCGCTGGCCGAGGCGGGCGTGGGCCTGCGGCTCGGGGTCGGCGTCGGGGACGGGGTGGACGTCACCCACGCCGACGTCCTGCGCCACCTCGCCGAGGACGACGGCGTCCGCGCCGTCGCCCTGCACGTGGAGAGCGTCGCGAGCGGTCGCCGGCTGGCCGACGCCGTACGGCGCCTCGTGGGACGAACTCCGGTCGTGGCGCTGGTCGTTCGCAGTGGCGGCGTCGGCGGCCCGGCGTCCTGGCGCGTCGCCCGTGCCGCGCTGCGCCAGGCGGGAGCGGTGCTCGTGGACGACGAACGCGACCTGGTGGACGCCGTGACGGCGCTCGGCCGGACACGGCTTCCCCCACGTCCGCGCCCCGGCGTCGGCCTGGTCACGACCCACGCGGGCCCGGGGCTGCTGTTCACCGAGAACCTGCGCGCACAGGACGTCCACCTCCCGCCGCTGGTGAAGTGCACCGCGGGCCTGCTCGACGGGCTGCTGCCCGCCCCCACGGGGCAGCGCAACCCCGTCGACGCCGGCCACCCCCTGCCCGCGCTCCCGGACGTCGTCGAACGGGTCTCCGAGGACCCGAGCATCGACGTCACCGTGGTCCACACGCTCCTCGGACCCACCGCGACGGACCTCCCGGCAGCCCTGGGCGAGACCCGGCCCGCGACCCCCCTGATAGCCGTCCTGGGCGGCCCCCCGAAAGAACTGCGGCGCGCCCGCGAGGTCCTCGACCGGGCCGGCGTCCCCTGCGCCCCCTCCGCCGCCGCCGGCACGACCATGGTCCGCGCCCTGGTGGACGACGCGGCGGCGCGCGCCCGCCTGGCAGCCGCCGACATCACCCCGCCCACGTTCCCCCCGCTGCCGTTCAGCGGCGCCGTCGACGAGCACACCGCCAAACGCCTCCTCGCCCAACTCGGCGTCCCCGTCCCGGAAGGCCGGGTGTGCGCCGACCCCGCCGAGGCGCACCGCGCGTTCGACGAACTCGGCGGGCCGGTCGTGCTGAAGAGCCTCGATGCCGGGTACCCGCACAGGATCGAGGTCCGCCTCCGCACGCACGAGGAACTCGACATCGTCCTCGCGGGCATCCTCCCCGGACTGACCCTCCTCATCGAGCGGGCCGTCCCCGACGGCCCCGAACTCGCCGTCGCCGTACGCCGCGACCCGGCCTTCGGCCCCGTCGTCTCCCTCGGCGCGGGCGGACCGGCCGCCGCCGCGCTCGGTGACGTCTCCCTGCGCCTCGCGCCCCTGTCGGTCATCGACACCCACACGATGCTCGACGAACTCGTCACGCTCGACCTGATCCTCGGCGCCCACGACGTCGCCGGGATCGACCGCTCGCACCTGTGCGGCGTACTGCTGGCGCTCGCCTGCCTGGGCGCGGACGAACGCGTCGCCGAGTGCGAGATCGGCTCCCTGCGGATTCTTCCCGACGGCGACGTCGTCGCACTCGACGCCGTGCTGCTGATGACCGACTGACACCCCCCACCGCTTCGACACCCCCCACCGATCGACGTCCGGAGCCGACGACATGCCTCTGCCCCCACAGAGCGACACCCGAATTTCCCGACCGGAATCCCCCTTCCGCCCCCTGCTGCCCCCGATCGGCGGGCTGATATGAGGTACGTGAAGTCGCTCGGCTACATCGGAGCGCACACCACCGACCTGCGCGCGTGGCGCGAGTTCGCGCGCGACGTCCTCGGCCTGGAGACCCTGCCCGACAGCGACGGCTCACGGCTCTACCTGAAGATGGACGAGCTGCACCACCGGCTGACCGTCTACGCGGGAGACACCGACGACGTCGCCCATGTCGGCTGGGACGTGGGTGACTCCACCGCCCTCGCGGCGGCGCGCCGGGCCCTGGAGGCGGCCGGCGTCACCGTGACGAGCGGCGGTGACGAGGAGCGCCGCGAGCGGTGCGTGATCGACCTCCTCTGGTTCGACTGCCCCTACACCGGCGTACGGATGGAGCTGTTCACCGGGGCCGAGACACAGTTCCGGCCGAGATTCGCACCGGCTCGCCCGATGGGCGGCTTCGTGACCGGCGACCGGGGCATGGGCCATGTCGTGCTGTACGTGACCGACCTCGACGCGGCGGTGCGGTTCTACACCGGCGTGCTCGGATTCGGCGTCACCGACTGGGAGGTGGCCCCCGGGCTCGGGAACGTCGCCGCGTTCCTGCACTGCAACGAACGGCACCACTCGCTCGGCTTCCTGAGCGCGTGGGGAAACCCGCGCCGCATGCAGCACATGCTGATGGAGACCGACGACATCGACACCGTCGGATCGACCTACGACCTGGCGGAGGAACGGGACATCGTCTCGGCCGCCCTCGGCAGACACCGCAACGACCGGACGTTCTCCTGCTACTTCCGCACGCCCTCCGGCTGGCACATGGAGTACGGGTGGGGATCGCGCGGCATCGACCCCGCCACCTGGCGCACCGAGTCCTACGACATCTCCAGGTCCGACACCGCGTGGGGCCACAGAGGAATCGACCGGATGGTGTGAGAACGGCAGGAGGGCCCGCCTCGGTGAGGCGGGCCCTCCTGCCGTCGGTCAGACCTGTTGTCCGACGACGCGCGGGACGTGGAGCCGGTCGAGACCCTTGCGGTCGTACCAGCGGGTCACCAGGGCGCCGACGAGCAGGCCCGCCACCAGGGCCACCGCACAGGCGAGCAGGGCGCGGCCGAGGCCGGCGTCCCCCTGGGCGTCGAAGTACAGGATCGAACGCGTCCCCAGGTAGACCTGGCGCATCGGCTCGAACGTGCCGAGGAAGCGGAAGACCGCCGGGGTGGCCTCCAGCGGCGCGGTACCCCCGGAGCTGGGGATCGACAGCACGATGAAGAGGAAGAGGTTGACCACCATGCCGAGGTTCCCGAAGAGAGCGGTCACCGTCAGGGTGACGACCGCGACGGCCCAGATCGCCAGCATGCCGAAGAGCCAGAGCGCCCACGGATGGTGCAGGGGCATGCCGAGCCGGTCCGCGATGCCGAGGTAGGCCGTGCTGACGATCACCGCGACGCCCGCCATGAGCGCCCATTTCAGGGTGAGGGTCGCCAGACGGCTGCGTCCCGAACGGTCCTCCAGCCGGTACAGCGGCCCGATCTCCGAGGGCAGGAAGCCGAGTCGGACGTCGATGAGATTGCCGGCGATCAGTGAGCCGGTGAACCCGGCCAGGACCAGCAGCAGGGCGTAGTAGAAGGCGGACACCCCGTTGCCCGTGCCCCCGGGGACCGGCTGGAACGGTGTGACCCGCACGTTCATGGGCTCCGACAGGACGAGCCGGGCGGCGCCGGACACCTTCGCGGCGCCGGCGCCCGCCGACGTCGCCCGGGTGAGGAGCTGCCCGCCCACCGTCCGGTTCGCGCCCGCCAGCGCCTGGGTGGCGAAGGCGTTCACGATGGAGGCGCTGGAGGAATTGGCGAGCTGGTTGGTGTAGACGGTGACGACGGGACGCTCGACGGCCCCACCGGACACCGCGCCCGCCGTCAGTGCGCCCAGCTCCCGGCTCAGCTCCGGCGGCAGGACGATCGCCCCGTACAGCTTGGCCTCGCCCAGCTGCTTCCTGGCCTCGGCGAGGCTGAGGACCCGCAGGTCGAACTTGTCGTGGTCGACCTGCTCACGCAGGCCCGCGGTGATCTGCGCGCCGGTGCCGACACGCTGCCCCGTCGCCGTCGTGGCGCCCTGGTCGGCGTTCACGACCGCCACGGGAAAGCGGTGGAGCTCGTCGGACGAGTTGACGGTCCCGCCCAGGTACATCGCGGCCAGCGCCGCCATGACGACGGCGACCACGAGGGACGGGACGAGCCACAGGCGAAGGCCCGGTCCGTGTCCGGGGACTTCTGCTTCGGCAACCATGGTTCTGCTCTCCGGGCGTGCTGCTGTGGGGGAGGGGGAGTGGAGGGAGTAGCGGGTGTGCGGTCAGTCGGTGGGGGACTCGCCCGGTTGTGCGTACCGCTCGCGGATGCTGCGCTTGAGCACCTTTCCGGTGGCGTTGCGCGGCAGCCACGGCCACACCTCGACCCGCTTGGGGGCCTTGACCGAGCCGAGCGTCTTCTTCGTGTGCGCGATGACCTGCTGTTCGTCGACGGTCTCGCCCGCCCTGGCGACGACGACGGCGGTGACCGCCTCGCCCCAGCGGGCGTCGGGCACGCCGATGACCGCCACGTCGGCGACTCCGGGAGCCTCCGCGATCACCCGCTCGACCTCCGCGGGGTACACGTTGAAACCACCGCTGATGATGAGGTCCTTCTTGCGGTCGACGAGGTGCAGATAACCCCCGTCGTCGAAGTAGCCGACGTCGCCGGTGTGATGCCAGCCGTCGCGGAAGGCTTCCGCCGTGCCCTCCGGGTCCTGGTAGTAGCCGACCATGACGAAGTCACCGCGTACGCAGATCTCGCCGATGTCTCCGGGCGGCAGCTCCCCGCCCAGGTCGTCGAGGATCGCCACGGTGGAGACCTTGGTGGGGCGGCCGACGCTGGAGAGCCGCTCGTCGGGCGCGGGCCTGCCGTCGACCAGGTGCTCGTCGGCGGTGAGCGCCGTGATCAGCATGGGGGCCTCGGTCTGGCCGTATCCCTGCCGGAGCACGGGGCCGAAGAGGGCCAGGGCCTGCTTGAGCTTCTCCACCCGGATCGGCGCCGCGCCGTAGCTGATCTGCCGCAGGTCCGGGAAGCGGCGCCGCTCGATGCCGGGGACGTCGACGATCGCGTAGAGGACCGTCGGCGGGAGCATCGTGGAGTGGACCCGGTGCCGTTCGAGGGCGTCCAGGAGGGTGTCGAGTCCGGGGCGGTGCAGGATCACCACCGTCCCGCCCCGGTACATGGCGGCCAGCGCCATCCGGCCGGAGACGTGGGTGAGCGGGGCGGCGGCCAGGAAGACGTCCTGTTCGCCGCCCGAGTCCGCCGCCTCGTCGGCGAGGGCCTCGACGAAGAACGCGAAGCGCCGGTTGTCGTGCATCACGCCGCGCGGCAGGCCGGTCGTACCGCTCGTGGGGTAGATCGCGGCGATCGCGTCGGGATCACCGACCCCGGTCACGTCCTGGGCGGGCGCGTCCCCGAGCCAGTCGTCGAGATCGGTGTCGTAGACGATCACTTCCCGCAGGCCGGGAGCCGCGGCGCGGAGTTCGCCGATGTGCTCACGGTAGTCGGGGTGGAGGAACAGCACGTCGACGTCGAAGCGCTCCAGGAGGAGGCCGATCTGGGGGACGGCGTCGTACGGGTTGAGCGGCACCCAGGTGACGCCGGCGCGCATCAGGCCCAGCGCGCAGACGAAGCCGGTGATGTCGTTGGGGGCCAGGACACCGCCGTGCGTGCCGGGCGGGAAGCCGTGGGCGTGCAGGGCCTGGGCGATCCGGCAGGAGCGTGCGTGGAGCTGCTCGTAGGTGACGCGCTCGGTGCCGCAGACGAGGGCGACGTGGTCGGGATGGGCCCGAGCCGCGCGGTCGACGACGTCGGTGGGCCTCATGAGGCGCGCTCCTCGATGAGTTCGGCGCGGTGCAGGACAGCGCCGAAGAGCCGGGCGGTGGCGGCGTCGACGAGGGCACCCTGTGCGGCGGCCGAGCCGTCGCTGCTCTTGTAGGCGTCGCACATGTACCTGGCGGTCTCGACCTCCTGGGAGGTGGGGGAGAACACCTCGTTGGCGGGGGCGATCTGGCTGGGGTGGATGGCCCATTTGCCGGTCGCGCCGAGGGTGCTCGCCCAGATGGCCTGGGTGCGGTAGCCGTCGGTGTCGCCGATGAGGGGGTACGGGCCGTCGATGGCCTCCAGGCCGTTCGCCCGTGCGGCGGCGATGACGCGGGCACGGGCGTGGTGCCAGGGGTCGCCGGGGTAGGCGTGGGCGGGGTCGTCGACGTGCCCGAAGCGGAAGCCGAGGCTGGCGGCGAGGTCCCCGAAGCCGAGGATCAGGGCCTCCAGCCTGGGGGAGCAGGCGGCGAGCTCCTCGACGCGGCCCAGCGCCTCGGCCTCCTCGATCAGGATCTCGAACCCGATCGGCAGGGCTTCCCCGAGCTTCGCCTCCAGCTGCGTGAGCAGAGTCTCGAAGAACCACACGTCCCGGGGGGCTTCGACCTTGGGCAGGATCAGCACGTCCAGGTTGTGGCCCGCGCGGGTGACGACCTCGATGACGTCGTCGTGCGCCCACGGGCTCTGCGCGTCGTTGACGCGGACGGCACGCACCCGCCTGCCCCAGTCGAGGTGGTTGAGGAAGTGGATGGCCTGTTCGCGGGCCTCCTCCTTGCCGGCGGGGGCGACGGCGTCCTCCAGGTCGAGGAAGACGAGGTCGGCGTCGCTCTGGGCGGCCTTGCGGATCATCTTCTCGCTGGACGCGGGGACGGCGAGCTCGGAGCGGCGCAGGCGGTTCATCGGGACTCCCTGGACTGGTGGCCGGCACGGGGGTGGTGGCTGGCGCGCTTGAGGAGGACGGTGCGCTCGCCTTCGAAGACGATCGTGCCGTCGGGCTTGAAACCCCAGTGCTTGAAGCGGACGAGGCCGGCGTCCTCGCGGCCGGGCGCTGGTTCTGCGGACAGGACCTCGGTGGCGGCGTACAGGGTGTCGCCGTCGACGACGGGGGCACGGAAACGCAGCTTGTCGAGCGCCACCTCCGCGATCGCGTCCTCGGCGGTGTCCTGCGTCGCGAGGCCGATCGTGACGGACGCGCTGAGCAGCCCGAACACGATCCGCTCCCCGAACGGGGTGCCCGCCATCGCGTCGTCGTTGAAGTGCGCCTGCGCCGAGTTCATGACCAGTTTCGACAGCAGCTGGCCCTCGATGTCGGTCATCGTGCAGCCCCGTACGTGCCGCATCCGGTCGCCGGGCGTGAAGTCCTCGAAGCGGGTCATCGTCTCCTCCCCAGCAGGGCGTCGGCGATCAGGGTGCGCTGGATCTCCGAGGTGCCCTCGAAGATGGTGGTCAGCCGGGCGTCCCGCCAGTACCGCTCCACGCGCCGCTCGGTCGTGTAGCCGTTGCCGCCGTGCAACTGCATCGCCTGGTTGGTGACGCGGACGGCCGTCTCGGTGGCGACGAGCTTGCACATGGACGGCAGGGTCGCCGTCTCGTCCCCGGCGTCCAGCGCGTGCGCCGCCTGATAGGTGAGCGCGCGGGCGGCCTCGACGTCGGCCGCCATGTCGGCCAGGGTGAAGCGCAGCGCCTGGAAGCTCGCCAGCGGACGGTCGAACTGCCGGCGCTCCAGCAGGTACTCCCGGGTGTCCTCCAGCGCGCCGCGCGCCAGACCGACCGCCCGCGCGGCGGTGTGCACCCGCGCCACGTTGAGACCCTGGACGACCTCGGCGAACGCGTTCCCCTCGGTGCCCGCCGAGAGCGGCACCCGTACGCCGTCGAGGTGCAGTTGGTAGGTGGTGATCCCGTGGTAGCCGACCTTGTCGATCGGAGTGGCGGTCATCCCCTCGGGCAGTGTGCCCGGCTCCTTCTCGATCACCAGCGCGACCAGCCCGGTCGCCCGGTGCTCGCCCGGCTCCGGGTCCCGCTCCCGGGCGACCAGGACGATGAAGTCGGCCCGGACGGCGTTGCCGGTCCAGCGTTTCTCGCCGTCGAGCACCCACGTGTCGCCGTCACGGGTCGCACGGCAGGAGACCCCGGCGAGGTCGGAGCCGGCTCCCGGCTCGGAGGCGGAGAACGCCCCGATCCACTCACCCCGGGCACTGCGCCGCAGCAGCTCCGCGCGCCGCTCGGGGTCGGTCACCTGGCAGCCGAACCCGTTGGCCCGCGCCATCAGACTCGGCACGCTCATCCAGGCCCGCCCCAGCTCCTCGGTGACGAGGGCGTACTCGAAGACGCCGAGCCCCAGCCCGCCGTACTCGGTGGGCACCCGGATGCCGAAGTAGCCCTCCTTGGCCAGCCGTTCGATCAGCGAGTCCGGGATGTCCTCGCCGCGCCGGTCGAGCTCGTCGGCGACGGGCAGCACCTCGGTCATCGCGAACTCACGGGCCCGCGCCTGGAGTTCGAGCCGCTCGGGGGTGAGATGGATGCTGCTCACGACTGCGCCTCCCGCATCACGACGAGGTTGGACCGGGTGAAGGCGACGACGAGATCGCCGTGCTGGTCGCGGCCCTCGGTGCGCCAGGTGACGATGCCGAAGCCCGGCTGCGAACCGGAGGGCCGTTTCGCCAGGACCGTGCTCGCCGAGGACAGCGTGTCGCCGGGGTGGACGGCCCGGTGGAAGGTCAGGTCGTCGATGCCCAGGAAGGGCCCGCCGGCCTCGGAGAGGTCCTCGACGCTCAGCCCGACGACCGTGCACAGCGCCAGCAGCGGGTGCACCACCAGATCGGGGTGGCCTTCCTCGCGGGCGTGCTCGGCGTTGAAGTAGAGGGGGTTGTAGGCGAGCGTCGCGGTCGCGAACAGCGTCGCGTCACCCGCGCTCAGCGTTCGCCCCCAGTGATGGTCCAGGCGCTGTCCGACCTGGAAGTCCTCGTACTGGCGGCCACGGGTTCGCACAGGGAACGCCGACGGCTCCAGCACCTGTTCGTGCGAGTTCATGGATTCAACGTAACACCAAAATGTGGTTGGTCAACCACATTATTTCTTCGGGTAGCCTGTCCGGTATGACGCACACGCCTCCGGCCCCCAAACAGACCCGCTCGGAACTGTCGACGACCCGCCTCCTGGACGCCGCGGCCGAACTGATCGCCGAAGGCGGCTACGACCGGATGACGCTCACCGCGATCGGCAAGCGCGCCGGCTACAGCCCCGCGCTGGTCACCGCGCGCTTCGGCTCGAAGGAGGGCCTCCTCGCGACGCTGCTGGACCGGATCACCGTC
This sequence comes from Streptomyces sp. NPDC004539, assembly GCF_040610055.1. Taxonomy (NCBI): domain Bacteria; kingdom Bacillati; phylum Actinomycetota; class Actinomycetes; order Kitasatosporales; family Streptomycetaceae; genus Streptomyces; species Streptomyces sp. NPDC004539. The sequence goes on along the minus strand of NZ_JBEXLS010000009.1, from coordinate 38,956 downwards.
GTCTGGGCCGACGAGACCCTCACACCGGCCGTGGGGGAGCGCACCGGGGCCGCGGCGCTGCACCGCTTCTTCGAGGAGCTGCGGGTGAGCTGGGACCGTAATCCGCACCAGATGAGCGCGCTGTACGTCCTCATGTTCGAGGCGGTGCTCCCGACGCCGTTCCTCCGGGAGCGGATGGCCGCTCTCCACCGCGACCTGCGCCACACGATCGGGCGGCGGGTGGCCGAGGCCAGGGCGGACATCGACGCCGCCGCGACCGCCGTGCTCATCGTGGGCGCCCTGCGCGGCGCCGTCTACCAGTCCCTCCTCGACCCCGAGGCGGTCCCCGTCGACGACGCGCTGCGCGGCCTCGACGGCCTCGTCGACGCGCTGCTCGCGCGGGCGCCGCAGGCGTGACGCGCCGGGGGCGTGGTGTGCTGTGCGTAGGTGCCGCTCAGGCGGCCGTCAGCGGATCGGCGGAGTCCGGCCGGCCGAGCGGCGTGCCGTCCCACCGGAGTGCCTGCCAGCCCTCGTCCGGCGAGCCGGTCAGGACGACGACACCGGTGTTGCGCAGCGTGTGCCGCGACGCCCAGGACACGTCGACGTTCGCGGCGCGGGCGGCCACCCACATCCGGATCGCGGCGCCGTGGCTCACCATGGCGACCGTGTCCGCCCCTGACCCGGCCGCCTCCCGGACGACGGAGTCGAAGCGCCCGAGCGCCTCCGTGCCGTCCTCACCGCCCGGCATCCGGCGTCCGGTGTCCCCCGAGGACCAGGCGAACGCGGTCGTGAGATAGACGGAGACGGCCTCGTCGTCGCCGCGCATCTCCAGGTCTCCCGCGCTCAACTCCCTGATGCCGCCCCGGATCTGGACGTCGAGGCCCGTCGCGGCGGCGAGCGGCGCGGCGGTGAGCCGGGCGCGTTCGAGCGTGGAGGCGTAGAGGGCCCCGATCTTCTCCTCCGCGAGAGTGCGGGGGAGCGCCTCCGCCTGCTCGCGGCCCAGGTCGGTCAGTGCCGGGCCCGGCTCGGCGGTGTCCAGCAGGTGCGTGAGGTTGGAGGGGGTCTGGCCGTGACGGATCAGCAGGAGGCGCAAGGGGATTCCCGTTCTGTGCGGTGCGGATACTGCTCGTTGCTTCAACTGTGCCGCTTCTGCTGTGCCGGTCGCATCGTCCGGCCGATCCGTGGACAGAGTGTGCAGAACACTGCCAACCCGGCCTGGAACGCCATGAGTTGACCAGGTCGAGGTAAAGGGAATCCTTTACAGATCAACTCGCCGCCGCATAAGGTTACTTGAAACCTCAAGCGCATCCGCGCCGCGAGAGCGGCGGGCCGGTCCGGTCCGCCAACCGCCCGCGACGGGGCGCGTTTCCGGAAGGACCCCCCACAAGTGACCAACGCTCCCTGGACGTTCAGGGCGGCGGTCGTAGGCATCGCCTTCACCACCGTCACGGCGACGTTCCCCACCCTCGCGGCGGCGCAGACCGCCGACGTCCGCCCCACCTCCGTCCCCGGCACCCCGACGACTCCCGCGCACCCTGAGCGCGCCCACGACCTCGAAGGCCCGCTGAGCCGGACCCGGGAGGCGCAGCGCCAAGAGGCCCTGGAACAGCTCATATCCGGCGACACCGCGGTCGACGACCGCGACGGCTCACGGGTCGTGCGGCTCGGCGGAGGCAAGTCGGGCGGCAAGTACGTCGAACTGGGCCGCGAGCGGACCGACAGGATCTTCACGATCCTCGTCGAGTTCGGCGACGAGGCCGACACCCGCTACGGCGGCGCACCCGGCCCGCTGCACAACCGGATACCCCAGCCGGACCGTGCCGTGAACAACAGCAAGGCATGGGAGGCCGACTACGACCGGCAGCACTACGAGGACCTCTACTACGCCACCGGAGACGGCGTCGAGTCGGTGAAGAAGTACTACGAGAAGCAGTCCTCGGGCCGCTACTCGATCGAGGGCGAGGTCTCGGACTGGGTCAAGGTCCCCTACAACGAGGCCCGTTACGGCACCAACAAGTGCGACAACTGCATCTGGGACCTCGTCCGCGACGGCCTCGACGCCTGGGTCGGACAGCAGCGGGCGGTGGGCCGCACCCCCGCCCAGATCCAGGCCGATACGGCCCGGTTCGACCAGTGGGACCGCTACGACCACGACGGCGACGGCGACTTCAACGAACCCGACGGCTACATCGACCACTTCCAGATCGTGAAGGCCGGCGAGGGCGAGGAGGCCGGCGGCGGCGCGCAGGGCGAGGACGCCGTCTGGTCCCACCGCTGGTACGCGTACGGCGACGGCTGGGGTACGTCCGGCCCGCAGGACAACCGGCTCGGCGGGGCCGCGATAGGCGACACCGGCATCTGGGTCGGCGACTACACGATCCAGCCGGAGAACGGCGGACTCGGCGTCTTCGCCCACGAGTACGGCCACGACCTCGGCCTGCCCGACCACTACGACACCAGCAGGAACGGCTCCAACTCGACCGCCTTCTGGACGGTGATGTCCGCCGGCTCCTGGCTCGGCACCGGCAAGGACACCATCGGTGACCTGCCCGGCGACATGACCGCCTGGGACAAGCTCCAACTCGGCTGGCTCGACCACGACACGGCCAGGGCCGCGACGACGTCGACGCACAAGCTGGGGTACGCCGAGTTCAACACGGCCGACAAACAGGCCCTCGTCGTCGAACTGCCGAAGAAGCGGGTCACCGCCGAACTGGTCGCCCCCGCACAGGGCGCGACCCAGTGGTGGAGCGGCCGGGGCAACAAACTCTCCAACACCCTGACCCGGTCCGTGGACCTGACGGACGCCTCCTCCGCCACCCTGGAACTCGACGGCTGGTACGACATCGAGGCCGACTACGACTACCTCTACACCGAGGTCTCCACGAACGGCGGCGCCGACTGGACGGCGCTCGACGGCACGGCGGACGGTACGGCGATCCCCCGCGACACCGCGGGCAAGCCGGCCCTCACCGGAACCTCCACCGGGTACCAGAGGCTGGCGTACCCGCTGGACGCGTACGCGGGCCGCCAGATCGACGTCCGCTTCCGCTACCGGACCGACGAGATCGTCGACCAGAAGGGCTTCGCGGCCGACCGGATCACCGTCGTCGCCGACGGCACCCCGCTCTTCTCGGACGACGCGGAGAGCGCCGACTCCGCGTGGACGGCGCAGGGCTTCTCCCGGACCGGGGACACCTACACCACCGACCACGCGCAGTACTACATCGCCGAGAACCGCCAGTACGTGTCGTACGACAGGACCCTCAAGGTCGGCCCGATGAACTTCACCGCCGCCGGCTGGGTGGAGCACTTCCCGTACCAGAACGGCCTGTTGATCTGGAAGTGGGACACCTCGCAGGAGGACAACAACACCAGCGCGCACCCCGGCACGGGCCGCCTCCTCCCGGTCGACGCCCACCCCGCCCCGCTCAAGTGGTCCGACGGCGAACTCATGGACAACGGCATCCAGAGCTACGACTCGCCCTTCAGCCGCTACCGCACGGACGGCATCACCCTCCACCGCCGCGGCGAGCCCACCGAGATCCCGTCCCGGCGCGGCAACCCCGTCTTCGACGACCGGGCCCACACCTACTACGACGAGACCAACCCCACCGGGGGCGTCCGCGTCACCGACACCAACACCAGGATCGAGATCCTCGGTGAGGCGTTCGACGGCTCCACGATCACGGTCCGCGTGACCGCGGCGAGGTAACCGTCCACCGCCCCCGCCTCCGACGGCCACGGCCACCGCTTCGACGGTGCCCGTGGCCGTCCGGCGCGTCGGCGGTGCCTGCGGCTTCAGGTCAAACGTGGCCGCGAACAAGTCACCGCCGCGCGGAGTGCCTCCCGCCGCCCCGCCGGGGTGCCAGAGTTCGGGTGCGGTGCCCGGTCAGGGCATCGCTGGATGCGCAATCTGACTCAAGGAGTTCGCTCGTGAGACGGAAAGTCATCGCACTCCTCGCCACCGCCACCCTCGCCTCTCTGACCCTCGTCAGCCAGGCCGGCGCGGCCCCCGCCACAGGCGTCTTAGCCACCGGCGCCGATACGACGGCGGCGAGCCCCGCGCTCCGCGCCAACCGGACGATCACGGCGCCGTACACCTTCAACCGGAACAACTCGGTCAGCTCCAACACCGCCCGCCTGATCATGCAGAACGACGGCAACCTCGTCATCTACGACGAGTTCAACCGTGCCCGCTGGGCCTCCAACACCGTCAACCAGGGCTGGACGGCCCGCTTCCAGACCGACGGCAACTTCGTCGTCTACACGGCCTCCAACCGAGCGGTCTGGGCCTCGAACACCGCCGGCCACCCCGGCTCCCGCCTCGTCGTCCAGGACGATGGCAACGTAGTCATCTACGACGGCAGCCAGGCGATCTGGGCCTCCGGCACCAACCACTGACCCACCGGCACATCACCCCCGACCTCTTCGGGGACCTCTGCGGTACGCCGCGACCATGAGACACCTCATCTGGGGTGATTCGTGCTGCCACCATCGGCACGAATCACCCCAGATCCGTCTGCCGGGATGCCGCCGCGCCGGTCACCCGTACGGGCGCGGGACCGCTGGGGCCTTGAGAAGGCTGAAGGAGAGACGGCCCGCCGGCACCGGGCTCGGCGGCTTCGTCGAGCCTCTGGTGAACTGGAGGTCATCTGCCGGGAGTTGTACGTGGCGGACCGTCCCAGCGCGTGCGGGCCGGCGGCAGGCGCGCGGGGCGTCGGGGTGGGGTAGGTCGGTGGTCAGCCACCAGATGGCTTTGTCGGGCAGGAGCCCGGGGTGGTGGTGGCCACGATCAAGCGGCAGTGGCTGTCGGGGCCGTAGCCGGCCGTGGGAGACTGGTAGTGGAACCGGCCGTCGGTCCACACCGCGGTGACTGTGACGATGCCGGTCTTGCCCAGCCACCGCCGGCCCACGCGCATGGTTGCAGTGCCGACCTACCCGCACCGCCGCCGGGTTTGGCGGACCACGGCTAACGGCGCTCTATGAGTCCTCGACTATGTTGCGTCTGTTGTATAACGATGACCGGTAACGTGTACGGCTGAGCGGCGGGGAGGTCTTGGTGCCGAGATATGTGGACCCGGAAGAGCGCGTGCGCGACATCGTCGTGGCGTCCTTGAAGGCTTTGAGCGAGGGAGGGCTGACTGAACTCACGTTGCGGAAGATCGCGCGGCGGATGGGGGGATCGATCACGCTGATCACGCATTACTTCGCCAACCGTGAGGCCCTGCTCAACGCTGTTCTCGAATACGTACTGGCCGATGCGGACGCCATCCTCGGTGATCTGGACGAGATCACGGACCCCCGTGAACGGCTGAGGGTCGCCCTTGAGTGGTTTCTGCCGGACACCGAGGAGGGGTTGTTGCAGGAGCGCGCACGGGTGGCGCTGCTGACACACCAGGGCGCGGAGCCCATCATCGGTGAGCACCTGCGGCGCATGGAGCCGGCGATGAGGGCAGTCCTGGTGCGAGGGCTTGAGGAGATGGTCCCGGCCGACGAGCTGGACGGGGCGGTCGATCTGGTGAGGGTCTGGGTGTCCGGGATGGCCTTGTCCGTGGTGGAGCACCCGGAGATCTGGACCCCCGAGCGCCAGATGGCTGTGCTGCGGCGCTTCATCGGGATGTTCTCCCCGGCGGAACTTCCGACGGGCTGAGCCGGGGAGGCGGATGCGCCGTGGATCGGCGGGTCCGCTTCGCCTGTTCGGTAGACGGCCGCTGCTGACGCGTGCGGCTCGGTTTCCACGACGGTGTGGCTCGGCGCTTTAAAATATAGCGACTGCTGTATATCGTGTGCTTCATCATGTGTGCCAGAACACCTTGAAGGCCGACGGACATCGCCGGACCATCACCGCGTGGGACCGACTCGCCGAACTGATCGGAGTGCAGCCATGAACGGCACCGGGACTTCTTTCCATGATCTGCCGAGCACCGTGGGTACCACGATCCAGGGTGAGCCCTTCACCCTGGATGCCGAGGACAGCCGGTACTTCCACAAAGCCACCTGGCTCGACACGGCATATCCCGACGACGTCGAGGAGTTCCCCGACACCCTCGTGGAGGGCTTCTGGCTGCTTGCCATGGTCGACGCCGTCTCACGCCTGTCCACGAGCACCGATTCCACGGCGACGTGGGCGCTCAACTACGGCCTGGACAGGGTCCGTTTCATCTCGCCGGTCCATCTGGGCCAGCGCATCCTGCCGACCTTCGAGGTCCTCGACGTCGTTCCCAAGGACGGCGGCTACAAGGTGCTGAGGCGGTGCACCTTCCAGGTCGAGGGAGCCGAGACACCGGCCATGGTCGCCGACTGGTGGGGCTACGTGCTGCCCCGGGGCACCGTCGAACGCGGCCGACGCTCCGAAGGCTGACCGCGGACCGACACTCGCCCGGCACCAGTGGCAGGCCCGTGCTGCGGAGTGGGGCGACTGCTCGTACTTGTACGGCGCCCTGCGTTGTGGAATCCCCTGACCCGCCCTCACTGCTTCGGATCTGCACGTGGTGATGTGCTGTGCGGCATGCGCTGTCACCTGTGTTCTGTGCTGAGCTGCGCTGTTCAAGGGGATTCGAACCCCGCGTTGCTCTTCACGCCCCACAAGTGGGCCGGAACCGCCGGCCCTCGGTGTGTGCACGCCTCCGAAACAGTTACCTGCTCCACACGCTGTGATGTACCGGAGAGATCAGTCCAGGAGATCGACCGTCCAGTTCGCCTGCTGAATACCCGTGTCGACCTCCCGGATGTCCCGGGCGAGCCCGTCCGCCTGCGCGCGGAGCTCCTTGACCGGCAGAGCGGAGAGCACCCTGAGCTCGGAGCGGAGCTGCCGACCGGAGCCGTAGTCGTCCGAGCCCGCCGCGGCGTCCGCCGCCGCGGTGATCACGGAGTGACGCATCCGCAGGACGTCCCGGCGGGCGAGCGCGTCGGTCAGTGTGCCGGACCCGAACTCCACGGTGGCGTTCGTCCGGTTGATCCGCCGGATCAGGGTCTCCAGGGTGTCCAGCACCTCGGCCGCCTGGCCCAGCAACTCGGCCGCGTCCTCGGGAGGAACCTCCCCTTCCTGGTAGCGCGCGTTCGTGACGATCCGCGCCCGCAACTGCTCCAGCCGGCGTGTGGCCTCCGCGCGCTCCGCGAGAGCCTCGGCAAGTTTCACTGGTCCCTTCAACTCCTGATCTCCCCCGAGTGCATGCGAGTGGACAAAGCTGATCCAGCCGTGGCACACGCGTCGAACATCGCCCCCCTATCGGCCCAGTGCGGTGAGCACCTCGCGCGCGACCCGCTCACCGCTCTCCACACCGCCGTTGAGGTAGCCCTGGCTGTGCGTGCTGGTGTGTTCACCCGCGAAGTGGAACCGGCCCTCGCGGCGGCCGGTCCAGCCCCAGTACTTCGTGTACTGGCCCGGCCGGTACGAGGAGTACGAACCGCGGGCCCACGGGTCGTCGACCCAGGAGTCCAGCCACCCCTTGCCGTTGTACGAACGCTTCAGGCCGGGGACAAGCCGGTCGAGATGGCCGAGCGCGGCGGCCGTGACGGCGGCCGACGGCACGGCGTGCGGACGCTCGGCGGGTTGGGAGGAGCCGGTCCAGCCGCCGACGAAGAGGGTGAGCAGGCCCTCCGCGCCCGTCTGGTAGGAGGACGTGTCCCAGCTCGTGAACAAGGGGTTGTCGCTGGTGATCCGCCCGCTGAAGTCGTCGAACCGGTAGAACTGCCGGTCGAACTGGAGCAGCAGTTTGGCGTCCGTGCCCATGCCGTGGTTGTCGATCGCCTCACGCTTACGGGCGCTGAGCCCCGAGCCGTCGAGGTCGACACGGCGCAGAGTGGTGAAGGGCAGCGCGAACACGACGTGGTCCGCGACCACTTCCCGCTGGACGCCTCCGAAACGCAGCCGATAGGTGTCGCCGGTCCGGCGCACGGCGAGCAGCGGCGCGTCGAAGTGCAGGGCCGACTTCGGCAGCGCGCCGGCCAACTTCTGGGGAATCAGGTCGTTGCCGCCCCTGACGTGGTACTTCTCATCGGCTCCGGCGGGCCCGAAGTACTGCTCGATGAGGTTGATGGCGCTCAGCTCGTCGGCGTCGTTGCCATAGAACGTGGCGACGCCGTTTGCGATGGCCGCGCCCAGCAACGAGCCCATGCCGCCGGGAACGTTGGCCTGGAGCCAGTCGCGTACGGTGAGCTGGTCGAAGTCGCGGGCCGCGCGGGAGGCGTGGTCGGCGAAGTAGCTGCCGATGCGCTGCGCGTCCGCCTTGAGGCGCTTCTCCACGAGGTCCATGTCCCGGTAGACCGCGGCTTCGTTCCGCACCGCGCCCTGGAGGTAGGTGACCCCGCGCTCGCCGTGCCGCCGGTCGGGATTCTCCTCCTCCAGAATCAGGCCGAGTTCGGCGGCCAGCTTCCGAATGTGGGTGTGCCGGGTGTCGATGCGTTCACCGCCGTGCTCGGCGACCTGGCCGCTCGCGAAGCCCCGCGCGGTCCAGCAGCGACCGCCGACCCGGTCGGCTCTCGCCTCGAACACCTGGGCCCGGACGCCTTTCCGGGCGAGCCGGTAGGCAGCGGTGAGTCCCGCGAGGCCCGCGCCGACGACGACCACGCGTGCGTCGTGCGGGCTGCTGCGCACCGTCTCGGGCGCTGCGAAGGCCGACTGTCCCACAGCGCCGACGGAGAGCGCCCCCGTCATGGCGAGCGAACCGCGCAGCACGGTACGCCGGGTCGTGCCTGTCTCCTCGGCCGAGCTCTGCGCCGCCGCGTCACGCCGCGCGCGAAGCGCCCTCATCCAGGGTGTGCCACCAGAAGGCATGAGAAGTTCTCCTGTCCGAAGGGGGGACGGCCGCGCGGTGCAGTGAGAACCCTGCTTGGTTAACGCCTTGACTGCCACCTCCCTCTCGCGACGAAATCCGTCGAACTGAACCGCGTGAACAACGCTTCTCGTACTCTGTGACCTATGACCCGGGTAACCCTGGCCGAAGTGGCACGCGCCGCCGAGGTCTCGACGGCCACCGTGTCGCACGCCCTGAAGGGCACCGGCCGCATGACTCCCGGCACCCGTGCCCGCATCCGGGCACTGGCCTCGCTGCTCGGCTACGGCGGTGCCGCGGTCGCGCGCACGCTCGGTCTGGCCGTGACGACGTACGGCCGTACGGACTGGAACTTCATGCATGTTCCGTACTTCGCTCAGTCGATCGTCACGGCCACAGCCACCGCGCACCGTCACGGCTACGCGCTCACCACGCTCCCGTCCTTGAGCGACGAGGATCTGTGGCCGGCGCTGGATGTCGCCGGGGTGGTCCTGATCGACAGTCCCGCGGGGGACCCGATCGCCGAGGCCCTGAGAGGCCGTGGCGTTCCGCTCGCCTTCGACGGCCGTCCCGCCGAGCCGATGCCGGGGGAAGTGTGGGTGGACAACGACCACACGGCCGCGACCCGTCTCGTCCTGGACCATCTGACCGCCCAGGGCGCCCGCGATGTCGCCCTCCTCGCGGGCCCGGGAGAGGAGCACTACACGCGGACCTGCGTGGCCGCCTACACGGACTGGTGCGGTGAACACGGTCGCGCACCCCAGGTCGTGCCGGACACCTACTCCAAGGCACCCGGCGGCCACCTCGACAGCCTCCTCTCGTCACGTGACCGTCCCGATGCCGTGTTCGGGATCTACGACTACTGCGGTCGCCGCGTTCTGGAGAGCGCCGCCCGCGTCGGCGTGCGGATACCCCAGGACCTGCTGCTCGTCTGCGCGAGCGAGGACCCCGCGTACATGGGCACAGCCCCTCCGGTTACCACCCTGTCCCTCGCCCCCGACGTGTCCATGGCGGCTGCCGTGACCGCACTCGTCCGGCTGATCGAAAGACCCACACCCACCCCGGCCCCCACGACCGCCCCCGTCCGGCTCACGGTCCGCGCCTCGTCCACGCTCGTACGGTGACCGGGGTTCCCGAGGATCGCCGGCGTCGGCCTCGTGCCGCTGGTGACTGGCGGGGTCACTTGTGAGGCTGAGGGCAAATGCCCCTGGTCGTGCACCGGTGCAGGATGCATATGGAGCGTGAGTGGACGCCCATAGGCAAGGCTGATGAGAATGTCGCTCTTCACCTCCTCCCGCAGTGGGCTCAGGTCCGGGTCGGTTTCGGAACCGTCGCCCTCGCCGGCTTCGGCCTGGGAGGTCCAGATCATCGACGCCGAACCGCTTCGAAGACCACCGGCACGGGCTTCTTCACCTCGTCCGACGGCATCCTCACCGTGCGGGCCTTCGGTGACGTGGCCCGCACCTGTCGAGCAGCACTTCCGTGTATGCGGCTGAGTGAGCTTCTTCGAGTTGGCTACCGATCAGGTGATGGCCGGTGAAACGCAACGAGCGAGGCTCCCGGGCTGTTGATCGAGATGTCTGACGTCTCCATCACATTGCTCGGGGGCCTCGTTGGTCATCCGTCCTGCCGCACTCGACCTGCCGCACGCCCTGGTGGAGTGGGTGACGATGCTGATCGTCACTCGTGAGGGCGACCGCCGCTGCAAGCTCCGCCCGTCCCAACGCGTGATGGTGGCACTGGTGTACCTGCGCGAACACACCACCCTGGCAAAGATCGCCGCCGGGTTCGGGATCAGCGAGTCCACCGCCCACGCCTGCACCAGCCAGGTCGTCGACCTGCTCGCCGGCCGGGCACCGGGTCTGCTGAGGGTCCTGCGCGAGACCATGGCGGACTTCGTCCTTCTGGACGGCACCCTCGCCGAGTGCGACCGGATCGGCGACGGACGGGCCGACTATTCCCACAAACACCGGCGCCACAGCGTGAACGTGCAGGTCGTCACCGACCCCGACGGTCGGCTGCCGTGGCTCTCACCCGCTCTGCCGGGCCGCACTCACGACCTGACCGTCCCCCAGAGGGGGTGCCCCCAGCCCGCACCCACCGGATCATCCGCGACCCTCAACCGGGTACTGGCCGCTGCACGAGCGCCGGTCGAGCGCGGCGTCGCCCGCCTGAAGTCCTGGCGCATCTTCCGCAGGTCTCGATGCAGCCCGAATCGAATGACGTCGATCGCCAAGGCCATCCTCACGCTGGAGCGGCAACACTGAAGAAGCTCACTGGGGCATCGTGCTGCCCGTTCCCGAGGAGAAGTGTCACGACAACCTCATCGTCTGAGACTGTGCCTTGTGTGTGGCAGGGCTTGACGATGCGGAGTTCCGTGGCCGAAGGGCTCTGCCGGAGAGGTCCGGTAGAGCCCTTCGGTTGTTCGGGGACCTTGTGGTCAGCGGATGTTGACGGAGTACGCCGTCGTGGTGAGCCGGCCGGTGCCGGTGAAGACTTCCGTGCCCGCTTCCACGCTCGTCAGGTAAGACGTCCCGGACAGGAGGCGGCGGCGGACGAGGGCGTCCGTGAGGCCGGTGAGGTCGGTCGTCTGGCTGGTGGTGTTGGCGCGGCGGACGAACGAGTAGACGTTCCAGCTGCTGGTGATCTTCCCGGCCGAGTCCTTGTTGACGATCTTCCCGACGTAGAGGTCCCAGGCGACCCCGCCCACGCTGAGCGTCTCGCGCTTGGTGCCGAGCGGACCCGCGCCGTTCTGGCGGTTGAGCCAGACCATCATCTCGTCGTGCGGCTGGTCCTTCCAGTCCGGGTCGGCCTTCTGATGGAACCACAGGTCGTACGAGACGTTCAGGATCGACGGTCTGTTCTGGGTGAGCTTGAACGACCAGTTGGAGGTGACGTGCCGTCCGCTGTCGAGGCGGATCGGCAGCCGGGTGTTCTTCTCCTTCCACCCCCAGTGCCAGCCGAGGACCGCGCTGGCGTACGCCTTCACGCTCGTGCGGTCGCCGGTCCAGTCGAAGGTGGTGTCCCAGTTCAGGCTGCCGTTGCGGTAGGAGTTCAGCCAGGTGCACTCCTTGCCGCTGGCGCCCTGCTGGCCCCACACGTTGTTGTTGAGGTAGTACGGCGAGGCGCTGATCGTGTTGAACGCCGTGCAGTTGTCGGCGGCCTGAGCGGACTGCGGGACGAGGAGCAGCGGAGCGGCGACGGCGGTGGCGGCGGCCAGGGCCAGGGCGCGCGGTCGGGAAACGGTCATGGTCTCGGTCCTTACCGGTAGCTGATGTCGGACGTGCGGTAGAGGCAGTTCCTGCTGTCGGGTCCGGCACCCGTCTTGACCGGCTCACCCGAGGTCACCCCGCGGAACTTCTGGCAGACGACGATCTTCCGGCTCCGGTCTCCGACGATCGTGACCCGGGTGATCCTGGCCGTGTCGCCGAGGTTCGGGTTGATGCCGACGACGTCGACCCCGGGCGCGCCGACCGTGACGTTGTCGATCACGACGTGGCGCTGGTACTGCTTCTTGCAGACCCCGCACGAGCGGTACAGCTTTCCGAAGTCCGAGACCTGGAAGTTGCGGATGACGAACGTGCCGGGACCGTTGTGCTGGAACACCTTGTCCGCGGCCTTGCGCGCGCCTCCGCCGTCGACGGTCATCGTCTGGTCCGCGCGCGTGCTCTTGAAGGTTCCCGCGTCCTCGCCGACGTCCTCCCACCAGACGTTGCGCAGTGTGCAGGTCCCCCGGCAGTGGATGCCGTCCGCGGCCGGGGAGCCGATGATCACGTTCGAGACCGTGGCTCCGTCGGCGAGTTCGAGAACCGGCGGCTGGTTCTCGCTCTGGTCCCCGCCCCCGAGCGCGCCGCTCCCCACGAAGCGCGTGAAGTCGAAGTTGCGGTTCCCGCTGACCGGGATGGTCGCGGAGACCCGCTGTGTGCGTTTGGCCGCCGGCCAGTCCGCGGTGGGTCTGGTGACGGCCTCGTCGGCAGACCCCGCCGAGGAGTCGGCGACGGCGAGACCGGGTCCGGCGGCCAGGAGTACGGCGGCCAGCGGAGCGAGTATGTGTGTGCGGTGCTTCATGCAGGAAGCATCACTATGAGTCCACGTCATGTGCACGCCGAGTGATCCGAACGTGTTTCGGGCGCGCCGTGCCTGGAAGAACCGGGGTGTCACGGTGGTGTGCGGGGCTCGCGTCGGGTTGAGAGCCCCGCGAGCCGCGTCCGAGGCGAGAGCGAAGCCCGGGGCGTCCGAGTCCAGGGTTGTGGACCTTCGCGTATTTTGAGCGTCGGCAATTTGATGTCACCCATGAATTTCCGCCCCGGCGGCGGTGAAGCGTCGGCGGTGGGCTGGTTGGTCTTGGTCACCGCGATGTAGTGGACCTTCTTGCTCTCGACCAGTCAGGAGATGTGCGCCTCGACCGAGTGCGGGGCGTCGACGGTGCCGACCGCCCGGTCCAGGGCGTCACCGCCATCCTCAGCACGCGGCCGATCGTGGCCGACGCCGGAGTACATCGGCACCTGAGCAGATGGCGGCAGATCCCGATCGCTGTCAGGAGTACGTTCGAAGCACGCTGAGTCCACTCGGCGAGTTCGTCGATGTTCTGCGCTCCCCGGGCCCTGTGTTCGGCCGGCCCGACCAGCGGCTGGACTGTGTCGAGGATCAAGACGGCGATCGGCCGTCGCCTTCACAAGAGTTGCGCCCCGCAAAGAGTGCGTGACCTGCTGATCCGACACGGCTTCCCCTGCCAGGTGCCGGCCAGACGGGCTGCCCAACGCGACGAAGACCATGTCACCGGAAGGGTGAAGGAGACCTGGCCGCACGTGGAAGCCCGGTGGCTGCGCCCGACGCCTGGGATCGTCTCCGAGGGCGAGCCCGGCTTCTCTATGACGCGGCTGGTCGCCCATGCCCGGGCCCGCCGAGGCCACACGCCCGTCATCCGAGTCTGTGGCCGATCCCGACGGCGGACCCGGCTGATCTACCGGCCCCGCCACGACGAAAGTGTTCACCGCTCTGCTCGCCGATGCCGATGCCGATGCCGATGCCGAAGGCGACCTCGGCCGGGTCGTCGCGGTCGGCTCGGCCGTCGTCCGTGCTCACCCACACGCCGCCGGGGCACGTCAAAAGGGGCCGGCCGGGTGGCCATGCCTCGGACGGTCCCGCGGCGGGCCGACCACCAGTCCACCTCGCCGCGGACAGCCGCTCCCGACCGCCGGCGTTCGTCGTCTCACCCTGCCAGGTAGGCGACGCACCCGCGTTCACCCAGGTCATGAACCGCTTCCGCGTACCCAGACCGGTAGGCCGCCCCACGACCACGCCCAAAGCCCCGCACGACGCGTTCGACCCTCGGAGCAGGGTGGCCCCGTGCATTCGGCCGGCACCGAATCCTGATTCACCGCCCGGACACGGAGGGTGCCTGCGCGAGGATTCTGCGCAGCCAGTCGGACCGTGCGCTCAGCGCCGCCCGGGAGATCGCCGCCTGTGGGGCGAACTCGTCGAAGACGTGGCACCCGCCGGGCCAGACATGCAGTTCGGCATCTCCGCCCGCCTGCCAGATGCGAGAGGCGTAGGCGACGACCTCGTCGCGGAAGATCTCGGCCGACCCGACGTCCAGGAAGGCGGGAGGCAGTCCCGAGAGGTCGTCGGCCCGCGAGGGTGCCGCGTACGGAGGGACATCCGGGCTCCCGCGTCGGTCACCGAGCAGAGCCGTCCAGCCCGCCTTGTTGGCGGCCCGGTTCCAGGTCGCGAGGTCCGTGGTCTCGCGAGCGGACGGGGAGTCGTCGCGGTCGTCCAGCATCGGGCACAGCAGCAACTGGGCGACGGGGCGCGGGCCCTGCCGGTCGCGGGCGAGGAGAGCCGTCGCGGCGGCCAGCCCACCGCCCGCGCTGGTGCCCGCGAGGACGATCCGATGGGGATCACCTCCGAACCCCGTGGCGTTGCCGGACGTCCATACGAGGCCGGCGTAGACGTCCTCGACAGGTGCGGGGTGCGGGTGTTCCGGCGCGAGCCGGTACTCGACGGACACCACGACGGCTTCCAGCTCACGCGCCGACCGCAGCAGGGTGTCGAGCCCCGACCGCCTGTCGCCGAACATCATTCCGCCGCCGTGAGCGTGGTAGAGCACCGGACGGGAGGCCGTGGCGCCTCGTGGCCGGCAGATCAGCAGAGTGATGTCGGGAGCTCCCGGCGGGCCCGGCACCGGACGGTCCTCGACCTCGAAGTACCCGTTCTGGCTCAACTGTTCGTCCGTGGGGGACGCGGCGGCCACGCCACGACGCACCGCCGCGATTCCCTCCGGGGTGAAGTCACCGAGGAGGGGACCCGGTATCGCGGCCAGCGCGGCGGCCACCTCGGGGTCGAGGGCGGGCGAGGTCGGGAGCGCTGTCATGGGCTTCTCCTCGGTGTCGGATGCCTGGGCGGGACGCACTCCGCCGGCCGAAGCCGGTGGTTCAGCCGTTGACGTGGACGACCTTGCCGCGCACTCCCCGGCCGGAGAGTTCGACCAGGGCCGCCGGGACGTCCTCCAGAGCGACGGTCCGCGAGAGCATCGGATCGATCCGGCCCTCGGCGGCCAGTCCGAGCAGTTCCGTGAGCATCGTGGACAGCTGCCTGCGGGAGCGGTCGTCGCCGACCGTGTACGCGGCTCCGAGCGCGATCTCGTGAACCGAGGGGGCCATGCCGAAGGGCGGTACGGCGGTGAGGTCGGGGCGTCCCGCGACAGCGGCGAGGCCGCCGCCGTGTGCCAGCAACTTGAGGTTCGCGGTGGCGGAGTCTGGGCCGATGGTGTCCACGACGGCGTACAGCCCTCGTCCGCCGGTCAGTTCTCGCACGCGGGAGGGGATGTCGTCGTTGCGGAAGTCCAGGACCTCGTCGGCGCCGAGTGCTTTCACATGATCGGTGTTGGCGGCTGCCTCGGTGGCGAGGACGCGGGCTCCCCTGTGTGACGCCAACTGCACCGCGAACCCGCCGACTCCGCCCGCGCCTCCTGTGATCAGCACGGTGTCGCCCTCACCGACACGAAGACGACGGACCACCGCCTGATAGGCGGTCAGCCCGGCCGACGGCAGGGCGGCGGCCTTGGCCGGCTCCAGCCCTTCGGGGACGAGAGCGAGGGCCGCGGAGTCCGTCACCGTGTACTCGGCGAACCCGCCGCGCACCCGGATGTCGCCGCTGTACGCCACCCGTTGCCCCACCCCGACATGGGTCACTCCGTCACCCAGGGCCTCGATGACGCCGACCACGTCCAGGCCCAGGACCGCGGGCCACTCCCACTCCGGAATGCCGTAGGCGGCCCGCTGGTAGTCCGACGGGTTGAGGCCGCAGGCTTCGACTCTGACCCTCACCTGTCCGGGACCGGGTTCGGGGACCGGCAGCTCCGCCTCGCGCAGGGTGTCGCAGGTGCCCGGCCGGTCCAGTACCAATGCGCGCATGAGGTACTTCCTCCTGAGGGGGGCGAGTCGGGGGAGGGGGGAAAGCCAGAACAGGGAGCGACATTCACAAAGCTAGCATGAGTCATCATGACAGTGACTCCCATGAAGATAGTTACTTTCACTTTCGGGAGGGCAGCCCAATGAACGGCCCTGCACCGGGCCGGAGTTCTTCCTGCGAAGTAAGAGCGGCTGTCAGTCCGAAACGGCCGTGCGCAGCAGGGAACAGGTGCCTCGGTAGACCTCGACGAGGCCGGGGCCGCCGTCCTGACCCTGTCGCGCCGCCCATTCGTCGAAGGTGATCCGCAGACCGGAACTGACCAGTTCCGCCAGCATCCGGACCGCAGGGTCGACTTCGCCGGCGGAAGGAGAGAGCAGGCGGACGAAGCGCTCACACTGCTCGACCTCGCGGCGCAGCATCGCGCCGCGCAGCACCGCGTCCCCCATCACCACACGGCGGACGCGCACCATGCGCGCGGTCACGTCGGCGCGCGCGGTGACCAACTCCTCCAGCGCATCCGCCACGACCGCCTCCACGTCCCGCAGCCGCGGAACGCCTGGCCCGAAGGCGTCCCGGCGTGCCGTCAGCGCGGCCTCGAAGGCCCGGTTGGCACCCGACGCGGTGTCCTCCTTCGTCGGGAAGTGCCGGAAGAAGGTGCTCGGTGAGACCCCGGCCGCGGCGGCGATCTCGTCCACCGTCGTGCGGTCGAAACCCTGTCGTTCGAAGAGGCCGATCGCGGCGTCCTCGATCTCCGCCTGTGTCGCGCGCCGGCGGCGCTCCCGCAGATCGGGCTGGATGCTCACCTCCCGGAAGCTAGCACAGGCCCGGCCGACGGCGGCGTCCGTCGTTCCGGTCGGCCCTTCGGGACAGTCATCCTCCAGGTGGAGGCCAGGCGGTACCCCGGTACCGGGCGAGAGCGCCGTTTCGGGTCCGTGGTCGTGTGGCCGTGCGGCCGGAGATGCCTAACCTGGCCGTGTCCTCCTCGCCCTTCCCGAGAAGAGCCCGAAGACCCGGACCGATACCGAGGTCGGCCGAGAAACCCCAGCCAGTCGAACGGACCCCCCGATGTCTCTTCTCTCCAGGCCGGTCGTGGCCGCGGCTGCGGCCAGGGTGCTTCAGCGTCTCGACGCGTTGCTGTCGGGCCGGCACGTGGCCAAGCACCTGCACACGCGGTACCCGGAATACCCGCGCACCGGATTCGAGCTCACCATCCCGACCTCCGTCGCCCCGGCCCGTGCCGTCGTGTACCTGCCGCATCCTCCGAAGGACACGCCGGTACCGGTCCACGTGAATTTCCACGGCGGTGGCTATGTGCTGCCCCCGATCGAACTCGACGACCCGCTGTGCCGTCTCCTCGCGGCGGAGGCCGGGGTGGCGGTGGTGAACGTGGAGTACGTCGTCGCCCCGCAGTTCCGTTTCCCCGCGCCGCCCCGCCAGGCGTACGAGGTGGTGCGGTGGGTGGCGGAGAACGGGGCCGACAACGGCTGGGACGGGGGCCGGCTGACTGTGGGAGGGCAGAGCGCGGGGGGCGCGCTCGCCGCGGCCGTCGCCCGCCAGGCCCTGGAGAAGGGGACTCCGTCTGTCGCCCTCCAGGTCCTGCACTATCCCCCGCTCGATCTGGCGACCGACGCCCGCGACAAACGCTCCGTCGTCGCCAAACCGATGCTCCGGCCGTGGATGGCCGACATCTTCGACAACGCCTACCTGCCGGACCGGACCCGCCGCAGCGACCCCCTGGCCTCTCCGGCCCACCCGTCGGACACCGCCGACCTCACCGGCATCGCCCCCGCCGTCGTCGTCACCGCGGAGCACGACCTGCTCCGGGCCGAAGGCACACGCTACGCCGAGCGACTGCGCAAGGCCGGCGCCCTGGTGGAACATCACGACGTCCCCGGTGCCGACCACGGCTACGACCAGAAGGACCCGGAGACCGCGAGGGAGATCTACGCTCTGATCGCCCGCCACGTACGCGAAGCCATCTCCCCGGAAACGCCCTGACAGCCCGGCGGAAATAGAGCCGAGCAGCGGCAGACGGCTACCGCCCGTTCGACGAGCGGGACTTCGGCAAGGACGGAACCGGGTCGTGGCGCATGTGTGACTCCGGTCAGGAGCCGGCGTCCGGGCCCGGGATGTCGTCGATCCGCCACTCGTCGTACCACTCGATCACCGGCACGTCCCCGTCGAACCGGAGCGGGAGCCAGACGTAGTCGGCCACCGAGGTGTCGAACTCCTGCGGCGGGAGGGAGGCACCGGTCCCGCCCCTCGCCTGCTCGGCGAAGTACCGGTGGAACGCCTCGGTCTGGTCGGACTCCTCCGCCGACAGGTGGGGGAGCCACCGGTCGGCGACCGCGATGTACAGGTCGGGCCGTGTCGGGTGCTGGAAGACGGAGCTGACCTGGGAGCGGAACGACGTGCCGCTCGTGTCGGAGGGGTGTGGGTCGCCGAGCACGGTGTAGGGGCCGTGGTAGGTGTCCGCCACGGCCACCTCGGAGCGGTTCGGGAAGTAGCCGGACGTGCCGGACGTGATCAGGTAGTGCCTGCCGTCGCGCCGGAAGTACGCGGGCGCCTCGCGGACCGCCGGGGGATGCCGGTGGGGGAAGTGTGTCGAGTAGTAGCCGGTGACGTCCGTGCAGTCGTCGGTGAGGTCGGCGCAGATGAGTTCGCTGTGGACCCGCTCGAAGTAGTAGTACGCCTTGCCGTCCACCGGGTCGACGACGAGGTCGAAGTCACCGGCGTCCATGCCCAGCGGACGCAGGCCGGTGCGCACGATCGTGTAGGGGCCGAGGACAGAGTCGGCGGTGAGGACGGTGGAGCGCTGTCCGCCGTCCTTCCCCATGATCTTGAGCCAGCACACGTACTTTCCCGTGCGCGGGTGGCGGACGATGTGCGGCCGGTCGATGAACTGCGACGGATACAGAGGAGAGGCGGGGTCGTCGAAGACCGGGGGGATGATCAGCCCGCGGTCCTCCCAGTTGTAGAGGTCGGTGGACGAATAGCAGCGGATGCCCCACGTCCAGATGTCGCTGCCCGGCTTCGTGTGCTCCTTGTTCTCGCCGTACCAGTAGAAGGTGCCGTCCTCGAACAGGACGGAGCCGCCGTGCGCCTGGATGCGCTTGCCGTCGGTGTCGAGCCAGACCCGCCCCGGCCGGATGGAGTCGTACCTCTCAGACACGCTCGCTCACCGCCTCCGAGAGGAACTCCCGCTCGGCACCGGACAGTTCACGTGCCGAGCCCACCAGGTCGAAGGAGCCTTCGAGTCGCCGGTCGTCGGAGTCCAGGCCGAGGAAGAAGTCGACGCGCGCGGGTTCCACGGCGAAGACGCGGGCGGCGTTGGTGTGGCCCAACTGGGCCGCTGCGAGATGGAAGGTGATGCGGCGTGACGCGCCGGACTCCAGCTCGACGCGGGAGAACCCCGCGAGTTGCTGGGCGGGCCGGGTGACACCCCCCTTCGCGTTGACCCGGACGTACAGCTGGACGACCGTGGCCCCCGCCACCGGGCCGGTGTTGGTGACCGTCAGGCCGATCCGGGTGGTGGCGTCCGTGGCGACCTCGGGCTCGCTCGTCAGGTCGTCGAGCGCGAAGTCGGTGTAGCTCAGACCGTGCGCGAAGGGGTAGAGCGGCGTGGCCTCCAGGTCCAGGTAGTGCTGGTCGACGCTCGGCGGCAACGGGTTGCGGTAGCCGGAGCCGGCCTTCTGGTGGTGGTACACGGGGATCTGGCCGGAGTGGCGCGGGATGCTGTAGGGCAGTTTGCCGCTCGGGTTCGTGACCCCGAAGAGGACCTCGGCGATCCCCTGGGCACCGAACGGACCCCCGTACGACCCCATGACGACGGCCCGCGCGTCCCGGAACACCTCGGGCAGCGCGTAGGCCCGGCCCTGGACGAGTACGACCACGACGGGTTTGCCGGTGGCGGCGACGGCCTCCGCCAGCCGGGTCTGGACGGCCGGCAGCGAGATGTCCGCGGTGTCGCTGGCCTCGCCCTCGGTGCGTTCCCCGGTGAACCACAGGCTCGCGCCGCCCAGGGCGAGCACCACCACGTCCGCCTCGCGGGCGATCTCCACCGCCCGGTCGACGGCGTCCTGCCCCAGCGAACGGGTCAGCGTGGTGCCTCGCTCGGTCCGTACCCGCGCGGCGTATCCGGTGATCTCCTCCGCGATCGAGCGGGCACCGAACCGTTCGTGGACCAGCCGCTCGGGGTCGGTGGGCGTCACCAGCGCGTTGTACCAGGGAGTCGTGACGTCGTCCGAGCCGAGCATGTTGCCGAGTTCCCCGCTCAGCACGGAGTCGGTCGCCTCCCGCCAGGCGGCGTAGGTGTAGGTCGCGAACTGGAGCTTCGCGGCGTCCGCGTGCGGTCCGATCACCGCGACGTCCAGGCCCCGGGCCAGCGGCAGGAGCCCGTCGTTCTTCACGAGCACCACCGACCGGCGGGCCAGCTCCCGCGACAGCTCCGTCCCCTCCGCGGCGACGGCGGCCACGTCGATGCGCTCCTGCGGGTACGGGTTCTCGAAGAGCCCCAGCTCGAACTTGGCCCGCAGCACCCGCCACACGCTGGTGTCGACGTCGGCGAGGTCCGCGTTGCCCCGCGCGACCTCCTCCGCGAGCACCTGGCCGTAGCCGTACGGCTTGGGCATCTCGACGTCCAGGCCGGCCGCGATGGCGAGGCAGGCCGCCTCGCCGGGGGTGTCGGCCACCCGCTGGCGCTCGACCAGCTGGTCCAGGGTCGTGTAGTCCGACGACACGAAGCCGTCGAAGCCGAGGACATCGCGCAGCAGGCCGGTGAGGACCTCCCGGGAGGCTCCGACGGGGATGCCGTCGACGTCCGCGTAGGAGTTCATGACCGACCGCAGACCGGCGAGCCGGATCGCCGCCTCGAAGGGGTAGGCGAACAGGTCCCGGGTCTGCCGCGAACCTCCCTCGTACGCCGAGGTGTTGACGCCGCCGACGGGCAGGGCGTAGCCGAGGAAGTGCTTGCCGGTGGCGAGGACCCCCTGGCGCAGGTCGTCGCCCTGAAGGCCACGGGTGTACGCGACAGCGAGCGCGGCGGCCAGGTAGGGGTCCTCTCCGTAGGTCTCGTGGACACGGCCCCATCGCGGGTCGAGCGCCACGTCCATGACCGGGGAGAGCGCGTGCCTGATGCCCGTCCTGATCATCTGGCGGCGGATCAGCTCGGTCATCTCCTGGACCAGGTCGGGACTCCAGGCGGCGGCCAGCCCGGTACCGGTCGGGAAGGACATGTGCCCGCCGGCCAGGAACCCGCTGAGCGCCTCCTGGTGGAACAGCAACGGAATCCCGAGCCGGGTCCGTTCCAGAGCCTGGCGTTGCATGCTGCCGACCAGTTCCGCGAGCTTCGCCGGTGTGTCGGTGATCAGCTGGGCGACGTGGCCGGGCGGGTGGGCGAGCCAGTGTTCGGCCTCGTCGGAGTCCGAACCGTCGGCGCGGACGAGACTCCAGGGCATGACGGAGACGAGCTGGTGGCACTTCTCCTCGACCGTCAGCTCCCGCAGCAGCAGGGTGGCGCGTTCACCGGCCGGCAGCCGGATGTCGAGGTGGTCGTTGCTGGACATGTGGGTGTTCTTCCTGTGGTGCGGAACGGGGCGTCAGGCGGTGCGCGGGCCGAGGATCGCGTCCAGCCGCTGTTCCATCGTTCTCGTCGCCGGGGAGACCACGTGCGGTGCGAGGGCCTTCGGGACGGCGGTCACCGGCGCGTCGAGGTACGGAGCGAGGAGCGCGGCGACCTCCTGCTCGCCTCCCGGGACGACACCGGTGTCGACGGCCGACGCCACGACCTCGGACCAGACGTCCGCGTCGTCGAGCAGATCGCGGACCGTGGCCGGCGTGCCGGCCGTGATGTCGCCGGCCAGTGGATCGGGCACCTCCCAGAGGTGCTCCCCGTGCCCGACGGTCCGGGGCTCGTCGGCTCCCGGCAGACGCACGTGGGCGAGGGCACCGACCGGGACGCGCACGGTCAGGCGGAACGTCCCCGCCTCCCTCTCCCAGGCGACCTGGGCGTCGCCGTACGGCGTGAGGTGGCGGGCCGACGCGGACGTCAGATCGGTGGAGGGGCGCGGGTCGACGAGGATCTCGCGGTAGCCGGGCGCGGCGGGGGCCAGTCCGGCGACGGTGCGGTGGAGCCAGTCCGCGACGGCGCCGAGGGCATAGTGGTTGAACGACGTCATCCCATCGGTGTTGACGCTCCCGTCGGGCAGCATGCTGTCCCAGCGCTCCCAGACGGTGGTGGCGCCCATCGTCACCGGGTAGAGCCACGACGGGCACCGCGTCTGCAACAGCAGGCGGTAGGCCACGTCGACGTGGCCGGTGGCGACCAGCGCGTCGGTCACCAGCGGAGTCCCCACGAAGCCGGTGCTGATGCGGAACGCGTTCGCGCGCACCAGGTCGGAGAGCCGCCGGCCCGCGTGTGCGCGGTGCTCGGCGTCGGGCAGCAGGGCCCACTGGACGGCCAGCGCGTATACCGTCGGGGCGTCGGAGAGGACGCGGCCGGTCCGGGTGACGTACGCGTGGATGAACGCCGTCCGTACCTCGGCCGCCAGCGCGGCGTACCGGTCGGCCTCGGCGGTGCGGCCGAGCACGCGCGCCGCCTGCGCCACGACCTCCGCCGAGCGGGCCAGGTGCGCGGTGGCCACCACGTCCGGATCGGCCTTGGCGCGGGCCGCGTCCTCCGCGGGGGCCGTCGGGTCGAGCCAGTCGCCGAACTGGAAGCCGCCCGACCAGAGCCGGTCGGGCCCGGCGAGCCCCGCCACATGGTCGACCCAGGCGCGCATGCTGGGCAGTTGACGCTCCAGGAGCCCACGGTCACCGGTGCGCAGATACACCGTCCAGGGGACCAGCGCGGCGGCGTCACCCCACGCGGTCGCGGCGGGCGACGGGGTGCGGATCACGTCCGGGACCACGTACGGCACCGACCCGTCCGGTTGCTGCTCGGCGGCCAGGTCCCCGAGCCATGAGCCGAGGAAGCCCGCGCTGTCGAACAGGAACATGGCCGTGGGCGCGAACACCTGGATGTCCCCGGTCCAGCCGAGCCGTTCGTCGCGCTGGGGGCAGTCCGTGGGGACGTCGACGAAGTTTCCGCGCATGCTCCACACCACGTTCTCGTGGAAGCGGTCGAGCAGGGCGTGGGAGGAGCTGAACCAGCCCGTGCGGCGCAGATCGGAGCCGATCACCACGGCGTCCACGTCCTCGGCGCGCAGACCGGGCACGCCCGACACCTCCGCGTACCGGAAGCCGTGGAAGGTGAGGGAGGGCTCCAGCGTCTCCTCGGCCGCGCCGGTGACCAGGTAGCTGTCCGTCGCCTCGGCGGAGCGCAGGGGAGCGGTCGCCAGTTCACCGTTCTCCAGGACCTCCGCGTGCCGGACGACGACCTCGCCGCCGGGCACCAGACCGCGCACGCGCAACCGCACCCAGCCCACCGCGTTCTGGCCGAAGTCGACCAGAGTGCGGCCGGAGGGGGACGTCCACACCTTCTCCGCGGGGAGGAGACAGCTGACCCGGACGGGCGGCCCCTCCGGTGCGACGAGGCGTCCGAGGTCGCCCGCCACCACCTCCACCGCGCCGGCGGCCACGGGCCAGCGCGTGCCGCGCCGCCGCAGATCGGTGCGCTGGCCGTCGTAGAGGTCGTCGGCGAGCACCTCGCTCTCCCGGGCGGTCCAGGTGCCGTCGGTGGCGAGCACGTGCATCCGGCCGTCGGCGGTGGTGACCTCCAGCTGGGCCAGCAGGGCGAGCCGGTCGCCGTACAGGGCGCGTTCGGCGTTGAAGCCGAGACGTCCGCGGTACCAGCCGTTGCCCAGCAGGACATGCAGGTCGTTGGCGCCCTCGCGGACCAGTTCCGTGACGTCGTACGTCTGGTAGCGCAGCCGGTGTTCGTAGGCGGTCCAGCCCGGTGCGAGGACCTGGTCGCCGACCCGGTGACCGTTGAGGGTGGCGGTGTACAGGCCGTGCGCGGTGGCGTAGAGGCGGGCCCTGCGCACCTCGCCCGGGACGTGCAGGGACCCCTGGAGGACCGGCGCCGGCATGCGCAGGCCGCCGAGGTCCACCGGGCTGACGAAGGCCGCCGACCAGTCGGCGGCGTCGAGCAGTCCGGCCTCCACGACGGAACGCTCGCTCCACTCGCTCCAGTCGTCGCCGTGGGCGACGCGCACGCGGACGGAGGCGAACTCACGGGACGCCAGAGGCGGGGCGGGCCAGGGCACCAGCACCTGCTCGGCGCTGTTCACCCGGTGGCGCTCGGTGTGCCCGCCGCGCAGGATCTCCACCTCGTAGGCGGTCTGCCGGTAGTCCGTGTCCGCGTGCGGGACGGTCCAGGAGAGCCGGGGTGAGCCGGTTCCGATGCCCCGGAGCGGGGAGCGGTCGGTGAGGTGTTCGAAGCGGGGTGCGTGGGGAGCGGCTGCCACGGCCATGCGAGTCTCCAGACTTCTTGGGCAGTCGGTGACCGGGCCTGGAGCAGGCTTCGTGGCCTTGCCCAGGAACGCCCGCGCGCGGTGATGAAGGCGCTGTCTGGCGGGCCGGTGTTGTATAACGTTCTACGTCGGGCAGCGTAGGGAGCGCTCCTCGCGCGTGTCAAGGGACAGGGAGGACGTCGATCCATGAGGAAACCGGGGAAGACGGCGCTTGTAGCATGGGGCGTGTGGACACCAGCTCTGCTGACGGGGGGCGGGGCGAGATGACTGCGGTACAGGGCGGACCCTCCGGCGTCCGCCGCGTCACCATCCAGGACGTGGCCAGGGAGGCGCAGGTCTCCGTCTCGGCGGTGTCCAAGGTGCTGCGCGACGCCTACGGCGTCAGTCCCGAGATGCGGGCCAAGGTCACCGCCGCGATCGAGAAGCTGGGGTACCGCCCGCAGGCCGGGGCCCGAGCGATGCGCGGCCGTTCGTACACGGTGGGCGTCATGCTCGTGGCGCTGTCGCACCCGTTCCAGCCGGAGATCGTCGAGGGCGTCACGGACGAACTGGAACCCACCCCCTACCAGGAGATACTCATCACCGGCGGGCTCGACCGGGAACGTCAGCAGCGCAGTGTCGAGGCACTGATGGACCGGGGGGTCGACGGCCTCGTCGTCATCTCGCCCGCGATGAGCACGCCCTGGCTGGAGCGGCTCGGGGCGACCCTGCCCACGGTGGTCGTCGCCCGGCACGGCGGCGCGGCCGGCTTCGACACCGTCGTGGACGACGACCAGGGCGGCGCGCGCCTCATGGTCGACCACCTCGTGGCTCTCGGGCACCGGCGCATCGTGCACACGACGCACCCCATGGGCGCGCTGGAACGGCCGCACGTCCTCGCGCACACCGCGCGGCTGGACGGCTTCGTGGCGGCGATGAGACGGCACGGCCTGGAACCCGACGTCATCGAGACCTCCTTCACCGAGGAGGGCGGCCACCGCGCCGCGCTCGAAGCCCTCTCCAGGCGGGAGCCGCCCACCGCGATCTTCGCCGGCGCCGACATCGCCGCCCTCGGTGTGCTGCGGGCGGCGGAGGAACGCGGTCTGCGGGTGCCCGAGGACCTCACCGTGACCGGATACGACAACGTCAACGCCTCGTCGATCGGCAGGGTCTCCCTCACGACCGTCGACCAGTCCGGCCACCTCACCGGGCAGACGAGCGCCCGCCTTCTGCTGGAACGGCTCGACGGCCGTACCCGGCCCGTCCACTACGTCGTGGCGCCCCGGCTCCTGCCGCGCGGGACCAGCGCGGCTCCCGCGAAGGTGTTCGACTGAGCGGCGCTCGCGCGCCTGTGGTCGGTATCCGCCCTGTTCAGCGGTGGTCTCCGCGTCGGCGGTGACGTGTGTCCTCGCGTCCGCGTGTGCGAACGCGAGGCTACGGGGGCGTTGCGGAACTGTTACTCATGCGGGCCGGAGCAGCCTCTTGACGTGGCCGAGTCGGCTCCGTACGTTGCCGCGTAGAACGTTTTACATCTCCTCTTCCCGTCCGGTCTGCGCCGTTCTGCCCCGAGGCGCTGGGACGATTTCCCGCCAGATGGCACACAGCCTCGGCGGCACCCTCATTCGCGTCCGAAGGAGTCCACGATGAGGCGCACCATCCGACCCGCTCGCAGAGCGGTCACCATGATCACGGCCGCAGCCGCACTCGCCGCGCTGAGCGGCTGCACGGACGCCGGCTCCAGCGCGGGCGGCGGGGGCGGCGGCAAGGACAAGAGCACCCTCACGCTCGGCATGAGCCAGGACATCCAGGGCTGGGACCCCACCAACCAGCCCAGCTACCAGGGCTGGGGCGCGTCCGCCGTCTACGACACCCTGCTCCGCTGCGACAGGCAGGGCAAGCCCCAGCCGGGCGCCGTGAAGTCCTGGCAGCTGAACCCGGACAACACTGGTGGAACGTTCACCCTGCACCCGGGGATGAAGTTCTCGGACGGCACGCCCGTGAACGCGGAGTCGGTGAAGGCGATGGTCGACTTCATCCAGGCGAAGGGTGCCACGGGCGCCCGGTTCGCCGGCTGGAAGGCTTCCGCGCAGGGCGACCTGTCCTTCAGGATCACCACGAAGCCCAACCCGCTGTTCGTCGCCCGCCTGTGCGAACTGCGCGTGGCGAGCCCGAAGTACCTGGCCTCGGGGAAACTCAACAAGGCCCCGGTCGGCTCCGGCCCCTACACCCTCGACGCCTCGGCGACGACCGCCGGCTCGGTGTACACCTTCGTCAAGAACGACGCCTACTGGGACTCCAAGACCTTCCCGTACAAGAAGCTCGTCCTGAAGGTGCTCACCAACGAGACCGCGGCGATCAACGCGCTCAAGACGGGACAGATCGACGGCTCCCTGATCACCCAGGCGACCTACAGCCAGGCCGAGGCCGCGAAGCTGAAGATCCAGTCGCAGAAGTCCCAGGTGACCCGGCTGCTGCTGACCGACCACCTCGGCAAGAAGGTCCCGGCCCTCGGCAGCGTCGACGTGCGCCGCGCGATGAACATGGTCTTCGACAAGGCGGCCATCGCGAAGAACATCTACCGCGGGCTGGCCGACCCGGCCGCCCAGATCTTCCGCCCGGGCAGCGCGGCCTATCTCGACGGCCTCAAGGACCCCTACCCCTTCGACGTCGAGGCCGCGAAGGCCCTGATGAAGAAGGCGGGCTACCCGAACGGCTTCGAGCTGGAGATCCCGTTCATGCAGGGCCAGAACCTCGAACCGCTGATGCCCGTCGTCATCCAGCAGCTGGGCCTGCTGAACATCAAGGTCAAGCAGGTCAACCTGACCGGCCCCAACGCCATCAGCGAACTGCTCAGCGGCAAGTACCCCGTCCCGTTCTGGCAGCTCGGCAACTACGGCGACTCGCTCCAGGACATCAGCGACTACCTGCTGCCCGACGGCATCTGGAACGTGATGCACCAGAAGGACGCGACGGTGGCCGAGGGCTGGGACAAGATCCTGACCAGCGATGCCGCCCAGTCCGCCGAGGAACAGCAGGCCCTCAACCGCTACATCGTCGACCAGGCATGGTTCGTGCCCATGGTGCAGGCGAGCATGCACTACGCCTACAACCCCGAGGTCGACGTCCGTCAGTCCAGCGACCCGTCCGGTCTGCACCCCATGCTGTGGGACTTCCAGTAGACCGGCGGAGGGGAACGAACGGAGCCGCAGATGTTGGGTGCAGTGGTGAGGAAACTGGTCCGCGCGGTGAGCGTGCTGCTTCTCGTGAGCTTCGCGACCTTCGCCCTGATGTACGGCAACGCGACAGGCATCGCGCGGTCGGTCCTCGGAGTACGAGCGACCGAGAGCGACGTCCACGCCCAGGTCGTCAAGCTCGGGCTGGACAAGCCGCTCCTGGTCCAGTACTGGGACTGGCTCAAAGGGGCCGTCACCGGTGACCTCGGCGAGTCCTTCTTCACGGGCGAGTCCGTGACGTCCGCCCTCTCGTCCCGGGTCCCGGTGACCCTGGCCCTCATCGTGCTGACGATCGCGCTCACGACGGCGGTGAGCGTCCTCATCGGGGTCGCCGCCGCCGTCCGCGGCGGGTGGATCGACCGGACGGTGCAGTTCATGTCGGTGCTGGGCGCGGCCGTACCGCCGTTCATCATCGCCATCGGCCTCGTCTTCGCCTTCGCCGTCTCGGTCCGGATGTTCCCCGCGACGGGGTACGTGTCGCCGGACCAGAGCCTCGGCGGCTGGCTCGAATCGATCACCCTCCCGGTGATCGCGCTGCTCATCGGCTCCGTCGCCAACGCCGCCGCGCAGTTCCGCGGAGCGGTCCTCGACACGCTCTCGCAGGACTACGTCCGCACCCTGCGGGCACGCGGCGTCCCCGAGTCACGGGTGGTCTTCCGGCACGTGCTGCGCAACGCCGCCGGCCCCGGACTGACCACCCTCAGCCTCCAGACCCTCGGGCTCATCGGCGGCGCGGTCATCATCGAGTCGGTGTTCGCGCTGCCCGGCCTCGGCGACCTCAGCAACACCTCCGCCCAGAAGGGCGACGTGCCTCTGGTCATGGGATGCGTGCTGGTGACCATCTTCGTCGTCCTCGTCGTCAACCTGCTGGGCGACCTCGTCATGGCGGCGGTCAACCCGAAAGCGAGGAAGCGATGACCACGACGCCCCCGCTGACCACGGCCGGACCGGCCCAGCCGGCCGCCAAGGGAGCCTCGCTCGTCAGGCGGCTGCTCACCAACCCGCAGGCCGTCATCTGCCTGGCCTTCCTGAGCTGCGTGACCTTCGCGGGACTGGCCAGCCCCTGGCTGGCCCCGCACGGCCAGAACGTGACGGACGTCAACTCGGTGAACACCCCGCCGTTCTCCGCCGGGCACCTCCTCGGAACGGACTCCACGGGACGCGACATCCTGTCCCGGCTCATGAGCGGCACCCAGCAGACCCTGCTCGCCTGCCTGGTGGTGCTCCTCGTCTCCATGGTGCTCGGTGTGACCACCGGCCTCGTCGCCGGCTTCTACCGGGGCAGGGTCGACGCCGTGTCGAACTGGGCCTCCGACGTCGTGATGGCCACCCCCGGCATCATCCTGCTCATCGCGCTCTACACGCGGACCGGCGCGGACATCGTGGCGGCGATGGCCACCTACGGGCTGATCGTCGCACCGTCCTACTTCCGTCTGGTCAGGAACGTCGTCCTCGGGGTCCGGGGCGAGCTGTACGTGGACGCCGCCAAGGTGGTCGGACTCTCCGACCTGCGGATCGTCGGCAGGCATGTGCTCTGGGCCGTCCGCGCGCCCGTGATCATCCAGAGCGCGTTCGTCCTGGCCTCGGCGATCGGCATCGAGGCCGGACTGGGCTTCCTCGGCCTGAGCGACCCGGCCAAGGCGTCCTGGGGCGGCGTCCTCCAGGAGGCGTTCGGCAACATCTACAACAACAAGGCCGGTGTCCTGTGGCCCGCGCTCCTCATCAGCCTGACCGTCCTGTCGCTCGTCCTGCTCGGCAACGCCCTGCGCGACGTGCTCCAGTCGTCCGCCCACAGCAGGACGGTCACCCCGCGCCGACCGCGTGAACTGACCCGGCAGGCAAGGGACCTGACGGCGGGGGCGCGCGAGACGGACGCTCCGGCGGACGCGGTCCTGTCGGTACGCGGCCTGCGCATCGGCTACCCGGACGGCGAGGGCGGGGTGACCGAGGTGGTGCACGGCGTCGACCTCGACGTCCGGCGCGGCGAGATCCACGGCCTGGTCGGCGAGTCCGGGTCCGGCAAGTCGCAGATCGCGTTCTCCACCCTGGGCATCCTGCCCCGGGAGGCCGTCGTCCTGGGCGGCAGCATCGTCCTCGACGGCAAGGACCTGCTCGCCGACGAGCACCACATGCGTGAGGCCCGCGGCCGGCGGATCGCCTACGTGCCGCAGGAACCCATGTCGAACCTCGACCCCTGCTTCACGGTCGGCGCGCAGCTCACCTACGGTCTGCGCGCGGTGAAGAACCTCACGAAGCGGGAGGCGGAGCGGGAACTCCTGGCCCTCCTCACGCGCGTCGGCATCAAGAACCCGGAACGCGTCTTCGGGCAGTACCCGCACGAGATCTCCGGCGGCATGGCCCAGCGCGTCCTCATCTGCGGCGCGATCGCCTCGGGCCCCGACCTGATCGTCGCGGACGAACCGACCACCGCCCTGGACGTCACCGTTCAGGCCGAGGTGCTCGAACTGCTCCGCGAACTGCGGGACGAACGCGGCCTCGCCGTGATCCTCGTGACGCACAACCTCGGCGTCGTGGCGGACCTCTGCGACCGGGTCAGCGTGATGAAGGACGGCCACATCGTGGAACGCGGCGACGTGGACCCGCTGTTCGAGGCGCCCGCCGAGGCGTACACGAGGGAACTGCTCTCGTCGGCACGCCGTGTCGAGATCGCGGAGGTGTGACGGATGACGGAGACCGTTCTGAAGGTCGAGAACCTCGTCGTGTGCTACGGAGGGCGCCGGGGCAGGAGCACCACGGTGATCGACGACGTCTCGTTCGACCTGCGCGCGGGGGAGACCCTGAGTCTGGTGGGCGAATCGGGATCGGGGAAGACGACGATCGGCCGGGCGATCCTCGGGCTCGCCCCGGTCACCTCCGGCTCCGTCCGCTTCCGGGGAGAGCCCATCAGCAACATCTCCCGCTCCCGCCGCCGCAAGGTCGCCCGCGACATCCAGGTCGTCTTCCAGGACCCGTACTCGTCGCTCAACCCGTCGATGGCCGTCGAGGACATCCTCGCCGAACCCCTCCTCGCCGCCGGCTCCCGGGACGGGCGCACGCGGGTCCGGGAGCTCCTGGACGCCGTCGGTCTCCCGGCCGACTCCGGCGGACGGCACCCGCGGGAGTTCTCCGGCGGGCAGCGTCAGCGCGTCGCCATCGCGCGGGCCCTCGCCCTGGACCCCTCGGTCATCATCTGCGACGAACCCACCAGCGCCCTGGACGTCACGACGCAGGCCCGGGTCCTCACACTCCTCCAGGACATCCAGCGCGAGAGAGGCGTGGCGTATCTGTTCATCAGCCACGACCTGGGCGTGGTGAACCAGGTGAGCGACCGGATCGCCGTCCTCAACCAGGGGCGCATCGCCGAGATCGGCGACGCCCACGACGTCGCCACGAACCCGCAGCACCCCTACACCCGCAAGCTCCAGATGGCGGCACCGGTCGCGGACCCGAAGCGCCAGCGCCTGCGCCGGGCGAAGCGACTGAGCCTCGCCGCCGAGCCCACGGACGCCCACTGACACACCGCCACGCCGGCCGGCCCGTACACCGCCGAGCACCGGCGGCTCCCCGGCATGCCCCGCACCAGAAACCAGCGCAGCATCTCCCTTTCCAGGAGCAGCACATGAGCGTACGACGACCCTCCCGACGTGATGTCGTCCGCGCCTCGGCCGCGGGCACGGCCGTCGCGCTGGGTGCCACACCGTTGCTGAGCACGCCAGCCTCGGCCGAGACACGGCCGGTGTGCTCGGCGAGCGGCCCCGGTGGCCCCATGCGGATCACCCCCGACTGCGACGACCCGCAGTACGACCGTCCCGTGATCGACAGCGAGGAGGACCTGACCACCCCCGTCCGGCACCGGAAGGTGTCCGGTCACTTCGAGGGCACCTCCAAGAAGTTCACCATCTACCTGCCCCCCAAGAAGCAGTGGCAGGGGAGGTTCTTCCACAAGGTCTACCCGACCCAGGACGAGCAGGCCCCGGACGCCCTCGTCGCCTTCGGCGCGGCCAGCGGCGCCTACACCGTCCAGACCAACGGAGGCATCGGCTACCGCGTCGAGGCGGCGGCGGCCAAGTTCTCCCGGACGGTCGCGGCGAAGTACTACCGCTCCGGCCGGCGGATCTACGGCTACGTCTACGGCGGCAGCGGCGGTTCCTACCAGACCATCGGCGCCATCGAGAACACCGTGGGCGTGTGGGACGGAGCGGTGCCGTTCATACCCGGCAGCCCGGTGTCCGTCCCCAACAGCTTCACCGTCCGCGCCCTGGCCAGACTCGTACTGCGGGACAAGGCCGCCCGCATCGGCGACGCGGTCGCCCCCGGCGGCTCGGGCGACCCCTACGCCGGGCTCGACGGCGTCGAGCGCGCCATGCTGCGCGAGGTGTCGACCATGGGCGTGCCGCTCCGGACGTGGGAGGACTACTCCTACGTGCTCCGGCTGCCGGTGGACCCCGACAACCTGCTGGGCATCGGGGCCATCGTGCGCGGCATCGATCCCACGTACGCGGACGACTTCTGGTCGAAGCCGGGCTATCTCGGCACCGAGCGCTCCCCCCTCGGCGACCTGGTCCGCGCCGCGAGGATCGACCACACGGCGACCGTCACCGAGGTGCGCCGCGACGCGGGCGGCATGCCGACGGCGCTGCTCCTCGACAGCGTGCCGGCCACGGAGATCAGGACACCCCTCGACTTCACGGTCCGCAGTGCGGACGGCACGACGAGCATCGGCACGCTGACCGGTTCGCTGGACGTCGCCGCCAAGGTGTTCACGCTCGCGGCCGGAAACAGCGCGGACGTCCTCAAGGCACTGGACAGCGGCGACCGGCTCCGGGCCGACAACCACTGGTTCCTCGCCCTGCACGCCTACCACCGGTACCAGGTTCCGACCCGGCCCGGTCTCTACACCTTCGACCAGTACCGAGGACCGGACGGAAAGCCCCTGTACCCGCAGCGGGCGGTCCAGATCGGCCCGCTCGTGTCCGCCAACACCAGCGGCGGCGGCACGCACACGGGCAAGGTCAACGGCAAGGTCATCGTGGTCGCCAACCTGCTGGACCCGGACGCCTGCCCCTGGCCCGGCGACTGGTACGGCACCCAGGTGAAGCAGGCCATGGGCGGCCGGTTCGACGACACCTTCCGGCTCTGGTACAACGACAGCGCCAACCACCTGGAGGAACCCCCCACCGGGGCCGGCACGAACCGGCTGGTGGACTGGACCGGCATCCTGGAGCACGCCCTGCGCGACCTGTGCGCCTGGGTGGAACAGGGCAGGGCACCGGCACGAACCACCTCCTACCGCGTGAGCGACAGCCAGATCGCCGTGCCGGCCCGGGCCCGCGCCCGGCTGGGCGTCCAGCCCGTCGTCGACCTCACCGCGCACGGCCGGGACCGGATCGAGGCCGTCGCCGGACGGCCGGTCGTCTTCCGGGCCCGCATCGAGACGCCCCCGAAGGCCGGCCGGATCGTGGCCGCCGAATGGGACTTCACCGGTTCCGGGACCTTCACCGCACACCCCTGCGGCCCCGCGCGGGAGACCGCCGAGGTACAGGCGTCCTTCACCTACGACAGACCCGGCACGTACTTCGTGGCACTGCGCGCGACCGCCCAACGCGAGGGCGACGCGCACACACCGTTCGCCAGAGTGCGGAACCTGGGCCGGGTGCGTGTGGTCGTGAGATGACCGGCCCGCCCGCCCCGCGCACCTGACACGCACCTCCCGACAGAAGGACCATCGTGACCGCATCACCCCGAACTCACCGTGACCCCGAACTGTCCGCCGACACCCGCGCCGAACTGCTCCTGAAGGAGATGACGCCGGAGGAGAAGTGCGGCCAGCTCGGCGGAGCCTGGCCGTGGACGTTCGTCGACGCGGACGGCAAGGACGCCGAGGGCGTGGAGACGCTGCTGCGGTGTCCGCCCGGCCATGTCCCGGCCCTGGCCGGCGACGACCCGGTGCGGCTCGCCCGCGTCGTCGGCGCCGTCCAGCGCCAGTTCGTGACCCGCACCCGCCTCGGCATCCCGGCCCTGATCCACCAGGAGGCGCTCAACGGGTTCATGACCGGCGGGCACATGGTGTTCCCGACCCCCGTCGGCCTCGCCGCCGCCTTCAGCCCCGACCTCGTCGAGGAGATGGGCGCCCTGATCCGGCGCCAGATGCGCCGCCTCGGCTTCGCCCAGGCGCTGTCCCCGGTGATGGACGTCGCCCTGGACCCCCGATGGGGACGCGTGCACGAGACGTACGGCGAGGACCCCTACCTCTGCGCCGCGCTGTCCGTCGCCTACACCCAGGGACTCCAGGGCGACGACCTCGCGCTCGGCGTCGCCGCCACGGCCAAGCACTTCCTCGGCTACGGCCTCGCGGCCGGCGGGATCAACCTGTCCGCCTACGAGGGAGGCGCCCGCAGGACCCGGGACCTGTTCGCCCACCCCTTCGAGGCAGCCATCCAGCTCGCCGGCCTCAAGTCCGTGATGAACTCCTACGCCGACGTCGACGACATCCCCGTCGGCATCTCCCGCGAGGTGCTCACCGGCCTGCTGCGCGACACCCTCGGCTTCGACGGCTTCGTCTCCTCGGACTACACGACCCTGGAACACGTCGTCACCCGCCAGCGGGCCGCCGCGACACCCGGTGAGGCCGCCCGCCTCGGCGTCCTCGCCGGTCTCGACGTCGAACTCCCCACCCCGTACGCCTACGGCTCCCTCGCCGAGGAGGTGCGGCGCGGCGCGCTGGACGAGCGGGACGTCGACGTGTGCGTCCTGCGCGTGCTGCGGGCCAAGTTCCAGCTGGGGCTGTTCGAGAACCCGTACCCGCGGGAGCACATCGACGTGGCCGCCGTCGCCGGCGAGGGCGAGGACCTCTCCCGGGAACTGGCCCGCCGGTCGGTCGTGCTCGCCGGCAACGACGGAATCCTCCCGCTCGCTCCGCGCGGCCGGACCGTCGCCGTGATCGGCCCGCACGCCGACGCCGCCGCGCTCCAGTTCCCGACGTACACCTATCCGGCCTGGCGGGACGCCGCGTTCGCCATGGGCCGGGGCGAGATGATCAACATGGTCGGCGCGGAGACCGCGCACACCGCATGGAACGACGCGATGCTGGGCCGCGCCGACACGGAGAGCTTCGTCCGCGAACGCTACGGGGCACGCTCGCTCGCCGAGGAGATCGCCGACTTCGCCGGACACGTCCTCACCGAGGCGGGCAGCACGCTCACACAGCCCTTGGACCAGGAACACCTCGACCGGGCCGTGGACGCCGCGAGACGGTCCGACGTCGTCGTGCTGGCCCTCGGCGGGGCGAGCCTGTGGTTCAACGGCGAACGCACCGAGGGGGAGGGCAGCGACTCGGCGGACATCTCCCTGCCCGCCGCACAGACCCGGCTGGCCGAGGCGGTGGCCGCCACCGGCACCCCCCTCGTCGTCGTCCTCTTCCAGGGGCGCGCCTACGCGCTGCCCGAGGTGGTCAGGAACGCCGCCGCGATCGTGGTGGCGCCCTACGGAGGCCCCTTCGGGACGAAGTCCGTCGCCGAGGTTCTCTTCGGAGCGGTCAACCCCAGCGGAAAACTGCCCTACAGCATTCCGCGGCACACGGGGCAGATCCCGGTGTACCACCACCAGAAGGCCGGCACCGGCTACCGCAACCCGCTGCCGCCCGGCACCACACAGCTCTACCTCGACATGGAGGCCACCCCGCTGTACCCGTTCGGACACGGCCTGAGCTACGGCGACTTCACCCTCGCCGACCTGGAGCACGACGCGTGGGCCGACACCTCCGGCGCCGTCCGGATCGCCGCCACGGTCACCAACACCGGCGCGGCCGAGGGCGCGGCCGTCGTCCAGCTCTACGTCCGGATCAACACCTCGGGTGTCACCCGCCCCGCACAGCAGTCGGCCGGCTTTCGCCGGGTCGGCCTCGCACCGGGGGAGTCCCGCCGAGTCACGTTCGAGGTGCGGGCCGCCCAGCTCGGACACACGAACGCGGCGAGGGACTTCGTCGTGGAACCCGCGCGCGTGGACTTCTTCCTGGGCTTCGACTCCGACGACCGGCGCGCCGAGGGGTCGTTCGAGATCCGGGGCGAGGAGCGGGTGCTCGCGAGCGCTGAGCGCACCTTCCTCTCCGAGACAGCGGTCGAGCGTGTCTGACCGCGCCGGCCCGCGCGACCTCCGGCACGGCACCTCCGCGACGGGGCCCCGGCCGTGCCGGTAGCCGCCTACCGGGAGCTCATGCGCACCCCCTCGGTGCCCTGGCTGTTCGTCACGTCGATCGTGGGCCGCTTCCACCAGGGCATGACCGGCCTCGCGCTGATGATGCTCACCACCGAGCACGCGAGCTACACGGTCTACAGCGCGGTGTCGGCCGCCGGTGTGGCCGGAGCCGTCGTCGCCGGGCCGCTGCTGAGCAGACTCGCCGACACCCACGGACGCCGCCGGGTCCTCACCGCCACCACCGCGCTGCACACGGCGGCCATGGCGGCACTGATCCTGGCGCCGCCGCGGCCGGCCGCACTGGTCGGCCTGTCCCTGCTCCTCGGCCTCTGCACGCCACCGATGACGTCGGCGGTCAGGGCCGCCCTGCCGACACTGCTCCGCTCCGGCCAGCGGCGCACCTACTTCGCGCTCGAAGCGACATCACAGGAAGTGATCTTCGTGGCCGGACCGGTGATCACGTCCTCGCTCGCCGCGTTCGGCGGACCCCGCCTCGCACTCGGCGCCTGCGGCGCCCTGGTCCTCGTCGGAACGCTCGCCTACGTACGGGACCGCAACGCCGAAGCCGGACGCACCACGGCGGCTGCCGCGAAGGGCGGGAGCCTGCTGCGGCGGCCCGGACTGCCGCGCCTGTACGCGACGGGATTCCTGCTGACCGGCGCGCTGGCCGGTCAGGTGCTCGGCGTGGTCGCCACGGTGAGCGGACGGCAGGTGTCCTCGGAGGCGGGCTTCGTGATCGCCGTCGGCAGCCTAGGCTCCCTCGTCGGCGGACTGGTCCACGGCACCCGCGGCCACCGGGCACGACTGCGGCACCTGATGCTGCTCCTGACGGCCGGGCTCGCCGTCCTGCCGCTCGCCACCGGAGAGGCGACCCTGACCGTCCTCCTCTTCTTCTGGGGACTCACGGTCGCCCCGGCCATGTCCGGCCTGTTCGAGCGGCTGTCCGCGACGGTGCCCGACGGCTCGGCCGCCGAGGCGTTCGGATGGATGAACAGCATGTTCGCCGCCGGGAACGTGGCCGGCACCGCACTCGGCGGCCTGCTGATCACCCAGTGGGGAGCCCGCGCCCCGCTCGTCGCGGCGTGCGGGCTCGGCCTGCTCGCCGCGCTCGTCTGCGAACCGTGGACCCGGCCCGGGCGCGGCGCCGCCGACCCGGACGACGCGGCGCATCCGCACACCCGCCCCGCAACACCCTCCAGCACGGAAAGGCACGACCGCACATGACGCTTCCCAACCCGCTGATCCCGGGCTTCAACCCGGACCCGAGCTGTGTGCTCGTCGACGGCACCTACTACCTCGTCACCTCGTCGTTCGAGTACCTGCCGGCGCTGCCGGTCCACCGCAGCACCGACTTCGTCACCTGGGAGCACATCGGCAACGTCGCCACCCGTGAGGAGCAGGTGCGAGTCGCGGACGTACCGGACTCCGGGGGAGTGTGGGCGCCGACGATCCGCCACCACGACGGCCTCTTCCACGTGATCGTCACGGTGGCCGTCAGCCCCCGCGGCTGTGTCGTGTTCACCGCCACCGACCCCGCCGGGCCGTGGAGCGACGGCACCGCCCTCGACGGCATCATCGGCATCGACCCCGACCTGGCCTGGGACGACACCGGCGCCGCGTACGTCACCTACAGCGGCCTGCACCTGGACGGCACGACGGTCGTCGAGCACCGGGGCATCCTCCAGGCCAGGGTCGACCTCGCCGAGGGACGGGTGCTGGAGGCACCCCGTGAGCTGTGGTCCGGAACGGGACTCGTCGCCCCCGAGGCACCGCACGTGTTCCGGCGGGGCGACCACTGGTACCTGATGATCGCGGAGGGCGGCACCGGGTACGGGCACGCGGTGAGCGTCGCCCGTGGACCGGGCATCGAGGGGCCCTTCGAAGGCGCGCCGGGCAACCCGGTGCTGTGCGCCTCGGGCACCGACCGCCCCGTCCAGTGCACGGGCCACGCCGACCTGGTCCGCGGGCCGCACGGCGAGGACGTCCTGGTGCTGCTCGGCACCCGCCCGGCCGGCAAGGCCACACCCCTGGGGCGTGAAACGTTCGTCACCGGCGTGGAGTGGCGCGACGGCTGGCCCTGCCCGGCGCCCGTGGAGCTGAACCCGCGCCCGGAACCCCTTGACGAGTACTTCGAGTTCACCGACCCGGTCGCCCTGGCCGATCCCGGCTGGCTGGCGGTGGGCCGCGCCCCCGGCGAGGTGGCCTCGCTCACCGAACGCCCCGACTGCCTCACCCTGACCGCGGACTCCGGCGGCCTCAGGGTCTTCCGGCCCGACTTCGTCGGCCGCCGCCAGCGCCACCTGAACAGCGTGTTCGAGGCCCGCGTCGAGCCGGGCGAGGGCAGCGGCGGGCTCGGTCTGCGCTTCGACGAGGAGTTCACGGTCAGCCTGGTCGCCGAGCGCGCCCCGGCCGACGGCCGGACTCTCGTCACGGCCCGCGGCGACCTGCCCGGGATGTCCCAGGCGTGGACCAGGGAACTGGCGGGCGAACAGGTGTTGTTGCGGATCGAGACCCGTGTCCCCGCCCCGCACGAGGTGCCCTGGCTGCCGCCGGGGGACACGATCCGGCTCGTCGCCGTGGACGGGTCCGGGACCGAGACACTGCTCGCCGAACTGGACGGCCGCTTCTGGTCCGTGGAACTCGCCGCCCCCTTCACCGGCCGCGTCACCGGCATGTTCGCCGAGCACGGGACCGTCCACTTCACCGATTTCCGCTACCACGGAGAAGGCTCGTCGTGACCGCCCTGCCTCGCGGCGTCCTGTTCGGCGCGGCCTACTACCCGGCGTACGGCCCGGCTCGTCTGCCGTTCCGTACTTCCGCAGGTCAGAGTCCATGTTTACTAGCTGAACAAACCTTCGGGGTCGAATCCGGGGCGAATCTAAGAGCGTGTCTGAGATCTGCCGTATCGGCTGTACGGGTGAGTCGTTGGGTGGTGTGTGAGTGCTGCTGGGGATGCTTACCCGTCTGATCT
>NZ_JBEXLS010000008.1:0-409684 GCF_040610055.1 Streptomyces sp. NPDC004539 | reverse complement strand
ATAATCCGCCGACTCACCCGAGACCGACCCGCCACCCGCCAAGGACCCCGACCACTACGAAAAATCACCCCGTAACCCGATCTCAGACACGCTCTAAGCAGGAGTAGCCTCTCCGCCCTGAAGAGCCTGCCCCGCCTTGATATCCCCTGCCTGCGTCCACCTGTTCTCGCTGGCCTCGCAGAACTGGTGATGCTTCGTCGTCTGGATCATCTTCGGCCCCGACTTCGTCTCGACGACGATATCGACGTAGTCACGGTCCGTCTTGGTGACGATCACTTCCTTGACACGGTGCTTCTCCTGCTCCTTCTTGCCCGGCTCGGCCGTCAGGACGTAGTCGCCGGCCTTGACCTCGGAGATCGGCTTCACCGTGCCGCCCGCCATCAGGACACCGGTCAGCCCGGTGAAACTGTGCGGAACCGGCGGAGCCCCTGGCACACGGCACGAACCGCCGGCCGACGGCGCCTCCTCCGTGGCCGCCTTCTGCTTCCCCTTCGCCCCGTACTTACTGAGGGCCGCCCCGAACAGACCCCCCGTCAACGCCCCGAACGTCGCCGCCTTCGCGACCCCGCTCCCGGAGCACCCCTCCTCACTCGCCGCACAGGACGTCCCGTACCCGACCGCCCCCTCGGCCCCACCACCGGCCGCCCCCATGGCCGCGCCCTGGGCCACCTTCCCGCCGGCGCCCGCCAGCAGACGCCCCACCGCACCTGAGGCCATGCCACCCGCAGCCCCGGCGAGGGCGCCGGTGAGGCCGCCGATCGCCGCCGCGCCCAGGGACTTGGGACCCGTCGCTCATCAGGTGGCCCACGCCGTTGGCAGCCGCCCGGGCGAGCGTCCCGCAGCCCACCACACCCACACCTCGCGTTGTCGACGGACAACTCCCCGGTGACAGGCACATAGGTGACGCGCGCGCGGGTCTCCTTCGACGCCTGCTGCATGCCGTCCCACACGGTCGCCGCGACCGTCCCGCGCGCGATGCCGTCCTCCCCGGTCAGCAGGCACGCGTCGAAGTCCCGGTACTCCCGCGCACGAGTGTCGGGGGGAGTGGTCTCGGCCCGCTCGTCGCCTCCGCCGCCGAACAGTGCGAACCCCGCCGTGCCGAGTACGACGAGCGTCGCCGCGCCGGCGGCCCGGCGCCAGTACGTCCGCAGCGGTCCGGCGACGGCACCGAGCACCCGTGCCCCGCGTCCGGGTACGACACGCGCCGCCCCGCCTTTGCCACGCCAATGCCGCCGAGTCTTCACCGGTACCCCCCGTACGTCTCAAGTAGCTGGCTACACCACTCCCCCGCAGGTATGTCGTACACACATACGAGGAGACCGCCGTACGACGCGACAGAGGCGAGCGCCGCGGATTACCCCACGACCGGCAGGCTCACCACGCCCCGTACACCCACCACGCCGCACATCACCCCACCGCCAACAGAATCGCCAGCACCACAGCCCCCGCCACGATCGGCCCCAGCACCTCCCACGCCCACCGCACGCTCACCTCGGTGGCCGCGCCCTCGGACTCGTTCCCCGGCCGGTACCCCTCGTGAAGTTCGCGCAGGTCGGCCATGGAGCGATCGCCGGAGGCGAGTGGGTCGCCGGGTTCCGTGGGCTGCCAGCTGGTGCTGAGCCCGGAGAGGGCGGCGCCCCGGCCGGAGGCTCCCCGGGCCAGCCGCCGAGCGGCCTTCTTGCGGCCCCGCAGGGAGACCGGGATGGCCCAGAGCTGGAACTTGTCGCCCGCGTTGCTGACCGCCTCGTTCGTGTAGGCGGAGCGGACCACCGCGACCTGCGGCCACGGCAGCACGATCACCCGGAAGGGGTTGCGGATGCGCAGGCGCTCCTCGTTGGCGTACACCGCGGGGCGGATCGTGAAGGCGACGACCAGGGGCACCGCCAGCAGCAGCACGGCGAGCGCCAGCCACGGCGTACGCCCGTGCCCGACGACGACCGCGTCGATGCCGAGCCAGCCGCCGATGCCGAGCAGGAGGACCCCGCCGACGATGCCGGCGGGTGAGCGGTAGACGCGGTCCGGGTATGTGGGACCGGAGGGCTGCGGCTCGTGCGCGG
Organism: Streptomyces sp. NPDC004539; assembly: GCF_040610055.1. Lineage (NCBI taxonomy): Bacteria > Bacillati > Actinomycetota > Actinomycetes > Kitasatosporales > Streptomycetaceae > Streptomyces > Streptomyces sp. NPDC004539. The sequence goes on along the minus strand of NZ_JBEXLS010000008.1, from coordinate 407,627 downwards.
GACTCGTCATGCGCCCGATTCTGCCCGAAGGGCTCCCCCGGACCACCTCACACCCCTGTCAGGGATACCCGTAGTCCTCGGCCGGCCCCGGTAAGGCCCACCGGCCCTATACATCCGCTACGCGCGTAGATATGCTCATGTGGTGACCATGCCCACCACTGCACCCTCCGCTGCGCCTCCTGCCGCCGCCTCGGCGCTGGCCGACGTCGCCGCGTCCGACAGCACGCTGCGCCGCTTCCTGCACGGCCTGCCCGGTGTCGACGCGGTCGGCCTGGAGGCGCGCGCCGCCTCGCTCGGCACCCGTTCGATCAAGACCACCGCGAAGGCGTACGCCATCGACCTGGCCATTTCCATGGTCGACCTGACGACGCTGGAAGGCGCGGACACCCCCGGCAAGGTCCGGGCGCTCGGCGCGAAGGCCGTCCACCCCGACCCGACCGACCGGACGACGCCCGCGACGGCGGCCGTCTGCGTGTACCCGGACATGGTCGCGACCGCGAAGGCGGCCGTCGCCGGTTCCGGTGTGAAGGTCGCCTCCGTCGCCACCGCCTTCCCGGCCGGCCGCGCCGCGCTCGACGTCAAGCTGGCCGACGTCCGCGACGCCGTCTCCGCCGGTGCCGACGAGATCGACATGGTCATCGACCGGGGCGCGTTCCTCGCCGGGAACTACCTGAAGGTGTACGACGAGATCGTGGCCGTGAAGGAGGCGTCCGGCGCGGCCCGGCTCAAGGTCATCTTCGAGACCGGCGAGCTGTCGACGTACGACAACATCCGGCGCGCGAGCTGGCTGGGCATGATCGCGGGCGCGGACTTCATCAAGACGTCCACCGGCAAGGTCGCCGTCAACGCCACCCCCGCGAACACCCTGTTGATGCTGGAGGCGGTGCGTGACTTCCGCGCGCAGACCGGCGTCCAGGTGGGCGTGAAGCCCGCGGGCGGCATCCGTACGACGAAGGACGCGGTCAAGTTCCTCGTCCTGGTGAACGAGACGGCCGGCGAGGACTGGCTCGACAACCACTGGTTCCGCTTCGGTGCCTCCTCCCTCCTCAACGACCTGCTGATGCAGCGTCAGAAGCTGGCCACCGGCCGCTACTCCGGCCCCGACTACGTGACGGTGGACTGATCCCCCATGGTTTTCGAGTACGCACCCGCACCCGAGTCCCGCTCGGTCGTCGACATCGCACCGTCCTACGGCCTGTTCATCGACGGCGAGTTCACCGACGCGGCGGACGGCAAGGTCTTCAAGTCCGTCTCCCCCAGCACCGAAGAGGTCCTCGCCGAGGTCGCGCAGGCCGGTGAGGCCGACGTCGACCGCGCGGTCAAGGCCGCCCGCAAGGCGTTCGAGAAGTGGTCCGCGCTGCCCGGCTCGGAGCGCGCGAAGTACCTGTTCCGGATCGCCCGCATCATCCAGGAGCGCAGCCGCGAACTGGCCGTCCTGGAGACGCTGGACAACGGCAAGCCGATCAAGGAGACCCGGGACGCCGATCTCCCCCTCGTCGCCGCGCACTTCTTCTACTACGCCGGCTGGGCCGACAAGCTGGACCACGCGGGCTACGGCGCGAACCCGCAGCCGCTCGGCGTCGCCGGTCAGGTCATCCCGTGGAACTTCCCGCTGCTGATGCTGGCGTGGAAGATCGCTCCGGCTCTCGCGACCGGCAACACGGTCGTCCTGAAGCCCGCGGAGACGACCCCCCTCTCGGCGCTGTTCTTCGCCGACATCTGCCGTCAGGCCGGTCTCCCCAAGGGTGTCGTCAACATCCTTACGGGGTACGGCGATTCGGGCGCCGCGCTGGTCGCGCACCCGGACGTGAACAAGGTCGCCTTCACCGGCTCCACGGCCGTCGGCAAGGAGATCGCGCGGACCGTCGCCGGTACCGACAAGAAGCTGACGCTCGAACTCGGCGGCAAGGGCGCGAACATCGTCTTCGACGACGCCCCGATCGACCAGGCCGTCGAGGGCATCGTCAGCGGCATCTTCTTCAACCAGGGCCAAGTCTGCTGCGCCGGAAGCCGGTTGCTGGTCCAGGAGTCGATCCAGGACGAGCTGCTGGACGCGCTGAAGCGGCGTCTCTCCACGCTGCGCCTCGGTGACCCGCTGGACAAGAACACGGACATCGGCGCGATCAACTCCGCCGAACAGCTCGCCAGGATCACGGCGTTGGCGGAGCAGGGCGAGGCGGAGGGTGCCGAGCGCTGGTCGCCGGCCTGCGAACTCCCGTCCTCCGGTTACTGGTTCGCGCCGACGCTGTTCACGAACGTCACCCAGGCGCACACGATCGCGCGGGACGAGATCTTCGGCCCGGTGCTGTCGGTCCTCACCTTCCGCACGCCGGACGAGGCGGTCGCCAAGGCCAACAACACGCAGTACGGCCTGTCCGCCGGCATCTGGACCGACAAGGGGTCCCGCATCCTCGCCGTGGCGAGCAAGCTGCGCGCGGGCGTCGTCTGGTCCAACACGTTCAACAAGTTCGACCCGACCTCGCCGTTCGGCGGTTACAAGGAGTCGGGTTACGGCCGCGAGGGCGGTCGCCACGGCCTGGAGGCGTACCTCGCCCCGTCGAGCCCGAAGGGCGAGCGATAAAGATGAGCACTGCTGATCGGCTCAGTGTCTTCAAGACCTACAAGCTGTACGTCGGCGGGAAGTTCCCGCGTTCCGAGAGCGGCCGGGTGTACGAGGTGACGGACTCGAAGGGCAACTGGCTGGCCAACGCGCCCCGTTCGAGCCGCAAGGACGCGCGCGACGCGGTCGTGGCCGCCCGTAAGGCGTTCGGCGGCTGGTCGGGCGCGACCGCGTACAACCGGGGTCAGATCCTGTACCGCGTCGCCGAGATGCTGGAGGGCCGCCGCGAGCAGTTCGTCCGCGAGGTCGCCGAGGCGGAGGGGCTCTCCAAGTCGAAGGCGGCGGCGCAGGTCGACGCGGCGATCGACCGGTGGGTCTGGCACGCGGGCTGGACGGACAAGATCGCGCAGCTGGCCGGCGGCGCGAACCCGGTCGCGGGGCCGTACTTCAACCTGTCGACCCCCGAACCCACGGGTGTCGTAGCGGTGTTGGCCCCGCAGGGCTCCTCGTTCCTCGGCCTGGTCTCGGTGATCGCCCCCGCGATCGCCACCGGCAACACCACGGTCGTCGTCACCTCCGAGCACCACCCGCTCCCCGCGCTCTCGTTGGGCGAGGTCCTCGCAACCTCCGATCTCCCGGGCGGAGTTGTGAACCTCCTCTCCGGCAGCACCAAGGAGATCGCCCCCACCCTCGCCTCCCACCAGGACGTCAACGCGATCGATCTCGCGGGCGCGGACGAGGAGTTGGCGAAGGAGCTGGAGATCGCCGCGGCCGACAACCTCAAGCGCGTCCTCCGTCCACAGCCTGTGGACTGGGCCGACGCCCAGGGCACCGCCCGCCTGACCGCCTTCCTGGAGACGAAGACGGTCTGGCACACGACGGGGTCGCTGGGGGCGTCGGGGTCGGCGTACTGACGCTTCGGGTGACATCGGGGCCGCACATCGTCCGCACGACGAGGCGCGGCCCTTCGTCATCCCTTCACCACCCTCACCCCTTGAGCAACCCCGACACCTGCCCCACCACCGGCAGCGACCCGATCGACTGCGCCTGCGCCACCGGCCCGGTCAGCGCCTGCGTGGCGACCGGCTGGAAGTCGGCGAGCTGGGTGGCCGCGCCGTTGTCGAGGGGGTCGACGCCGGTGCCCGCGAGGGGGTTGGGCTTGAGGGCGGTGACGGCGCCGGTGGCGTAGGGGAGGGCCGTCAGGGCGCCCTGGAGGCCCGCCTGGGGGTCCATGTGGCCGAGGGCGGAGGGGTTCGTGCGGACGGCGTCGACGACCGGCGCGTCGGCCGCCGCGGCGACACCCGCGCCGGCGCCGAGGGCGACCCCGGCGGTCGCGAGGGCGGCCAGTGCGCGGCGGGCGGTTGAAGCGGAGGGAACGTTTTCGTGCTGAGGCATCTCACTGCCACCTTTTCGATGCGGGGAGTAATCAGATCGACGCAGAGGGTAGTTGAAGTGCGCCGCGCGCATCAAAGACGACCCGCGAAGGTGTGACGCGCGCTTCAAAGGCACCCCGCGGACTCGTCCCGATCACCCCCCATGCAGCAGACTGGTGTCCCGTGAGTTCCCATCCCCTCCCCACGCGGGTCGTGCTGCTCTGCGGCCCCTCCGGCTCCGGCAAGTCCCTCCTCGCGGCCCGCTCCGGCCTCCCGGTGCTGCGGCTCGACGACTTCTACAAGGAGGGCGACGACCCGACGCTGCCGCAGGTGGCGGGGAGCGCCGACATCGACTGGGACCACCCCGGCTCCTGGGACACGGAGGCGGCGGTCGCGGCGATCACGGACCTGTGCCGGGACGGCCGTACGGACGTGCCGGTGTACGACATCTCGCTGAGCGCCCGCACCGGCAGCGAGACCGTCGACATCGCCCGTACGCCCGTGTTCATCGCGGAGGGCATCTTCGCCGCCGAGATCGTCGAGCGGTGCCGGGAGGAGGGCGTGCTCGCGGACGCGCTGTGCCTGAGCCGGGGCCCGGTGAAAACGTTTCGCAGGCGTTTTCTGCGGGATCTCAAGGAGGGCCGCAAGTCGGTGGCCTTCCTGCTCCGCCGAGGCTGGCGCCTGATGCGCGCCGAGCGGGCCATCGTCGCCCGCCAGACGGCCCTCGGCGCGCACGCCTGCGACCGCGACGAGGCGATGGGCCGCCTCGCGGACGCCGCCGCCGGACGCCGGGTCCGGGCGACGACGCCCGCTACGACGCCTACGACGGCGCCCGCGACGGCGTCGTAGCCGGCAAGAGGTCAGCAACCGCTTGCAGAGAACGGGCGCTCACCGGAAGCGTCCCCCATGGGCGCCCGCCCTCACCGCCCCCGCCACTCCGCACTCTGCGCCCCCGCCAGCGCCGTCAGATCCCCCAGCGCCACGTTCACGTCCACGACATGCAGCCCCAGCGCATGCGTACGGGAGTCAGCGGCGAACAACGACAGGTCCCCCTCGACCTGCAACCAGTCCACCCGCACCCCACCGTCCACGGCGCTCACGCACGCCCCGGTCACCGACTCGGTGTACCGCGCGAACCCGGCGGGCAGGTCGGGGAACGGGTAACCGCCCATGACGAGCGCCAAGTGCCCGCCCGGAGCGAGGGAGTTGCCGGCGACCAGCCGCCGGGTCGGCATCAGCGCGTCCAACGGCAGCCGCGCGTTTGCCGCGCCCCCGCCCAGCAGCGCCGCCGGATTCACGCACGCTTTCCGGTGCCCCGGCGCGGTACTGCGCCCGAAGCTCGTGGGGACGCCCCCTTCCGCGAGGTCGAAGGCGGAGTAGGCGACCACGCAGCCGACCGGCACCGGCGCCCCTGGCTCCCGCGTGCACACGGGCACGTTCTGGAACGTCGAGTCCGGATCACCGCCCCCGCCCTTCACCCCGTCCACCGGCACCTGCACGTCTCCGCCGAGGAGGTAGGCGGCGACCAACTGCCCCCGCATACCGGCGTCGACGTCGAACGTGGTCCGCATCAGCGCGGCCAGCGCCGCCGTCCCCTGCGAGTGTCCGACGAGGACGACCCCGCGCCGCTTCCCGGTCGCCGGGTCGACGTTGTCGTGCGCCCAGTAGTCCGCGAAGGCGTCCGCCACGTCCCCGTACCCGACCGAGGGGTCGGGGCTCGTCCCCGTCAGGACCCCGCCGGCCAGTTCCAGCAAGGTCAGTTGGCGGTAGACGGGGGCGAAGATGCGGCACTGCCCGGCGAACCGCTGCGCCTGCGCGAACGTCACGGCGAGCGCGTTGTTCTGCGGCACGGGCGGCAGACTCCCCAGCCGCAGCAGGGGGTTGGGGAGGAGGTCGACGGTCGGATAGACGTAGAAGCAGTCGACGGGCGGGTCGGCGGGGACGGTGAACGGCTCATGGGTGCCGTCGGCCCGCCGGGCGTCGAACTCCGTGCTCCCGCCCAGGAGATAACGTCCCGTCAGATTCTGATCGAGCGGATTGCCCCGGGCGTCCTGCCCGCAGGGGTTGGCCGGCATTCCCGGCCTGCACAGCCAGACGGTGGAGCCGAGCGGCGCGGCCTCGGCGGCGGGCGCGGGAAGTAACGGGAAGAAGAAGACGGCGGCGAGTACGGCGAAGAGACGGCGCAAGGCGGTCCTTTCCTCGGAAACCGGAAAACGAACTGCCTTGATCTCTGCCGCATTCGGGGCAAAAGGAAACGGGGCTGGACGGACCCCCCGGCCCTCCAGCCCCGCTCCCCCATCCCCCCTTAGTACTCCAGGGATACCCACCCCCATGGATATCCCCGGTGTCTCCCCCGTGCGGTACCGCTCCCCGCGACGCTCCCCCGAACGCCGTCCCCCGTGGGTCCCCCCGGTACCGCTTCTCCCCCGCATTCCCCCGCTGCCCCGGTCACCGCCCCCCAGCGGTGTCAGGGTCCACCCTCAGGCGACGAGCTCCCCGAAGGCGTTCTCCTCGTCACGGCCGAAGCTGAGGACCTGGTCCTCGCGCAGCCGGCGGAGCGACCGCCAGATGCTGGACTTGACCGTGCCGACACTGATGTCGAGGATCTCCGCGATCTCCGGGTCGGTGCGGCCCTCGTAGTACCTGAGGACCAGCATCGTCCGCTGGAGTTCGGGCAGCCGGGACAGCGCCTGCCACAGGACCGCGCGCAGCTCGGTGCCGCGCATCGCGTCCGTGTCGCCGGGCGTCTCCGGCAGCTCCTCGGTGGGGTACTCGTTCAGCTTGCGGCGGCGCCACGCGCTGATGTGCAGGTTCGTCATGGTGCGGCGCAGGTAACCGCCTACTGCCGCTTTGTCACTGATCCGGTCCCAGGCCCGGTAGGTCGAGAACAGCGCGCTCTGCAACAGGTCCTCGGCCTCGAACCGGTCGCCGGTGAGGTGGTACGCGGTGGCGTACAGGGAGGCGCGGCGCTCCTGGACGTAGGCGGTGAACTCCGCCTCGCTGAGCGAGTGCCGCTCCCCCGTGTCCTCCCTGTACGAGGCTCCCCCCGGAACCTTGTCCCCCGTTTTCGCGTCAACCACCGTGACGTACGTGGTGTGTTGACGCCCGGTGCTGCGAGCGCACCCCCGCCCGCTCACAACACCGGACTTCTCCGAGCTCCACCGCAGATCGTGGAGACGCGTGACAACTGCGCCGGTGTTCATGCTGTGCAGCGACATGTCGCGCCTCCCGTCGTGGACCTCTGGTGCTCTTGCGCCCTGCTCCAGAGCTGCTTGCCCTGTGCCGAGAAGCTTGCCGGGGGACCTTCATGGCCGTGTCCGCCGACTGTCACAGACCTGTCACAGGGGTCCCTCACGGCGACACCACAGCGGGTTCAAAGGCGTCGGCGGTACACCTGCCCGTTTGGGCTCCGCACGCGGCTCGTGGGACCCTGGGCGACATGGTTCACGGCCTGGTCCTCGGCGACCCGCTCCCCCGCGCCTCGGCGCGGCGGTGACAGCGGGCTCCCAGCCGTTCCCCCTGCTCCTCGCCCCGTCGAAGTGCCTCCGCTCCCCCGGCACTTACGACTCCCAGGAGCATCCCCATGCCCGCCGCGCACCAGCCCGCGTACGACCGTGTCGTCCCGGTCGACGACTCCCTCCGCGCCAGCGCCGCCCACCGCCTCGCCTCGTCCGGCGCCGCCCTGCTCTGGCGGGGCGACTACGTCAACGCCCGCCAGATGCTGGGGGCGTTGGCCCGCCGCATCCCGGACTCCCCTGAGATCAAGGGGGGTTCACCGGCGGACGTCTTCCGTCGTCAGCGCGCCGACCGCGCCCGCCGGGCCCTCCTCCTCAACCGTCTCCTCGTCGAACTCGACGCGGACCACGCCCTGTCCCTGCGCCGTGCCCCCGACGTCCGGGCCGCCTGCGCCGCCGCCTACGGTCCGGCGGACGGCCCGTCCCTGGTCCCGCTCCGCGAACTCCTGGGCGTGCTGGGCGCGTTCCAGTGGCAGCTCCGGGGTGTCGAGGTGCCCGCTCTCGGTGCCCGCGTCCACCCGCACCACGGTGTCTTCTCCCCGGTCCGGGGCGAGTACGTCGATCTCGTCGACTCGGCTCCGCTGCCCCGGGGTTGCCGTACCGCGTTCGATCTCGGCACCGGAACGGGCGTGCTGGCGGCGGTCCTCGCCCGGCGGGGTGTGGCGCGGGTCGTCGCGACGGACGTCAACCCGCGTGCGCTGGCCTGCGCCGAGGAGAACGTGCGGCGGCTCGGGTACGGGGAGCGGGTCGTCGTGGAGGGGCCGGCGCTGTACCCCTCGCGGGGGCGGGCCGGCCTCGTCGTGTGCAATCCGCCGTGGCTGCCGGGGACGCCGAGCGCCGGGCTCGAACTGGGGGTGTACGACGAGGGGAGCGGGATGCTGCGGGAGTTTCTGGCCGGGTTGTGCAAGCGGTTGCTACCGGGTGGGGAGGGGTGGCTGATCATGTCGGACCTGGCGGAGCTGCTCGGGCTGCGGACCCGGGAGGAGCTGCTGGGGCTGTTCCGTGCCGGCGGGCTGAGCGTCGTGGGGAGGCACGACGTACGGCCTCGGCACCGGCGGGCGCGGGACCGGAGCGACCCGCTGCACGCCGTCCGCAGCGCCGAGGTCACCTCGCTGTGGCGGTTGGGAATCAGGGTGTGACCGGTTGAGGGCGGGCGGGGGCTCGTAAAGGCGTTATAAGCCCCCACCTGTCGAACCTCACCCCCTGTATGGGCCAGAATGAGCCCGTGCCTTCCCTGTTGCTGATCGAGGACGACGACGCCATCCGTACGGCCCTGGAGCTCTCACTGACGCGCCAGGGGCACCGCGTGGCGACCGCTGCGAGCGGAGAGGACGGTCTGAAACTGCTGCGTGAGCAGCGGCCGGATCTGATCGTGCTGGACGTCATGCTGCCCGGCATCGACGGGTTCGAGGTGTGCCGCCGCATCCGGCGCACGGACCAGTTGCCGATCATTCTGCTGACCGCGCGCAACGACGACATCGACGTCGTGGTGGGCCTGGAGTCCGGGGCGGACGACTATGTCGTCAAGCCCGTGCAGGGCCGGGTGCTCGACGCCCGTATCCGGGCCGTGCTGCGGCGCGGCGAGCGGGAGTCGAGCGACTCGGCGACCTTCGGCAGCCTGGTCATCGACCGTTCGGCGATGACGGTGACGAAGAACGGCCAGGACCTCCAGCTGACGCCGACCGAGCTGCGGCTGCTGCTCGAACTGAGCCGGCGGCCGGGCCAGGCGCTGTCGCGGCAGCAGTTGCTGCGGCTCGTCTGGGAGCACGACTACCTCGGTGACTCGCGGCTGGTGGACGCGTGTGTCCAGCGGCTGCGCGCCAAGATCGAGGACGTGCCGTCGTCGCCCACGCTGATCCGTACCGTCCGGGGTGTCGGCTACCGCCTGGACGCGCCTCAGTGACCCAGGCCGCACGGGCTTCGCGCGGCTGGTCCGCGTTTCGCAAGCGTTTTCTGTCCCGGTTGCGCTTCACGAGCCTCCGGCTCCGGCTGGTCGTCGTCTTCGGCGCGGTCGCGCTCGCCACGGCCGTCTCCGCGTCGGGCATCGCCTACTGGCTGAACCGTGAGGCGGTGCTGACGCGCGCGCAGGACGCGGTGCTGAAGGACTTCCGCACGGAGATGCAGAACCGCGCGGGCGCGCTGCCCGAGCGCCCCTCGCAGACCGAACTCCAGCGCACGGCCGCGCAGATGGCCAACTCCAGTCAGCGTTTCAGTGTGTTGCTGGTCGCCACCGACGACGTCGGGCGGACGGTCTACGGCAACTCCGGTGGCCTGAGCGGCTTTTCGCTGGACGACGTGCCGGAGTCGCTGCGCCGCGCGGTGAACAAGCAGCAGACGGTGGCGGGGGCCAACAGGGCGTCGTACCACCTGTTCTGGCAGCGCGTCGTCGATCACGGCACGCCGTATCTGGTGGCCGGGACGAAGGTCGACGGGGGCGGGCCGACCGGGTACATGCGCAAGTCGCTCGAACCGGAGGCGAAGGATCTCAACTCCCTCGCCTGGTCGCTGGGGATCGCCACCGGGCTGGCGCTGATCGGGGCGGCGCTGATCGCGCAGGCCGCCTCGACGACCGTGCTGAAACCCGTGCACCGGCTGGGAGTCGCCGCCCGGCGGCTCGGCGAGGGCAAGCTCGACACCCGGCTCCAGGTCTCCGGGACGGACGAACTCGCCGATCTCTCCAGGACGTTCAACCGGGCCGCCGAGGCGCTGGAGAAACGGGTCGCCGACATGGCCGCGCGCGACGAGGCGTCACGCCGGTTCGTCGCGGACATGAGTCACGAGCTGCGGACGCCGCTCACCGCCATCACCGCCGTGACGGAGGTGCTGGAGGAGGAACTCGAGGCCGAGACCGGCAGCATGGACCCGATGATCGAGCCGGCCGTACGGCTCGTGGTGAGCGAGACGCGGCGGCTGAACATCCTCGTCGAGAACCTGATGGAGGTCACCCGCTTCGACGCGGGGACCGCCCGGCTGGTCCTCGACTACGTCGACGTCTCCGACCAGATCACCGCCTGCATCGACACGCGCGCCTGGCTGGACGCGGTCGAACTCGACGCCGAGCGCGGGATTCACGCGCGGCTCGACCCCCGCCGGCTCGACGTCATCCTGGCGAACCTGATCGGCAACGCCCTCAAGCACGGCGGGTCGCCGGTGCGGGTGTCGGTGCGGGCGAGCGCGGACGACGTCGTCATCGCCGTGCGCGACCACGGGCCCGGTATCCCCGAGGAGGTGCTGCCGCACGTCTTCGACCGGTTCTACAAGGCCAGTGCGTCCAGGCCGCGTTCGGACGGCAGCGGGCTCGGGCTGTCCATCGCGATGGAGAACGCGCACATCCACGGCGGTGAGCTGGGGGCCGCCAACTCCCCTGAAGGCGGTGCGGTGTTCACGCTGCGGCTGCCTCGGGACATCTCTGACACGGTGGAGCGGGAGGACGGGGGTGCGGCGTCGTGAGCGTCATGGGTAGCGGGCGCGGGCGGTTGCCGTTCGTCGCCGTGCTGGGGCTGCTGCTCGCCGGGTGCGGTATCCGGGCGACCGAGGTGCCGACCGACTTCGGGGCGGCGCCGTCCCGGGTGCGGTGCTCGCTGCCCGACTCGGGGACGACGGCCGCGCAGTTGTCGGGCGGGGTGCCCGTGCGGGTGTTCCTGCTGTGCGGGGCGTCGCTCGTCGCCGTCGACCGGGCGGTTCCGGTGCCGGACGGGGCGGTCGGCGCGAAACGCCGGGTGTTCGTCGCGCAGGGGCTGCTGGACGAGTTGGGGGCCAGTCCGTCGTCCGAGGAGAAGCAGGCCGGGTACACGACCGACGTGCGCCCCGGGGTGCGGGTGCTGCCGCCGCTGACCGGCGCCGACCCTGACGACGCGCTGCGCCTGAGCATCGCGCCGGACACCCTCTCCGCCTACGGTCTCGCCCAGGTCGTCTGCACCCTCTCCGACTCCGCCGCCTCCGACGGCGACGGCTCCGTCGTCCTCGGGGGGCCCGGCGGCGGGGAGTTGAAGCGGTTCGAGTGCACGGACAAGGTGAAGCAACGCCCCGGCACCGAGGTGCCACCGTCGTCGAACGTGACGAAGTGAGCAAGCGGACGCGTTGAGCAAGCGGTTACGGCAACGCCCCGGCCCCTCCGGTTCCGTGTGTGCGGGTGTGGTGAAGACCTCATCCGCTCAGGGGGGCCGTATCCGGAACCAATCGCGGCGAGGGGCGCGTCTTGGGGGGCGTGCAGCGTCAAGGCTTCATCGGCGGCAGCGCCGCGATCCGACTCCGTGTGGCGGGAGGTGTCCTCCTCGCCGCACACCTCGCGTTCGTCGCCTGGTACTCGCTGCGCCCGCTGGACGTCCCCTGGGTGGTGCCTGCCAACCTGCACCCGTTCCACAGCATCCGCGCCGACCTGGAGCTGGGCGGGCCCGAGGCCGCCCGCCGGCTCGGCCGGGGACTCGGACTGCTCGCCCCCCTCGGGGTCCTGCTCCCCCTGCTCCACGGCCGCCTGCACGTCTCCCCATTCGGCTCCCTGGTGCGGACGGCCGCCGCCGGGGCGATGCTGTCGCTGACGGTGGAGCTGCTCCAGACCGGAGTCCCGGGCCAGGTCGTGGACGTCGACTCGATCGTCCTGGGCACCCTGGGGGTCGCCCTGGCTCATACCCTGGTCGTACCCGCCGGGCGGGCCTGGCTGCGCCGGCGTACGACGCGGCGACGACGGACCGCCGTCCGTCAGGAGGAGCCGTCTCAGGGTCGGACCCCGACGATTCCCAGGGTCGGAATAGCTCCGTAGAGGGACGCTTCGCCCGCTTCGTCCTCGTAGCGTGGAGGTCAGTGAGGGGCGGCCGGCAAGGGCCGCGACCTCGACCGACGCTCGCGAAGGAGCCCCAGATGTCCCGCCTCGCCCGCCCCACCGAAGGCCGCATGATCGGCGGCGTCTGCGCCGCCCTGGCCCGCCGCTTCGGCATGTCGGCCACGACGATGCGCGTGATATTCGTGCTGTCCTGCCTCCTGCCGGGTCCCCAGTTCCTTCTCTACATCGCGCTGTGGATTCTCTTCCCGTCCGAGGAGAAGGCGCGTACGGCCTGGTGACCCCCGCGCTGCGCCCGGGGCAGCGGCTCGCGGTCGAAGCGGTGGCCGAAAGCCTCATAGAGTCATCCGGGTGACTTTCGACGAAGCACCAGAATCAACGCCCGACGCCGAACTGCCCATGCTGACGGCCGCGCAGGCGGCCCGCCTGCGCTCGCTCAGCTCTCCGCACTTCCAGGAGGGCCACAGCTACTCCCTGTACGACCTGGCACAGCGCTGCGCCAGGTCCCCCGAACAGGAGTGGCCCGCGCTGGTGGACGCCCACTTCGGGCGTCTCGCCGAGGCGAGCCGGGGCGGCGAGAGCGCCGAGGAGCTGCTGCGGGACGCGCACATCCGGCTGCTGCCCGTCGAGTCGATCAGCCCGGAGATCGCCGCCGACCTGACGTACGCCCGCGTCGTGGCCGACGGCCTGGTCCTCGCGTACGCCCTCGACGGCCCGACGAGTGTCCGTGTCCTGACCGACGGCGACGTGGAACGGGCCGGTCTCGACGCGCTGAACAAGGCGGGGTACGAGAACCTGATGCGGGTCCCCGTCGAGCACGACGTGGTGGAGGTCGGCGAACAGACCACGCTGCACAGCCTGTACGGCGACTCCCCGTTCACCGCGAGCAAGGCGCTGTACCTGGGCGAGGTCGCCCGCCGGGTCACCGGCGAGCCGCTCCCGGAGCACGGCGCGCTGTTCGCCGTACCGACGCGCGACAACCTCGTCTTCCACCCGATCGCGGACGGCACGGTCGTGGACGCGCTCAACGCGCTCGCGCAGTACGCGCTGGGGGCGCATCAGCAGGGTGAGGGGCGGCTGTCGCCGCGTGTGTACTGGTGGTACCGGGGCAAGCTGACGTCCCTGACGGTCATCGACGAGGAGAGCCGCAGCTTCTCGCTCCAGCCGCCGCCCGAGCTGCTCGCGGCGATGAAGGGCCTGGTCCGGCTGGACGGGGCGGGCCGGCTGCGCACCGCGCTGACCGCGCAGGCGCCGGATCTCGACGGACTGACGCGTGAGCTGGCGGGGTTGCTGGGACGGCTCGGTGACGACTCGTCGCTGCTCGCCGACGCCTTCGCCGCGGCCGTCACGCTGGCGCACGCCCGCTGTGTCGCCGACCCCAGGGCCGACCTGGTCGACACCTGGGACCCCTGGTCGATCGCCGTGCAGCTCGGGACCGCGCTGTTCACGGGGGCCCAGCCCCGGGAGTTCTGGTTCGGTGAGGAGCAGCAGGTGCGGCTGCCGGCGTTCGCGGCCGAGCCGCCGGCGGACGCGCGGGCCTGGCTCGACGCGCTGTACCTCGCGGTGGTGTGCCGGGAGTGGGAGCGGGTGGCGCGCCTCGTGGAGGTGCCGATGGAGCGGCTGCGCGAGGACGCCTCGGTCGACGAGTACGTGCTGTGCTGGATCGACACGCTGCGGACGTACCTCTCGCGGGGGCCGATGGACGACATCGTCGCCAAGCTCATCGCGACGATGGAGGCCGCGCACCCCGAGGCGGTGGCCTACGCGCCGACCGGGTTCTCCGACGGGGTCGACTACCAGCCGGCCGCGCTCTTCCACCGGATGCTCGCGAACGACGACGAGGCGTTCACGGCGACGCTGAAGGACGCGCTGGAGCGGCATGCCGCGTACTGGGGCGACTCCCCCGCGCCCCGCGCCCAGGTCTCCCTCGGCCTCCTGGCCCTCGCGAGCCTCGCCGCCGCCCAGGAGTTCCCGGTCCCGGAGAACGAACGCCTCCTGCCGCTGTACCTGCTGAACGGCAAGCGGATCGAGGTCATCCCGGCGCCGTGAAGGGCATACCCGTAGTACCCAGGAGTTACGGGACCCGCCCCGAGACCCCCGTAGTACCCACGACGCCGGGGCGCCCCCTGAGTACCCGTAGTACTCGGAAGGCGCCCCGGCGTCGAAGCAACCGTGTCAGCCCAGCGGGATGCCGTTGATCGGGAGGCCGTGGGTGGGGAGGGCGCCGACGGGGAGGCCGCCGAGGAGGCCGGCGACGGGCTTGGTGGGGCCGTCGGCGAGGGCGTGCTGGGCGATCGGGGTGGCGGCGGCGAGGCTCGTCGCGACGGCGGGCTGGGCCTGCTTGACGGCCTCACCGGCACCCGGCAGCGCCTGGGTGATCTTCTCCGCCGGGAGCGCCTTGGTGACACCGTCGAGGGACTGGGTGGCGTCCGGCAGGGCCGGGGCGGCGCTGGCGGCACCCGCGCCGACGGCGGCGATGGCGGCACCGAGGGCGGCGACACCGAGGGTCTTGGCAGCAGACTGCTTCATGGTAATTGCGTCCTCGAATGAGACAACGGGGAATGTACGGGGAACGAGCGGTCCCCGACCGTAAACACGCGAGGGCACCCACCGCAAACATCGAAATGCGGACGGATGGTGAACACCCGTCCGCACCCCGCGACCCAGAAGCCTCTGCTACCTGCCTAGCCCGGTCGAATAACCGCTGGTCGAAGCGGTCTACTGGAACAGCCATTCGGATTTGAGCTCGGCATATCCGGGCTTCACGACGTCATTGATCATCGCGAGTCGTTCATCGAAAGGAATGAACGCGGATTTCATAGCATTGACAGAGAACCACTGCATGTCGTCGAGCGTATAACCGAACGCGTCGACCAGTTGCTCGAATTCCCGGCTCATACTCGTCCCGGACATCAAGCGATTGTCAGTATTTACCGTCGCGCGGAAGTGCAGCCGCCGCAGCAGCCCGATCGGGTGCTCGGCGTAGGACGCGGCGGCCCCGGTCTGGAGGTTGGAGCTGGGGCACAGCTCCAACGGAACCCGCTTGTCGCGGACGTACGCGGCGAGCCGCCCGAGCGTCACGCTCCCGTCGTCCGCGACCTCGATGTCGTCGATGATCCGCACCCCGTGCCCGAGCCGGTCGGCCCCGCACCACTGGAGCGCCTGCCAGATCGACGGCAGCCCGAACGCTTCGCCGGCGTGGATCGTGAAGTGGTTGTTCTCCCGTTTCAGGTACTCGAACGCGTCGAGGTGGCGGGTCGGCGGATGCCCCGCCTCGGCGCCGGCGATGTCGAAGCCGACGACGCCGGAGTCGCGGTGGCGGTTGGCGAGTTCGGCGATCTCCAGCGCGCGGGCGGCGTGCCGCATCGCGGTGAGGAGGGCGCCGACACGGATGCGCCGACCGTTCTCGCGGGCCCGGCGCTCGCCCTCGCGGAAACCTTCGGTAACCGCTTCCACGACCTCTTCGAGGCTCAGGCCGCCGTCGAGGTGCTGTTCGGGGGCGTACCGCACCTCCGCGTAGACGACGCCGTCCTCGGCGAGGTCCTCGGCGCACTCGGCGGCGACCCTGATCAGCGCGTCGCGCGTCTGCATGACGGCGACGGTGTGCGAGAAGGTCTCCAGGTACCGCTCCAGGGAACCGGAGTCGGCGGCTTCCCGGAACCAGATCCCGAGTTTGTCGGGGTCGGTCTCAGGTAGCCCTGAGTACCCGTACTCGCGGGCTAGGTCGACGATCGTGCCGGGGCGCAGCCCGCCGTCGAGGTGGTCGTGCAGCAGAACCTTGGGCGCCCGGCGGATCTGGTCCGCGGTCGGGGTGACGCCCCCTGGGATGCTCTGGCTCGTCATCCGCACACGGTAACTCCTACGCGCGTAGAGGGCTCGGCGGAGCACACCGTCGATACGTAACGGTGACCGCACGGACGGGTGGAGTACACCGGCGCTTCTGACACTGTTCTGCCATGGCACAGCATGTGACGCCGCTCCGAACCCCCCACCTCGGCAAGGCGATCGGACCCGAACCCGCCGCCGTCAGCGGAGCGGTACTGCTCCTCCCCGCCGGCGAGGAACACTCCGAGCGCAGACCGTCCCCCATGTGGGCGACGTCCTCCGTACGCTCCCTCGGGCGCCGGCTCGCCCGCGCGGGCCGGGCCGAGGGACTCGTCGTCCACGCCGTCCACTACCGCTATCGCGGCTGGAACGGCACGGAGGCGCATCTCGCGGGGGACGCCCAATGGGGCACGGAGGAGATCGTACGACGCTACGGCGACGTCCCCGTCTGTCTCGCCGGGGTCGGGATGGGCGGGCGGGCCGCCCTGCGCGCGGCGGGGCACGACGCCGTCAACTCCGTTCTGGCGCTGGCTCCCTGGCTGCCGGAGGAGGACGTGGCGGCGACGCCCGAGCCGGTCAAACAGCTGGTGGGGAAACGGGTGTTGATCGTCCACGGCACCCATGACGACCGTACGGACCCGGAGTTGTCGTTCCGGCTCGCGACGCGGGCGAAGAAGGCGAACCGGGAGGTGTGCCGGTTCGAGGTGCACTCCGACGGGCACGGGCTGCATCAGTACCGGGACGAAGTGCAGGCGCTGGCGCAGGACTTCGTGATGGGGACGCTGTTCGGGAGAGGGTTCGCGAGACCTCTGGAGGACGCGTTGGCCGCGCCGCCGCCGCTGGGGCTGCGGATGCCGCTGGCGGTGGGGTTCGGGGCGTCGCTCCGCAAGTGACTCAAGCGAGCCGCACGCTCGACTCGGGCGGGCCGCACGCTCGACCCAGGCGGGCCGCACACTCGACCCAGGCGAGCCGCTCGCGTCAACTCAGGCGAGGAGACTGCCCCTTCGCGACAGCAGGAACTTCTTGAACGCCGCCACCGGCGGGGTGTCCGGGTGCCCGTCCAGCCACGCCACCCCGATCTCCCGCGCCGCCCTCGGTGACGTCACCGTCAGCTCCGCTACCCCCGGCCTCGGCACCGCCGGGGGCGGCAGCAGCGCCACTCCGAGGCCCGCCGCGACGAGCCCCCGGAGGGTCTCCGCCTCCTCCCCCTCGAAGGCGATCCGCGGCCGGAACCCGGCCTGTTGGCACAGGTCGTCGGTGATCCGCCGCAGCCCGTACCCGGGTTCCAGCGTCACGAACGTCTCCTCCGCCGCCTCGGAGAGCCGGACCCGCCGGCGCCCCGCGAGCCGGTGGTCGGCGGGTACGACCAGCCGGAGTTTCTGCTCGTCGAGACGGAGCGCGACCAGGTCGGGCGCGTCCGGCACCGGGGAGGTCAGGCAGAGGTCCAACTCCCCTGCCCGCAGACGCTCGATCATCGCCTCCCCGTAGTTCTGGACGAGGCTGAACCGCACCCGGGGATGGTCCGCGCGGAAGGCGTGGAGGAGGGCCGGGACGGTCTCCGCGCCCATCGTGTGGAGGAACCCGAACGCGACCTTCCCGGTGGCGGCGTCGGCGTCCGCGCGGACCTCTTCGGCGGCCCGCCGGACCTCCGCGAGCGCCCGCTCCACGGACGTCAGGAACGTCCGCCCGGCCGGCGTCAGCGAGACGGTACGCCCCCGGCGGGCGAACAGGTCGACGCCCAGGTCCTGTTCGAGCCGGACCATCGCCCGCGACAGCGTCGACTGCGGCACCCGCATCTCCTGCGCCGCCCTCGTCACATGCTCCGTACGGGCCACCCCGGCGAAGTACGCGAGCCTCGGCGCGAGCAGCGCCGTCATGTCTTCTGTGTCACCGGACGGTGACAACTGACCCTGTGACCTCGACTGATGCTCCATGGGAACGATTATGACGAGTCCGTGCATTGGACGCATGAATGCGGCGGGCCTACCGTCGGGGCATGCCTTCCGCCAGTACCGAGGCGCCCGCCACCACGGGTGCCCGCGCAGCCGTCCCCGCCTCCGCCCCCGACTCCCGGATGACCCCCGGCGGCCCGGGCTACCGCCGGATGAGCTTCGCCCTGTTCCTCGCGGGCGTCGCGACCTTCGCGCTGCTGTACTCCACGCAGGCTCTACTGCCCCTGATCTCCGGCGAGTTCGGGGTAGCGGCGAGCGAGGCGAGCTGGACGGTGGCGGCGGCGACCGGCGGCCTCGCCCTCTTCGTCCTCCCGATGAGCGCGCTCTCGGAGCGGTACGGGCGGCGTACGGTCATGACGGCGTCGCTGGCCGTCGCGGTGACCGTCGGCCTGCTGGTCCCGTTCGCGCCGTCGCTGGGTGCCCTGGTGGTACTACGGGGTGTACAGGGTGCCGCCCTCGCGGGGCTGCCCGCGTCGGCGACCGCGTATCTCGCGGAGGAGGTCCGGCCCAAGGCGCTCGTCACGGCCATCGGGCTGTTCGTCGCCGGGAACAGCGTCGGCGGGATGAGCGGGCGCGTCATCACCGGGTGGGTCGCGCAGGAGTGGGGCTGGCGGGTCGCCGTAGGGGTGATCGGGGGGCTCGCGGTGGTGTGCGCGGTCGCGTTCCGCGCGCTGCTGCCCGCTCCGCGCCACTTCACGCCGGGGTCGCTGCGGCCCCGGGTGCTGCTCGGCACCGTACGGGGTCACCTGGGCAACCCCCTCCTGCGGAGGCTGTACGCGATCGGCGCGCTCTTCATGACCGTCTTCGGGGGCGTGTACACGGTCATCGGGTACCGGCTCACCGAGGGGCCGTTCTCGCTGCCGCAGGGGATCGTGGGGTCGATCTTCCTGGTGTACCTCGTGGGTACGGTGTCGGCGTCGACCGCCGGACGGCTGGTCGGACGGGTCGGGCGCCGGGGCGCGCTGTACCTCTCCGGGGGTACGACGGCTACGGGGCTGGTGCTGTCCCTCGCCGGGTCCCTCCCCCTCGTCCTGCTCGGGCTGGTCCTCATCACCGCCGGGTTCTTCGCGGGGCACGCGGTGGCGTCGTCGGCGGTGAGCAAGACGGCGACGAGCGGGCGGGCGCAGGCTTCGGCGCTCTACCAGTCGGCGTACTACATCGGCTCCAGCGCCGGTTCGACCGTCGGGGCGATCGCCTTCCACGCCGGGGGGTGGGCCGGGACCGTCGCGGTGGGGCTGTTCGCGGTGGGCGGGGTCGTGGCGATCACGGTGGCGGGGACGCGGGCGGCTCGGCGTGAGGTGCCGGCGGCGGCGTGAGGCTCCTGAGGGGGTCGGCGTGAGGCTCCCCTGGGGCCGGCGTGAGGCTCCTGGGGCCGCCTTGAGGCTCCCGGGGCCGGTGTTGTCATGGCCGCATCCTTCCCCCACTGACCTGCGGATTTGTCAAGTCCAGGGGTGATTGTCAGTGGGGTGCGGTAGCTTCCGAGGTGGTGGGACGCGACGGTGCGTGACACGGAAGCCACAGGGGTGGGTGGACAGGGATGAGTGACGGTACGACGGCGGTGGCGGACCTCGACATGAGGCTGGAGAAGCACCGGGTCGAGCTGACCGGGTACTGCTACCGCATGCTGGGTTCGACGTTCGAGGCGGAGGACGCCGTCCAGGACACGCTGGTGCGGGCCTGGCGGAGTTACGAGAAGTTCGAGGGCCGCTCCAGCCTGCGCTCCTGGCTGTACCGGATCGCGACGAACGTCTGCCTGGACATGCTGAACGCGGGCAACAAACGCGCCCGCCCGATCGACCTCAGCGAGGCGACGCCCCTCGCGCAGGCCGCGCTCTCCCCCCGCCCCGAGAACACCTGGCTCGAACCGATCCCGGACGCCCGCGCCCTGCCCACCGTCGAGGACCCGGCGGAGGCGGCCGTGGCCAAGGAGTCCATCCGGCTGGCGTTCATGGCGGCGCTCCAGCAGTTGCCGCCGAAGCAGCGGGCCGTCCTCATCCTGCGCGAGGTCCTCGCGTGGAAGGCCAGCGAGGTCGCCGAACTGCTCGACACGTCGGTCGCGTCGGTGAACAGCGCCCTCCAGCGCGCCCGCGCCACCCTCGCCGAGCAGCCCGCGGACAAGGGCGCCGCCGCCGACGTCTTCAACTCCCTCGACGACGAGCAGAAGAAGCTCCTGGAGCGGTACGTCGCCGCCTTCGAGGGGTACGACATGACCGCCCTCACCGCGCTCCTCCACGAAGACGCGATCATGACGATGCCGCCGTTCGACCTGTGGCTCACCGGTCACGCGGACATCACCGGTTTCATGACCACCATCGGCTCGGGCTGCGAGAACTCCCGCCTCTTCCCCGTCCAGGTCAACGGCCTCCCCGGCTTCGCCCACTACAAGCCGGACCCGGAGAAGGGCGGCTGGTCGCCCTGGTCCATCCAGATCCTGGAGATCTCCGACGGCCGCCTAACCGGCTTCCACTTCTACCTCGACACCCCCCGCTGGTTCCCCCTCTTCGGCTTCCCCCTCCACCTCAAGGACGAGACCGACCAGCCGTAGCAGCGCGGTGAGCGCCGGGTCGGGGTCGCGGAGCCGTATCCGCCCCCCGGCCCGCTTGGCGGCGAGCTGAAGCCTGGCGACGGCGTCGACATGCGCGAGGTTCGGCGGCCCCAGTCCGCTCACATCGACCACCACCACATCCACACCGGCCGCCTCCATCAGCCCCTTCACCTCACCAGGTGTGAAGGGGCCCGCCAGCCTGACTACGGGGAGTTCTTCGGGTTCCACGTGGGGTAGACCCCGGCCGGCGGCCCAACTCATCGGGTTTCGCCATCTCGCCCGCCACGACATCCCCCGTGTCGTAGCGTCACGACCGGTGACGCACTGGCGCGGGCCTTCTTGTACGCGTGGGTGTCGGCATGTGTACGCGGCGTGCGGCGTGACCGCGTTCCCCTGCGGGGCGTTGGTCCGGAGAGGTGGTGATCCTATGAAGGAAGTGACCCAGGACAACGAGGACGAGGGCGCGATGCTGGCCCTCGGCGACGACGAGGACGCCGGGCCCCAGCCCGCCGACGAAGCCAGCAAGGGGCTCGTGGTCGCGTTCGGACAGACCATGAAGAAGGTGCGCGAGCGGAGGGGCGTCGACCGCCCGACCTTGGGCAGGGCGATCGGGTACTCGGCGGCGACGGTCGCCTCGTACGAGCAGGGGCGGCGCATCCCGAGTGGCAAGACGATCGACAAGGCGGACGAATTCCTCGACGCGGACGGGATGTTGAGCCTGTGGAAGGAGGAGATGGAGAAGGCTCAGTATCCGGCGTTCTTCCAGGGGATGGCGTCGCTGGAGAAGAAGGCCGTCGAGTTGCTCACCTACGACATGTACGTCTTCACCGGTCTGCTTCAGACCGAGGAGTACATGCGGGCGCTGCTGGCAATGCGACGCCCGCTCCTCGACCCCGACATCATTGAGCAGCGCGTGACGGCCCGTCTGGTACGGCAGGCCGTCTTCGACCGCCAGCCCATGCCGATGCTGAGTTTCGTGATCGACGAGTCGGTCCTGGGGCGTCCGTACGGCGGAAAGGACGTCCTGCGCGGGCAGTTGGAGCACCTGCTGCTGCTCGGCCAGAAGCCGAACGTCGAGCTTCAGATCATGCCGCAGGACCGTGAAGAGAACGCGGGTGTCGACGGGCCGTTCACCATCGTCATCCGCAAGGACGGCAAGCGGTTCATGTACACGGAGGCTCAAGGAAGCAGCACCTTGCAGACCAACGCGGAACGCACAACTCTCTTCGCTACCCGTTATGGGATCATCCGATCGCAGGCCCTCCCGCCACGGGAGTCGATGAAGTTGATCGAAGGAGCACTGGGATCGCTATGAACAACGCTGAGTTCTCGACCGCCACTTCCGGTCTCGCCTGGTTCAAAAGCAGCTACAGCGGCGCCGAGGGCGGCGAATGCGTCGAGGTCGCCTGGCGCAAGAGCAGCTACAGCGGCGCCGAGGGCGGCCAGTGCGTCGAGGTCTCGGCCCGCACCACCGCCGTCCACGTCCGCGACTCCAAGGACACCAGCCACCCCCACCTCTCCGTCTCCCGCGACGCATGGGGTGAATTCGTCGGGCTGGCCTCCACCGAGCCGCGCATCTGACGGTCGCACTCCCGCGCAACCCCCGCCCACCCGGCGGGGGTTCGTATGTCAGCCGACGCCGCATCCGATCCCGCAGCAACTCCCCGGCCTCCGCGAGATCCACGAACCTCGCCTCCGACAGTTCCTCGTCCTGAGGACGCAGCGGCTCGGCGACCTCGGCCACACCACCGTCGAAGACGAACGCGATCTGGTCGTCCCACGGCCCGGCCCAGTTCCTCCCGTTCCAGGCTTCGGCGTCATCGGCAAGAGTCGCTCCGAGGCGGGACAAGACCTGTGTCGGCCGTGTCGAAGGACATTGACGAGGCTCGCGAGCGACGGCATCATGGCCGACTGCGTGGCCTACGCCGAACCTCCCCCGACCGTCCCCAGCGCGGTCCCCGTCGGAGGCAAAGGGACCAGCGTCTCAGGTCGTTGTCGCAGCCCGATCGCCTCGGGCGAGGTTGCTGGGGAGCCGTCGCTCAAGGCGTGGAAGGCCGCGATGACAGCCCGTAGGAACTTCAAGCGCCAGGTGCGTGCCCGCGCCGCGAAGACCGGTGAGTCCTACACGTCCGCCCTCCGGCACTTCCGTCCGACTCCATCGGGAGACGTCATGCCGGAAGCAAGGAACCCCAGGAGCGTGCGGCTCGCCGTCGCGCAGACGCTCGTACGCGAGGACCCCCGAGACGCCGAGGCGCTGCGCGAGAGCGGGCGTGAGGTCCGTGCGCTGATGCGCGAGGCCGGTGCGCGGGGAGCGAGGATCGTGCACTTTCCGGAAGGCGCGCTCTGCTTCCCGGGCAAGTTCGTGATGTCCGTCGACGGCCCGGACGAGGTCGGTCCGGCGGACTGGGAGCGGTGCCGGTGGCCCGTGCTCCAGTCGGAGCTGGCCGCGATCGCCGCGCTGGCCCGCGAGCTGCGGCTGTGGACGGTGATCGCGTCCGTGCACCGCCTGACCGAGCCGAACCGCCCGCACAACAGCCTCTACGTCATCTCCGATCGCGGCAGCGTCGTCACGCGCTACGACGAGCGCCTGCTGTCGAGGACGAAAGTCTCGTACATGTACTCGCCGGGCGTCTCACCGGTCACCTTCGAGGTCGACGGCACGCGCTTCGGCTGCCTGCTCGGCATGGAGATCCACTACCCGGAGCTGTTCGCGGAGTACGAGAGGCTGGACGTCGACTGCGTCCTCTTCTCCACCAGCGGCACCCCGGGAAACCTCGCCGCCCAGGCCCAGGCCCAGGGCCACGCCTCGGCCAACAGCTACTGGGTCAGCTTCTCGGGACCGGCCCGGCACAGCGCCACCGCGCCGTCCGGGATCGCCGCTCCCGACGGCCACTGGATCGCCCGGTGCCCCAGGGACGGTTCGCCGTCGGTGGCCGTCGTGGACCTCGACGACAGTTCCGAGGCCGCCGCCGGCGCGGTGGCCTACGGGCGTCCCTGGCGCCGTGAGGCACGGTCGGGCATCTACACCGAGCACCAGGTGACCGACCCGCGCAGCGAGGACCGGACGGCGGCCTTCTAGCTCAGCGACGGAGCCCCGTCCGGCGACCTGCCGGGACGGGGCTCACGCGGGTCGGAGCGAGGGGTCAGGCGATGCGCTCCAGCACCACCGGCGACGCCTTGAAGTCCGTGCCGGAGGCGGCGATGTCGTAGGAGCCCTCCACAGCCTCCAGCGCATACGCGAAGCGGTCCGGGGTGTCCGTGTGCAGCGTCAGCAGCGGCTGGCCCGCCGTCACCGTGTCGCCCGGCTTCGCGTGCATCTCCACGCCGGCGCCGGCCTGCACCGGGTCCTCCTTGCGGGCGCGCCCGGCGCCGAGGCGCCACGCCGCGATGCCGATGTCGTAGGCGTCGAGGCGGGTCAGGACGCCCGAGGAGGCGGCCGTGACCACGTGCTGCTCGCGCGCCACCGGCAGCGCCGCGTCCGGGTCGCCGCCCTGGGCCGCGATCATGCGGCGCCAGACGTCCATCGCGGAGCCGTCGGCCAGCGCCTTCGCCGGGTCGGCGTCGCGGACGCCCGCCGCGTCGAGCATCTCGCGGGCCAGGGCGATCGTCAGCTCGACGACGTCGGACGGGCCGCCGCCCGCCAGGACCTCCACCGACTCGCGGACTTCGAGGGCGTTGCCCGCCGTGAGGCCGAGGGGGGTCGACATGTCCGTCAGCAGTGCGACCGTCTTGACGCCGTGGTCCGTGCCCAGGCCCACCATCGTGGAGGCCAGTTCGCGGGCGTCGTCCAGCGTCTTCATGAAGGCGCCCGTGCCCACCTTCACGTCCAGGACCAGCGAACCCGTGCCCTCGGCGATCTTCTTGGACATGATCGAGGAGGCGATCAGCGGGATCGCCTCGACCGTGCCGGTGACGTCCCGCAGGGCGTACAGCTTCTTGTCCGCCGGGGCCAGGCCGTCGCCCGCCGCGCAGATCACGGCGCCGGTGCCGTCCAGGACGGAGAGCATCTCCTCGTTGGAGAGGAGCGCGCGCCAGCCCGGGATCGACTCCAGCTTGTCGAGGGTGCCGCCGGTGTGGCCGAGGCCCCGGCCCGAGAGCTGGGGGACCGCCGCGCCGCACGCCGCGACCAGGGGGGCCAGCGGGAGGGTGATCTTGTCGCCGACGCCGCCCGTGGAGTGCTTGTCGGCGGTCGGGCGGGACAGGGAGTCGAAGTTCATGCGCTCGCCGGACGCGATCATCGCGGCCGTCCAGCGGGCGATCTCGCGGCGGTTCATGCCGTTGAGGAGGATGGCCATGGCGAGCGAGGACATCTGCTCGTCGGCGACCTCGCCCCGGGTGTACGCGTCGATGACCCAGTCGATCTGCTCGTCGGTGAGTTCGGCGCGGTCCCGCTTGGTGCGGATGACGGAGATGACGTCCATGGCCATGGGGTGGGTGTTCCTTCCATACAGCGGCCCCCCTGTGAGCAAGGGGGGCCGCACGGGTGTTACTTGGTGAGGTGCCCCGGCCCGAAAGCCTGGGGGAGCATCTCGGAGAGGGGGAGAATCCCCTCAGGGGTTTCCAGCAGGAGGCCGGGGCCGCCGTGCTCGTACAGCAGTTGTCGGCAGCGTCCGCAGGGGACCAGCACATCGCCGTTGCCGTCGACGCACGTGAAGTGCGTCAGCCGGCCGCCGCCCGTGCGGTGCAGCTCCGAGACGAGACCGCACTCCGCGCACAGACCGATGCCGTACGACGCGTTCTCCACGTTGCAGCCGGAGACCGTGCGGCCGTCGTCGACCAACGCCGCCACGCCGACCGGGTAGTTCGAGTACGGCGCGTACGCGTGCGTCATCGCCTCGTGCGCGAGCGCCCTCAACTCCGCCCAGTCGAAGGTCACTTGCCCTGCCCCTTCCGGTACGGCAGCCCGTCCGCCTTCGGCATGCGCAGGCGCTGTGCGGAGAAGGAGAGGACGAGGAGGGTGACCAAGTAGGGCGCGGCGGTGACGAGTTGGCGCGGAACCTCGTCCGTGTTCGCGTACCAGACGAACATCACGACAGAGATGACCAGGGAGATCGCCGCCGCTACGTACTTCTTCTTCCAGATCTGGTACGCCGCAGCCGCCACCAGCACCATCGCGAGCAGCAGGAGCAGCGCGTGCACGTTGGTCGTGCCGCCGCGCAGGTTCAGGCTGTCGGTGTAGCCGAAGAGGCCCGCGCCGAGCGCGAGGCCGCCCGGCATCCAGTTGCCGAAGATCATGGCCGCGAGGCCGATGTAGCCGCGCCCGGCGGTCTGGCCGTCGAGGTAGACGTTCGAGGCGACGATGGAGAGGAACGCCCCTCCGAGGCCCGCGAAACCACCCGAGATGATGACCGCGAGGTACTTGTACTTGTAGACGTTGACGCCGAGGGACTCCGCCGCCACCGGGTTCTCACCGCAGGACCGCAGACGCAGCCCGAACGCCGTGCGCCACAGCACCCACCAGGTCAGCGGGACGAGCGCGACCGCGATGACCGTCAGCGGGGACAGGTTCGTCACCAGACCGCCGACCAGGCCCGCGATGTCGGAGACCAGGAACCAGTGCTTGTCGTTCAGGGTCTCCAGCCAGCCGGAGAGCCCTGGGATGTCGAAGTTGCCGAGCGAGTCGATCGGCGGGGACTGCTTGGAGGAGCCCTGCGGCGCGTCCTCGAAGGTGAACTTCGAGAGGTAGCGGGTCAGGCCGAGGGCCAGGATGTTCAGCGCCACACCGGAGACGATGTGGTTGACGTTGAAGGTGACGGTGGCGATCGCGTGCAGGACGGCGCCGAGCGCGCCGCCGAGGATGCCGAAGACGACACCCGTCCACGGCCCCCACTGGTAGCCGGCCCAGGCACCGAACCAGGTGCCGAGGATCATCATGCCTTCGAGGCCGATGTTGACGACGCCGGCCCGCTCGGCCCAGAGACCGCCGAGACCGGCGAGGCCGATCGGCACGGCGAGCCGCAGGGCCGTGGACATCTGGCCGGTGGAGGTGATGCCGTCGGCGCCGGAGATCAGGCGCACGATCGAGGTCAGGACCAGCACGCCCGCGATGATCAGCAGGAGTACCGGCAGGGAGAGTCGGCGGCTGCCCTTGCCGGGCTGCTTCGCCTGGGGCTTGGCGACGGTCGCGGTGGCCATCAGACCGCCACCTCCTTCTTGACGTTCTGAGCGGCTTCGGCGGCGAGCTGCGCGCCGACCTGCTTCTGCTGACGGCGCAGACCCCACTGCCGTACGGCCTCGTACGAGATGACGACGGCGAAGACGATCAGGCCCTGCATGATCGTGGCGATCTCCTTCTCGTACGCCACCGGCATGGCGTAGTCGAGCGCGGGGGACGCCTTGTCGAGGAAGGCCCACAGCAGCGCGGCGAGCGCGATGCCGCCGGGGTTGTTGCGGCCGAGGAGGGCGATGCCGATGGCGGTGAAGCCGAGGCCCGCCGGGAAGCTCAGGCTGTAGGTGTGGGCGTCGCCCAGCAGCAGCGGGAGGCCGGAGATGCCGGCGACGGCACCGGAGACCAGCATCGCGGTGACGACCATCTTCTTGGCGTCGACGCCGGACGCGGCGGCGGCCGTCTCGGACTCGCCGGTGGCGCGCAGGTCGAAGCCGAAGCGGGTGCGGTTGAGGACGACCCAGTACGCGACGCCGAGGGCGATCGCGAGGAAGACCAGGCCGTAGATCTCGCCGACGTCCGCGCCGAGGTTGATGCCGGGCATCCAGCCGGAGTCCTTCATGACGCCGGTCGTGACGTTGTCACCGACGAGGACGCCGAAGTTGTCGCGGAGGGTGAGGTAGCCGATGAGGCTGGTCGCGATCGAGTTCAGCATGATCGTCGCGACGACCTCGGAGACGCCCCGGGTGACCTTGAGGACGCCCGCGATCCCGGCCCACATCGCGCCGGTCAGCGCGCCGACCAGGAGGAGCAGCGGGATCTGGAGGAACCCCGGGAGCGCGACGTGCGCGCCGACGATCGCCGTGACCAGGGCGCCGAGGCGGTACTGGCCGTCGACGCCGATGTTGAACAGGTTCATCCGGAAGCCGAGGGCCACCGCCAGCGCCGCGATGTAGTACATCGACGCCTGGTTGATGATCAGGACCTGGATGTCGGAGTAGGGGATCTGCTCCAGCATCAGCCGGTACGGCTCGATCGGGTTCTTGCCGGAGGCGAGCAGCACGACCGAGGTCAGCAGGATCGCCGCGACGAGCGCGATGACCGGGCCGGCCACCGCGAGGAGCACGCGCTCCTTGTCGAACTTCTTCATCGGGCGTCGGTCTCCCCTTCAGCGCCGGTGCCTTCGGCGGATTCGGCTTCGGTGGTGGCTTCGGCGGCGGGCCGATCATCGGCTCGTACGACGACGGGGGCCCCATCGGCGTCGGCCTCGGCCTCCTCCGTGTGCTCCAGGTGTCCGCTCGCCGCGCCCGTCATCGCCGACCCCAGCTCCTCCGGCGTGATCGTCGCCGGGTCCGCGTCGGCGACCAGCTTGCCGTCGTAGATGACCCGGAGCGTGTCGGACAGGCCGATCAGCTCGTCGAGGTCGGCGGAGATCAGGAGGACGGCGAGGCCCTCGCGGCGGGCCTCCCGGATGCGGTCCCAGATCTGGGCCTGCGCGCCGACGTCCACGCCACGCGTCGGGTGCGCGGCGATCAGGAACTTCGGGTCGTGGCTCATCTCGCGGCCGACGATCAGCTTCTGCTGGTTGCCGCCGGACAGGGAGGCGGCGGTGACGTCGATGCCGGGCGTGCGGACGTCGTACTCCTCGACGATCCGGCGGGTGTCGGCCTGGGCGCCCTTGGGGTCGAGCCAGAAGCCCTTCGCGTTGGGCTTCTCGGTGACGTGCCCGAGGATGCGGTTCTCCCAGAGGGGGGACTCCAGCAGGAGGCCCTGGCGGTGGCGGTCCTCGGGGATGTAGCCGACGCCGGACTCGCGGCGCTTGCGGGTCGGCCAGGGGGTGATGTCCTCGCCGAGGAAGGCGATCGTCCCGGAGTCGGCGTTCTTCGTGCCGATCAGCGCGTCGATCAGCTCGGTCTGGCCGTTGCCCTCGACGCCGGCGATGCCCATGACCTCGCCGGCGTGGATGGTGAAGGAGACGCCGTCGAGGACCTTCTTGACCTCTCCGGCGGGCTGGCCCTCGACGCCGGCCGAGGCGCCGATGGAGGCCCCGCCGGCCGCGTACACCGTCAGGTCCTCGACCGTCACGACCGCGCGGTCCGTGACCGTCGACTCCGAGGTCTCCGGCGTGGGGAGTTCGCTGCCGACCATCAGCTCCGCGAGCTGGCGGGGGGTCGTCCGCGAGGGGATCGCCGTACCGACCGTCGTACCGCGCCGGATGACGGTGATGTCGTCCGCGACGGAGAGGACCTCGCCGAGCTTGTGGGAGATGAAGATGACCGAGAGGCCCTCGGACTTCAGCTCACGGAGGTTGCCGAAGAGGGCGTCGACCTCCTGGGGGACGAGGACGGCCGTCGGCTCGTCGAGGATCAGCGTGCGGGCGCCGCGGAAGAGGACCTTGAGGATCTCGACGCGCTGGCGTTCGGCGACACCGAGGTCCTCGACGAGGGCGTCGGGGCGGACGCCGAGGCCGTAGCGGTCCGAGATCTCCTTGATCTTCTTGCGGGCGCCGGCGCCGATCCCGTACAGCTTCTCGCTGCCGAGGACGACGTTCTCCAGGACCGTCAGGTTGTCGGCCAGCATGAAGTGCTGGTGGACCATGCCGATGCCGCGCGCGATGGCGTCGCCGGGGCTGGCGAAGGCGACCTGCTCGCCGTCGACCGTGATCGTGCCCTCGTCCGGCTTCTGCATGCCGTAGAGGATCTTCATCAGCGTCGACTTTCCGGCGCCGTTCTCCCCGACCAGGGCGTGCACGGTGCCCTTGTGGACGGTCAGGTGGATGTCGTGGTTGGCGACGACCCCGGGAAAGCGTTTGGTGATGCCCGCCAGCTCAACCGCGATCGTCGACTCTGCGGTGGGCGGAGGGCTGCTGGACGCGTCGATGGCGCACTCTCCTTGAGAAAGGGGCCATCTACGCGCGTAGCGCCCCTACTGTAAATAGAGCCCGGAGGTGATCGAACATTTTCGGTCACGATCTGTTCCGAGCATTCTGCCGCGCGAACGGGGTGCAGGGAGGCGATCCTCCACGCACCCCGTTCGAGAGCGGTAACGGTGTCATTACGGGGGACGGCGGCTTCAGCGCACCCAGGGGCGCGGGGCCGATCCCCCGAACGACCCGCGATCGTCAGACAGTCGTCTTGACGGTGATCGTCCCCGCCTTGATGCCCTCTTCCGCCTTCTTCACCGCGTCCTGGATCGCCGTGTCGTCCGCGAACTTCGGGTTCGAGTTCGACAGCGACACACCGCCGTTGGACAGGGAGCCCCGGATCTCGCCGGACTGCGGCTTGCCGTCCTTGACGGACTTCGCGAGGTCGTACACGGCGCCCGCGACGTTCTTCATGGCCGACGTCAGGATGTAGTCCTTGTACGAGGCCAGCGCGGTCTGGTTGTACTGGTCGGAGTCGACCCCGATCGCCCAGATCTTCTTCGCGGCGGCGGCCTTGATGACACCCTGCCCGGAGAGACCGGCGGCGGCGTAGATGACGTCCGCGCCCGCGTCGATCTGGCCGTCCGCGGCGGACTCGCCCTTGTCGGGGCTGGAGAAGCCGCCCTCGGCCGCCGTCTCGGTCAGGTACTGCGACTTGACCTTGACGCTCTTGTCGGTGTCCGTGACGCCCTGCCGGAAGCCCGCCTCGAACTTCTGGATCAGCGGCACGTTCACGCCACCGACGAAGCCGACGGTCTTGGTCTTCGTGGCCTTCGCGGCGGCGACCCCCGCGAGGTAGGACGCCTGCTCCTCGTGGAAGACGAGGTCGGCGACGTTCGCGGCCTTGATCGTGTTGTCGTCGACGATGCCGAAGGTGACCTTCGGGTACTTCGCGGCGACGTCCTTGACGGCCGGCGCGTACGCGTAGCCGACCCCGATGACGGGGTTGTAGCCCTGCTTGGCCAGGCTCTCCAGGCGCTGCACCTTGTCGGCGTCGGACTCGCCGTCCTGCGGCTCGACCGCGTTGGACTTGTAGCCGAACTCCTTGTCGGCCTTCTCCAGACCGGCGGTCGCCGCGTCGTTGAAGGACTGGTCGCCCTTGCCACCGACGTCGTACGCGAGCGCGAGGCCCAGGTTCTTCTTCTCGGAGGAGGACGACGAGGACGACGTGGACGAGCTTCCGCAGGCGGAAACGGTCACGGCGAGTGCTGCGGTACAGACACCCGCGAGCGTGAGACGGGAAACCCGGCGCATGGTGCGAGACTCCTTTGTGCAAGCGCCCTATACCAGGCGCTGGTTCCGCGGCAGCGTAACGCGCGTAGACCGGCAGGAAAAACCCTTCTGTCCGGTCCGTTACCGACCTGTGGCCACATTCTGGTCTCAGATTACGGACAGCAATACGCCCCTCGCGCGAAGCGAGGGGCGTACGGGTGAAACGGGAAAGATCACTTCGTGGTCTTGACCGTCACCTTGCCGTCGATGATGTCCTTCTTGGCCTGGTTCACGGCCGCCACGACATCCGTCATCGCCTTGTACTTCGGGTTCGTGTCGGAGAAGCCGACCCCGTCGTTGGAGAGCGAGCCGCGCACGGTCCCGCTCAGCGGCTTGCCGTCCACGACGGACTTCACCAGGTCGTACACCGCGCCGCCGACGTTCTTCGTGGCGGAGCCGAGGATGTAGTCCTTGTACGCGGCCAGCGCGGACTGGCTGTACTGGTCGGAGTCGACGCCGATCGCCCAGACCTTCTTGGCGGCGGCCTCGCTGATGATGCCCTGGTTGGAGAGGCCGGCCGCGCCGTAGACGACGTCCGCGCCGGCGTCGATCTGGCCGCTCGCGCCCGCCTTGCCCTTGTCGGGGCTGGAGAAGCCGCCCTCGGCGGGGGTCTCGGTCAGGTACTGCGACTCGATCTTGATGCTCTTGTCGACCGACTGCACGCCCTGGACGAAGCCCGCCTCGAACTTCTGGATCAGCGGGATGTTGACGCCGCCGATGAAGCCGACGTGCTTCTTCTTGGTGGCCTTGGCCGCGGCGACGCCCGCGAGGTAGGAGCCCTGCTCCTCGTGGAAGACCATGTCGGCGACGTTCTTCGCCTGGACGGTCTCGTCGTCGATGATCCCGAAGGTGGTGTTCGGGAACTTCGCGGCGACCTCCTTGACGGCCGGCCCGTAGACGAAGCCGACGCCGATCACCGGGTTGTAGCCGGCCTGCGCGAGCTGGGTCAGCCGCTGGATCTTGTCCGCGTCGGACTCGCCGTCCTGCGGCTCGACGTCCCGGCCGGGGACCTTGAAGTCGGCCATGGCCTTCTCCATGCCCGCGTAGGCGGCGTCGTTGAAGGACTGGTCGCCCTTGCCGCCGATGTCGTACGCGAGGCCGATGCCCTTGCCGGAGTAGCCGCCCGCCGAGGAACCGCTCGCCTCCGGCGTCTTCGTGCTGCTGCTGGTGCTGGACTCGCCACAGGCGGTGGCGGCGAACGCGAGGGCGGCGACGACCGCCGCGACCTGGGTCCCTCTGGATATCCGATGACGCATGACGAGTCCCCTTACTTCCCCACGGCACCGCGCGCGGCCCGTTTTCCCCATGGTGGAGCCCTCCGCGAAGGCTCCCCCAACAAGCCGTTCTCGGTGGCGATTTCGGGCACCGTAACGCGCGTAGAAGAGGAGGGGAACGGGGTTTCTCCGTGCCGTTATCGATTCGTGCCGAGTCCGCGTTACGACCGGGCACACGGGGTTACGCCAAGGTGACGGGGTACGACAAAGGGGCGCTTACCGGAATCCCGGCACGCGCCCCTTCTCAGAAACCGGTTACGCCGTTCTCGTCGCCGCGTCCAGCAGCGCGGCGGCGGTGAACAGCTCGACGCCGACGGTGATGGCGTGCTCGTCCGCGTCGAAGTTCCCCTGGTGGAGGTCGCGCACGGTCCGCTCGCCCGGGGTGCGGACGCCGAGGCGGGCCATCGCGCCGGGGACCTGCTCCAGGTACCAGGAGAAGTCCTCGCCGCCGAGGCTCTGCTCGGTGCCCTCGACGGAGTCCGCGCCGCGCCGGGCCGTCATCGCGTCCCGGAGCAGGCCGGTGACCTCGGGGTCGTTGACGACCGGGGGGACGCCGCGGACGTAGTTGATCTCCGACTTGGCGTGGTGCATGTTCGCGACCTCGTCGATGGCGGCGACGACGATGTCCGGGGCCTGGCGCCACGCCTCGATGTCGAGGCAGCGGACGGTGCCGGAGAGCTCGGCGTGCTGCGGGATCACGTTCGGGGCGTGCCCGCACTCGATCCGGCCCCAGGTGACGGCGAGCCCCGCGCGGGTGTCGACACGCCGTCCGACCAGGGCGGGGACGTCGACGACGACGCGCGCGGCGGCGGTCACGAGGTCGGTCGTGAGGTGGGGGCGGGCGGTGTGGCCGCCGGGGCCGTCGAGGGAGATCTCCAGCCGGTCGCAGGCGGAGGTGATGGCGCCTTCCCTGAGCCCGATCTTCCCGGCGTCGACCCGGGGGTCGCAGTGCACGGCGATGATCCGGCCGACGCCCTCCAGGGCGCCGTCCTCGATCGCGTCCGACGCGCCGCCGGGGAGGATCTCCTCGGCGGGCTGGAAGATCAGCCGGACCGGGCGCGGAAGGCGGCCCTGGCGGTGCAGCTCCGCGAGGACGAGGCCGGCGCCGAGGACGACGGTGGTGTGCACGTCGTGGCCGCAGGCGTGGGCGCGGTCGGGGACGGTCGACCGGTAGGCGCAGGCCGTCTTGGTGTCGGGGATGGGGAGGGCGTCGATGTCGGCGCGGAGGGCGAAGATGCCGGGGGTGGAGGGGCCGTCGGCGAGGGGGGCGGCGGGGAGGGCACCGGGCTCGGCGGCGGCGAGAGCGCTCGGCTTGGCGGCGGCGAGGGTGTTGGGCTCGGCTGCGGCCAGGGTGTTGGGCTTGGCGCCGTCGGGCCGCCGCGCGGTGGGTCTGCCGCCGGGGGCGGGGGCGTCGTCGATGCCGATGTCGCAGACGAGTCCGGTGCCGCCGGAGAGGACGCGCGGCCTGAGGCCGGCCTTCTCCAGGCGGGCCTTGATCGCGGCCGTCGTGCGGAACTCCTGGTTGCCGAGCTCGGGGTGCATGTGCACGTCGCGGCGGAAGGCGACCAGTTCGGCGAACAGCGCCTCCGGAAGGACGCCGGGGAGCGGCGTTTCTCCGGCCGGACCGGCTTCGGGCTCTCGGGACATCAGTTGCTTCACCCTCTGAAGGGTAGGACGCCGAGGTGGTCAACTGACCCGTGAACCACAAAACTTCAGCCCGTCAGGCGAAGAAAAGTGGCCGCGCGGCGCATGGCTGGCAGGGCGGCTGGGTAAACTCGCCCGCTCGTGCGAGGGGTACCGCAGGCGGCGATCCACAAACCCGTCCGGGTTTTCCCGGACCACCACCCTTATCACGAGAGATCGGTGACCCGCCGGTCCTGTCCATCTGCTGAAACCGGTTGCTGGGCGGTTACTTCGCGTAGCGGCCTGGTCCAGAGCAGGGCTGTCGCGAGGAAGGCGCCGAGGGGAAACAGCCAGGGCAGGAGTCCGTCACCGGCCAGCGGGCCGATGATCAACCCCGTTGTGGCGGCGGTGAGTTGGAGTGCGAGCGACTGGACGGAGAGCGCGGTGGCGCGGCGGTCGTCCGGGACGCGGTGGTGCAGCAGCTCGTTCAGGTTCGGGTTGACGACACCGAGAGTGACGTAGAACACGGCGTATCCGGCGACGGCCACGGCGGCTGCGCCGGCCCCGAGGAGGAGCAGCGCGAGGGTCGCGGCGGCCGTCCCCAGCAGGACGGCCCGCCGGCCGCCCCGCAGGAGGGGCGCGAGCAGGCTTCCGCAGGCCGAGCAGAGAAAGCCGGCGGTCGCGAGGCCGCCGTACCCGACGGCTCCCGACTCCGCGCCGCCGGTCAGCGCGGCCACCCGCCCCGGCGTCAGCAGTTCGATCACCGCGAACGCGCTGCCCGCCGCGGCCGAGGTCAGCACCACCCTGCGGACGACGCCGTCCCGCGCGGCGAGCCGCACCCCGTCCACGACGGTGACGGGCACCCCGCGCAGCACTCCCCCGAGGGTCGCCCTGGGCCGGGGCGGCTCACGCAGGGCGAGGAGGGAGTGACAGCTGAACCCGAGCGCCAGAACGGCCCCGAGCAGCATCGGCAGCGACAACGGCAGCACCGCTCCCCCGGTCGCCTCGCCCAGTTGTTCCCCGTACCCCCCTCTCCCGAACGCCCACGGCAGCACCCCGCCGGCCACCGTCCCCACGGCCAGCGCCACGGACGACGCGGTCGCGCCCCGCGCGAGGCCGCTCCGCAACTCCGCCCCCTCCCCCTCCTTCGCCCTGACCGCATCCACGTACCAAGCCTCGGCAGGCCCACTGGAGAGCGCCCGCGCCGCACCCTTCAACCCCATCCCGACCCCCAGCAACACCGCCGTACCCCCCAACCCCACCAGCAGAAACGCGGCACACATCAACACACCCGCCGCCGCGAGCACCCACCTCCTGCCAAGCACATCGGAAAGCCCCCCGGTCGGAAGCTCCAGCCCGGCCGCGGTGAACGAGTGCACAGCGACAACCACCGCCACCGCCGCCGTGCCGAGCCCACGCTCGGCGAACAGAAGCACCGCGGGGGCGACTCCCAGGCCGATGGGTAACCAGAAGAGGGCGGTGTTGACGACGTAGCGGCGCCGGAGGTCGGGGTTCATTGATTTTGGCCTTGAGGTCGGAGGGAGGTGACAGGTGGCCGACCCGGGGGAGGCTCGCCCGGCGAAGCCTCGTCACGTTCGGCGGATAGGGTCCCCCCGTGACCGACGCGGACTTCATACACAACACCCGGGACTCGTACGACAAGATCGCCGAGGAGTACTCGGAGCAGTTTCCGAGTGGGCTCGGGGATCGGCCTGTGGATCGTGGACTCGTGGGCGCCTTCGCGGAGTTGGTGAAGGCTAGGGGGTCGGAGCCGGTGGCGGATCTGGGGAGTGGGCCGGGGCATGTGACGGCTCATCTCCAGGAGTTGGGCGTGCGGGTGTTCGGGGTGGACCTGTCGCCGAGGATGGTGGCGCTGGCCCGGCAGGCGCATCCCGAACTGCGGTTCCACGTCGGGACGATGACCGCGCTGGACCTCCCCGACGAGACGCTGGGCGGCATCTTCTCGCTGTTCTCGGTGATCCACGTACCGGAGTCCGAACTCCCCGCCCTCTGCAAGGAGTTCAGCCGCGTCCTGGTGCCCGGCGGCTATGTCCTCCTCTGCTTCCAGATCGACAACACCACGACCCGCCTCCGCATCACGGAACGCTTCGGCCACGACATCAACCTCGACTACCACTGGCACGACCCCACCCGCTTCGCCACCCTCCTCACGGAGTACGGCCTCCCCGTCGAGGCCCTCTGCGTCCTCCAGCCCCCGGAGGGCGCCAACCGCGCACGGGCGTTCCTGCTGGCCCGGAAGGCGGAGCGGGTGGAAGGGGCGGGGGCGGGGCTGTAACGGCGGGGCTGCGGAGACGAGCCCGGATCTCCCGGCCCCTCCCACCACCCCCGCCCTACCTCAGCCCCCGCGCTCCCCGCCCCTCACCCCATCCCGCCCCTGAACTCCTCCGTCGTACCCGGGATGACGATCGAGCGGTCGCCCGCGGTCTCCAGCAGGGCGCGCAGGCCCGTGACGAGGCCCGCGCGGACTCTCGGGGGGACGCCGTCGACGAGTTTCTCGACCTCGCGGCGGCGGTGTTCCAGGACCTGGCGGACGAGTTCCGCGCCGCGACCGGTCAGGCTCAGGACCACCTCGCGGCGACTGACCTCACTGGCCCGCCGGTCGACGAGACCGACCTGCTCCAGCCGCATGACGGACCGCAGCGCGGTGGACGAGTTCACCCCCAACACCTCGGCCAGCACGGCCAGTTTGACGGGCCCGCAGCCCTCCAGCGCGACGAGCGTGCGGAGTTGGGCGAGCGACAGCGACTCGTCGACCTCCGCGAGCGCCCGCGCCGACATCCCCATCACCAGCCGCGACGCCGCCATCACCACGGACACGACGTCGTCGGCCTCCGCGTCCGCCACCCCCACCGCCCCCCGCACCGGCGAGTTCCCCTCCATACGCACTCCCGCCCCGATCTTCCGACGATTCGGCCCTGGGGCAGCATCCACACCGGGGCGGTCACCGCACAACCCCCCGTTCCACGGAGGGTCGGCCCGACGGGACCCGACCTCCACCGCCGCTCGCGGCTCCCTCCGGGGTGACGTGCGAGGGAAGGCCGGGCGGTGGATCACCCCGACGACGCCGGCCGCCGGCCGCCGGAGTACGACCCCGTCAGCCACGTCGCCGGGCAACCCGCCCCGCCCACAGGGGAGAACCCGAAGGATCTCGCCCTGTCTCCGCCTCCAGGTCGACGCCCCCCGCCTGGAGGACCCGCCTCGCTCAGCCGACCCCGCTCACCGACGCCAGCCGGTGCACGTCCCGGGCCGTTCCCGTCACGCCCGAGAGGAAGCCCTGGGCGCGGGGGGAGGCGTGGGTCGTCAGCCAGTCGGGGTCGATGTCGCAGACGGTGACGCGGACGCCGGTGCCGGCGAGGGCGATGGGGAGGGTGTGGACGACGGTGGAGGGGAAGCTGAGGACCGTACCGCCGATGGGGCCGCGGCGGGCGATGAGTTCGAGGGGGAGTTCGGGGCGGACGATCTCCAGGCCCGACTCCGTCTGGAGGCGGTGGAGTTTGTCGGTGGACTCGCGGCGGTGGGCGAAGTAACGGGTCACGCCATGGGTCCTGGCCAGCTGCCGGACCGCCTCCAGATACCGCTCCTCGTCGACAACTCCCGTCTCCACCAGGGAGGTTCCGACCATGTCCGCCCCCTTGGTGACGCTCGGCGGACCAAACCGCTCCCGGGTCCACGCGAACGTGTTCTCCGTGAGGTGCACGTCCTTCGGCGCGTCCTCGATCGGCATCGCCGAGAACACCTCGACCCGGCGGCGCCCGCTCGGGGTGAGCCGGCGCCGGGCCGAGGAGGACACCGGCGCGAAGATGAGGTCACGCGGTCCGGGGCGACCGCCCTTGCGGTGCCAGCGCACGAGGCGTTCACCGCGGGCGAGTTGGCCGACGAACTCCATGGTCGCGGTCCCGTCGTCGACGACGACGAGTTCGGGGGCCCGCGTGATGGTCAGCAGGAGCTGCACGTACCGGGAGAACGGATCGCCCATCACCACCCGCCGGGCCCGCCGCAGCATCCGCGACAGCCCTCCGACGGTCCGGAACGGCGCCGCCGTACCCCCACGCGCCTCCTCCCACCGCACCACATGCCCCTCTTCCCGGGCGAGTTCGGCCATCCGCCTCAACTGCCCGCGCGTCATGGGGTCGTTGGGAGCCAGCACGACCAGCACGATCCCGCCACCGCCCGCCGCCGACCCCCCGGCCCGCGCCCCCGGCACCCGGGAAGTGCCGGGGCCAGGACGGGAGTTCGGGGCATCGCCCAGATCCGGCCCCGGCGCGACATCGGCTCCGGCCTCCGGACCCAGCGCGGCGTCAACCCCGGCCTCCGGCCCCAGCACGGCGTCGACACCGGCCTTCCGACCCGGCGCGACATCAGCTCCGGCCTCCGGACCCAGCACGGCATCGACCCCAGCCTCCGGACCCAGCGCGGCGTCAACCCCGGCCTCCCGACCCGGCACGACATCGCCCCCGGCCTCCGGACCCGGCCCCGTGCCGGCCCCCTCTCCCGGACCCGGCGCAGCATCCCACCCGCCCCCCGCCCCCGGCCGGAGCACACCCCCCGGCCTCCCCGAACTCCCCCGGCCGAAGCCGTGGTTGTGGGCCCACTCCAGGACGTTGAGGAGTTGGACCGGGCTCTCGACGAAGGCGAGGGTCGTGGGTGTGTCGGCGTGAGGGGGCATCCTCGTACGGCCATCCCGTCGTAAGGCGTAGCGGGGCATCAGGGTCAGACGGTGAGCGGCTCGCCCGCGGCGTCGGCGATCTCGGCCTCGGCGACGACACCGGCGACGCGGCGGAGCTTCTTCATCGGGCCGAGCTCGGAGTCGTAGACCTTCTTGACGCCGTCGCCGAGGGACGCCTCGATGGTCCGGATGTCGCGGACGAGCCGCGCGAGGCCCTGCGGCTCGACGGACGCGGCCTGGTCGGAGCCCCACATCGCGCGGTCGAGGGTGATGTGCCGCTCGACGAAGGTCGCGCCGAGGGCGACGGCGGCCAGCGTGGTCTGGAGGCCCGTCTCGTGACCGGAGTAGCCGATCGGGACGTTGGGGTACTCGGCCTGGAGGGTGTTGATGACGCGCAGGTTCAGCTCGTCCGCCTTCGCCGGGTAGGTCGAAGTGGCGTGGCAGAGCAGGATGTTGTCGGAGCCGAGGACCTCGACGGCGTGCCGGATCTGCTTCGGCGTCGACATGCCGGTGGAGAGGATGACGGTGCGGCCGGTGGCGCGCAGGGAGCGCAGCAGCTCGTCGTCCGTGAGGGACGCGGACGCGACCTTGTGCGCGGGGACGTCGAACTTCTCCAGGAAGGAGACGGCCTCGGTGTCCCACGGGGACGCGAACCAGGCGATCCCCTTCTCCTTGCAGTGCGCGTCGATCTTGCGGTACTCGTCCTCGCCGAACTCGACGCGGTGGCGGTAGTCGATGTAGGTCATGCGGCCCCAGGGGGTGTCCCGCTCGATGTCCCACTGGTCGCGCGGCGTGCAGATCTCGGGCGTGCGCTTCTGGAACTTGACGGCGTCGCAGCCGGCTTCGGCGGCCACGTCGATCAGCTTGAACGCGTTGTCGAGGTCGCCGTTGTGGTTGATGCCGATCTCGCCGCAGATGTAGACGGGGCGGCCGGGGCCGGCCTCGCGCGAACCGAAGCTGCGGATACGGGAGTTGGTGCTCATGGCGGGTGTTTCCTTACTGGGTGAGGGTGTCGAGCGAGGGTCCGAGGAGCCAGCCGGCGATCTCGCGGATCGCTCCGTCACCACCGGCTGTGGTGGTGACCGCACGGGCGGCGCCCCGGACGACGTCGTGGGCGCTGGCCACTGCCACCGGCCAGCCGACGAGGGCGAAGCAGGGAAGGTCGTTGACGTCGTTGCCGGCGTAGAGGACGCGCTCGGGCGCGATGCCCTGTTCCTCGCACCACTGCTTGAGCGCGAGGTCCTTGCGGTCGATGCCGTGCAGGACGGGGATCTTGAGCTTGCGGGCGCGGGCGGCGACGACCGGGTTCTGCTCGGTGGAGAGGATGAGCAGCTTCTTGCCGCTGCGGCGCAGCGCGGCGATGCCGAGCCCGTCGCCCCGGTGGACGGAGACGAACTCGCGGCCGTCCTGGTCGATCATGACCCGGTCGTCGGTCTGCGTCCCGTCGAAGTCGATGACGACGGCGTCGACTTCGGCGCCGGTCGGCAGCCCGCCCGCGCGTTCGGCGTCGAAGAGCGGGGCCAACGCCCGTGCGCGGGCGAGGTCGTGGGGGTCGTCGATCTCCAACGCCCGTGCGGGGTCGGTGCGGACGAGTTCGGTGCGGCCGAAGAAGCGGTGGTTGTGGCTGCGGAACCCGGCCGCGTCCATCGCGTAGGCGGCGCCGGTCTCCAGGAAGTCCTGCGGCCGGTCCTGCCGGCGCGGCCGGTACGCCTTGTCGTGGTTGACGCCCTGCCCGCCCTCGGTCTCCTCCCGCCACACGAACCCGTGGAAGGAGGCGACGGTGACGGCGGTGTCGGCGCCCTTCTCGACGACGGCGGCGGCGACGCCCTCGACGTCCTCGCGGACGAGGAACGGGCTGGTGCACTGGACGAGCAGGACGACGTCGACGGGCGAACCGTGGGCCGCCTCGTGGGCGTCCATCGCGTGCAGGACGGCCGCCTCCGAGGTCGCGGTGTCCCCGGCGATGACGGCGGGCCGCAGGACGACCTCGGCCCCGGCCTCCCGCGCGGCGGCGGCGATGCCGTGGTCGTCGGTGGAGACGACGACGTGGGTGACGAGCCGCGCGGACAGGCACTCCCGTACGGCTCTCGCCACCAGCGGCACGCCCCCGACCGGCGCGAGGTTCTTCGCGGGAACACCCTTGGAGCCGCCCCGCGCGGGGATCACGGCAAGCACCCGGCGCGACGAACCGCCTTGTGTGGCTTGCGAGTTGGACATGGGGTGAACTCCTTGTACGGAATCTGGGGGCACCACGGGGCTCACAGCTCGCCCATCCGCCGGATGACCGGTGCCACGCGCTGGACCCCGTGCCGGTAGGCGCCTCGGGCGGCGCGGCGGACGATCTGGCGGACGGGTCCCGGGGTCTTGTCGGCGGCGGGCGCGCCCGGCAGCGGGGTGCCGTCGGGGCCGAGGTGGTGGCGGGCGAGGATGCCGGGGAGGTAGCCGGGGGCGGTGGCCGGCGTGTAGTACGGCCGCAGCGGCGGGAGTTGGGGCAGGTCGAGCAGCTTCGCGATCCGCTCCCGGGCCGCGTCGAAGGCGTTCTCGTACTCGCCGTCGGCACACACGCCCTGCCGTGACACCCACTCCTCGTCCGCCACCGGCCGGTGCCCGGCGTCGAGTTGCTCCCAGGAGGCGAGGCAGCCGGAGCCGACGAAGTGGTGGTTGCCGAGGGACTCGCGGATGCCGAGGTCGGTGAGGACGACGGTCGGGATGCGCCGGTGCAGGGATTCGAGCGCGGCCGTCGAGCTGATGGTGACCAGCAGGTCGGTGCGGTCGAGGACTTCGCCCATGTTCCCGTACACCAGGCGGAAGTTGGCCGGCAGGTCCTTGCTCTGGGCCAGCTTCTGGTAGGGCAACTCCTCGATGTGGGTGGTGTGTTCACCCGGCTTGGAGCGCAGCTTCAGCAGCACCTCGCGGTTCGGGTGCAGGCGGGCGTGCCGAATCATGCGGTCCAGCAGGTACGTACGGTCCTTGCGGCTCTCCGGCACGGAGGGCTGCGCCGCGAACACCACGGTGTACGGCTGGTGTTCGCCGGTGTAGGGCTCGCCTCCCAGGAAGGGCAGGGCGACTTCGGTCACCGAGGAGGAGTCGGCGCCGACACCGTCGTACACCGCCTTGAAGCGGTCCGCGTCCTGGCGGGAGTTGGCGAGGACGAGGTCCGCGCCGTGGCGCAGGAGGAGGCCGTCGGCGAGCTTCTCGTAGACGACACCGACGTAGCCGGTGACGACGACGGGACGGAGTTTGCCGGCCTGGTCCGCCCGGTCCTCCCAGACGCGCTTCAGGCCGTGGAGCATGGCCTGCACGCCGCCGCCGACGAGCGACAGGACGAGGACGTCGTACGGCTCCTCCCCCATCGCGCGCAGGAACTCGACGGCCGTGACCTCGCGCAGCGAGTCCGCGGCGATCCCCACCTCGGCGAGTTGCCGGGGTGTGGGGGTGGCGCGTCCGCGCAGCAGATAACCGTCCAGAATGGGTTCCGGGCCGCTGTCGGGAACGATGCGCCGCGCGGTGCGGGCGCCCCATTTCCAGCGGGTGTCGGAGTCCGCGAGGACGGCGATCCTGAGGGGTGGCGAAGTACTGGCTGGCACAACAGGAGAGGCTAGTAAAGCAAAATCCCGCCTCACGAGAACCAAGACTCAACAAAAAGTGAACAGGACACCACCAAGTGGCTAACCGGCCCGCCGGTTCAAGGAAAGCAGACAGGGTGCACGATTCCGTCGCATCGAGTTCACCGTCCGTACAGCTTTCGGACACTACCCCCGCCGGGACACCTCCTACGCTCACGCAAGTGCCCAAGCTCTCCGTGATCGTGCCCTGTTACAACGTGCAGCACCTCGTACTGGACACCCTCAGAAGCCTCCAGGCGAACGCGCGCGAGGATTTCGAGTTCGTCCTCGTGGACGACAAGTCGAAGGACGACACCGCGGCCGTTCTGGAACGCGCCGCCGAGTCCCTCTCGAAGATCTCGCAGGTCCAGGTGGTCCACCCCGAGAAGAATGGCGGACTGGCCACCGCGCGTAATAACGGACTGAATGTGGCGCGCGGTGAGTACCTGACATTTCTCGATGGTGACGATTGGTATGCTCGCGGCTTTCTGTCCGCATTGGTGGATTCCATCGAGAAACTCGGCTGTGATTTCGTACGTGTCGATCACGTGCAGACGACCGCCCGTGCCCGTGCCGTCTTCCGGCACCCCGAGGGCCGCCGGAACGTCGTCCTGAACCCCCGTGACTCGATCCTCCCCGCGGACCGCTCGACCTCGGTGGACTACCCGTACGCGTGGGCCGGCGTCTACCACCGCAGGCTCGTCGACCGGGGGCTGCTGCACTTCACGGACGGGCTGCGCACCGCAGAGGACCGGCCCTGGATCTGGAAGCTGCACCGCGAGGCGGAGTCGTTCGCGGTGGCCGACCTGCACGGCATCTTCTACCGCCGGGGGGTCGCGACCTCGCTGACCCAGATCGGCGACGTCCGCCAGCTCGACTTCGTCCGCGCCTTCGACCAGGTCCTCGAAGAGACCTCGCGCGACCCGGACGCGGACAAGCTGCTGCCGAAGGCGCTGCGCACGTACTGCGCGATCATCGCCCACCACCTGTCGGAGATCGAGAAGTTCGAGCCCTCGGTCGCCAGGCTGCTGAAGGTCCGCAGCGCCGCGGCCCTCCAGCGGATGCCGCAGGAGCTGCTGAAGGACGTGCTCGACACCATGGACATCGAGCGCTCCGCCGTGCTGCGGCGGCTGCGCCGCAAGGTCACGACTGCGAAGGCGGCCGTCTGATGCCCCGCACGACCCAGATCTTCGTCGCCTCCACGCTGTACGGCGTCGCGACGATCGCCGCGGCGATGGACTCGGACGCGTTCGCGCCCGCGGACCGTCGGCTGCTGCTGGTCTGCAACAACGCGAACGCCCCCGAGACGGCCGCCTCGTTGGACGAGATGCCGGGCTTCGCGCCGCTGCGGGGCCGCTTCGACGGCGTCCTGTCCTGGAACGACACGATCAGCCCGTTCCACCCGAGCACCTGGGCGCCGCGCCCCGACGACACCCTGCTCTTCGAGCGGTACCTGCGGCTGCTGTGGGACCTGGCCGACGACCAGGTGGAGATCGTCCTGGAGTCCCTCCAGGTCAACCCCGCCCAGGCGATCGCCTCCTGCTTCTTCGGCGCCCCGGTCGACGTCTACGCGGACGGCCTGATGAGCTACGGCCCGTCCCGCAACAAGATCGACCCGCTGATCGGCACCCGGGTCCGCCGCGTCCTGCACCTCGACCTGGTCCCCGGCCAACTCCCGCTGCTGCTCACCGAGTTCGAGGTCCCGGCGGAGACCGTCCCGACGGCCGCCTTCCTCAAGGTGCTCGGCGAAATCACCGACACCGTCGAGGAGTTGCCGTCCCTCCCCGACAACTCGGCGCTCCTGCTGGGCCAGTACCTCGCCGCCCTCGACATCCTCACGGTCGAGGAGGAGGAGCAGCTGCACGTGCGGATGTTGCGCGGGGCCGTCGCCCGGGGGCACACCTCGGTCGCCTTCAAACCGCACCCCAGCTCACCGGCCGGGTACAGCAAGGCACTTGAGGCCGAAGCCGAACGGCTCGGCGCGGATCTCCTGGTCCTGGACACCCCGGTCCTCGCGGAGGTGCTGTTCGCGACGGCCCGCCCGGCGCTCGTCGCCGGCTGCTTCTCCACCGCCCTGTTCACGGCGCGGGAGTTCTACGACATCCCGGTGGCCCGGGTCGGCACGGAACTGCTCCTGGACCGGCTCGTCCCGTTCCAGAACAGCAACCGGGTGCCGGTGATCCTCGCGGACGCCCTCCTGCCGGACCTGGAGGACAAGGACGAGCCCGTCCCGGTCGACGACCTGATCGAGACCATGGGCTTCGTCATGCAGTCCCAGATCTACCCGCAGCTGCGGTCCACGGCGGAGCGGTATCTGAGCACCCGGCTCACCCCGCGCACCCAGCGCTTCTTCCGCCGCCGCCGGCTGACCGCGCTCGGCCTGCCCGGCGGCATCCCGGCCCGCCTCGCCTTCCTGCCCCGCAACGCCACGGCCCGCAGGGTCGTCCGGCGGGCCCGCGCGCTCAGGAAGTCGGTGAAGAGGTAACCCGGCGGGGCGCCGGGATGAACATTCGGCGACGAGTGGGCGCCCGGCCCGCTCCCCGCCCGGACGGGCCCGCCCGGCGCCCTACGATCCCCCCTGACCACCTCTCCCGTACGAGGGATACCAGCGTGACCGAGACGGCCGTAAGAACCACGGAGCCCCCGGCGGAGCGGATACCCGCGCCCAAGCCTCCCCGGGAGAACCGGCTGCGGGCCCTGGACGGGCTGCGGCTGGTGGCCGCGCTGATGGTCGCGGTGTACCACTACGCGGGGCGCGGCGCCCAGGTGTCGACCTCCTGGGGCGCCTC
Source organism: Streptomyces sp. NPDC004539 (assembly GCF_040610055.1). Classification (NCBI taxonomy): domain Bacteria; kingdom Bacillati; phylum Actinomycetota; class Actinomycetes; order Kitasatosporales; family Streptomycetaceae; genus Streptomyces; species Streptomyces sp. NPDC004539. The sequence continues at coordinate 362,801 of NZ_JBEXLS010000008.1, read as the reverse complement.
CCCGAAGACGGAGTTCCCGACGCTGCACCAGTTCGCGACATACGGCTGTCTCGGGGTCCAGGTCTTCTTCGTCATCAGCGGGTTCGTGATCTGCATGAGCGGCTGGGGGCGGTCCCTTCAGTCGTTCTTCGCGTCCCGGGTGTCGCGGCTGATGCCGGCGTACTGGTTCGCGGTCGCCCTGCTCGTCGTCGTGATGGCGCTGCCCGGCATCCCCTTCAAGGGGGTCTCGCCGAGCGACGCGCTGATCAACTTCACGCTGCTGCAACAGCCGATCGGCGCGGAGCGGGTGCTCGGGGTGTGCTGGACCCTCTGGGTCGAGATCCGCTTCTACGCCCTCTTCGCCCTGCTCGTCGTCATCCCCGGCGCCAACCGCCGCCGCGTCCTCATGTTCTCCATCGGCTGGCTCTTCGCCATCCCGATCGCGCAGGCGTCGAAACTGCCGTTCCTCGACCTGGTCGTCATGCCCGAGTACGCCCCCTACTTCATCGGCGGGATGGGCCTCTACCTCGTCCACCGCGACCGGCGTGACATCTACGCCTGGGGTCTCGCCGCCGCCGGGTTCCTCATCGGCCAGCACTACGCCGTCAAGGACCTCTGGAACGCCGCCGACCCCAACGCCTTCGCCCACCGCACCACCTTCGGCATCGTCGCGATCGTCGCCTTCGGCTTCGTCGCGGTCGCCGCGATCGCCCTCGGCTGGCTGAACTGGGCGAACTGGAAGTGGCTGACGGTCGCGGGCGCCCTGACCTACCCCTTCTACCTCCTGCACGAACACCTCGGCTGGGTGATCATCTGGGGCCTGCACCGCAAGCTGGACATCCCGGCGATCCCGACGTTCTTTTTGACGGTGGGGGGGATGCTGGTGCTGGCGTATCTGATCTACCGATGCATCGAGAAGCCGCTGACGCCGAGGCTGCGTTCGGCACTTCTCAAGGCGCGGTAAGTCCTGGTTCTTTTAGTCTTTAGGGGCGCGGGGCTGTATCGATGTGCGGCTACCGCCGCGCGGGCGCGACCAGCCACGACGGCGCCGCACCCGAAGCAACTACCGCTGATACCTAGCCGCGACGCCGTCGACGATGATCTCCAGCCCTTCCCTGAAGTGCCGTTCATAGTCGGCGAAAATCTCAGCCCCAGCCGCCGCGGCCAACGGAAACTCCGCCATCCTCAGGGCCCGCTCCGCCACGTCGTACCCCTCCCGCCGCTCCCCCGGCAGGGGTACGACCCCTTGCTCCTCGATCACGAACCCGACGGTGTAGCTCGTCGCGGTCGTGTACGCCCGCACCCCGTCGGCCAGAGAGAACCCCGCGTCGAGAAAGAACCGCAGGTTCTCCTCCATCCGCACGGCATGCTCGGTCCCGGTGAACCGTGACCCGCTGAACACCTTCGCACCGTCCCGGTACGACAGCAGCGCGGCCCGCAGCGCGACGCACGCGCCCCTGAGCCGGTCCTGCCAGGTGTCCCCCGCGTCGAGGACGATCCCCGCCTCCATCCGCCGGAACATCACGGTCGCCATCTCGTCCAGCAGCGCCTGCTTGTCCTTGAAGTGCCAGTACAGCGCGGGCGCCTTGACGTCCAGCTCCTTGGCGATGGCCCGCAGGGTGAGCCCGTCGAGACCGACGTCGTTGAGCAGTGCGAGGGCGGTCTCGGCCACGCGGGTGCGGTCGAGGGGGGCGCGGCGTTCGGGGGCCCGGCGTTCGGTGGTCACGGGAAACAGCTTGACACCTTAACGACGTTAAGGGCACCCTCATGGACGTAGCCACTTAACAGCGTTAAGGAGACGACCGTGCAGCACACCGACGTCCTCGTCATCGGCGCCGGCCCCACCGGCCTCACCCTCGGCATCGACCTCGCCCGCCGAGGCGTCGACGCCGTCATCGTGGAAAAAGGCGCCGCCCTCTCCCCCGGCTCCCGCGGCAAGGGCCTCCAGCCCCGCACCCTTGAGGTACTCCAGGACCTCGGCGTCCTCGACGAGATCCTCGCGGCGGGCGGCCCCTACCCCACCACCCTCCTGTGGAAGAACGGCGTCCGGCTCGGCGAGCACCAGATGTTCGACCCCGCGAAGGCCGGCGAGGAGGGCTCCCGCTTCACGGTCCCGTGGATGATCCCCCAGTGGCGCACCCAGGAGATCCTGTACGCCCGACTGCGCGCCCTCGGCGGCCAAGTCCGCTTCGCCCACGAGGCGTTGACCCACACGCAGGACGACGACGGCGTGACCGTCACCCTCACCGGCGGTACGACGATCCGCGCCCGGTACGTCGTCGCGGCGGACGGCGGACGCTCCACCCTGCGCCGGGCCCTCGGCATCGGCATGACCGGCGACGGGGCGCCCGAGGCGGACCCGTTCCTCGTCGGGGACGTCCGCGTCCCGGGCCTCTCGCGCGACCACTGGCACATGTTCCAGGCCGAGGCGGGCTTCCTGGGCCTGTGCCCGCTCACCGGCACCGACCAGTTCCAGCTCTTCGTCCAACTCCCCTCCGGGGAGCCTTCATTGGCGACGGTCAACGCCGCCCTGCGGGACCGCGCCGGCCTCGGCATCCAGGCGACCGACCTCACCTGGCACTCGGTCTTCCGCCCCCGCACCGCCCTCGCCGACCGCTTCCGGGCCGGCCGGGTCCTCCTCGCCGGGGACGCCGCGCACGTCCATCCGCCGTCCGGCGGGCAGGGGCTCAACACCAGTGTCCAGGACGCCTACAACCTCGGCTGGAAACTGGGCGCGGCCCTCAAGGACCCCGCCTCCACGATCCTCGGCACGTACGAGGAGGAGCGCCGGGCGATCGCCACGGGCATGGTCGCCCTCGCGTCGGCCGTCCAGCGCGAGGAGGTGCGGCGGGGCCGGTCCACCCGTCAACTCGACCTGAACTACCGGGAGTCGTCGCTGTCCCGGGAGACCCGCCCGGCGCCGTCCGGGCTACGCGCCGGGGACCGCGTCCCCGACACCCTGCACGGGATCGACCTGCACGCCCGTATCCAGGGCCCGCACTGGAGCGAACTCACCCTCCCCGAGGGCGTGTTCCTGGTCCGGCCGGACGGGTACGTCGGCTGGGCGGGGGACTCTCGCGAGGGCCTGGCCGAATACGCGGCAGAGGTCGGCGCCTGAACTCACGCAGCAGCCCCCCGAGTTCGCGCGCGGTCTCCCCCTCGGCCTCTCCCGCGACTCCTCAAGCGACTCCTCACGCGCTCGCCAGCGACAGCTTCACGGCGAACCCGAGGAAGAGCGCCCCGGCCGCCGAAGTCGCCCCGGCGGCAAGCCTCTTGCGGCTGCGGAAGGCGGCGGCCAGCTTCGTCCCGCCGAAGATCAGCGCGCTCAGGTACAGCACGCTGGCGACCTGCGCGAACGCGCCGAGCACGACGAACGACAGCGCGGGGTAGGCGTATCCGGGGTCGACGAACTGCACGAAGAAGGCGATGAAGAACAGGATCGCCTTGGGGTTGAGCAGGCTCACCACGAACGCCCGCCGGAACGGCCGCTCCTCGCTCCCGGCGTCGTCGGCGGTCTCCGCCCCGGCCTCCCGGCGCGTCCGCCACATCCCCCACGCGGCGCGCAGCATCCCGATCGCGAGCCAGCTGAGGTAGCCGGCGCCGACGTACTTCACGATCCCGAACAGCAGCGCGTTGCCCTGGAGCAGCGAGGCGACGCCGGCCGCGGAGAGGGTCATCAGCACGGTGTCCCCGCACCAGACGCCGGCCGCGGCGGTGTATCCGGCGCGTATCCCTCGGCGGGCGGCGACGGAGAGGACGTACAGGGAGTTGGGGCCGGGCAGCAGGATGATCAGCGTCAGGCCGAGGAGGTACGTGGGGAGGTCGATCACACCGAACATGGGTCCGAGTGTGGCACGGCCCGGGAGGCCCGGGGAGGGAGAGAGGGCGCGAGCGGGACCGGGGGAACGTGTCCCGCCCGCGCCATGTGCACGGAGCCGTAGGTACGGGGGGAACCCCGGCTCTGTGCGAGGGCCGATGACCAGTCGGCTCACTTGTTACTGCGCCGGGCCCCCGGAAAACGTCACACCCTCAGGGAAAAAACTTCGGGACGGCGAGAAAGGGCAGGTCAGGAGAGTACGGCTTCGGCGCCGCCGTGCGGACGCGCGCCCCCACCACCGGCGCCACCGGCACCGGCGCCGCCACCACCGCCGTGCCCGCCACCGCCGTACCCGCCACCGGACTGCCCGCCGTTCGACTGCCCGCCGCCGTACCCGCCGCCGTGGCCCCAGGAACCCTTGGTCGCCCCTGAGGCCCCGCCTGACTTGTCTCCGGACGTGACTCCGGAGCTACCACCACCCCATCCCCCCTGAGAGCCACCCCCGGACTTCGACCCGCCACCACCCGGGCCCGCACCCCCGTTGCCGCCCTGAGCGCCTCCGGAGCCCGAACCCGACCCCGACCCCGAGCCGGAACCGGAGCCCGAGCCGGAGCCCCCTTTGCTCCCGCCGAAGGACGACCCGCCCCCGTTCGCGCCCCCCTTGTCCTGGTCCCCCTTGAGCATCCCGACGCAGTACGCGGGCACCCGGGCCGCCCCGCCGGCGGCCTCCTCCAGCGACTTCCGCCGCTGCCCGTCGACACTCCGCCCGAGGGCGAGATCCCGGCACACGGCACCGAGGGCCTCGTCCTGCCGGCTGCCCCCCGTACCCGTAGTACCCCCGGAAGCACCCCCACCCTGGGAGCCACCCCCGGAGCCGGTCCCCCCACCCGTACCCGTAGTACCTCCGGCGCCGCCCCCGTCGGGCACGACCCCTTCCGCGCTGACCCCCGGCTCGGGCGTCCCGTCCTCCCCGGACTCCTCCGGCGTGGGCGCGGCGGCGGAGACGGTCGCCCCCGGATCGGGCGTGTTCCCGCCGCCCGACCCGAGCCCGGCGACCACGGCGGCGCCACCGGCGACGCCGAGCACGAGAACGGCCGCGAGCCCGAACCGGGCGGCCCGCTGCCGCCGGGAGACCTCCCGGCCGACGGCCGGCACACCGAGCCGTACGACTTCGCCGACCTCGACGGAGTCCCCGACCGGCGCCCCGCCGACCGGTCCCTCGGCGCCCGCCCGATCGGCCCGCACCTTGCGGAACGCGGCCAGCGCGGCGGCCTCGCCGCGCAGCTCGCCGCCGTCGTCCGGCAGGTCGGGCGTCAGGGAGTCCAGGGCGCGCGCGAGGCGCGCCGCCCGCTCGCGGTCCGCGGGCTCGACGGCGTCGGGCGACTCCCCGCTCAGCAGACGTTCCGCCGTCTCGGGGTCCAGCCACCTGTACTGCTCGTCGGCCATCACATGTCCTTCTGCGTCCGCGCGCACGCATGCGTCACACCCGACGACGGCAGGGTGCCCGACTGCTGCGGCAGCGCGTCGAGCACCCCTGGAGCCTCGGGGTCGTCTCCGATCAGCTCGGCGAGCTTCTTCAGACCGCGGTGCGCGGCGGTCCGTACGGCACCGGGCCGTTTGCCGAGCGTCTCGGCGGCGGTCTTCGCGTCGAGTCCCATGACGACCCGCAGCACGACCGCCTCGGCCTGGTCCTGCGGAAGCTTCGCGATCAGGGAGAGCGTACGGCCGGTGGCGAGCGCCTCGATGGCCTCCCCCGCGGTGTCGGACTCGGCCGCCCGCCCGGTCAGCTCGGTCTCGTCCCCGCCGATGGCGGGCCGCCGGCCCCGCATCCGGATGTGATCGAGAGCACGGTTACGGGCGATCCGCGCCGCCCAGCCCCGGAACCGGTCGGCGTCGCCGCCGAACCGCTCCAGGTCACGGGCGATCTGGAGCCACGCCTCGGACGTCACGTCCTCGGCATCCGCCTCCCCCACCAATGTCCGGACATATCCGAGCAGTCGAGGATGCACGGCGCGGTACACAGCACGGAACGCGTTCTCGTCCCCGTCCTGTGCAGCGAGCACCGCGGCCGTCAACTCCGCGTCGTCCCCCAGCACCCCAGCACCCTGGTCCCTAGCTCAGCCGATCACTGCATGTCCCGCCGATGGTCCCCACAGCACGCAGCGGTGGTCCAGCCGCCCTGCTGTCCGCGCTTGCCGTCCGGCGCGAAAGGCACGTTACGACCTGAAACCGCGCCCCGTCCACGCCGGTCCACGACAGGTGTGACAGAAACGGCCCCTCCGGCGCTGTACAGAACACGGGCCGCCGCGCGACCCGTACAGCGACGACCGGGGCCTCTCCTGTGGGGGGTGGCGGCCCTGGTCGTCGCCTGTTTCCGGGGGCCTCGCCACGACACGGCGGCTGCGGCACTCCGTCTGCGGCACCCCATCTACGACACCCCGTCGCGAAGTCCCTCGCCCTCCCGCCGCCAGTCGTCGCACCGCCTCGTGGGCGCGTCGAGTGCGCCGGAGTCGCGGGCGTCCCGGAACGCGGCGAGCGCCTCGGCCTCCGCCGCGGCGTCGGGTCCGGGTGGGGTGAGGGCGTCGGCGAGGAGCCGGGGCAGGTCGGTCATTCGATCCCCAACTCCCGGGCGAGCCGCCTGAGTCCACGGTGCGCGGCGGTCCGTACGGCGCCGGGGCGCTTGCCGAGCACGCGCGCGGCGGCGGGTCCGTCGAGCCCTACGACGACCCTCAGCAGGACGGCCTCGGCCTGGTCCGGCGGCAGCATCCGTACGAGCGCGAGGGCCCGCTCGGTGGAGAGCGCCTCGGCGACCTGGTCGTAGGTGTCATGAGGTGCGACGGGCTCGACTTCCTCAAGGGAACCGCCCCGCTGGGGCCGCACCTTGGCCCTCCGCAGGTGATCGAGCGCGCGGTGCCGCGCGATGGTCGCCGACCACCCCCGGAACCCGGCCCCGTCTCCCCGGAACCGCCCCAGATCCCGGGCGATCTCCAGCCACGCCTCGGACGCCACGTCCTCGGCCTCATCGCCCACGATCCCCTTGAGATACCCGAGCAACCCGGGCTGCACCATCCGATAGACCACGCCGAACGCCACCTCGTCGCCCTCCTGGGCACGGGCGACGGCCACCCCGAGCTCCCCGTCGAACGCCCCCTGAGGGCGCCCGGGTTCCCCACCCTGCCCCACTTGTATCCCCGTAATCCGCCCGCCCACCAAGGTCGACGACCGCGCGGCCCACCCCCGTGGAACCGCCCCGGCCACCGGTCCGCAACGCGGCCCTCACTGTGTCCAGCGACGAACGGCCGGAATCCATCACTGTGTTGGGGTGTGGAACGGGTCACACGGCGGGAACCGGCCCACCACACACCGCTGCCGTCGCATCTGCGCCGACCCGCCCCGCCACCGAACCTATCCTTGCGGAAACTCCTTCTCGAAGCCCGAGATGTAACGCAGGTACCGGGGAGAGAGGAACGCCCCCTCGTCCACTCTCACTTTCAAGCGCGCAAGTTCCCGATAAGCGCCCTCAAGGTCTCCCCGATTTCAGTCACGTCAGAGATATTGGGCGCAATGGCCTCGGCGACCGAATCCGCTGAAAGGTCGATCCTGTGCTCCAGCATTTTCGCTCGAGGCGTGAGGTAACCGACGTTCATCGAGACAGTGGCGACATAGGACCGGCCGTCCCAACCCGGCACGACGTCTCCGCACCACTCCAGGATTCGGTCCTCGATCTCGGCGCATCGGACACCTACGAAGGTCCCGACCCAAAGGGCGGTTCGCTCGCGTACGTACTCGTAGTTCGACCTGCGCCTCTTGAATCCCAGGTCCTTCATCTTGCGAGCGACCGCCGCGAACACCTCCGCCTTCTTCACCCAAGCTCCCCTCTGGAACACCGCTCCACGCCGTCACACGTCCTGATGTACCACCTTGATGACGAATCGCGACGGATCGAGATATCCCGCGATACCCGCCCTTCGCGCATACCGGCCGTACAGCACAAGGCCGGTCTGGGTGAAACGTCGTGCCCCTGCGTTACGAGGAACAAAATCGCCCCGGCCCCCACATAGCACGTATGCAGTTTCCCGACCGTCAGGTCATTCGTACCCGGGGTCAGGTCGTGGGCGTCGACCCACCGCTGCCGCCCCGCATCCCAGAACGGATGATGCCAAGTCGTCGTCAGCGTCTGGGACTTACCCGAGTCGTCGCCGGAAGAGGGCGGTCCCCGGACCGGTGTCACGGACAGGGTCAGGATCGTGAAGTCACGGTCGTTGTGGGTGACGATGACTTTCTGGACCGGTTCGGGGGAGGTCACGCCCGTCTGGGGGTCTGTCGAGAGAACCTTGTCGCCGGCCCTCACCTTGCTGATCGGTTCGACCGAGCCGTCGGTGATGTAGCGGACAGGGTTGCCGGGCCCCGTACCCGTACCCCCGATGGGGTACCCGATGCCACACAGGTCGGCGGGGCACAGCCCGAAGGGTCGGAAAGGGTCACCGGGGAGTCGTACACGTTCCGGGTCTGCGGAGCCGTCGTGTCCAGCAGCGGATCAGGGCTGAGGAACCGCCCTATCGACGGGTCGTACTCCCGCGCCCCCAGATTCGTCAGCCCCGTGCCGTCGTCCTGCGCACCCCCGACGAACCCCCGCTGCCCGACCCACACCCCGGACTGCTCCCGCGCCTCCCCGAACGTTCGGCGGCGAGGTACGGGGCGTCGGGGGTGGATGGGTAAGCGGAGGGACAGCTGAGGGCGGGGAACCGGACGGGAAGGTCACCTACCGCCCGCCACCTCGACGCCCGCCGCACCCCCCGCCTCAAGACGCCCGCACCACCCTCCCCCGCCGAGAAACCACCGCCCGCAACACCCTCCGCCCCTCGGTGGACACGTCCACCGCCCGCCGCAGGCCCGCGCCGCCGTGCGTCGCGACGACCTCCAGGACCGTGGCCTGGCGGCGGAGTTCGGCGGTGGCGAGCGGGGGGAGTCCTTCGGTGCGGCCGTCGCGGGGGACGGTGGACGTGGAGCTGGTGGGGTCGAGGAGGAGGTGGACGCGGAGGGCGGCGAGGGAGCAGGTGTCGGCCCAGACGCGGACGGCCTCGCCGGTGCGTTCGGCGGGGGCGCCGTCGAGCATCTCGCGGACGAGGAGGACGGCGGCGTCGTCACCCGGGGTGCCGTCCAGCTTCGAGCGGATCTGCTGGAGGAGGCCCGCCCAGTCGTCGGGGTCGCCGCCGGGGGCGAGGTTGCCCCACAGGGGGCGCAGGACCTCGTCGTCACCCCCCAGCAGGGACACACACCGATCCAAACAAGCCAACCCGCTCGCGGCCAGCCCCAGTTCGTCGGCCCCCGCCAACAGTTCGACCAGGTTCATCGACTCTCCCTCCCCTGGGCCCCGATCCCCCGTACGAAGCCCGTACTTCCCTGTAGCACCCCAGTCTCACAGGGCCCCCGCCCAACACGCCAGGGCAAGCGGAACGGAGATTTCCAGCCAATAACGGCCGAGTTGGCGTGGAGTGGACGGGGAACACGGGATGGGGGCCAGGACGCGTTCCGGTTCGACCACGGAGTACGTCAGCCCTGGACCGGCGGTATCAACGCCCCCTGCACCGCCCCCACATGCGCCTTCTCGTCCTGCATCCGCGTGAGCCGCACCACCACGACGATCGCCAGCACCCCGGCGACCGCCCCCACCGCGTCCATGGCCATGAACGCCCCCGCCAACCCCCGGTGGTCGCTGAGCGTCTCGACGGAACGGTCCCGCACCGACACCACCCGGTCCGAGAGGAACCAGAGCACGCAGGCCGCCCACCACAGGTTGACCGGCGCGGCGGACACCCCCCGCCCGGCGGGCACGCTCGCCCGCCACACGTCGGCCATCACCCGGCGCGGGAACCACAGGTTGGCGAAGGGGACGAGCCACCCGCCGATCACCCACCCCCGCTTCATCGCGTGCCCGTCCGGCGCGAAGACCTCCGCGTTCACCCTGACCCGCCAGAACCAGCAGAGGTAGACGACGGCGGTGGCGAGCAGCGACACGATCTGGACGGACGACGAGACGAGCGACAGCCGGTCCGAGTCGTCGACGCGCCGGTCGAAGTCCGCCCCCGACGCCCCGCCCACGGCGTCGTCGTAGATCCCGTAGAGCACGAAGTCCGCCGCGAGGGCGAACAGTTGCGCGGCCACGGACACCCCGAGCAGCACCGCGGTCGCCCTCCCGAGGGCCACCGGAGAACGCAACCAGGCAACAGACATGAATCCCCCCGAAACGAACCAAAAGAAACAAACGAATTCCGGGCCTCCCCAGACCCGGAACGCTTATTCTCGCACGCCCGCCCGGCGCCGCCCCGCTCAGCTCACCTTCCCCGCCAGCTCCCGGAACTGCGTCCAGGAAAGGGCCGGCTTCCGCACGTCCCACAGTTTCTGCGCGGTCGCCCGCAGCGGCATCCGAATCCCCACCGCGACCTGCGCCTGCGTCTGCGAGTTCGAGAGATCGCACCACACGGCGAACACCCCGCCGAGAATCTGCGCGTCGTAGGAGGAGTCGACGGCGGTGGTCCCCCGCAGCACCCGGGGATTCCACTGCTCGTAGATCCGCTGTCCCGTCGGATAGACGAAGGTGTTCGGCTCGCCGAGGACGTAGTAGAGGAACTCGTCGTTGTAATTGACGACTTTCCGCCCGGCGGCGAGATATTCGGACGGTTTACGCGCCCCGAGTTCCTTGCCCGTCCAGTACGCGACCTGAATCCCCTTGTCCGCCTGCACGGACGTCCCCCGGTAGAACCCGTCGTTCCAGGCCCGCACGGTCCGCCCCGCGACGGCCTTCGCCCGGTCGTTGAGCCACCCGGTCGCGAGATCGGAGACGCCCGCGCCGGAGCCGTACGCATTCCGTGCGGCGGTGGCGAGCTGGGGGTAGAGCGCGGCCGGGTTGGGGACGGTCAGCGCCTGGTACTCGTCGCCGCCGAGATGCCAGGAGGAACCGGGGAAGAGAGCCGTGTACTCCTTCAGGAGATCGTCGACAAGTTTCGCGGAGGCGGTCTTGGAGATGTCGACGGCGCCTTTCGTGGGCACGCCGTTCACATTCCGAAGCTGCAATTCCGGATGCGCGGCGATGACGGCGCCGAGATGCCCAGGTGAATCGATCTCGGGCACGATCTCGATGTGCCGGGACGCCGCGAGCGCGACGATCGACCGCACCTCGGCCTTGGTGAGATGAACCTTGGAGACGACCTCCGGATGTGAATCGGAGGCGATCCGGAAACCCTGGTCGTCGGAGAAATGCAGACCGAGCTGATTGAATTTCAGATCGCCCAGCTCCCGCACCCGGTCCTCGATCCAGGCGGCACTGAAGTTCTTGCGCGCGATGTCGAGCATGAACCCGCGTACGGGCTTGGCGGGCGCGTCCCGTACGACCCCCTCCGGCGCCGCCCCGCTCCCGCGCACCTCCTGCTTCAGCGTCCGCGTCCCGTAGAACACCGCCGCCTCGGACGCCCCGCTGACGGTGACCTTCCCCCCGCTCACCGTCATGCTGTACGACTCCGAGGGCCCCGCCTCCCCCAGCTCCAGCCGGACGTCACCGTCCCGGGCATCGGCCGCCTCACCGCCGTACGCGATCCCCAACTCCCCGGCGATCAGCCGTCCTTCGTCGGCGAGCCGGGAGTCGTCGATCACGACGCGGTAGTTCTTGGCGGGCCGCCAGCCGGGGCCGCGGGCCGGGGTGTGGGAGGTGACGGCGGGGATCGTGCGGGGGGCGGTGGAGAGGGGGTAGGAGGACGCGGGGCGGGTGCTGGGGGACGTGGCGGGGGTACTAGGGGTACTACGGGTGCCCGCCGAGGCGCCGGTGGACGCCGCCGCCTCCGTACCCGTTCCGGACGACGATCCCGAGGTCGACGCCCACACCCCGACCCCCACGCCGAGCCCCACCGTCGCCACGAAGGCGCCGGCGACGATCGCGCCCCGTCGCCGTCCGCCGCTCTTCCGCCTGCCCCGCCTGTGCCTGCTCACGCCGTCAACCTACGACTCACTGCCTACCACCCGTCGTCCACCACACGTTCCGAAACTCTCCCGATCGAGTGAAATTCGGGCAACTGTCGGACACACCACGACCACTCTCGATAACGTGGCGCCACACCAGCCCCCCGTGACCCGAGGATCACCGCTGCCCGCCCACCGCGTGGCCATACCGGCCCTACCCGAACAATCAACTCCTACGCATCTCCGCCTCGAAGCGTTCAACACCGCTCCCCCGGCCGAGGCGTACACCACCCTCCTCACCTGCCTCCACAGCGAGACCTGGGCAGCAAGAGTGGCGACCCACCGCCCGTACCCGACGATCGACGCGCTCCTGGCAGCGGCGGACGAGGCGGCGTACGACCTGACGAGGGGGGACCTGACGGAGGCGCTCGCGGCGGAGAAGATGCCGCAGCTTCCGCCTGGGACCTACGCGGCAGCCCACATGGCCCTGGGAGCGGCGCACGCGGCATACGAGTCGAAGTTCGGCCACGCGTTCGTGGTCTGCGAGGACTCCCTGGACGCCATCCTGGAAGCCATCCGGTCACGATTGCCGAACGATCCTGAAGACGAACGGGTACTGGCGGCAGACGAACTCCGCAAGCTGGCAAAGCAACGGTTGCTGCACGCCCTTTAGGGGCGCGGGGCTGTATCGATGTGCGGCTACCGCCGCGTGAGCGCGACCAGCCACAACGGCGCCGCACCCGGCACATAACAGGACCCACCACCCCGGATGCCGCACGGCTTCACCCATCCGCGTGCCACTTTGATCACACCGGTAGGCCCGCCGTAAACCCGCCCCCACCGCGTAGCTAACATGCTGGGGGCCGGTGGACCGTACCCGGCCGGGCCGACCGACAGCACAAGCCGGCAGGCCCCGACACCCCGCTCCCGGAGGGACTTCCGTGCCGGCTGGAACGCTGTACCGCGGCCGGGAAGGAATGTGGTCCTGGGTGGCTCACCGAGTCACCGGCGTCCTCATCTTCTTCTTCCTGTTCGTTCACGTGCTGGACACCGCTCTCGTCCGTGTCTCCCCCGAGGACTACGACAAGGTCGTAGCCACGTACAAGACCCCCATCGTCGCGTGCCTGGAGTACGGCCTCGTCGCCGCCATCCTCTTCCACGCGCTCAACGGCCTGCGCGTCATCGCCGTCGACTTCTGGTCGAAGGGTCCGCGCTACCAGAAGCAGATGCTCTGGAGCGTCGTCGGCCTGTGGGTCGTGCTGATGATCGGCGCGATCTACCCCGTCCTCGGCCACGCGGCCCGCGAAATCTTCGGGAGCTGACACCGATGGCCACCACCGAAACCACCGCGTCCGGCATCGGCCCCGTCGAGGGCGGCTCGCTGTACGACGTCGACAACCCGGCCCCGTACATCGAGGCCCCGCGCAAGCGCACGAAGAAGACCCCGAAGTCGACGCGGGGCAACTTCGAGCTGGTCGCGTGGCTGTTCATGCGGCTGTCCGGCGTCGTCCTGGTCGTCCTGGTCATCGGCCACCTGCTGATCCAGCTCGTGCTGGACGGCGGCGTCTCCAAGATCGGCTTCGCGTTCGTCGCGGGCCGCTGGGCGTCCCCGTTCTGGCAGGTCTGGGACCTGCTGATGCTGTGGCTCGCGATGCTGCACGGCGCGAACGGCCTGCGTACGGTCATCAACGACTACGCGGAGCGCGCGAACACCCGGCTGTGGCTCAAGGGCCTGCTCTACACCGCCACGGTGTTCACCATCCTGCTGGGCACGCTGGTGATCTTCACCTTCGACCCGAACATCCGCTAGGCACGGGGCTGCGAGAAACATGAAGATCCACAAGTACGACACCGTCATCGTCGGCGCCGGTGGCGCGGGCATGCGCGCGGCCATCGAGTCCACGAAGCGCAGCCGCACCGCCGTCCTGACGAAGCTGTACCCGACCCGCTCCCACACGGGTGCCGCGCAGGGCGGCATGGCCGCCGCGCTGGCGAACGTGGAGGAGGACAACTGGGAGTGGCACACCTTCGACACGGTCAAGGGCGGTGACTACCTGGTCGACCAGGACGCCGCGGAGATCCTGGCGAAGGAGGCCATCGACGCCGTCCTCGACCTGGAGAAGATGGGCCTGCCGTTCAACCGGACGCCCGACGGGACGATCGACCAGCGCCGCTTCGGCGGGCACAGCCGCAACCACGGCGAGGCGCCGGTGCGCCGCTCCTGCTACGCGGCCGACCGCACCGGTCACATGATCCTCCAGACGCTGTACCAGAACTGCGTGAAGGAGGGCGTGGAGTTCTTCAACGAGTTCTACGTCCTCGACCAGCTGATCACCGAGGTCGACGGCGTCAAGAAGTCGGCCGGCGTCGTGGCGTACGAGCTGGCGACCGGCGAGATCCACGTCTTCCAGGCGAAGGCCGTGATCTACGCGTCCGGCGGCACCGGAAAGTTCTTCAAGGTGACGTCCAACGCGCACACCCTCACCGGTGACGGGCAGGCCGCCTGCTACCGGCGCGGGCTGCCGCTGGAGGACATGGAGTTCTTCCAGTTCCACCCGACCGGCATCTGGCGCATGGGCATCCTGCTGACGGAGGGCGCCCGCGGTGAGGGCGGCATCCTGCGCAACAAGGACGGCGAGCGCTTCATGGAGAAGTACGCGCCGGTCATGAAGGACCTCGCGTCGCGTGACGTCGTCTCGCGCTCCATCTACACGGAGATCCGTGAGGGCCGCGGCTGCGGTCCCGAGGGCGACCACGTCTACCTCGACCTCACGCACCTCCCGCCGGAGCAGCTCGACGCGAAGCTCCCGGACATCACCGAGTTCGCGCGCACCTACCTCGGTATCGAGCCGTACACGGACCCGATCCCGATCCAGCCCACCGCGCACTACGCGATGGGCGGCATCCCGACGAACGTCGAGGGTGAGGTCCTGTCGGACAACACGACCGTCGTTCCGGGTCTGTACGCCGCCGGCGAGGTCGCCTGCGTCTCCGTGCACGGCGCGAACCGCCTCGGCACCAACTCGCTGCTGGACATCAACGTGTTCGGGCGGCGCGCCGGCATCGCGGCGGCCGAGTACTCGCAGACGGCCGACTTCGTCGAGCTCCCGGAGGACCCGGCGCAGCTGGTCGTCGACCAGGTGGAGAACCTGCGCGCGTCGACCGGTACCGAGCGGGTGGCGGTGCTGCGCAAGGAGCTTCAGGAGACCATGGACGCGAACGTCATGGTGTTCCGTACGGAGCAGACGATCAAGACGGCCGTCGAGAAGATCGCCGAGCTGCGCGAGCGGTACAAGAACGTGTCGGTGCAGGACAAGGGCCGGCGGTTCAACACGGACCTCCTGGAGGCCATCGAGCTGGGGAACCTGCTCGACCTGGCCGAGGTCATGGCCGTCTCCGCGCTGGCCCGCAAGGAGTCGCGCGGCGGTCACTACCGCGAGGACTACCCCAACCGCGACGACGTCAACTTCATGCGCCACACCATGGCGTACCGCGAGGTCGGCGACGACGGCACGGACTCGATTCGTCTCGACTACAAGCCGGTCGTGCAGACCCGCTACCAGCCGATGGAGCGTAAGTACTGATGGCAACCCCCGTTCTGGACAAGGTGGAGGCGGAGGCCGCGGCCTCGGACCACCTCATCACCGTCACGTTCCGCGTCCGCCGGTTCAACCCGGAGGTCTCGGCGGAGGCGGTCTGGGAAGACTTCCTGCTGGAGATCGACCCCAAGGAGCGCGTCCTCGACGGCCTCCACAAGATCAAGTGGGACCTCGACGGCACGCTGACGTTCCGCCGGTCCTGCGCGCACGGCATCTGCGGCTCGGACGCCATGCGCATCAACGGCAAGAACCGCCTGGCCTGCAAGACCCTGATCAAGGACATCAACCCGGCCAAGCCGATCACGATCGAGCCCATCAAGGGCC
Source organism: Streptomyces sp. NPDC004539 (assembly GCF_040610055.1). Lineage (NCBI taxonomy): Bacteria > Bacillati > Actinomycetota > Actinomycetes > Kitasatosporales > Streptomycetaceae > Streptomyces > Streptomyces sp. NPDC004539. The sequence continues at coordinate 347,129 of NZ_JBEXLS010000008.1, read as the reverse complement.
TGACGGTCCTCAAGGACCTCGTCGTCGACATGGAGCCGTTCTTCCAGGCGTACCGCGACGTCATGCCCTTCCTCATCACGAAGGACACGAACGAACCGACCCGCGAGCGTCTCCAGACGGCGGAGGACCGCGAGCGCTTCGACGACACGACCAAGTGCATCCTCTGCGCCGCCTGCACGTCCTCGTGCCCGGTCTTCTGGAACGACGGCCAGTACTTCGGCCCGGCCGCCATCGTCAACGCGCACCGCTTCATCTTCGACTCGCGTGACGAAGCCGGCGAACAACGCCTCGAAATCCTCAACGACCGCGACGGCGTCTGGCGCTGCCGCACCACCTTCAACTGCACGGACGCCTGCCCCCGTGGCATCGAGGTCACGAAGGCGATCCAGGAGGTGAAGCGAGCGCTGATCACGCGCCGCTTCTGATCACTCCGCGTCACTTCTGAGGGCCCTGTTCCGCACCACCGGGAACAGGGCCCTCAGGGGTTTTTGGCGGGTTCGCGCTCCTGCCGCCGGCTGCTTCTCGCCGTCACACTCCTGTCGAACGGATCGACTTCCAGGGGTGTACAAGAAGACGGGGGCCGTGTGTCGACACAGAGGGGCGAAGTGACGCCCGGCTGGGAACAGCCGACTCCGCTGGGATACGGACACGGCGCCAAGGAGGCCCAGTTCGTGGCGGCGCCACTGCTGGCGGCAGCCTCACTCGGCCTCGCCGGAGTGGTGGCGGGGGCCAAGGATGAGATGTTCCTCTTCTCGGGGCCGACGCTCCTCGTCCTCGTACTGTCGACCATGTCTCTGATCTACAGCATCCAACTGGCCTACCACGCGCGGAAGTTCCTGTACTCCAAGGAAGACGTCCTCGACTGGTACGGGCACGACCTCACCAAGCGGCCCGAACTGTTCGCGCGGTTGCGCGCCCAACAGGGCGACGACTACGCCACCTGGGTTTTCTACAACAACAAGGCCATGGCTCTGTTCAACGTGGGAACCGTGCTGCTCGGGTTCGGCGTCGCAGCCGCACTGGCCCCGGGCAAGGACAGCGGTCAGAAAATCTGGCGCTGGGGCGCTGCCGTCATCGTCCTGGGCTGCACGTTCTACGAGATCTACTGGCAGCGCAGGCTCCGGCTCGGGGTCGCCAGGCAAGCCAGGCATACCGGCTCTCACGCCGGACAAGGAGGCACTTGATGTCCATGCACGCGGTGGTTCTCCCGGGTTACCAGCCCCAGACGATACGGTGCAGGCACTCTGACTGCCATGCGGACCTGGGACCCGTGTCCAGGATCGGACACCATCTGAAGGAGTGGGAGAAGGCGCTCAAGGCAGGGCCGACAGCGATCGACGCCTACCTGAACGACGAGCACATCGCCGAGGTCCGGTCCAGGCACGAGCTCAGCTGTCCTGTCAGGGAACTGCCGCCAGCTGTCCACGCCTCGTGTCAGGGTATCGACGACCAGAACAGGGACCCTCGGGAGCAACTGCGAAGTCATCTGGCTGACCTAGACGCCGCTCGCGCTCGGGGTGACCAGCCGCTCCCTCAGTCCTCCCGGTGGCGGCTCCGCTCTCCCAGGGGCCTATGAATCCGTAGGTCCGTGGTCGTAGGTACCGTACCCACGCCTGACCCCCTCGAACATGTCCGACACCTCGCCGAACGCCTCCTCCTCACCCTCCCGGTCCGGGGGCAGTGGCAGGTGCAGTGCGTGCAGCAGGTCGAAGCGATGCAGGTCGTAGACGAGGTGCATCAGGCCCGAGTACGCCTGCGCCACCGTCACCGCGCCCTTGTACGCCACCCAGGCCAACAGCAGACCAGCGCCGCACAGCCACCAGGCGGACGGTTCGTCGTACAGGGCGGCGGCGCTCGTGACGGTGAGGGCGAGGAAGGACCAGCAGAGGTTGACGGCGGTATCAAGGGCGTCACGCGCGGAGCGGAGTGCCTCGGCCATACGGTCGGACACCTGGAGGTAGATCCTCGGCCATGAGGTCAGCGTGGTTAGGCCGTAGCGCTCCCCGGCACTCAACTCACCGGCGCGCAGGGCGTTCCCGAGTGCGGTGGGCAGCAGACGATCCCCCGGAGGCTGGACGGCGAGGCGACGGTGGGCGTCCGCCCGTACCCCGTCGGCCATGTCTCCGCCGGCGGTTCCAAGTGCCCGTTTCCGCAACACCCGCCAACGCCTGCGCTGGACACGGGCCAGTACCTCCGCCAGCCTGGCCGTGAACGGCCAACGGTCCCAGTAACCCTCCAGGACACGCACCGCGCGGACCTGGAACGGCTGGAGCAGCAGCCCGAGCAGTGAGGAGCCGACCGCGACCGCCACCGTCAGCCGGAGTGCATCGGACAGTCCCTGTGGGGGGACGGCATGCCACTGGCTCCGTCCCACGAAGCTCCCCGCCCGCAGCAGCGCGCACACCCCGGCGACGAACAGCGCACACGGCGCGAAGTGCACCGCCAGCACCCGTCGCACGAAGCCCGCCTTCCCCATACGCCCCCTGAGCGCTGTTCAGTATGGAATGCGGTGTCAAGGAGCCTTCAGGGAGGGGAGGCTGATCCACTGGCTCAAAGATTCCGTTGATCTGCTTGAGAGTTCAAGTCAGACTCGTCGCCATGGCACTCCTGAACAAGTCGGCGACGGCTCTCCTGGCTGCGACCGCCGTACTCTTCTCGATTCCCCCCACTGCCTCGGCAAGCCCCGCGTGGACGACGGAGACGTCCGCCGGTAGCACGATCAGCGTGGTGCCCAGTACGAGTGGGCGTCCCGGTAAAGAGCTGCTGTTTCATACCGAGGGCAACGGCAAGGCGTTCGTCGTGCTGCCGCTCAAGTCCCTCAAGAACAACAGTCTTTGGGCTCGGGCGCGGGTGAAGGTGGGCGACTATCCGATCTCGCCGGACTGGGCGCACTGGACGATGGCGGAGGCGTCGGGGAGTGATTCGCCCACGCTGGTACGGCCGTTGGGCGGGCAGTACGCGCCGACGGACAAGGGGAACTTCTACGGCGTGGGCTCGGACAAGGGCGTGACCGGCGACTGGACGAACTGGCGCACCTCGGCGCCGGCCGTCGGCGGCGTGTGGCAGTGCCTGGAGTTCCACCTGGACGCGTCCGACAACAAGGTCACCGTGTACTTCGACGGGGTCGAGAATCCCGACCTGACCGTGTCGACGAAGAGTCATGGGGGGACGGCGGACGACTTCGTGTTCCCCACGTTCGACAAGCTGAAGCTCGGGTGGCAGCTGTATCAGGCGAACCCGAACCCGTCGTCGTACGACGTGCGGATGGCCGACATCGCGGTGGGCCCCCGGCGGTCCGGCTGCTGAGCCCGTAGGTCCGTGGCGGGTCCGCCCCTGGGAGAAGATCAGGGGCGGACCCGGGACCCCGCGGGGGGATCAGCCGCGCAGGACGCGGCCCTGCTTGTCCGTGCGGTCGTTGCTGACGAGGAAGATGATGCCGTCGATCAGCGCCCAGATGCCGAGGCCGCCGCAGGTCAGGAGCTGGGCGATGCCCACGCCGACGCTGCCGACGTAGAACCGGCCGATGCCGAGGCCGCCCAGGAAGATCTGGAGGATGCCGGCGACGATCTTCGACTTGTCGGAGTACGGGCGGCCCTGCGGGTCGTAGCCGTAGGGGGCCTCGGGGTTGGGGACGGGGACGGTCATAGGGACTGCTCTCCTGACGGGACTGCTCGGATGCGAGAACCGGGGAGCGCGCGCCTGTCAGCACATGACTCGGTCGCCCCCCGTGTGTGAGCGCTGAGCGTAGGCAGCCGACGTCACCGATCGACACCTCTGTCGAACTATCGTTCCCGTTCCGTGACAAATCTTGCGCCAACTTCCGAATGCTTCAGGCCAGTTCGGAAGCCGCGATCAACCAGGAAACGCCGAAAAGGGTCGCGTCAGCGAAGGTTGCGGACGACGGTCCACAGCACGGCGAGCCCGAGGACCGCCAGCTGCGCACGGCCGCTGAGCCGGGGCCGCCAGTGCCGTCGGCGGACCAGCCCCTCCCACATCCAGCGGCCGAGCAGCGCGAGTGCGAACGGTGCCGCGAGCAGGAGGGCGCGGTTGTCGAGCCAGGCCGCGTCCCAGCGGCCGTGCATGAGGTCGTACACCATGCGCGTGCCGCCGCAGGCGGGGCACAGGAGGCCGGTGACGAGCCGGAAGGGGCACTGGGGCAGCAGGTGCCCCGGCTGGTGGGGGTCGGTGCCGTAGAGGTACACCGACCCCGCGGCCCCGGCGACGAGCACCGCGAGGGGGGCGGTCGCCGGGTGCCGCAGGAACGGCCGGGTGGGGGTGGACGGCGGCGCGGGCGCCGTCTCAGCCACGGAGCACCCGGCCCTGCCCGTCCGTCGTGCTGTCGCTGGTCAGCAGGATGATGCCGTCGATCAGCGCCCAGATGCCGAGGCCGCCGCAGGTGAAGAGCTGGGCGAGCCCGAGCCCGACGTGCCCGACGTAGAAGCGGCCGACGCCGAAGGTGCCCAGGAAGAGCTGGAGGATGCCCGCGACGATCTTCGACTTGTCCGAGTAGGGGCGCCCGTAGGCGTCGTACCCGTAGGGGGCGTACGGGTCACCGGTGTACGTGCCGGGCGGCGGGGCGTAGCCGCCGGGCTGGCCGGGGCCGGGCGGGACGGCGCCTCCGGGATACCCGTAGCCCGGAGGGGGCGGCGGCGGGTACCCCGGACCCTGACCCGGCGGGGGCCCTTGCGGGGGCTGCTGCTGATACCCGTACCCCTGCTGGGGCTGCCCGTAGGGGTTGTCCTGCTGGGGCTGCCCCCCGTAGGGGTTCTCCTTCGAGGGCTGCCCGTAGGGGTTGCTGCCCGGGTAGCCGTACCCCGGCGGCTGGTAGGGCTGCTGCGGCTGTTCCGACACGGTGGTGCTCCCCCAAGGTCCGACAATCTGATGCACGCCATCTTGCCCGACATCACCGCGCCGCAGCACCCGGTCCGGACACCGGCCGCCGGGGACCGGCAATCACCGGTTCCGAAGCGTCGCGCACCTATTGTGACGGTATGTCTGATGACGAGTCGTACGAGCTGCTCGGGTTCGACAACGTGCTGCTGCCGGTCGGGGATCTCGCCGAGGCGGTGCGGTTCTACGAGCGCGCCGGGTTCGCGGTGGGGTTCCGGTTCGACGAGGGCGGGATCGCGCTGCTGAAGGTGGGGCGCGAGACGCCGGGGATTCTGCTGCGGCAGGAGGAGGCCCTCGGCCACCGTCCACCGCCGTGGGGGTGCACGCGCGTGTGGCTGGAGGTGCCGGACGCGCGGGCGGTCGCGCGGCGGCTGACGGCGGCGGGGGTCGCGCCGCTCGACGAACCGGCGTCCGTGTCGACGGGCTGGACGGTGGAGATCGCGGACCCCTGGGGGAACGTCCTCGGGTTCACGGACTACACGAAGCGGCCGGAGCTGGCCCGCACCTGAGGCTCCGCCGCGAGCCCCTCCCGTGAGCCCCCTCCCCATGCCCCCATCCCTTGACTTGAACACGTTCAAAAACAGGTCTACAGTCAGTCCTGACAGCGTTTTGAACGCGTTCAAGAAAGTGGTGGGGACATGGATCGCACCGTCATCTCGTACGTCGTCTACCTGGCCGTCAGCATCGCGCTGACCGTCTGGGTCGCCCGCACCCTCAGCCGCAACGGCCGGCTGTTCCTCGCGGACGTGCTGCACGGCGACGAGAAGCTGGCCGACGCGGTGAACCACCTCCTGGTGGTCGGCTTCTACCTCGTCAACCTCGGCTTCGTCGCCCTCTACCTGAGCGGCGACGACGCCCTGGCGAACACCCGGGAGATCTTCGAGGCCCTCTCGACGAAGCTCGGCGTCGTCCTGCTGGTCCTCGGCGCGATGCACCTGGGCAACGTGTACGTCCTGAGCCGCATCCGGCGCCGGGGGGTCCTGGAGCGGGGGCAGGTGCCGCCGGTGGCGCCGCGCGGGTGGGTCGCGCCGACGAAGCCGGCCCAGGCGTGAGCGGCGAGGCCGTGACAGCGGACCGGGGCGCCATGGCGACCGATCAGCACGCGACGGCCGCCGATCAGCACGCGACGGCCGCCGACCGGGACGCCGAGGGCGTCCCGGTCCGCCGGCTGACTGTCCTGTACGACGCGGGGTGCGGGCTCTGCCGCACCCTCGGCGGGTGGCTCGCACGCCAGCCGCAGCTCGTCCCCCTCGATCTCGTGCCGGCCGGCTCCGACGCGGCCCGGGAGCTCTTCCCGGACCTCGACCACACCTCGACCCTCGACGAGATCACCGTCGTCGGGGACGGCGGGCAGGTCTACCGGGACACCGCCGCCTGGATCGTCGTCCTGTGGGCGCTGCGGGAGCACCGGCCGCTCGCGCACCGGCTGAGCACGCCGTCGGGGCAACGGCTCGCGCGCGGGGCGGTGCTGGCGGCGGCGCGGCTGCGGGAGAGCCGGTGGGGTGGCGGGTGGGGCGGTGGAGCGTACGAGCGGGGGGACGGGTGGAGGTACGACCCCTACGACGGCTGGGCGTACGCCTGTGACGGCGGCTCCTGCGCCACTGGTTAGGCTCGCGACCGTGTCCGCGAACAACGACGGCCCCGCCGCAGCCCCGAGCAAGTCCGAGCAGACCCGTGCGCTGATCCTGGAGACCGCGATGCGGCTGTTCCAGGAGCGGGGGTACGACAAGACGACGATGCGGGCCATCGCCCAGGAGGCGGGGGTCTCCGTGGGCAACGCGTACTACTACTTCGCCGGGAAGGAACACCTCATCCAGGGGTTCTACGACCGGCTCGCCGCCGAGCACCGGGCGGCCGTCCGCCCGCTGCTCGCCCGGGAGACCGACTTCGAGGCGCGGCTCGCCGGGGTGCTGCGCCTCTGGCTCGACCTCGCGACGCCGTACCACGAGTTCGCCGTCCAGTTCTTCAAGAACGCCGCCGATCCCGACAGCCCCCTGAGCCCCTTCTCCCCCGAGTCGGAGCACGCGCGCGAGGAGGCGATCTCGGTCCACCGCGAAATCCTGTCGGGCGCGACGAAGACGAAGGTCGCCGACGACCTGAAGGACGTCCTCCCGGAACTGATGTGGCTCTCCCAGATGGGCCTCGTCCTCTACTGGATCTTCGACCGCACAGAAGACCGCGAACGCAGCTACCGCCTCGCCGAACGAGGCGCCCGCCTCACCGCCCGAGGCGTAGCCCTCTCCCGCTTCCGCGTCCTACGCCCCCTGGTCCGCGAGGTCCACGAACTCTTCACGGACTTCCTGCCGGGGATGACACGGCTGATGCCGGACCCGGGGGCGGGGGGCAAGGGAAAGGGGAAGGAGGAGTGATCACTTTCGGTTGAAGGCTCCCGAACGGGGTGTCAGGTGCCGGTGATGTTCACGAGGATGCTCGTCTCACCGCTGCGCGGCGACGCCCCTCACTCCGAGGTCCTGACCGACCTCATGCGCGCGTTCTTCGCCGCAGGGCACGACGAGAAGGTGCTCCTGGGAGTCGGGATCTGGCTCCCCACCGGCCCCGAGGACTACGCCGTTCCGGACCTCTCCCTGGTGAGCGCCGACATCGACAGTCACCTCGTCGAGAACAACTGCTACGCCCCCGCGTGCTTCCGCCTCGTCCTGGAGGTCACCTCCGACAACTGGCGGACCGACCTCCACACCAAGGTCGGCGCGTATGCCGCCGCCGGTGTGCCGGTCTACGTGGTCGTCGACCGGGAGCACGAGAGGCTGCACGTCTTCACGGAGCCCGCCGGGGACACGTACGCGAGCCATCACGTACACGCCCCCGGCGAGACCGCCGTGCTCGGCGCCGACGTCACCGTGGACGTCTCCGCCGTCCTCGAAGCGGGCCGCTAGCCGACCACTTCCCCCTCCCGAAGCTCCACGTCCTGCACCAACGGCCCCTCCCCCACGCTCACATGCCGAGCCGACGACCCGTACGACGGGGCTGTGACCGCGAGGAGGTACATCCCCGGCGTCGGGACCGCGAGGATGTAGGAGCCGTCGGCCAGGGTGGTGACGTGGTCGAGTTGGCGGCCTCCGCCTTGGGAGAGGAGGGTCACCGCCGCGTCGGGGACGGGGTCGCCCTCCGTGTCGCGGACGAAGCCGTGGACGACGGATGCGGGGCCGTGGGCCGCAGAGGCATCCGACCGCTCCTCCGCCGGTTCCACCGCCAGGTGCGGGAGGCGTTTCTCCAGCCAGGGCGGGAGCCACCAGTTGGAGTCGCCGAGGAGGTGCATGGCGGCGGGGACCAGGGCCGTGCGGAGGATGAACGCGTCCAGGGCGACGGCGACCGCCAAGCCGACGCCGGCCATCGCCGCCCCGGCGTCCCCGCTGAGGACGAACGCGAGGAACACGCACACCATGATGAGCGCGGCGGAGTTGATGACGCGGCTGGTCTCGGCGAGCCCGACCCGTACCGCGCGGGCGTTGTCGCGGGTGTGGACCCACTCCTCGTGCATGCGGCTCACCAGGAACACCTGGTAGTCCATGGAGAGCCCGAAGAGCAGGGACAGCATGATGACGGGCAGGAAGGCGTTGATGGGCCCCTCCTTGCCGAGGCCCAGCAGTTCGAGCCCCCAGCCCCACTGGAAGATCGCGACGAGGACCCCGAACGAGGCGGCGGCGGCGACGAGGTTCATCACGGCCGCCGTCAACGGCACGACCAGCGACCGGAAGGCGACGAGGAGCAGCAGGAAGCCGAGCCCGATGATCGTCGCGACGAAGAGCGGGAGCCGGTCGCCGGTGACGGTCGCGAAGTCCTTGGAGACGGCCGTGACACCCCCGACGTGCGCGCTGACCCCCGCCTGCGGGATGACCCGGTCGCGCAGGGTGTCGATCAGATCGTCGGTCTCCCGGGACTGCGGCGAGGTCGTGGGGACGACCTGGACGACGGTGACGCCCTGGGCCGGCGGCAGCGCGGCCACCCGCGCGACCCCCTCGGTCGCCTCGATCCCCCGGACCAGCGCGGCCGTGTCCCCGCCGCTCGCGACGACCTGGAGGGGCCCGTTGAAGCCGGGCCCGAAGCCCTCCGCGAGGAGGTCGTACGCCTGCCGGGTCGTCGTGGTGGAGTCGTCGTTGCCCTGGTCGGTCGCGCCGAGCCGCAGGGACAGCACGGGCAGCGCGAGGACGACCATGACGGCGAACGCGAGCGCGGCGATCGACCGGGGCCGCCGCTGGACGGTCCCGGACCAGCGGGCGGCGGGCCCGCTCGCCTTCTCCGCCTCGGGCCCCTCGGCGGCCAGCCGTCGCCGCTGCTTGCGGCTCAGCACGCGCGGCCCGAGGAAGCCGAGCAGCGCGGGCAGCAGGGTCGTCGCGGCGAGGACGCTGAGGACGACCGTCAGGGACGTCCCGATGACGACGCCGTCGAGGAAGCGCAGGTTCGTGACGAGCATCCCGGCGAGCGCGATGCAGACCGTGCCGCCCGCGAACAGCACCGCGCGCCCGGAGGTGTTGAGCGCGGTGACGGCGGAGTCCTCGGGGTCGAGGCCGCGCAGCACGCCCTTGCGGTGCCGGGTGACGATGAACAGGGCGTAGTCGATGCCGACGCCGAGGCCGATCAGGGAGGCCAGCAGCGGGGCGAGGTCGGGGATGTCGGTGGTGTGGCTGAGGAGCTGCGTGCCGAACAGGCCCATGCCGACGCCGAAGACGGCGATGGCGATCGGCAGGAGCATCGCGAACAGCGAGCCGAACGCGAGGAACAGGACGATCGCCGCCGCCGCGAGCCCGACCATCTCCGCGAGGCCCGTGGGCGGCTCCTGGACGCGCTGGATGGCCTGTCCCCCCAGCTCGACCCGCAGACCGGACTGTTCGGCGCCCTGAGCGGCGTCCACGACCTTCTCGATCAGCTCCTTGGGCACCTCGTTGGCCTGCTTGGTGAACGTCACCTGCGCGTAGGCGATCGTCCCGTCCCGGCTGATCTGCGCCGCCCCGGCGTCCCCCGCGTACGGCCCGGCGACGTCACCGACGCCGGCCATTCCCGCGATCTCCTTCAGCGCGGGTTCGATCCGGCGCCGTACGGCGTCGTCGCGGACCGTTCCGCCGTCCGTCTTCCACACGACCGTGTCGGTGTCGCCCGCGCGCGCCGGGAACGCCTTCTCCATCAGGTCGTACGCCTTCTTGGAGTCCGTGTCCGGGAGCGAGAAGACGTTCGCGTAATTGGTGCCGGCGGCCGATGCCGCGAACCCCATCCCGAACAGTGCCCCCACCCACAGCAACAGGACCACCAGCCGGTGCCGGTAGCACCAGCGTGCCAATGCCGCCACGCTTCAACTCCTTTTCTTCTCCGGTCGGTTCGGTCGGTCCCCCAGGTCCTGAGTGACAGCATCGACAGGAGCACGCGCGGCTGGACATCCACTGGGCGCGACTCTCAAGGAACTCCAAAGAGAAACCCCCCACGGCCGCCTCCGGGGCCCCGATACTGAGGGCATGACAACGGCTCCGGGCACCGTGCTGGTCGTGGAGGACGAGCCGAGCATCGCCGACGTCCTCGCCATCGCCCTGCGCTTCCACGGCTTCGGGGTGATGGTCGCGGGCACGGTCCGCGAGGCCCTCGCGCTCGCCGGCCGCACCCGGCCCGACGTGGCGCTCCTCGACGTGATCCTCCCGGACGGCGACGGGCGGGCGCTGGGCCGTGAACTGCGCTCCCGCCGGGCCGACCTGGCGATCGTGTTCCTCACCGCGCGGGACTCGCCCGCCGAGATCGTCGGCGCGCTCGGCTTCGGCGACGACTACATCACCAAGCCGTTCGACATCGACGTCGTCGTCGCCCGGATCGGCGCGGTGCTGCGGCGCACGCGCGCGGCGGACGTCCTGCCGCAGCGCCCGCCGCTGCGCTACGGCGACCTCGAACTCGACGAGACGACGTACAGCGTGCACCGCGCGGGGCGCACGGTGGAGCTGACGCCGACCGAGTACGCGCTGCTGCGGTTCCTGGTGCGCAACGGCGGCCGGATCGTCCCCAAGGAGCAACTCCTGCGCCACGTCTGGCAGTACGAGCACACGCCGCCCGAGTCGACCGTCGTCGAGACGTACATCAGCTATCTGCGGCGCAAGCTGTCCGCCCTGGGGCCGCCGGTGATCACGACGCGGCGCGGGGTGGGGTACGGGCTGGCGTGATGGGCATCCCGCGCGCGTGGGCGATGCGTTCGCTGCGGGTGAAGCTGACGCTGGCGAACGTCGCGCTGCTCGCCCTCGGGATCACGGCGGCGACGGCCGTGAGTCTGATGGCGATGCGGCACTACCTGGTCGGGCAGATCGACTCCGGGCTGACCAAGACGCGGGCCTCGCTGGAGAGTTCGCAGCTCACCCTCCGGGACATCGACTCGCTGACCGTCCTCGCGTTCATCCGCGACCAGGTGGCGCCGGAGCGGTCGGGGGAGCCGTCGACGCCGGACTCGGTGTTCGCCGCCGTCGACGACCGGGGGAACGCGCTGCCGCTGTTCGGGATCGGGCCGACGGAGGCGCAGAGGGGGATCGCCGAGGCCGTCGGGCCGCCCGCGCGGCTCATGCGGCGCAGCACCCCCCAGGACGTCGAGCTGCACGGCGCCCCCTACCGGGCGACCGCGACGCGCCTCAAGGACGGCACGAACATCCTGATGGCGACCTCCGCCGACGGCCTCCACAAGGGCATGGCGAAGGCGCTGCGGGCCGATCTCGCCGTCGGGGGGCTGCTGCTGGCGCTCCTCGCGTGCCTGACGCTGTTCAGCGTGCGGCGCCGGATGCAGCCGCTTGAGGACATGGTCGAGACGTCGTCCGCGATCGCCGAGGGGGACCTGACCCGGCGGGTGCCGTCCAGCCGGGAGGCCACGCAGGAGGTCGAGCAGCTGCGGCTGGCCCTCAACTCGATGCTGCACCAGGTCGAGACGGCGTACCGCACCCGCGAGCGCAGCGGCGCCCAGCTGCGCAGTTTCGTCGCGGACGCCTCGCACGAGCTGCGCACCCCGCTGGCCGCGATCCGGGGCTATCTCCAGCTGTACGACAAGGGGATGCTGCGCGAGGAGGAAGAGCGGCTGCGGGCCTGGGACCGGATGAACGCCGAGGTCGACCGGATGGGCCGGCTGGTGGACGAACTCCTCACGCTGGCCCGCCTCGACCAGCATCCCGAACTGCGGCTGCGCCCCGTCGACATCACGCGGCTCGTGCGGGACGCGGCGCAGGATCTGCGGGCCCAGCAGCCGGCGCGTCCGCTGACCGTGGAGGCGTCGGGGACGCTGCTCCTCCAGGCCGACGAGTCGGGGCTGCGGCAGGTGCTGGGCAACCTCGTCTCCAACGTCCGCACCCACACCCCGCCGGACGTCCCGGTCCACCTCTCGGTGCACCGCGAGGACACCGGCGTGCTCGTCCGGATCGCCGACGAGGGCCCCGGCCTCACCCCCGAGAACGCCTCCCGCGTCTTCGACCGCTTCTTCCGCACCGGCAACGCCGCCGGCAGCGGCCTGGGCCTCGCGATCGTCCAGGGCGTCATCGACGCCCACAACGGAACCGTCACCGTGAAGACGGCCCCGGGCAAGGGCCTCGCGGTGACGGTGGTGCTGCCGCAACGGCCGTCAGGGTGTCCCTAGATCCAGCCGAGGCTCCACAGGCGGAAGACGCCGTTGCCGTCGGCGAGGTACTGGCTGCCGCTGATGTCCTCGGTGGCGACGACGTACTCCTTGCGCTGCCACAGGGGGATGACGGGGGCGTCCTCGGCGACGTCGTCCTGGAGGCGGCGGAAGTCGTCGGAGACGCGGCTGCGGTCGGCGTACTGCTGGCTGTCCTGGATGAGCTTGTCGACGGCCTTGTTGCTGTAGCCGGTGTTCATCGTGGAGTCGGTGCCGACGAGGGGGGCGGCGAAGGTGTCGGCGTCGGGGTAGTCGGCGACCCAGCCGACGGCGTACGCGTCGAGCTTGCCGGTGGCCCACTGCTTCTGGAAGTCGGTCCACTCGTACGGCTTGACGTTCACCTTGAACAGCCCGCCCGTTTCGAGCTGGCGCTTCAGCTCGGCGGTCTCCTGCGCGGCGACGCCGGTCTTGCCGTAGCCGTAGGTGATGGTGACGGGCGTGCTGACGCCGGCGGCCTGGAGGAGCGCCTTGGCCTTGGCGACGCTCGTCTTCGGGTAGGCGTCGAAGAACGACGTGGTGTGCCCGGTGATCCCGGCGGGGATCAGCGAGTACAGGGGGTCGACGGTGCCGTCGTACACGGACGTCGCGAGCTGCTGGCGGTCGATGAGCCAGGCGGCGGCGCGGCGCACGCGCGCGTCGTGCAGGGGGGAGTCCGCGCGGGTGTTGAAGTACAGGTTGCGCGTCTCGGAGCTCTCGGCCTCGTTGACCCGCTGGTCGGGGTCGCTGGCGTTGAGGGAGGCGAGCATCTCGGGCGGCAGCTGCCGGGCGGCGACGGAGACGTCGCGCGCCTTCCAGGCGGCCTCCAGCTTCGTGGAGTCCTCGTAGTAGCGCAGCTCGATCGGCTTGCCCGCCTTGAACGCGCCCTTGTAGTTCCCGTTCGGCTCCAGGTCGACCTTCTTGCCCTTGGAGTACCCGGAGAGCGTGTAGGGACCGGTGCCGTCGACGCCGTCGCCCGTACGGAGCTTGTTCTCGGGGTACTTCGTGCTGTCGACGATCGAGCCGACGCCGGTCGCGAGCTTGAACGGGAACGTCGCGTCGGCGGAGGTCAGGTGGAAGACGACGTTGTCGCCGTCCGCGTCGACGGACTTGAGGGTGGACAGCAGGGAGGACGGCCCGACCGGGGAGTTGATCTTCTTGATCCGGTCGATGGAGTACTTGACGTCCTTCGGCGTGACCTTGCGCCCGCTGGGGAACTTGAGGTCGGTGCGCAGCTCGCACTGGTACGTCGTCAGCCCGCCGCTCGCGAAGCCGCAGCTCTTGGCCGCGTCCGGGACGGGCGAGACGCCGCCCGGCGCGTACGTCAGCAGCGACTGGAAGACGTTGCTGTACAGCGCCCAGGAGCCGGCGTCGTACGAGCCCGCCGGGTCTAGGGACGTGATGGTGTCCGTCGTACCGACCACGATGGTCTTGTCGTCGCCGGAAGAGGACGGCAGCAACTGCCACCCGCCCACGCCGACAGCGGCCAGTACGGCGAGCGCCGCGATGATCCGCATGCGAACAGATCGCATGGTGGTGCCCTGCCTCCCCAGGCCCTTCACGGGCCCAGCCTTACGAAAAAAAGGGCCACTCCCCTGAATGGCCGGCTCACCTAATCACACACGCTTTCCCCCAGGGAAGGCTAATCGGATGAGATGAGAGAGAACTTACCCGAACACAGGTTTCGGTCCGGTTTCACAGGGTCTCCACAGCCGGTAGGGCGCCGCGCTCACGCCTGACGGGACGCCAGCTCGATGACGGTGACGTCGGACGGCGCGCCCACGCGCGTGGGCGGCCCCCAGGCGCCGGCGCCGTTGGAGACGTACAACTGCGTGTCGTCGTAGCGCTCCAGGCCGGAGACCGTGGGGTTGGCGGCCTCCGCGAAGTACTTGCCGGGCCAGAGCTGGCCGCCGTGGGTGTGGCCGGAGAGCTGGAGGTCGACGCCGTGGTCGACGGCGTCGTGGATCTGCACGGGCTGGTGGGCGAGGAGCACGCACGCGCGCGCGGTGTCGCGGTCGCCGAGCGCCTTGGTGAAGTCGGGGCCCTGGCCCTCGCTCTCGCCCGCGATGTCGTTGACCCCGGCGAGGTCGAACCAGGGGAGTTCGGTGCGCTCGTTCTCCAGCGGGCGCAGGCCGAGGCGGCGGACCTCGTCGACCCACTGCTCGGCGCCGGAGAAGTACTCGTGGTTCCCGGTGACGAAGAACCCGCCGTGCCGGGCCCGGAGTTGGGCGAGGGGGGCGGCGGCCGGGCCGAGGTCCTTGACGCTGCCGTCGACCAGGTCGCCGACGATCGCGATCAGGTCGGGCTGCGTGCCGTTGATGGTGTCGACGACCTTCTGCGCGAACCCCCGGCCCAGGATCGGACTGAGGTGAATGTCACTGACGACGGCGATCCGGTAACCGTGCGCCCCGCGCGGGAGCTTGGCCAGCGGGACCGTGACGCGTTTCACCTTCGGGCCGCGCAGGACGCCGTACGTGCCGTACCCGACGGTCCCGACGGCGGCGGTGGCGGCGGCTCCGGCGACGACACGGGAGACGAAGAGGCGGCGGGAGGGGACGGCGAGAGGGCTGGGCGCCTCGGGGACGGGGGCCGCCCGCGGGGGCTCAGGGGCCTGGGAGGCGTCCGGCGCCGCCGGGACCTCGGAGAGGGTGCGCGCGGGCTCCTGAGGGGCCTTCACGGGCTCGGAGGAGGTCTCCTCGGCGCGCCCGCGTGCCGCCCGACGCTCCAGGTACAGCCGCAGCAGGGGCCGTACGGCCTCCCCCGCCAGGACCGCCAGCAGCAGGTACATCGCGAGGGCCAGCCACAGGAAGCCCGGCCAGGCCAGGGTGCGCTGGAGCCAGAAGGGGGCGCCGGTGCGCTCGGCCACCAGGCCGGTGATCGCGAGGACCCAGCCGCCCGCGATCAGGGCGGCACCGGCCCGGCGGGGCCACCCCGGGCCCCGGGTCGTGTCGCGGAACAGCCGGCGCCACAGGTACCAGTTGCCGGTCACCAGGACGCCCAGGACGAGCGCGCCGAAGACGATCACCATGACTGTCGTAAACCCCTTGTCCCGTCGGTCATTGCGGTGGCTCGATCCGCTACTGCGTGAAGCGCAGGGCGCGCAGTGAACGCAACCCGATGAGCCCGATGGCCGTCCCCAATACGAAGGACACGACCGCGAGCGTCAGGTGCACCCAGAAGTACGCCGTGGGATGTCCGTCGTCGAACGCGAGACCGCTCCCGTCCTTGATCAGATTTTTCACGAAAGTGATCCAGATGACCCAGCTCCACACCCCGAAGGCGAGCAGGAACCAGGAGAGGGGGCGGTTGAGCTTCATGCGGCCAGTATCGCCGCCGGGTGTCCGGTTCCGGCGGCCGGGTGGGGTGGGCGGTGGGACTTCCCCCCGGGCGGCGGGTACGTTCGGCGTCGTGCCCGCACCCATGAACCGGGCCGTCAGGCGATCCCTGACGGTCACCGCCGCCACGCTCACGACCGCCGCGCTCACCGCGCCCTTCGCCGTCGCCGCCCCCTCGCCGAGCCCGTCGCCGAGCCCCTCGGTGACGCCGCCCGCGAAGATGTCGTCCGTCGGGGGCGCCCGGCTGGCGCTGCCGGGGACGCAGGCGGATCTGGCGAACGGGGCGCCCGTGCTGCCGAAGGACATCACCGCGCGGTCGTGGATCGTCGCGGACGCGGAGTCGGGGGAGGTGCTCGCGGCGCACAACGCGCACTGGCGGCTGCCGCCGGCGAGCACGATGAAGATGCTGTTCGCGGACACCGTGCTGCCGCGTTTCCCGAAGACCACGCAGCACAAGGTGGAGCGGGCCGAACTGGACGGCATGGGGTCGGGTTCCAGCCTCGTCGGCATAAAGGAGGGCGAGACCTACTCCGTGCACGACCTGTGGCTCGGGGTGTTCCTGCGGTCCGGGAACGACGCGGTGCGGGTGCTGTCGGCGATGAACGGGGGCGTGCCGGCGACGGTGACCGAGATGAACGCCCACGCGGAGGAGTTGCAGGCCCTCGACACGCACGTGATCTCGCCCGACGGGTACGACGCCCCCGGGCAGGTGTCGTCCGCGTACGACCTGACGCTGATCGCCCGTTCGGGGCTCCAGAAGAAGGACTTCCGGGAGTACGCGTCGACCGTGCGCGCGAAGTTCCCCGGGGAGACGAAGAAGGACGCGAAGACCGGGAAGACCACCCGGACCCCCTTCGAGATCCAGAACACCAACCGTCTCCTCAGCGGCGACTACGACATCGCCCAGTACCAGGGCATCGCGGGCGTCAAGAACGGCAACACCACCAACGCGGGCGCGACGTTCACGGGCGTCGCCGAACGCGCGGGCCGGGTCCTCCTGGTGACGGTCATGAACCCGGCCAAGGAGGACCACAACGAGGTCTACAAGGAGACCGCCGCCCTCTTCGACTGGGGCTTCCAGGCCGCCGGCAAGACCCGCCCCATCGGCGAGCTGGTCCCCCCGAAGAACGCCGCCCCCGCGACCGCCCAGCCCGGCTCCGCCAGCACCACCACCCCCACCGGCCAGGCGGGCGGCACCGACAACGCCTCGGGCACCCCGGTCGCCGCGAAGACCGCCACGCACGGTTCGGGCGGGATGGGCACGGCGATGGCCATCACCGGCGGAATGCTCGTGCTGCTCGCCGGGGGCGTGTTCCTCGTCAACCGCAAGTGGCCCTCCGGGAAGACGGCACAGGCGGGAGAGACGGCGCCCGGCGAACCGGAGGAGAAGCCGGGGCCCGAGGAGAAACCGGAGAAGCCGGGGGCCTGAGCCCTTCAGTCCCCGCCCTCCTCCGCCTCGCTCTCCTCCCCCGCCCGCGTAGCCGTCCAAGCCGCGCAGTACAGCACCAGCTTGGCCGTCAGGTTGATCCACAGGAGGAGGGCGACGGGGACGCCGAAGGCGCCGTACATGGACTTGGTGGCGACGCTTTGCAGGTAACTACTGAGGACGAGTTTGAGGAGTTCGAAGCCGACGGCGCCGAGGAGGGCGGCTTCGAGGAGGCGGCGGCGGGGAGGGTCGACGCCGGGGAGCAGGGTGAGGACGTAGAGGAGGAGCAGGAAGTCGGCGAGGACGGCGACCGCGAAGGCGGCCACGCGCAGCAGCAGCGCCCCCCAGCCGTGCTCGTCGAGGCCGAGCGCGTCGGCGACGTTGCCGACCGTCCAGGTGGCGACCGTGGACGCGGCGAAGGTCAGCAGGACCGCGCCGCCGAACCCGAGCAGGACGCCCGCGTCCTTCGCCTTGACGAGGACGGGGTTGCCGGCGTCGTCCGGCAGCTCCCAGACCGCGCGCAGGCAGTCCCGCATCTGGCCGACCCAGCCGAGCCCCGTGAACAGCAGGACGGCGCCGGCGATGAGTCCGACGGTCCCGGCGTTCTGGACGAGCGAGGCGACGTCCAGCTGCCCGGAGATCCCCGGCACCTGGTCCGCGATCCGCTCCTCCAGGCGCCGCTGCTGGTCACCGCTGAGCGCGGCGGCCGTGACGGCGGCGGCCAGCGTCAGCAGCGGGAACAGCGAGACGAAGCTGATGAACGTCATCGCGGCGGCGAGCCGCGTCCACTTCACCTTGTCGAGCCGCTCGTACGACCGCCACGCGTGCGTGGCCGTCAGCCGTACGGTCAGCGGCCCCACCACGGGGAGCCCTTTCAGCCAGTCCATGATCCGAACTCTGCCTCACGTCGTGCCGGAAGACCCAGGTACGGGTTCCCCAGAACCGCAGGACCGTAGCCAGCGCCATCCCGACGCCCGCCCCGGAGACCGTGTCGGCGAGCCGGGAGGTGAGGCCGAGGCCGTAGTGACTGACGGCGAGACAGAGGAGCTGGACGAGGGCGCCCGCGAGGTTGACGGCGAGGAACACGGCGCGGGGCCGCGCTCCCCGCACGCGCGCGTGCCGGTACGTGGTGCGCGCGTTGCCCCAGTAGGCGACCGCGCAGCCCGCCAGGAAGGACAGCGACTTCGCGGTGAGGGGGCCGAGTCCGGCGGGCCCCCTCAGGTACGTGAAGAGCGCGAGGTCGGTGGCGTAGGCGAGCGCCCCGACGGCCGCGAAGGACACGACCTCCCCCCGGAGACCTCCCGGCCTCACCAACCCGCCACCGCCAGCCCGTACATCGCCATCCACACCACCCCGATCACCGCGAGGGCCCGGTCCCCGAGGACGACCTCCTCGGGCTCCCCGGCGGTCCCCCGGTCCGCGAACACGGCGTACCGGAGCACCGCGAGGATGAACGCGGCCATCGACAGCTGACGCCACGGCAGCACGCTCGCCCCGCTCTCGCCCTCCAGCGCCCACAGGCAGTACCCGAGGACGGCGACCCCGGCGGCGAGCTGCCACACGAACCGCAGGTACCCGGTCGTGTACTCGGTGAGCAACGCGCGCGTGGCGCCCGCCTTCCCGGCCATCTGGACGGCCTCGGAGTACCGCTTCGCGGCGACCATGAACAGCGCCCCGAACCCGGTGGTGATGAGGAACCACCGCGACAGCGGGATGCCCAGCGCGAGCCCCCCGGCGGTGGCCCGCATGAGGAACCCGGTGGAGACGACGGCGAGATCGACGACGAGGACGTGCTTGAGGCGCACGCAGTACGCCAGTTGCAGCGCCACGTACGCCGCCAGGAGCGCCGCGACCCCGGGCGTGGAGAGCCGGAGGGCCAGCACCGGTCCCGAGACCGCGAGCAGGCCGCCCACGGCGTACGCGACGGGCACGGGGACCTGTCCGGCGGCGACCGGGCGGTGGCGTTTCGTGGGGTGCGCGCGGTCCGCGTCGGCGTCGCGCGCGTCGTTGACCAGGTAGACGGCCGCCGCGCAGGCGGTGAACAGGACGAAGACGAGGGCGAGTCGACTCACCGTGTGCCAGGACGGCAGGCGTCCGGCGGCGGCGGGCGCGGCGACCACTAGGACGTTCTTGACCCACTGCTTGGGCCGGGCGGTCCGCAGCAGGCCGCGAAGGAGCCCGCGCGGCGGTCCGGCGGGCGGGGGCTGCGGCCCGGACCGGGTGCGCTGCGAGTGGAGTTCGGGCGCGGTCTGCGTCATACCGGCACGCCCGCCCGTGTCCGGCGCGCGCCCATGTGCGCGCCCACGCGCGCGGTGACCGCGCCGAGCGCCGCGCCCGCCACGACGTCCGACGGCCAGTGGACGCCGGCGACGAGCCGGGAGACGCACATCGCGGCGGCCAGCGGCACCACGGCGCACGCGTTGCGGGAACCGAGCGCCCAGTAGGCGACGGCAGCCGCCGCCGCTGACGCCGCGTGGGAGCTGGGGAAGGAGTGCCGCCCGGCGGTCCGCACGAGGGGGGTGACATGGCCGGGGCGGGGGCGTCGTACGACGCGTTTCACGCCGATGCTGAGCGCGTGCGCGCCCGCCGTGAGCGCCGTGGCGCGCAGCCAGCGCTCCCGCCGGGCCCCGTCGACGGCCGCTCCGGCGAGTCCCGCAGCGATCCACACCGCGCCGTGCTCCCCGGCCCACGACAGGGCGCGCGTGGCCGCCGCGACCCGGGGATCGGCGCCGCGCGCGTGGAGCGCGTCCAGGAGGCGCCGGTCGTAGTTCTCGTCCATATCCGCCCACTGTTCACGCCCAGACGGCCGCACAACCGGCAATATTGGGCGAAATCCCATTTATCACCCATTTCGGGGAGGGGATTTGATGTTGACGAGGTTTCAGGACTAAACGCCACCAACGGGACGCTACGGTCACCGACATGCCTGCCGAGACCGCTTCCGTCACCGGATGGGGCCGCACCGCCCCCTCCACGGCCCGCCTGATCCGCCCAGGGACGTACGAGGAGGCCGTGGCGGCCGTCCGGGGCTGCGGGGCCCGGGGAGGCATCCCGAGGGGCCTGGGACGGGCGTACGGCGACGCGGCGCAGAACGCGGGCGGTGCCGTCCTCGACATGACCGGGCTGGACAAGGTCCACGCGATCGACGCCTCCGAGGGCGTCGTCCTGTGCGACGCGGGCGTCTCCCTGCACCGCCTGATGGAGGTTCTCCTCCCGCTGGGCTGGTTCGTGCCGGTCACCCCGGGGACCCGGTACGTCACCGTCGGCGGCGCGATCGGCGCCGACATCCACGGCAAGAACCACCACGCGTCCGGCTCCTTCGCCCGGCACGTCCCCTCGTTCGAGCTGCTCACCGCCGACGGCACGGTCCGCACCGTCCGCCAGGGCACCCCCCTGTTCGACGCGACCGCCGGGGGCATGGGCCTGACCGGGGTGATCCTCACCGCGCGCGTGCGCCTGCTGCCCGTCGAGACGTCCCTGATGAGCGTCGACACCGAACGCGCCGCCGACCTCGACGACCTGATGGCCCGGCTGACCGAGAGCGACCGCCACCACCGGTACTCCGTCGCCTGGATCGACCTCCTCGCGCGCGGGGCGTCCACCGGCCGCGCCGTCCTCACACGCGGCGACCACGCGCACCTGGACGCGCTCCCCGCCCGCGCGCGTCGGCAGCCCCTCGCGTTCCGCCCCCCGACGCTCCCCGCCGCCCCCGCCTTCCTCCCCGGCGGCCTGCTGACCCGGACGACCGTCGGCGCCTTCAACGAACTCTGGTTCCGGCGGGCCCCCCGCGCGCGTGCCGGTGAACTCCAGCGGATCTCCACGTTCTTCCACCCCCTGGACGGCGTCCCGCACTGGAACCGGATCTACGGGCGGGCCGGTTTCGTGCAGTACCAGTTCGTCGTCGGGCACGGGCAGGAGGAGGCGCTGCGGCGGATCGTCCGGCGGATCTCGGAGCGGCGCTGCCCGTCGTTCCTCGCGGTCCTCAAGCGGTTCGGGGAGGGCGACCCCGGGTGGCTCTCCTTCCCGCGCCCCGGCTGGACCCTCGCGCTCGACGTCCCGGCCGCCCTGCCCGGCCTCGCGGGCTTCCTGGACGAGCTGGACGAGGAGGTCGCCGGCGCGGGCGGGCGCGTGTACCTCGCCAAGGACTCCCGGCTGCGGCCGGAGCTGCTCGGCGCGATGTACGCGCGCGTGGACGACTTCCGTGAACTGCGCGCCCAGCTCGACCCGCGCGGGGTGTTCGTGTCCGACCTCGCGCGCCGGCTGTCCCTCTGAAAATCATGAGTCACGGTGAAATCTGAAACGGAGTCACGGTGAAAGACGCCTTCGGCCTCCCCCAGTCCCTCCTGATCCTCGGCGGCACCTCCGAGATCGCCCTCGCCACCGCCCGCCGCCTGATCGCCCGCCGCGCCCGCACGGTGTGGCTCGCGGGCCGTCCCTCCCCCGCGCTGGAGGAGGCCGCTTCGGACCTGCGGGTGCTCGGCGCGGACGTCCGCACGGTCGCCTTCGACGCCCTCGACACCGAGTCCCACGAGACCGCCCTCGGGAAGGTCTTCGCGGAGGGGGACATCGACGTCGTCCTCCTCGCGTTCGGCGTGCTCGGGGACCAGGCGCACGACGAGCGCGAGCCCCTCGCCGCCGCCCGGGTCGCGCAGACGAACTACACCGGGGCCGTCTCCTCGGGCCTCGTCGCCGCCCGCGCGCTCCAGACGCAGGGCCACGGCTCCCTCGTCGTCCTCTCCTCCGTCGCCGGGGAACGCGCCCGCCGCGCGAACTTCATCTACGGCTCCAGCAAGGCGGGCCTCGACGCCTTCGCCCAGGGCCTCGGGGACGCGCTGCACGGGACAGGGGTGCACGTCATGGTCGTCCGCCCCGGCTTCGTCCGTACCCGGATGACGGCGGGCCTCCCGGAGGCGCCCCTCGCCACCACCCCCGAGGCGGTCGCCACGGCGATCGAGGCGGGGCTGCGGCGGCGGGCGGAGACGGTGTGGGTGCCGGGGGTGCTGCGGGTCGTGATGTCGGCGCTGCGGCACGTCCCGCGCGGGGTGTTCCGCCGGCTGCCTCTCTAGAGGCTGGGCACCGAGTCGACCGGCGCCGACGCCTGGGGCGGGACGACCGGGCTGCCGAAGGGGTACTCGCGGAGTTGCCGCCACACCCCGTCCGGTCCCTGCGCGTAGAGCGCGAAGCCGGTGCAGGACCACTCCGCCTCGTACCCGGAGAGTTCCTCGTACGCACGGTCCATCGCGGACTCGTCGATGCCGTGGGCGACCGTGACGTGCGGGTGGTAGGGGAAGTGCAGCTCCCGGGCGACCGGGCCGGAGGCGTCGCGGACCTGCTGCTGGAGCCGGGCGCACTCCTCGACGCCCTCGACGACCCGGACGAACACGACCGGGGACAGCGGCCGGAAGGTGCCGGTCCCCGACAGGCGCATCGGGAACGGGCGGCCCGCGCGGGCGACGTCCGTCAGATGCGTCCGGACGGCGGGCAGCGCCTCGCCGTCCACCTCCGTCGGCGGGAGCAGCGTGACGTGCGTGGGGATGCCGTGCGCGGCGGCGTCGCCGAAGCCCGCGCGCAGCTCCTGGAGCAGGCTGCCGTGAGGCTCCGGGACCGCGATCGACACGCCGATCGTTACGGTCCCCACGTCGTCTCCTGTCATCTGGTGTCTGTGCGTTCGGCTATCGACTGTACGGCCACCGCCCGCGTGTGGGCAGGCGCAGCCGTAGTGATGTGCAGCGCTCTTCTCCGGCGGACGCCGGTGTCGTTCCTGCGGTGGTGCGCGCTCAGTGCTTCGCGGGGAGGAAGCCGACCCGGTCGTACGTGCTCGCGAGGGTCTCGGCGGCCACGGAGCGCGCCTTCTCCGCGCCCTTCGCGAGGATCGAGTCCAGCGTCTCCGGGTCGTCCAGGTACTGCTGGGTGCGCTCCCTGAAGGGGGTCACGAAATCTACGACGACGTCCGCGAGGTCCGTCTTGAGGGCGCCGTACATCTTGCCCTCGTACTCCGCCTCCAGGTCGGCGACGCTCTTGCCGGTCAGCGTCGAGTAGACCGTCAGGAGGTTGCTGACGCCGGGCTTCTCCGCCGGGTCGTAGCGGACGACCGTGTCGGTGTCGGTGACGGCGCTCTTGACCTTCTTCGCGGTCGCCTTCGGGTCGTCCAGGAGGTTGATGAGGCCCTTCGGCGTGGACGCCGACTTGCTCATCTTGACCGTCGGGTCCTGGAGGTCGTAGATCTTCGCCGTCTCCTTGAGGATGTACGGCTTCGGGATCGTGAACGTCTCGCCGAAGCGGCCGTTGAACCGCTCGGCCAGGTCGCGCGTCAGCTCGATGTGCTGGCGCTGGTCCTCGCCGACCGGGACCTCGTTCGCCTGGTACAGCAGGATGTCCGCGACCTGGAGGATCGGGTACGTGAACAGGCCGACCGTCGCGCTCTCCGCGCCCTGGCGCGCCGACTTGTCCTTGAACTGCGTCATCCGCGACGCCTCGCCGAAGCCGGTCAGGCAGTTCATCACCCACCCGAGCTGCGCGTGCTCCGGGACGTGGCTCTGCACGAACAGCGTGCAGCGCTCCGGGTCGAGCCCGGCCGCGAGCAGCTGTGCCGTCGCGAGGCGGGTGTTGGCCCGCAGCTCCGCCGGGTCCTGCGGGATCGTGATCGCGTGCAGGTCGACGACCATGTAGAACGCGTCGTGCGACTCCTGGAGCGCCACCCACTGGCGCACCGCGCCGAGGTAGTTGCCGAGGTGGAACGAGCCGGCGGTGGGCTGGATGCCGGAGAGCACACGGGGTCGAGCAGAGGCCATGGGTCCATTGTCTCAGGTTCCGGGGGGCGGTTCGGAACGGGCGGGGGACGAAACGCGGGCGGGGGTGTACGAAGGGGGTGGGGAGAGGGGGCGGCGACGATGCCGGAGCGGGGGACCAGGGTTCGGGTGCTGGGGGTGTGCGCGGTGCTGCCGGCGCTGTGGGCGGGGCCGTCCGCCTCCGCATCCGCCGCCGCCGAGGTGCCGGACACGGCCGTGGTGATCGACGGGACGTCCGGGCGGGCCTCGGCCGTGCGGTCCGGCGAGGAGCGGTTCGACCGGCTCTGGGAACTGTTCGAGCCGACGTACACGGGGACCGTGCCGGTGCCCTCCGCCTGGGGCGAGGGGCGGTATCCCGCCGTGCGGCTCACCGTCGTGTGGGGGCTGACCGGGGTCGGGGGGTGGCCGCAGACCTCGCGGGCGCCCGGCGGGGACGTCGCGATGGAGGTCGTGGACCAGCTGGTCGTGGCGGCGGACGGGACGCCGTGGGTGCGGCGGGACGTGTCGCCGGTCGTCGAGGACGACGACGTGCGGTGGCATCGGGTGGACCGGGGGGCGTACGAGCGGTGGGCCGGGGGGCCGGAGCAGGCCGACAGCCCGGGTGACTCGCACGAAGGCGTGGCCCGGTGGGCGGTTCCGGGGGGTGTGGGGGTGGTGCTGGGGGTCTGCGGGACGCTGCTGATACGCCGCGCGGCGGGCCGGCGTGGTGCCGGACCGCCGCGCGAGGAGCCTCGTCAGGAGCTGATCGAGCTGTAGTCGAGTGGTGAGGGGCCGCTCAGCCCAGGTCGATCTCCGGGTACAGCGGGAAGCCCTGGACCAGGTCCGTCGCGCGCTGGGCGATCTCCTGGGAGACCTTCTCGTCGAGGACGTGGGCCGCCTTCGAGGGCGCGCCGGACTTGGTGGTGCCCGCCTCCGTGGCCGTCAGGACGCGGTCGATCAGGGCGGCCACCTCGTCCATCTCGGCGGTGCCGAGGCCGCGGGTCGTGAGGGCGGGGGTGCCGATGCGGATGCCGGAGGTGTACCAGGCGCCGTTGGGGTCGGCCGGGATCGCGTTGCGGTTCGTGACGATGCCGGAGTCGAGGAGGGCCGCCTCCGCCTGGCGGCCCGTCAGGCCGTAGGACGTGGAGACGTCGATGAGGTTGAGGTGGTTGTCGGTGCCGCCGGTGACCAGGGTCGCCCCGCGCCGCGTCAGGCCCTCGGCGAGCGCGCGCGAGTTGTCGACGATGCGCTGGGCGTAGTCCTGGAAGGAGGGCTGGCGGGCCTCCGCCAGGGCGACCGCCTTGGCGGCCATGACGTGCGGGAGGGGGCCGCCGAGGACCATCGGGCAGCCCCGGTCGACCTGGTCCTTGAGGGAGTCGTCGCACAGGACCATGCCGCCCCGGGGGCCGCGCAGGGACTTGTGGGTGGTGGTCGTGACGATCTGGGCGTGCGGGACCGGGTCGAAGTCGCCGGTGAGGACCTTGCCCGCGACGAGGCCCGCGAAGTGCGCCATGTCGACCATCAGCGTCGCGCCGACCTCGTCCGCGATCTCCCGCATGACGCGGAAGTTCACCAGCCGGGGGTACGCGGAGTACCCGGCGACGAGGATGAGCGGCTTGAACTCGCGGGCCTGGGCGCGCAGGGCGTCGTAGTCGATGAGCCCGGTCGCCGGGTCGGTGCCGTAGGAGCGCTGGTCGAACATCTTGCCGGAGATGTTGGGCCGGAAGCCGTGGGTGAGGTGGCCGCCCGCGTCGAGGGACATGCCGAGCATCCGCTGGTTGCCGAAGGCGTTGCGCAGCTCGGCCCAGTCCGCCTCGGAGAGGTCGTTGATCTGGCGGACGCCGGTCTTCGCGAGGAACGGCACCTCGACCCGGTCCGCGAGGACGGCCCAGAAGGCGACGAGGTTGGCGTCGATCCCGGAGTGCGGCTGGACGTACGCGTGCCGGGCGCCGAACAGCTCGCGGGCGTGCTCGGCGGCGAGCGACTCGACGGTGTCGACGTTGCGGCACCCGGCGTAGAAGCGGCGGCCGACCGTGCCCTCGGCGTACTTGTCGCTGAACCAGTTCCCCATGGCCAGGAGGGTCGCCGGGGAGGCGTAGTTCTCGGACGCGATCAGCTTGAGCATCTCGCGCTGGTCGTGGACCTCCTGGCCGATGGCGTCGGCGACGCGCGGCTCGACCGCGCGGATGACGTCGAGGGCGGCGCGGAAGGCGGTGGACTGGGTGGAGAGGGGCTCGGACATGAGACCTCCGGACGTAGGGCTACGGCGTTCGGTGTTCAGGTTCGGCCCAGGCGCACGGCTCTTGGTCTTTCCCGGGCCGCTCCCCGATGGTCCGTCCCATCCCAGCGCGCCAGTCACGGCCCTCGGTCAGCCTACCCGGTGGCCTCGATCCGCCAGTGGCCCACCTCGCGGTACGCGGAGTCGTACACGGGCGATCCGTCGCCCGGTTTCAGGTCGTAGTGGTGCAGGTTCCCGCCCCAGTAGCGCAGGGCCCGGCCGAGTTCCTCGACGGGGCGTTCGGGGTCGACGGTGACTTCCAGAACGAATCTCATGGGGTCAATTTTTTCACTGAAGTGCTATGTGAGACTTGGGCAACAAATACGACCGGTCACCATGACAGGGTGCCCGAAAAGTCTCAAACGGGGGTGAGGGTCGATTGCGTACGGCCGCTCTGGCCCGCGCGGCGGGGATCTCGACCCAGCAGGTCCGCAACTACGTCGCCGCGGGCGTCCTCCCGCCGGTCCCCCGCACCCCTTCCGGCCACCGCGCCTTCACCGAGACCCACCTCCACGCCCTCCGCACCCTGCGCGCGATGGCCGCGGGCCACGGCTGGCCCACCGCCCGCACCACCCTCCGCGCGCTCCACACCGGCGACCTCCCCACCGCCCTCGCCGCCCTGGACGCGAGCCACGCGGCCCTGGACCGCGAACGCGCGGAGCTGTCGGCCGTCCGGGCGGCCCTGTCCGACGGCGCTCTCGACGCGTACGAGGGACAGCGCGCCCTGCGGATCGGCGAGGCGGCCCTGGTCGTCGGCGTCCGGCCCCCGGTGCTGCGGCTGTGGGAGGAGCGGGGGCTGCTGCGGCCGGTGCGGGAGCCCGGCACCGGCTACCGCCGCTACCCGCGCGCGGAGGTCCGCGCCGCCCAGCTCGTGGCCCTCCTGCGCCGCACCCACCACCGCCTCGACGCCGTCGCCCCGCTGCTGACGGCCCTCCGCGAGCACGGCGACACCGACGGCCTCCGCGCGGAACTCGCCCTGCGGGAGGCCGACGTGCACCGCCGGAGCCTCGAACGCCTCAGGGCTTCGGCGGCGCTGCACGCCTACCTCGACGCCGGCACCGTCCCCGGCACCGGCCTCGACCCCGGTCTCAGCGGATGAGGTGCGGGACGAACCGCGCGTACTCGTCCGTCACCAGCCCCGCCGACTCCCGTATCCCGAGCCCCGCCGACTCCCCCTCGACGGTCCACGCCCCCAGCACGACGTGGTTCCCGTCGAACGCGGGCAGGGGCGCCAACTCCTGGTAGCAGCAGGGCTCTTCGCGCACGACGGGGTCGGCGCCAGGCCGGTGGACGGCGACTCCGGCGCCCTCGCGGCCCAGGAGCGGCTTGGAGACGTACCCCGCCGTCCCGGCCAGCTCGCGGGGGCCGTCGAGGTAGGCGGGGAGGAGGTTGGGGTGGCCGGGGTACAGCTCCCAGAGGACCGCCAGCAGCGCCTTGTTGCTGAGGAGCATCTTCCAGGCGGGCTCGATCCACAGGGTGCTGCCGGTGCCGCCGCCGTTGTCGAGGGTGTCGAGGACGTGGGAGCCGAAGCGGTCCGTCGTCAACCACTCCCAGGGGTAGAGCTTGAAGCAACTCCTGATGAACCGGAGCTTGTTGTCGACGAAGCGGCCGGAGAGCCGGTCGAAGCCGATGTCCTCGACGGGGAGCCAGTCGGTGGCGAGGCCCGCCTGTTCGGCCGTCTCCTTGAGGTAGGCGACGGTCATCAGGTCCTCGCCGAGTTCGTCGGCCGTGGAGTGCGCGAAGTACAGGGGGCTGCCGGGCGGCAGCAGGTCGCCCTGTTTCTTCCAGGCGGCGACGAGGCGTTCATGGAGGGAGTTCCACTGGTCGGCGCCGGGGAAGCGGTCCTCCATCCAGAACCACTGGGGGGACGCCGCCTCGACCAGGGAGGTCGGGGTGTCGGCGTTGTACTCCAGCATCTTCGCCGGGCCGGTGCCGTCGTAGCGCAGGTCGAACCGGCCGTAGACGGACGGGAGTTCGGCGCGGCGGTGCCAGGACTCGGCGACGGCGGCGACGACCCGGGGGTCGGTGATGCCGAGGTCGGGGAAGCGGTTCGCGGAGACGATGTGGTCCGCCGCCGCGAGGCACATGCGGTGCAGCTCCTCGACGGTCTCCTCCAGGGTCTCGACCTCGTCGAGGGTGAAGGAGTAGTAGGCGCTCTCGTCCCAGTACGGGCGCAGCTCGCCGTCCGCGTGCCGGGCGAGCGGGTAGACGAGGCCCTGTTCCTCGACGGTCCGCTGCCAGTCCGGGCGGGGCGTGATGGTGTGGCGTATCACGGCGTCTCCGGCTCAGCCGCCGGAGCTGCCGTGGCCGCCGTCGCTGCCGCCGATACCGCCCCGGTCGACGCCGCCGCTGCCGCCGGAAGTGCTCGACGAACCGCCGGAGCCCGAGCGGGACTGCCGGAAGGAGCCGTCCTCCACCCACGAGCCGCTCTTCTTGCCGCCGTAGTACCAGGCCGACGACGAGACGCTCTTGGTCGACTTGCAGTTCCGGTCGGCGACGACCTTGTAGCCCTTCGCCGCGTTGTAGCTGTTGCGGTCGACGCAGCGTTTGTCCGCGTCGGACGAGCACGCGGTGAGGGCCACCGCGAGGATGCCGACGCCGCCGAGGACGACCGTGCCCGAGCGAAGTCTTCTGGGTGTGTCCGCCATGTCCTGCTCTCCCCGTTGTCGTACTGTTGTCGTATTAGGCCATGCGTTCGGGTGTCAGCCTAGAGATCGGTGAGAGTCGGTGTGCGGCTGCCCCCTGTGGAGAGCACCCCCCTACAGTCCGTTTGTGATGTTTGGGATGGTGTGCGCGCTGGCCGCTGCGGTCTGTTTCGGTACGGCGACGGTGTGGCAGGCGGTGGCCACCAGGGAAGCGGCGGCGGCCGAGCCGGGTGGCGGGGAGGCGGCGCTGCTGCTGCGGGCCGTGCGGCGGTGGCGGTACGTCGCGGGGCTCGGGCTCGACGGGCTGGGGTTCGTGTTCCAGGTGCTCGCGCTCAGGTCGGTGCCGATCTACGCGGTCGGCGCGGCGCTCGCGGCGAGCCTCGCGGTGACGGCGGTGGTGGCGGCGCGGATGCTGCGGGTGCGGCTGAGCCGGACGGAGTGGGCGGCGGTCGCGGTGGTGTGCGCGGGGCTCGCGATGCTGGGGCTGGCCTCCGGGGCGGAGGGGTCGCGGACCGGGTCGGACGCGCTGCGGTGGGCGGTGCTGGGGGCCGCCGTCGCGATTCTGCTGCTCGGGCTCTGCGGGGGGCGGCTGCCGGAGCGGGGGCGGGCGCTGACGCTGGGGCTCGGGGCGGGGTTCGGGTTCGGGGTGGTCGAGGTGGGGGTGCGGCTGATCGACTCGCTGCGGCCCGCGTCGCTGTTCGGGAATCCGGCGTCGTACGGGCTGCTGCTGGGCGGGGGTGCGGCGTTCCTGTTGCTCACCTCGGCGATCCAGCGGGGGTCGGTGACCGCCGCGACCGCCGGGATGGTGATCGGGGAGACCGTCGGGCCCGCCGCCGTGGGGGTGGTCTGGCTCGGGGACCGGACCCGGGAGGGGCTCGGGTGGCTCGCGGTGCTGGGGTTCGCGGTGGCGGTGGTGGGGGCGCTGGCGCTGGCGCGGTTCGGGGAGGCGCCGGAGGGGGACACGTCCGCGTCGCCGTCGCCCCAGTAAACTCGGCCGACGTGGCGGACACCCAGTACGAAGACCTGTTGCGACGCGTGCTCGACTCCGGGACGGCCAAGGCCGACCGGACGGGCACCGGTACCCGGAGTGTCTTCGGGCACCAACTGCGCTACGACCTCGCGCAGGGGTTCCCCCTGATCACCACCAAGAAGGTGCACCTCAAGTCGATCGTGTACGAGCTGCTGTGGTTCCTGCGGGGCGACTCGAACGTGAAGTGGCTCCAGGAGAACGGCGTCACGATCTGGGACGAGTGGGCGGACGCGGACGGCGAGCTGGGCCCGGTGTACGGCGTCCAGTGGCGCTCCTGGCCGACGCCGGACGGGCACCACATCGACCAGCTCAGCGAGGTCCTGGAGACGCTGCGCAAGGACCCCGACTCCCGCCGGATGATCGTCTCCGCGTGGAACGTCGCCCAGCTCTCCGAGATGGCGCTCGCCCCCTGCCACGCGTTCTTCCAGTTCTACGTCGCGGACGGCAGGCTCTCCTGCCAGCTGTACCAGCGCAGCGCCGACCTGTTCCTCGGCGTCCCCTTCAACATCGCGAGCTACGCGCTGCTGACGCACATGGTCGCGCAGCAAGTGGGCCTGGAACCGGGTGACTTCATCTGGACCGGCGGGGACTGCCACATCTACGACAACCACGTCACCCAGGTCACGCAGCAGCTCTCCCGCACCCCCCTCGACTTCCCTCGGCTGAAGCTGCACGAGGCCGCCTCCCTCTTCGCTTACACGTACGACGACGTCGAGGTCGTCGACTACAAGCACCACCCCGCCATCAAGGCCCCGGTGGCGGTGTGAACGTCGGCCTGATCTGGGCGCAGACGCTCAGCGGCGTCATCGGCGCCGCCGACACCATCCCCTGGCGGCTGCCCGAGGACATGGCCCACTTCAAGGCCACCACCCTGGGCCACCCGGTCATCATGGGCCGCCGCACCTGGGACTCCCTCCCCCCGCGTTTCCGCCCCCTCCCCGGCCGCCGCAACATCGTGATCACCCGCACCCCTGACTGGACGTCCGAGGGCGCCACCCGCGCGGGTTCGCTCCCCGAGGCCCTCAGCCTCGCCGGGGACGACCCCTGGGTCATCGGAGGCGGCGAGATCTACCGAGCGGCCCTGCACCACGCGACCCGCCTGTCCGTGACAGAGATCGACGCGGAGATCCCCGGCGACACGTACGCCCCCGAACTGGACGAGTCGTGGCAGGTCACCCGGGACGGCGACTGGCTGACCTCCACATCGAACCTGCGCTACCGGATCAGGGAGTTCACCCGCTAGACCCGTCCGGCCCCCGCTAGGGCAGCACCCTGCACAGTGCCGCCAGTGCCGTGGGCCACGTGTGGTCCGACGGGGTGCCGTAGCCCACGACCAGGGCGTCCTGGGTGGTGGGGACGGTGGGGTGGCGGAAGCGGGAGAGGCCGTAGAGGGCGAGGCCCTGCCAGGCGGCGGCGTGGATGACGGAGTCCTCGGTGCCGGCGGGGAGGCTGAGGACGGCGTGGAGGCCGGCGGCGATGCCGGTGACGCGGACGTCGGGGGCATGGGCGGTGACGGCGGCCACCAGGTCGTCCCGGCGGCGCCGGTAGCGCAGGCGGGAGGCGCGGACGTGGCGGTCGTAGGCGCCTGATTCGATGAACTCGGCGAGGGTCAGCTGTTCCAGGACGCTCGCCGATTGCGCGCCGCCCAGGCGGGTCGCCTCCGCCGTGAGGGCAGGGGGCAGGACCAGCCAGGCCAGGCGGAGCCCGGGCGCGAGGGACTTGCTGGCGGTGCCGAGGTAGACGACGTGGTCGGGGGCGAGGTCCTGGAGCGCGCCGACCGGCTGACGGTCGTACCGGAACTCGCCGTCGTAGTCGTCCTCCAGGATCAGCCCGCCCGTGCGCCGCGCCCAGTCGACGGCCTGGGCGCGGCGTTCGGGGTGCAGGGCGACGCCCAGCGGGAACTGGTGGGAGGGGGTGAGGAGGACGGCGCCGGCGTCGGGCGGCAACCGGTCGGCGCGGGTGCCGTCGGCGTCGTACGGGAGGGGCGCGGTGGTGAGGCCGGCGTGTTCGAGGATCGCCCAGTGCGGCGGGAGGCCGTACGACTCGACGGCGAGCGTGCGCACACCCCGCCCGTGCAGGAGCTCCCCGAGGACGCGCAGGCTGTGCGCGAACCCGGTGGAGATGACGATGTGCTCGGGGTCGGTGCGCACCCCCCGGACGCGGGCGAGGTAGTCGGCGAGGACGGCCCGCAGCCGGGGCAGGCCGCGCGCGTCGCCGTACCCGAGGACGTCGTTCGGCGCCGCGGTGAACGCGCGGCGGGCCGCCTTCAGCCACTCGGCGCGGGGGAACGCGGACAGGTCGGGGCTGCCCGGCAGCAGGCTGTACCGGGGCCGGCCGGGCTCCCGGCGCCGCCCCCCGCCCCGCACCTCGCGCGGCGGCACGGCCCGTTCCGCGACCCGGGTCCCCGAGCCCTGCCGGGCGGTGAGCCAGCCCTCGGCGACGAGGTCGGCGTACGCGTCGGCGACGGTGTTGCGGGCGATCCCGAGGTCGGCGGCGAGGCTGCGGGACGACGGCAGCCGGGTGCCGGGGCCGAGCCGGCCCCCTCGGACGGCCTCCCGGAGGGCGTCGGTGAGTCCCCGGCGCAGATGCGGGCCGGTGGGCACGAGGTGCAGGTCCACGCCGAGGGTCGTCCCGGCGGGGCCGGCGGGGCGGGTGGCGGGCGTGTCCTGCGGTTCGTCCGGCTCCTCGGCGCCAGGGCCGTCGTACACGGGGACCGCTTCCGACGTGGGGATGCCGGCGAGGCCGGTGGTGACGACGGGGTCCGGCTCCCCCGCTCCGGCGCCGACCGCCCGCCCGGTGCCGTCCGTCCGCCCGGTTCTGTCCGGCTCGCGCATCCCCGGTCTCCCCCTCCGCACTCGAATGCCGCTCGATTGGCCCACGTTTTCGGTCCGGGAATGGACCAGATCCGTGGGCTGCCTGGATTTTAGGGTCGTGGCATGAGCACAGCGGAGCGGGAGCGGGCGAAGGCGGGCGAGGACGCGATGTCGGCGCACTGCCCCCGGATGGTGCTCGCGGAGCGGGTGCCGGAGGTCTACCGGGCGCTGGTGCGGCTCGACGCGGCGGCTCAGCGGGGCGTGGAGCCGGGGCTGCGGCATCTCGTGAAGGTGCGGGTCTCGCAGATCAACGGGTGCGCGTTCTGCGTCGACATGCACAGCAAGGACGCGCTGGCCGACGGCGAGAGCTTCGAACGGCTCATGCAGCTGACCGTGTGGGAGGAGTCCCGGCACTTCTACACGGAGCGCGAGATCGCCGCGTTCGCGCTGGCGGAGGCGATGACCCGGCTGCCGGACGGCGGGGTGTCGGACGAGGTGTACGGGAGGGCGGCGCTGCTGTTCGGGGAGGACGAGCTGGCGCAGCTGATCTCGGTCGTCACGGTCATCAACGCGTGGAACCGGATCGGGATCACCACGCGGATGGTCGCGGGCCACTACCAGCCCGGTGACGCGTGATGGGCAAGGCCGAAGAGTTCCGCGCGCTGCATCACCGGCGCCGGCTGGACGATCCGCTCGTCCTCGCCGGTGCCTGGGACGCGGTGAGCGCGGGTGTGTTCGCGGACGCGGGTTTCCCGGCGCTGGCGACGCCGAGCGCCGGGGTGGCGGCCTCGCTCGGGTACGCGGACGGAAAGACCCCGGCCCAGGAGATGTTCGCGGCGGTGACGCGGATCGCGCGTGCCGTGGACGTCCCTGTGTCGGCGGATGTCGAGGACGGGTACGGGCTGGCGCCGAAGGAGCTGGTGGAACGGCTTCTGGAGGCGGGTGTCGTGGGGTGCAACCTTGAGGACTCACGTGGGGAAGTCCTCAAGGACCCGCACGCACACGCCGACTGGCTCGCGGAGGTGGTGGCGGAGGCGGACGGGAGCCTGTTCGTCAACGCGCGCATCGACACCTTCGTACGCGGGGTCGTCTCTCCGGAGGCGGCGATCGCGCGGGCCGCGCGGTATGTGGCGGCCGGTGCGGACTGCGTGTACCCGATCCTCGCGCCGCCCGTCACGCTGCCGTTGCTGCGTGCGGGTATCCAGGGGCCGGTCAATGTGCTGGGAGACCCGGTGGACGGTCCCACGCCCGCCGACCTGGGCGCGCTGGGAGCCACCCGCGTGACCTTCGGTCCCGGGCTGCAACGGTGCGGGGTCGCTGCGCTGCGGGAGATCGCCGTGCGCCTCGTGCCCTAGCCGGGACGGTGGACCGGGCAAGCCGCTCTCGATTTCGGCCCGCCCGCTGTTCCGGCTCTCCGTGAGGGCGCCCCTGGACGGACCTGTACTTGTCCGGGGGCGCCCTCTTTGTTTGGGGGCGGATGGTGCGTCAACGGGTGCGGGTGCGTCGTGGCTTGTCGCGCAGTTCCCCGCGCCCCTAAAGGACTTGGTGGCCGCCGGACGGTTAGTGCGGCACCGTCGTGGCTTGTCGCGCCCACGCGGCGGTAGCCGCACATCGACACAGCCCCGCGCCCTAAGCCATCGTGGTCGTACCCCCTGTGATCGCCTCCCTCACCAACCCCCGCAGCCACGCATGTGCCGGGTCCGCGTCGTGTCTTGGGTGCCAGGCCATGCCCAGTCTCAACGGGGGGAGCGGCAAAGGGACTTCGAAGTGGGCCAGGCCCAGGGTTCGGGCCAGGGGTAGGCCCCAGGCCGTGTTCAGGCCGATCAGGTTCGTGTCGCGGAGGATGAAGAGGGAGGAGGGGAGGGAGCCGACGGTGGATACGACGCGGCGTTGGAGGCCGAATTCGGCGAGGGCGGTGTCGACGGGGCCGTGGAGTCTGCCGCGCCGGGAGACGATGAGGTGGTCGGCGTCGAGGGCGAAGCGTTCGGGGGTCAGCTCGCCTTCCAACAGGGGGTGTCCGGCGCGGGCCACGCCCACCATGCGGTCCTCGACGAGGAGTTCGCTGCGGACCTCCGGTGATGTGCCGTCGATGACGCCCACTTCGAGGTCGGCGGTGCCCTCGCGGAGGAAGGGCGCGTCGAGGTGGCTCTCGCTGAGGAAGCGCAGCCGGATGCCGGGCGCCTCGGTGGCGGCGCGGGCGAGGAGGGCGGGGCCGTGGGTGGCCGCTATGGCGTCGTGGCCGAGGATCGAGAACGTACGGGTGACGGTGCCGAGGTCCGACTCCGCCGGGGTGAACAGGGCGCGCGCCCGCTCCACGACGGCGCTCACCTCCGCGCGGACGGCGAGCGCGCGGGGTGTCGGCACCATCCGGCGGCCCGCCCTGACCAGCACCGGGTCACCGAGGGCCGTACGGATACGGCCGAGGGTGCGGCTCATCGCGGGCTCGGAGAGGTGCAGGCGCCGGGCGGCCCCCTGGACGCTCTGCTCCTCCAGCAGGACGTCCAGCGCGAGCAGCAGGTTCAGGTCGACAGCCGCGGATTGCGTCACACGCACTCATCCCTTGCAAAGGTTGCACTGGAAAGCAGGTCACTCCGAGCCTACGGTGAAAGGGCCCGCCGACCGGGAATCCCACACCGCCCAGCTCCCTGGAGGAGCCGTGCCCTCGCCCACCCGAAACCGTCCGCTGCCGAAGACGACGGCCACCGCAGAGCCCGCAGAGCCCGCCCTGAAGCGCTCCACCCTCCTCGCGCTGTGCGCCTGCGTCCTCGTCGCGCAGAGCATGGTCGCCGCGATCAACCTCCTCATCCCGCAGCTCGCGGCCTCGGACCTGGGACCCTCCCGCACGGAGATCCTCTGGACCGTCGACGCGTACGTCATCGCCTTCGCCGGACTGCTGATCCCCGCCGGGGCCCTCGGCGACCGGTACGGCCGCAAGGGCGCCCTGCTCGCCGGGCTCGGGCTGTTCGCCGTCGGGGCCGGGGTGAGCGCCTGCGCGCCGGTGCCGGCTCTGCTGATCGCCGGGCGCGGGATCTCCGGCGCCGGGGCGGCGCTGATCACCCCGGCGACCATGTCCCTCGTCGTCCACCTCGCGGGTCCCGCGCGGCGGGCGCAGGCGATGGCGTCGTGGACGCTGGCGATCGGGCTGGGCGGGATGGCGGGGAACCTCGGGGGCGGACTGGTGGGCCAGTTCCTCAGCTGGCGGGCGCTGTTCGCGGCGATGGTCCCGCTGGCCGGGCTCCTCGCCCTCGCGGTCGCCCTCTCGACCCCGCGCACCCCCCGCTCCCCCGGCAACTCCCTCGACCCCCTCGGCACCCTCCTGCTCACCGCCGGCCTCGTCGCCGTCCTCTTCGGCATCATCGAGAGCCCCGGACACGGCTGGACGTCCCCGGTGATCCTGGCGGCGTTCGGGGTGGGGGCGGGGCTGGTGTGGGCGTTCGGGTGGCGGTCGCTGCGGGCGGCTCGGGCGGTCTCGGGCAGGGACCGGACGGCCGCCCCGTCCGCCACCCCGGCCCCCCGCGCGCCCCTCTTCGACCCCCGCGTCTTCCGCTCCCCCCGCCTGCGCGCCACCGTCCTCGGGCTCGCCACCGGCTTCTTCGGCCTGTTCGCGCTGTTCTTCGTCAACTCGCAGTACCTGCAAGAGGTCAAGGGGTACGGCCCCGGCGTCACCGGCGTCGCGATCCTCCCCGTGATCGTCGGAATGGCGCTCGTGCCGAAGTTCGCCGCGCGCTGGACGGCGCACCCGAGGCCGGTGGTCGGCGCGGGGCTCGCGCTGATCGGGCTCGGGCTGCTCGGGACGTCGACGGCGGACGCGGGGACGCCGTATCCGCTGTACGCGGGCTGGCTGCTGACGATCTCGGCGGGTACGGGGCTGGCGATGCCGGCGCTGACGCTGGGGGTGGCGACGTCGTTGCCCGCGCGTCAGGCGGGGCTCGGTTCCGGGCTCGGGACGTCCGCCCGGGAGATCGGGGCGGCCCTCGGGGTCGCCGTCTCGGGGACGGTACTGGCGGGCCGGCCCGACCTGGCGTCCGGGATGGGCTCGGCACTGCGGGTCGTGGGGGTCGCGGTGCTGGTGCTGACGGGGGTGGTCGTGGCGGGGTTGAGGGGGCGGCCGGAGCAGGGGTGAGGGGGCGGCCCGAACTGGGTTGAGGGGGCGGCCCGAGCGGCTCCGGCGGCCCGAGCGGCTCCGAGGAACCGGGTCGACATCGTCGTCCGGAGCATTCCCGGAGCATTCTCGGACCGGTCCACCCCCGCGCCGTCCCCCTCCCCCTCCCCCTCCTCAGTCCAGGTCGCGCATCCCCCGGGCCTTGCGCCAGGCGCGTTTGCGGGCGCGTTCCTCCTCCCAGAGCTTGCGGTAGGCGTCGATGCGGGCGCCGGCCTCGGGGTCGAGAGGGGTGTCGTCGCCCTCGTCGTCCTCGTCGCTCCAGAGGCCCTCGTCCTTGAGGCGCTGGGCCTGGACGTCGGTGGGTTCCTCGGGGTCGTAGTCGGAGGGGCGGGGCGGTTCGGGGCCGTCGGGGCCCATGCGGACGAGGCGTTCGACGCGGGTGACGCGGTAGCGGACGCCGTCCACGACGAGCGCGTTGCCCCGGGTCTCGTCGAGGCGGTCGGCGAGCGCGGCCCACTCGGCCTTCTTCGCGGCGTCCAGCCCGAGTTCCCAGGGCCCGTGCAGGCGCAGCCAGGTGGAGAGGGCGTCGCGGGCGCCCTGCGCGGTGGGGTAGGAGCTGGCGATGTTGAAGGCGCCCCAGGTGCCGTCGCGGCGTTCGGAGACGGTGAAGACGGGCGGCATCAGCACCCCGCCGGGGTACTCGCGCCGGGCCCGGCGGGAGTCCTCGTACCCCTCCGGGGTGTCGGCCTCGCGCGCGTTGACGAAGTCGACCAGCTCCATCTTGAGGATGCCCTCGGACAGGCCCGTCCAGGAGAACACGTCGACGACGTGCCCCTTGTCCTTCGGGGTCGGGACGTCGTGGCCGCCGACCTCGGGGCTGTCCCGGTCGGAGGGGCGGGGCGGTTCGGGGCCGCCCTGGCCCATCCGCAGGAAGCGGCAGACCCGGACGATGCGGTAGCGCCGGCCCTGCACGGTGAGGTCGTCGACCACCTCGCGGTCCATCCGCTTCGCCGCGACCATCCACTTGCGGCGCGCCTTCTCGTCGCCCGCGTCGTCGGCGGCCTTCGCCTGCATCCGGAAGTAGGAGCCGAGGGAGTCCCGTGAGCCCTGTGGGGTGACGCTGCCGTACCCGAGGGCCTCCCAGCCGCCCGTCTCGCACTCCGCCATGTGCAGGAACTCCGGCAGCCCCAGCCCCATCACCTTCGGGTACCGGTCCCGCGCCTGCCACGCCTCCTGGTCCGCGAACCGGGCGATCGGGCTGTCCGGGACGGTCATCCGGAACGTGAGGTACGCCGGATGGTTGTCCTGGTAATCGGTCATGAACGTACCGTGCCCGAGTGGGACGGGGTGCAGACCCCGATCTCTCAGGAGGCCCGAAAACGACAGCCCCTGAGCGACGTTTCGGTCACTCAGGGGCTGAGGTTCGATCAGAAACGGTCAATCACGGACCGGGGATCAGATGAGGCCGAGGGCGCGGACCGCCTCGCGCTCCTCCTCCAGCTCCTTCACGGAGGCGTCGATGCGGGCACGCGAGAAGTCGTTGATCTCCAGGCCCTGGACGATCTCGTACACGCCGTCCTTCGCGGTGACCGGGAAGGAGGAGATGAGGCCCTCCGGGACGCCGTACGAACCGTCGGACGGGATGCCCATGGAGACCCAGTCGCCTTCGGCGGTGCCGTTGACCCAGGTGTGGATGTGGTCGATCGCGGCGTTCGCGGCGGACGCGGCGGAGGAGGCGCCACGGGCCTCGATGATGGCCGCGCCGCGCTTGGCGACGGTCGGGATGAAGTCGTCGGCGAGCCACTGCTCGTCATTGACGACCTCGGCCGCGTTCTTGCCGGCGACGGTCGCGTGGAAGATGTCCGGGTACTGGGTCGCCGAGTGGTTGCCCCAGATGGTGAGGCGCTTGATGTCGGCGACCGTGGTGCCGGTCTTCTTCGCGAGCTGCGTCAGCGCGCGGTTGTGGTCGAGGCGGGTCATCGCGGTGAAGCGCTCGGCCGGTACGTCCGGGGCGGCGGCCTGGGCGATGAGCGCGTTCGTGTTCGCGGGGTTACCGACGACCAGGACCTTGACGTCGTCCGCCGCGTGGTCGTTGATGGCCTTGCCCTGCGGCTTGAAGATGCCGCCGTTCGCGGAGAGCAGGTCGCCGCGCTCCATGCCGGCGGTGCGGGGGCGGGCGCCGACGAGGAGGGCGACGTTCGTGCCGTCGAAGGCGACGTTCGGGTCGTCCGAGATGTCGATGCCCTGGAGCAGGGGGAACGCGCAGTCGTCCAGCTCCATGGCGGTGCCCTCGGCGGCCTTCAGCGCCGGGGTGATCTCCAGGAGGCGGAGCTTGACC
Source organism: Streptomyces sp. NPDC004539 (assembly GCF_040610055.1). Classification (NCBI taxonomy): domain Bacteria; kingdom Bacillati; phylum Actinomycetota; class Actinomycetes; order Kitasatosporales; family Streptomycetaceae; genus Streptomyces; species Streptomyces sp. NPDC004539. Next base: position 307,890 of record NZ_JBEXLS010000008.1, on the reverse strand, counting down.
GGCACGTCCGCGCCGAGCAGCTGGCCGGAGGCGATGCGGAAGAGCAGGGCGTAACCGATCTGGCCGGCCGCGCCGGTGACGGTGACGTTCACGGGAGTGCGGGTCATGGCGTTCTCCGTATGACAGCTGGCGGTGGGGCGTCCCTGCCCCGGGCGTTTGATCGATCTCTCGGCATCAAGAGAATCCGCGGGCCAGGCTATCGCGCATCCGGGGGGCGGGGGTCGGGGGGGTGTGTGGATCAGCACACAGGGGTGGGGCGAGGGCTCCGGGGCGCGCCGCCACAAACGGCGACCGCCGGTCCGGGAGAGGTGTGACCGGCGGTCGCCAGAGCGGGAACGCCGACTGGGTGGCCGGCTCCCTAGGGGTTGGTGTCCGGGTGCCCCGGGGGTGGCGGGGCAAACATGGGGGGGGGGCGGGGCGGGTATCGGGGGCGGTGAGGTGGATGCCGGGGGCGGTGAGGTGGACGTTGGGGGCGGCGAGGCAGGTGCCAGGTTGTGGCGAGGCGGACACCGGGTGCGGTGGAGCGGACGCAGGGACGCGGCGAGGCAGACACCGGGTGCAGCGAGGCAGGCGGCAGGTTGCGACGAGGCGGACGCCGGGCCCGGCAAGGCAGACGTCGGGTGCGGCGAAGCAGGTACCGGGTGCGGCGAAGCAGGTACCGGGTGCGGTAGGGCTGACGCCAGGACGCGGCGAACCAGACGCCGAGTGCGGCGAGACAGACGCCAGATTGCGGCGAGGCGGACACCGGGCTCCGCGAGACAGCCGCCAGGTTCCGGCAAAGCAGACGCCGGGCTCGGCGAGACAGCCGCCAAGTTGCGGCAAGGCGGACGTCGGGCTCGGTGAGTCAGCCCGTGCAGCCCCGTTCCCCCGACGCCAGCACCACGCACGCCTGGGCCTCAGCAGCCGTTCGGACCGCCACCATCGGGGTGTACGCGCTCGTGTCCCCCGCGACGGTGACGTCCCCGCGCTGCCGGGCCTTCCCGGCGAGGACCTGGACGACGTCCCCGGGCCCGGCCTGGAGGACGCGGCCCCAGGCCGCCGCGCACGTCCTGCTGTACCGCACCTCGACCCGCCGCCCGGCGACGGTCGCGCTCTCCGCGGTCGTCACGAGGTCGCCGCCGCAGCCCATCGCCTCCGCGTCCTTGCCGCCGCAGGCGGCACCGCTGCACTTCACGCCGGGAGGCAGGGCGATACGGGGACTGGCGGACGGGGAGGGGGAATTGGCGGCGACCGGGGTACGGGCGGGGCCGCTGTCGGTGAGGAGGAACGCGGTGCCGGCGAGGGTGAGGGCGGTCAGGGCGGCGAGGGCGAAGGTGAGCCAACGGCGGGCGGTGCGGGGGGTGTTGGGGGGCGTATGCGTCTCGGTGGGGGGAGGGGTGGGGGTGGCCGGGGGTGAGTCAAGGGTTGCTGGAGGTGAGTTGACGTCGTCCCGCGCGGAGTTGACGGCGGACGATACGGAGTTGGGAGCGGCCGGTGCGGAGTCGAATGCGCCCGGCGTCGAGTTGAGAGCGCCCGGCGTGGAGTTGAGGGCGGCCGACGTCGAGTTGACAGCGCCCGGTGCCGAACTCCCGTCCGCAGCCGCATCCTTCGAGGCGGCCCCCACAGCCGCCGGACCACCCCCTGCACCGGCACCCCCAGCATCTCCCCCCGAGCCACCCCCCGCCGAAACCACCCACGCCGCCCCAGCCGCAGCAGCCGCCGCCGAACCCCCCGCCCTCGACGGCCCCTTGTACCCCGCCAGCCCCCACGAGTTCCCCTCCGTCGGCCCGCCCACCTCCCTCACCGGCAACGCGGCCGGCGGCACCCGGAGTTGGGTGGTCGCCCGATCGTTCGGCGTCGGCCGCGGCCGGTTCCACGCCTGTTCGGCGAGCTCCCAGAGGGTCGTGAGGTGGACCGGCGAGGTGTCGGTCGCCTCCGCGAGGGCGTCGATGGCGCGGCGGGGCGCGAGGAGCCGGGCGTCCAGGAAGCGTTCCCAGGAGGTGCGGCTGTAGCCGGTGCGCTCGGCGAGGGCCGTCAGACTCAGCCCGCTGCGGTCGACGGAACGCCGCATGTGGACGACCAGCTCCGCGGCCCTCGGATCGAGTTCGTCCGGCAGAGCGCTCCAACCAGACATCGCGTCCCCCCAGTGACAGTCCGTCCCGTTCAGAGACGTTAGTCCGGTTCCGCGCCGGAATCGACAGGGCCGGGGAAAGTTGTCGACGTATCGACACAGATCGACGCACACCGACAGCTCGACGCACGGCGACGCCCCCACGTACACCGACGGCTCGCCCACCCCAGCCTCAGGAGCAAGCGAGCCGCCGCCGTACCTCAGCTCTGCACGGTGAAGTGCAGCGTGTCCTTGAGGAACGGGATCTGGAGCCACGGATTCGGCTGGGCCATCAGCGCCAGCAGCACGATCGCCAGCCCCAGCACCCCGTACGTCACGATGTCGGTGAACCGCGACCGCACCGCGAGCATCCCGACCCCGGGCAGCAGCCACCGCAGCGCCGCGCCGGTCAGCAGCCCCACGCCGATCAGGATGGTCCCCACCCGGAACTGGTCGAGCGCGGTGATCAGCAGGCCCAGCGCCACCAGCCCGGACACCGCCAGCATCGGCCACTGCCGGGCCGGCACCGACGACGCCCCCGGGACCGCCCGCCCGCTCCCCTCCGGCCGCGCGGTGTCACGCGTCACACGCGGAAACCGCCGGCTCCGCCGGGTAACTGCCTCTTCGACCACGGTCTCCTCGCCTCGCTCACTCTCGCGTTGCCCTTGCCCCCGCGCTCCAGTGTCCCGCACCGGCTCCCCCTCCCCCCGCCCGGACGGACCCCCCTCAGCCGACCCCACGCTCGGCCGCCTCCACCACGTTCACCAGCAGCTGCGCCCGGGTCATGGGACCGACCCCGCCGGGATTCGGGGAGAGCCACCCGGCGACCTCGCGGACACCGGGGTGGACGTCACCGAGGATCTTGCCCTCGGCGGTGCGGGAGACCCCGACGTCCAGCACGGCCGCCCCGGGCTTCACGTCCTGCGGCCGGACCAGATGGGGCGAGCCGGCCGCCGCGATGACGATGTCCGCGCGGCGGAGGTGCGCCGCGAGGTCGCGCGTACCCGTATGGCACTGCGTGACCGTCGCGTTCTCGGTGCGCCGGGTGAGCAGGAGCGGCATGGGGCGCCCGATGGTGACGCCCCGTCCGACGACCACGACCTCCGCGCCCGCGATCTCGACGCCGTAGCGGCGCAGGAGCGTGAGGATGCCGTTCGGCGTGCACGGCAGCGGCCCCGGCTCGCCGAGGACGAGCCGCCCGAGGTTCACGGGGTGCAGCCCGTCCGCGTCCTTGGCGGGGTCCATCAGCCCGAGGACCCGGTTCTCGTCGATCCCCCGGGGCAGCGGGAGCTGGACGATGTACCCGGTGCAGGAGGGGTCCTCGTTGAGTTCCTGGACGACCTTCTCGACGTCGTCCGCCGACGCCGTCCCCGGCAACTCCCGTTCGATGGAGGCGATCCCGACCTCCGCGCAGTCCCGGTGCTTGCCGGCGACGTACTTGCGGCTCCCGGGGTCGTCCCCGACGAGGACGGTGCCGAGACCGGGTACGACACCCCGCTCCCTCAGCGCCGCCACACGCGTGGCCAGCTCCGACTTGATCTCGGCCGCGACGGCCTTGCCATCGAGAATCTGGGCGGTCATGCGGCCATCCTCGCGGATGACGGGCCCCGGCTTCCAATCCGGTCACGCCGTTGACGGATGTTGCACTTGCACAACACCCGGCGAATCGGGCTGGACAAGAACTGATCGAACAAACAACGATGAAAACCGCAGATTTGCGGTCCGGTCGGGGGGCAAACCGCTCAAGAATTGACATTCCTCCGCTCTGTCCGCTTCGTCCCCGCGTAGTCCAACGGAGGAAACCAGCCATGAGTTTCGGCGCGCCGCCGCCCGGCAACCCGTACGGCCAGCAGCCCCAGGAGCCGCAGCAGCCCCAGCCCGGCGGCTACGGCCAGCCGCAGCAGCCCGGGTACGGCCAGCCGCAGCAACCGGGCTACCCGCAGCAGGGCTACGGCTACCCGCAGGACCCCTACGGCCAGCAGCCGCAGGGCTACCCGAGCTACCCGCAGGCACCCGGCGGCGGCTACCCGCCCGGTTACGCCGGCGCCCCGCAGGTCGCCTCCATGGGCCGCCGCCTCGGCGCGCGCCTCATCGACGGCGTCATCATCGGCGTCGTCTACCTGGCCTTCTCGATCGCCGGCATCGCGGGCGGCGTCAACTCCCTCAACGAGTGCGACGCGAACGCCTCTTCGGCCGTCTACGAGGCGTGCGTGAACAACGCCGCCCAGGACATGACGTCGAAGCTCGGGGCCGTCATCGGCGTCCTCTTCCTCGTGAGCTTCGTCTACGAGTGGCTGATGGTCGGCCTCAAGGGCGCCACGCTCGGCAAACTGGCCGTCGGCCTGCGGGTCGTGAACGTCGAGACCGGCCAGAAGCCGGGCATGGGCTCGTCGTTCATCCGCTGGATCATCCCGATCGTCGGCAGCTTCGCCTGCGGTATCGGCCAGCTCCTCGTCTACCTGTCCCCGTTCTGGGACAAGTCGGGCCGCCAGCAGGGCTGGCACGACAAGGCGGCCAAGACGATGGTCATCCACAACCAGTAGCCGCACCGCCGCGCCCAGCAGGCGCACCGCCGTACGACTCAGGCGTGCACAACCGGACCCGCTCCGGTCGTGCACGCCTGAGTGCTGTTCGCGCCTGCGGATCTCGCGGTATCGGGCAAAGCGTGGCGGACACCGCCGACTCCCCCTTACTCTCACCCCATCGGACCGGGGGGACCGAGCCCCCGGCCTGTCTGGAGAAGGGGGACGACTCCATGCACAGCCTCATCGTCGTACCGCCGTCGTGTGCGGACGCGAACGGGCAGATCAGGCTCGGGGCAGGGGACCGGCTGGCGTTCGGCAGAGCGGACGGCGGGCTGGTCATCGCGCACGAGGGGGTCCCCCGGGTCGCCGGGGAGATCGTCCCGGACCGCACGTTCTGGCTGCTGAGCAACCACAGCGAGGACCAGACGTACGTGGTCGAGAACCCGGAGGGCGCGGGCGAGCACGTCAAGGTGGCGCCGGGCAGGCTGGAGGCCCCGGTTCCCTTCGAGTTCTCGCGGGTGGTGCTGCCGGCCGCCGGGGACCTCCTCGCCTTCGACGTCTGGGCGCCGCGCCACGCCTTCCGCAGCGTGTCCCGGCGGGGCCTGAGCGGCTCCCTGACGACCCCGGCGTTCTCCCTGGACCGCACGAAGCGCTACTTCGCCGTCCTCACCGCCCTGTGCGAACCCCGGCTGCGCGGCGCGCCCCACGCGCCGCTGCCCGCCGTCGAGGAGCTGGTCGAGCGGCTGCGGGAGGTCTGGCCGGGCGCCACCCGCTCCGCCGTCTACTGGAACATCGACTACCTCGCGGTCAAACTCCGCCTCCGCCAGGACCCCGCCGAACCCGGCGCCCGCCGCCTCAACGGCAAGAAGGAGACCCTCGTCTCCCTGGCCCTGCGCTTCGACCTCGTCCAGGAGGACGACCTGCTCCTCCTCACCCCGACCGGGGCCGGGGCCGCCCGATGACGAGACATCCGTACGACGCCGGCGCGCTTCCGGTGCCGAAGGGGTACCGGGTCGGCCGCTGGGAGGTGGGGGCGCTGATCGCGTCGGGGGCGTTCGCCAGCGTCTACCGGGCGCGCAACACCCGTCCCGGGGACGGTCCTTGGGAGACGGCCGCCCTCAAGTTCCTGCCCACCGGCACCCGTACCCCGCGTCAGCTCCGGCATCTGCGGGAACTCGTCGACCGCGAGGTCGAGTTGCTGAGCCGGCTGACCTCGCCCCGGTTGATCCGGCTGTACGAGACGCTGACGGTCGACGACCCCGAGAGCCCCGAACTCGACGGCGCCACGGTCCTCGTGCTGGAGGAGGCGGAGGGGCATCTGACGGAGGGCCGGGGGCGGCTCGCGGAGATGCGGGGCCGGCTGGCGGAGGCGCGGGGCCGACCGGACACGGGCGCGTACCCCGCCGTTCTCGCCCAAGTCTGCGAGGGGCTGCACCAGTTGCATCACGCGGGCTGGGTGCACGGCGACCTCAAACCGGCCAACGTCCTGCTGATGAAGGACGGTTCGGTCCGGCTGGCCGACTTCAGCACGGCGGCGGAACTGGAGGGCACCCACGCGTACGCCCCGCTGTTCACGACCCCCGACTTCACGCCGCCGGAGCTGCTGTGGCCGGAGATCAGCGAACGCGGCGCCCGGGTCCGGCCGAGCGCGGACATCTGGGCGTTCGGCGTCCTCGCCCACCTCCTCCTGACCGGCACGCACCCCCTCCCGGGCGCCACCGCCGAGGCCCGTACGGACGCGTCCCTGCGTTACGCCCGCGGCACGGAAGCGCTCCGCCTCTCCCCCGAACTCCCCCTGGAATGGCGGGAGATCATCGAGGACTGCCTGGCCCGCACCCACGCCGCCCGCCTCACGGCGGAGCCGCTGCTGAGACGGGTCGAGTCGGCGGCGAAGGCACCCCGCTCACCGCGTCTGCGCCGACGCGGAATCCGTCGGCCGCCTCGACGCGCGGTGACGGCGCTCCTCGTCGTGGGCGCCCTGACCGGCGCGTACCTCTACACCGAATCCCGCGAGGCCGGCCCTCCTTACGGCTATCACCGCTGCCCCTACCCCAGCGTCTGCTTCTTCAGCGACTCCAACGGCACCGGCGAGATGTGCTCCTGGAAGAACAGCGACCCCGACTGGCTCTCGGGGAAGGAGACTTGTGCGTGGAGCGCCGACCGCCCCGTCCGTTCCATCTACTTCAACGCCGACGATTCGGCGGGCTTCGGCGGCGTCGCCTACTTCCGGGGCCGCGACTACGTCCCCCTCGGCCCCGACGTCACCCGCCCCGGCAACAGCCGCCGCACCGGCTGCACGGCCCAACGCGCCCAGGGCAACCTCGCGGGCACCTACTCCCCGCTCTCCCACCAACTGATCACAAAGTGCTGAGAGCCCCGAACCCCGCGCCTGATGCCCTGGAAGGTTCCAGGTACCGATGCCTCGGCCGCTCTCCGAGCATGGTCATGGCACCGATCACCACAACGGGGAAGGAACCGCCATGAACCGCATACGCCTGGGAGTCACCCTGATCGCCGCGGCGACGACCGGAGTCCTGATGCTGAGCACCACACCCGCCTCGGCGGCGAAGTCGGACGGCTGGGTGCGCGGCTACGACACCTACGTCGGCGACTGGGGTGACGAGGGCGACCTGGGCCGGGAACTGGAGACCGGCGGCAGCTACTCCGCCTCCAACGCCGTCTGCCTGTGGCAGCGCGTCCTGTGGGCGGAGGGGGCACGCAAGACCCACCTGGCGCAGACCCCGAAGTTCGCCGCCACGGACGTCACCGGCACGTTCGACATGGACACGTACTGGGCGACCGTCGACCTCCAGAAGCGGTGGGGCCTGACACCGGACGGCTGGGCCGGGAAGAACACCTTCGGCCGGGCCGACGACGAACTCGCGAAGACGGGCGGCAGCACCGCGCGTGGCGAGACGCTCCACCTGCGCTACGAGGGCCGGGACCACAACCTCTCCCTGCGCCGCAACACCGAGGGCAAGTACCTGTTCCCGGACAAGGACCTCACCTGGCGCCAGGCCGGCTACGACTACCTCACCTGCGACTGAACCCCGGACGGGCCCGCCGGTCAGGATGGCCGGCGGGCCCGTCAGAGGTGTGCGTCAGGTGTGCGCGTCAGTGGAAGAAGTGCCGCGTCCCCGTGAAGTACATCGTCACGCCCGCCTTCTTCGCGGCCTCGACGACCAGTTCGTCGCGGACCGAGCCGCCGGGCTGGACGACGGCCTTGACGCCGGCCTCGGTGAGGATCTCCAGGCCGTCGGGGAAGGGGAAGAACGCGTCGGAGGCGGCGTACGAACCCTGCGCGCGCTCGGCGCCGGCCCGCTCGACGGCGAGCTTCGCGGAGTCGACGCGGTTGACCTGGCCCATGCCGACCCCGACGGAGGCACCGTCCTTGGCCAGCAGGATCGCGTTGGACTTGACGGCCCGGCACGCCTTCCACGCGAACGCCAGCTCCGCCAGCTCCTCGGCGTCCAGCGCCTCACCGGTCGCGAGCGTCCAGTTCGCCGGGTCGTCGCCGTCGGCCTGGAGCCGGTCGGTGACCTGGAGCAGCGCACCGCCCCCGATCGGCTTCAACTCGACCGGCGCGGACGGGCCCTGGGGCGCCCTCAGCACCCGGATGTTCTTCTTCTTGGCGAGCGCTTCGAGCGCGCCCTCCTCGTAGTCCGGCGCGACGATGACCTCGGTGAAGATCTCCGCGACCTGCTCCGCCAGCTCCTTGGACACCGGCCGGTTCACGGCGATGACCCCGCCGAACGCCGACAGGGGGTCACACGCGTGCGCCTTGCGGTGCGCCTCCGCGACGTCCGAACCCACCGCGATCCCGCAGGGGTTGGCGTGCTTGATGATCGCGACGGCCGGCTCGTCGTGGTCGTACGCGGCACGGTGCGCGGCGTCCGTGTCCGTGTAGTTGTTGTACGACATCTCCTTGCCGTGCAGCTGCTCGGCGACCGCGAGTCCGGTGCCGCTGCCGTCGACGTACAGCGCGGCCGGCTGGTGCGGGTTCTCGCCGTAGCGCAGGGTGTTCTCGCGGGCCCAGGTCGCGCCGAGGAAGTCGGGGAACCGCGACTCGTCGGCCGGGGCGTACTCGCTCGCGAACCAGGAGGCGACGGCGACGTCGTACGCGGCGGTGTGCTGGAACGCCTCGGCGGCGAGCCGCTTGCGCGCGGTGAGGTCGAAGCCGCCGTCCGCCACGGCCTTCAGGACGTCCGCGTACCGCGCGGGGTCCGTGACGATCGCCACCGACGGGTGGTTCTTCGCGGCGGCGCGCACCATGGACGGGCCGCCGATGTCGATCTGCTCCACGCACTCGTCGGCGCTCGCCCCGGACGCGACCGTCTCGCGGAACGGGTAGAGGTTGACGACGACCAGGTCGAACGGCTCGACCCCCAGCTCGGCGAGCTGCTCACGGTGGCTGTCGAGCCGCAGGTCGGCCAGAATCCCGGCGTGCACCTTCGGGTGCAGGGTCTTGACCCGGCCGTCGAGGCACTCGGGGAACCCGGTCAGCTCCTCGACCTTCGTGACGGGGACACCGGCGCCGGCGATCCGCGCGGCGGTGGAACCGGTGGAGACGAGCTGCACCCCGGCCGCGTGCAGGCCCTGGGCCAGCTCCTCCAGGCCGGTCTTGTCGTACACGCTGACGAGCGCGCGGCGGATCGGCCGCAGGTTTTCCGAAGATGCGGTCTCGGCGGTCACGGGATAACTACCTTTCGTCCCTCAATGCGATGGCCGCTGCGGGCGATACGCCCCACGACCTCGACGAGCAGCCTTCGCTCGACTTCCTTGATGCGCTCGTGCAGCGCGCTCTCGTCGTCCTCGTCCCGGACCTCGACCACGCCCTGGGCGATGATCGGGCCGGTGTCGACGCCGTCGTCGACGAAGTGGACGGTGCAGCCGGTGACCTTGGCCCCGTACGCCAGCGCGTCACGGACGCCGTGCGCCCCCGGGAAGCTCGGCAGCAGGGCGGGGTGCGTGTTCACGAACCGCCCGCCGAACAGGGCCAGGAACTCCTTGCCGACGATCTTCATGAACCCGGCCGAGACGACGAGGTCGGGCGCGTACGACGCGACGGCCCCGGCGAGCGCCGCGTCCCACTCCTCCCGCGTCCCGTGGTCCTTGACCCGGACCGTGAACGTCGGGATGCCGGCGCGCTCGGCCCTCGCGAGGCCCTCGATGCCGGCGCGGTCCGCGCCGACCGCCACGATCTCGGCGCCGTACTCCCGCGCCCCGGTCCCGGCGATGTGGTCGAGCAGGGCCTGGAGGTTCGTACCGGAGCCGGAGACCAGGACGACCAGGCGTTTGGGGGCGGGGGCCGGGTCGGCCACGTTCGGGGCCCTTTCTGCAAGCGGGCGGCCGGTGAGGCGCCTCTCGGGTCAGCTTTTGTGCGGTCGTACGAATGCTTCGCGCCCCGGGATACGGGGAAGTCTACGAAGCGGCCGACCGTCAGCAACGATACCGGCACACCCGGCGGCCCCCACGGGACGGGGGCGGGGCCGGGAGGTAGCGTCTGCCTGGAGCGGGCTCGGGAACGCGGCGGTGGTGTGGCACGTTGCCGGGGTGACAGCTCTTTTGACGACATCCGCCGGACCACCCGACTTGTCCGACTGACCTCCGACTCACCTAGGGAAGACGCTCACTTGATGCCGGACCGCAGTCTGCGACTCGCGACGCCCACCTCGCACCTCCTCCTGAGGGAGGGCCGCCTCTCCTCCCCAGGCGCCGACGCCGACGGCGCGGAGGGCCAGGGGGCTGCCGACCAGGGCTCGACGGGGTCGGGTACCGGTGCTGGTTCTGGTTCTGGTGCTCAGGATTCCTCCGGGGGTCAGGGGGGCCAAGGTGTTCAGGGGTCTCAAGAGGGCCAGGACTCCCAGGGTGGCCGGGATACCCAAGGCGGCCGGGACGCCCAGGGCGGGAATCCGTTCGCCCCGCCGCCCGAGGGGGCTGCGGATCAGCCGTGGCGGCCTCGGCAGCCGGCTCAGGACGAGGGGTCGGACAGGGAGGGCGGCTCTCCCTGGGGGCGCTGGAGCGACCGGCAGCCCGGCCGTTCCCAGGACGGTTTCGGTGACCGGCCCGGCGCCGGTCCCGAGGGCCAGGGGAACAACCAGTCCTCGGGCCCCCGCTGGGACCCGACCGATCCCGCTCAGCGCCGCGCGCGGTACGCCTTGCTCGGCGGCATGTGGTCCTTCTTCTTCGTCCTCTTCGGGTGGGCCTACGTCGCTCTCCTCCTCGGTGCGCTCTCCGTCTACTGGGCGATCAGCGCTCTCAGAGCCCGACCCCGCCAGGCCGGCTCCGAGAGCCCCGCCGCCACCGGCTCCTCGGGCTCCGTCAACCCCGCCGGCTCCTCCGGCGGCCGTTCCTCCAGCGGCCGTTCCTCCGGCGGGGGCCGCCCTCAGACCACCGCCGCCATCAGCGGTCTCGTCACCGCCTCTCTCGCTCTCGCCCTCGTCGGCGCCAACTTCACCCTCCAGCTCGTCTACCGCGACTACTACACCTGCCGAGCCGACGCCCTCACGAACGAGGCTCAGCAGTCCTGCGACGACCTGCTTCCCAAGCAGCTGCGGAATCTGCTGGGGACCGCGGACTGAGGGGAGGGCCGGGGTCGGAGTCGGCCTCTCCGCCCTGCCTCCCTCTGCCCCTTCATCGTTCCGGCCCCACCGCCCGGTTCACGTCCCCGCGAAAAAGTTTTCGCGACTTCGCGCTGCCCTCTTCCCGCCCCGCCGCCCCCCCCTCTCACCTCTCCCCCTCGCCCCCTTGTTCCGGCCCCTTCTCCGCCTCCTCCCACGGCCGCGACGCCTCCCACAACGCGGCCCAGCGCGCCTCGCGGGCCGTGTCGTCGTGCCAGGTCCGGTCGGGCGGCGTGGTGAGGAAGTCGTAGGGCTCGAAGAGGGTGTCGGGGGTCTCGGGGGCGGAGTCCTTGAGGAGGGAGGCGTAGACGGGGTCGTCCGTACGGGGGACAGCGGAGGCGGGGAGGTCGGGCGCCTTCTGCTTCGTACGGAACAGGGAGCCGGGTGAGAGGAGTCGGCTGCGGCGTTTCCGCGGGCCTACTTCGTCGTACGCGGCGTCTTCGTCGTGCGCGGCCGTCCCGTCGGACGTTCCCTCCCCCTCGTACACGTCTGCCTTCGCGGGCTCGGCCTCCCCCGTCCTCGGTTTCCGGTCGCGCCCCGGCCACCACCTCTTCCTGCCCGCAGCCTTCTGCGCGGCCTCCTCCGTCTCCCGCTCCGGCCGGTCCCCCGGCTCTCCCGTGGCCCCCGGCTCCCACGTGGACCAGTCGACGAGCAGCTCGCGTTCGAGGCCGCCGTTCTCCGGGGTGCCGGTCTCCGTGAGCGTGGCCCTGCGGCGGTCCCGCCGGCGGAGGGAGGGTGCGTTCCACTCGCGGCAGGACCAGGCCCGGACCGTGAGGGCCGCGGGGACGCCGATCGCGAGGCCCCAGACGAGGGCGGCGGAACCGGTCTGCCACCAGAGGGGGCCGAAGCGGGCGAGGGTTCCGGTGCCGAGCGGTCCGCCGGCGACGGCCGCCGCGACGGACATGATCACAGCGAGGACGCCGGCAGCCGCGCACGCGCGCGTGGCGGTCCGGCTCCAGGACCAGGCGGAGTCGCCCGCGCACGCGGCGCGCGCGACGAACCACCCCGCCACGAGCGCGCCGCCCCCGGCGACGACGGCGACGGACCAGGTCAGCGGCCCGCCGCCGCCCGCGTCGGGGACGGCGGCGAGGAGCGGGAAGGGCGGCAGGAGGGCGGCGGGGTCGGAGGTGAGGGGGGTGACGGCGTGGCCGGCGCCGAGGGCGAAACCGGGGCCGAGGGCGTAGGAGGCGCCCCAGACGGCCGCGTTGGGGACGAGGACCACGCAGAGCAGCAGGACGGCGAACCGGCCGGACCAGCCCTCCGTGAGGTGGAGGAACGACGCGCGCGCGGCACCGCCGTGCAGGACGGTGGAGACGGCGACCAGGAGGGCACCGCCCCCGAGGAGCACCCCGGTCCCGGCGAGCCCGGCCCGCAGGACGACTCCGCTGTCGGACTCCCCGGTGCGCTGTTTCCCGGCACCCGCCTCCCCGGTGTCCGCCCTGGTGCGCGCCCCACCGCCGAACCAGCGGACGAGCCCGCGGACGAGCCCGGCGACGAAGGCGGCACTCTTCCCGCGCGCGAGCCCCTCGAAACCGCCTGCCCCCTGCCGCGTCCCCAGCGCGGCGGCGACCGCGACGAGGACCGGCAGGCACGCGCCGGTCCACACCCAGGAGGGCCGCAGGGCGCCCCCGGCGGCGTACCAGGCGGCCCCGGCGGCGACGAGGAGGTACCCGCAGACGACGCCGGCCCACCCGGCGCCGCCCCCGTCGGCGTCCCGCGCGGCACGCCGGACGAGCCACACGGGGAGCAGGACGAGCAGCAGCGGCGTCACCCCCATGGGCGCGGGGACACCCGAAAGAGTGTCGACGCGGACGAGTTCCGCGCCGTGCGCGAGGAGCCACAGGGAGGCGGCGACGTGGAGCGCGCCGCCGGGACCGCTGTCCGGGTAGGGCGAGCTGATCCACAGGACCATGACGAGCACCGCGACCGACCCGAGCCCGAGTCCGGCGGCGAGCGCGCCGCCGAGGAGGCCGGCGGCGAGTCCGGGCGAGCGGTCGCGCAGACGGGCGGGGAGGGACGACAGCGGCGGGCGGCGGGCGGTCATCGGGTTCACGCCCGTCATGCTCCCAACGACACGCGCTTTCCCGTCGTAACAGGCGAACGTTCGCCGTGTCACCCAAAATACTTTTATGTACTTTTTCGTACGGAAGGGTGCCCGGTGACCCAGAGCCCAGCCGCCCCCCTCCCCCCTCCGAAGGAACGCCGACGCCTGCGCGAGGCCCACGCCCTGACCCAGGATCAGATCGCCTCGACGGTCGGCGTCACCCGAGAGACGGTGCGCGCCTGGGAGGCCGGCCGTACGACACCGCGCGGCACCAAACGGGTGGCCTACGCGAAGCTTCTGGCTTCCCTGGAGGACGAAGTGACGCGATTTCAGGAGATGACGCAACCTCAGGGGGCGGCGGTGGCGTCTCTCCAGGCAGAGCCGCCCTGCGAGGAGACCGCCGGCTCCGAGGAGCAGGGCACCCCGGCCGATCCCGGCACCCCGGCCGCCGCGGGTGCCCCCGCCGCGCAGGCCGACCCGCCCTCGCAGGACGCCCCCGAGCGCCCGCCCCTCACCCCGGCCCAGGCGTTCGACGCCCTGTACGCCTTCTGCGCCCCCGCCCTCGTCCGCCAGACCTACCTCCTGACCGGCCGCCGCGAACTGGCCCGCGAGTCCGTGGAGCGCGCCTTCCAGTCGGCGTGGCAGCGCTGGCCCGAGGTCGCGACGGACCGCGACCCGGCAGGCTGGGTGCGCGCCACGGCGTACGAGTACGCGCTCTCCCCCTGGCACCGCCTGCGCCCCCGATACCGCCACCCCGAGCCCCCGCCCGCCGCCGCCCCCGACCGCGCCCTCCTCGACGTCCTGCTGCGCCTCCCCCCTTCCTACCGGCGCACGCTCGTCCTGTACGACGGCGTCGGCCTGGACCTGCCGGAGACGGCGGCGGAGACGGAGGCGAGCACCCCGGCGGCGGCCCATCGCGTCCTGCACGCGCGCGAGGCCCTCACCGCCCGCCTCCCCGAGCTGGCCGACCCGGCGACGCTCCACCGCCGCCTCGCGGAGGTCGCCTCGGCGCAACGCCTGCGCGCCACCAGGGCCCCGGCGGTACGGCTGTCGGGCGAACGCCGGGCGAGTTTCTGGACGCGTGCGGCCATCGCGTTCACGGTCGCGATCATCGGGGCGACGGCCCTCACCCTGGGCACGGCCCCGACGCACTACGAACCCCCGGTCCCCCCGGGGGCGACGGTCGGCGGAGTCCCCCCTCGCCAGGCCCCGGGCGCCCTCTCGGACGCGGAGCTGACGCTGCGGGCGAAGCTGCGCCAGGAGACGAGCCACGGTCCGGAGAGGCTCGTACCGGACGTCAGGTGAGACCGGTCCCCGGGCGGCCGGCCCCGGGACGGCCCGGACACGCCGATGGGCCCGCCCCCCGTGCGGGGAGCGGGCCCATCGGACAGCCGGACTCAGGCGGAGAGGATCTCTCGCGCCAGCTTGGCCGTCTCGGTCGGCGTCTTGCCGACCTTGACGCCCGCGGCCTCAAGGGCCTCCTTCTTCGCCTGGGCGGTGCCGGACGAACCGGAGACGATCGCGCCGGCGTGGCCCATCGTCTTGCCCTCGGGCGCGGTGAAGCCCGCGACGTAGCCGACGACCGGCTTCGTCACGTTCTTCGCGATGAAGTCGGCGGCACGCTCCTCGGCGTCGCCACCGATCTCACCGATCATCACGATCAGGTCGGTGTCGGCGTCGGCCTCGAACGCGGCGAGCGCGTCGATGTGCGTGGTGCCGATGATCGGGTCGCCACCGATGCCGACGGCGGTCGAGAAGCCGATGTCACGCAGCTCGTACATCATCTGGTACGTCAGCGTGCCGGACTTCGAGACCAGACCGATGCGGCCCGGCTTCGTGATGTCGCCGGGGATGATGCCGACGTTCGACTGACCGGGCGTGATGATGCCGGGGCAGTTCGGGCCGATGATCCGGGTCTTGTTGCCCTTCTGGCCGGCGTACGCCCAGAAGTTCGCCGAGTCGTGCACGGCGATGCCCTCGGTGATCACGACGGCCAGCTCGATCTCGGCGTCGATCGCCTCGATGACGGCGTCCTTCGTGAACTTCTCCGGCACGAAGATGACGGTGACGTTGGCGCCCGTCGCCTTGATCGCCTCGGCGACCGTGCCGAACACGGGTACCTCGGTGCCGTCGAAGTCGACGGACGTGCCGGCCTTGCGCGGGTTCACGCCGCCCACGACGTTGGTGCCGTCCGCCAGCATCAGCTTGGTGTGCTTCTGCCCGGTGGCGCCGGTCATGCCCTGGACGATGACCTTGCTGTCCTTGTTGAGCCAGATAGCCATGGTGTGTCGGTGTCCTCGTCCTGAGTGCTTACTTGGCGGCGGCCAGCTCGGCGGCCTTGTCGGCCGCGCCGTCCATGGTGTCGACGCGCTGCACCAGCGGGTGCGCGGCGTCGGTGAGGATCTTGCGGCCCAGCTCGGCGTTGTTGCCGTCGAGGCGGACGACGAGCGGCTTGGAGACGTTCTCGCCGCGGTCCTCAAGGAGCTTCAGCGCCTGGACGATGCCGTTGGCGACCTCGTCGCAGGCGGTGATGCCGCCGAAGACGTTGACGAAGACGGACTTGACGTCCGGGTCGCCGAGGATGATCTCCAGGCCGTTCGCCATGACCTGGGCGGAGGCGCCACCGCCGATGTCCAGGAAGTTGGCGGGCTTGACGCCGCCGCCATTCTCCGATGTATACGCCTCGCCGGCGTAGGCGACGACGTCGAGGGTGCTCATGACGAGACCCGCGCCGTTGCCGATGATGCCGACCTCGCCCTCCAGCTTGACGTAGTTGAGGCCCTTCTCCTTCGCCGCGGCCTCGAGCGGGTTCGCCGCGGCCTTGTCGTGGAGCTCCTCGAAGTCGGGGTGGCGGAACTCGGCGTTGTCGTCCAGCGAGACCTTGCCGTCCAGCGCGATGACGTCACCGGAGGCGACCTTCGCCAGCGGGTTCACCTCGACGAGGAGGGCGTCCTCCTTGATGAAGGTGTCCCACAGGGTGACGAGGACGTCGGCGACCTTGTCCGCGACCTCGGCCGGGAACTTCGCGGCCTCGACGATCTCGCGGGCCTTCTCGGGGGTCACGCCCTCGATGGCGTCGATCGGCGTCTTGGCGACGGCCTCGGGACGCGTCTCGGCGACCTCCTCGATCTCCATGCCGCCCTCGACGGACGCGATGGAGAGGAAGGTGCGGTTGGCGCGGTCCAGGAGGAAGGAGACGTAGTACTCCTCCACGATCTCCGGCGCGGTCTCGGCGATCATCACCTTGTGGACCGTGTGGCCCTTGATGTCCATGCCGAGGATGTTGGTCGCGTGCTCGACCGCCTCGTCGGCGGTGGCGGCGAGCTTCACGCCGCCGGCCTTGCCACGGCCGCCGACCTTCACCTGGGCCTTGACGACGGACTTGCCACCGAGGCGCTCGGTGGCTGCGCGGGCCGCCTCAGGCGTGTCGATGACTTCACCGGCCAGCACCGGTACATCGTGCTTGGCGAAGAGGTCCCTCGCCTGGTACTCGAACAGGTCCACGCGCTTCCGTCCCTATCAGTGATCTCGCGGTTCGTTGGATGCGTGGGCGTGCCGCGAAGGGCAACGTGACGACCGCGTGTGTCACAAGCAGGGCGCACACGGTGTCCGAGCGCGCGGCATGTCCGTCTCGCAGGTTATCCCTGCCACCCGACCCCCTCTAAATCGCGGGTCACACCTGAGCGGTGATACCTGTCACATGATGCCGTCCGACGGCGCCTTTCCTGGCACCGCGTGCCGCCGAGGGGGTCCGGGCGGGCGGTACCGCTCCCGCCCGGACCCCCCCGGGTACTCAGCCCGCCTCCGGCACCGGCAGCGGTCGCCTCTCCAGCGCCGCCGCCATCACCTCGGGAAACAGCTCCGGCGTACAGGCGAAGGCGGGCACCCCCAGCGCCGCGAGCGCGGCGGCCTGTTCCCGGTCGTAGGCCGGGGCCCCTTCGTCGGAGAGGGAGAGGAGAGCCACGAACTCGACGCCGGACGCCTTCATCGCGGCGACGCGCTTCAGCATCTCCCCCTTGATCCCTCCCTCGTAGAGGTCGCTGATCAGGACGACGACGGTGTCGGCGGGCCGCTCGACGCGCGCCTGGCAGTACGCGAGCGCGCGGTTGATGTCGGTCCCGCCGCCGAGGCGCGTCCCGAACAGGACGTCCACCGGGTCGTCGAGCTGGTCGGTGAGGTCAACGACCGAGGTGTCGAACACGACGAGTCGCGTGCTGATCGTCCTCACGGAGGACAGCACCGCTCCGAACACCGACGCGTACACCAGCGACGGCGCCATCGAACCCGATTGATCCACGCATAGCATTACCCCCTTGTTCAGTGACTGCGCCGCCCGCCCGTATCCGACGAGCCGCTCCGGTACGACCGTCCCGTGGTCCGGGAGGTAGTGCCTGAGGTTGGCGGCGATGGTGCGGTTCCAGTCGATGTCGCGCGGGCGTGGCCGCCCCGTCCGCGCGCTGCGGTCCAGTGCTCCGCTCAGTGCGGCCCGGGTCCGCCCGGCGAGCCGCTTCTCCAGGTCGCGGACGACCTTGCGGACGACCGCTCTGGCCGTCTCCCTGGTGGTCTCCGGCAGGGCGCCGGCGAGCGAGAGCAGGGTGCCGACGAGATGCACGTCGGCCTCGACGGCCTCCAGCATCTCGGGCTCCAGCAGCAGGGACGCGAGACCGAGCCGGTCGACGGCGTCCCGCTGCATGACCTGGACGACCGGCGCGGGAAAGTACGTCCGGACGTCCCCCAGCCAGCGGGCCACCGACGGTGCGGACGCCCCCAGCCCCGCTCCCCTTTCCTGCCGCTCCCCCTCCTTTCCGTACAGGGCCCCCAGCGCGCCGTCCATGCCCGCGTCCCGGCCGTCCAGCACGCATCCGGTCCCCTCCGACTCCGCTCCCCCGAGCACGAGCCGCCATCTCCGCAGCCGTTCCGTCACCGTCCTTCACCTCCCCCTCGGTCGCCGTCGCCCGGCCATGCGGCCGTTGCCTGCCGGAAGTTGTCTGATGAATCGTCAAATCGTTTTATGAGTCGGGTAGTTGCCTGGTTTTCCGGCCCCTCACTCATCGATCGCCTCAGCCTCCCTCATCGGTTCACACATCCGCGCATCAATTTCTCAACCCTTGAAAATCTCCGCGAAACAGAGCCAAACCCCGCTAGCCTGCGCCCGCACACATCCCGAGCAGGAGCCGTGCCACCGGTACGACGGCCTCGGCCCGGCCCGCGTCGAGTTCCTCGGCGAACCCGGTGACGCGCGTCCCGGACCCGGCCGCGCTCCCCCGCCGCGCCACCTCGCCGAGCGTCCGCCGCACGGCCGGTTCGAAGCCGGAGAACGTCCGTCTCAGCAGCGGCAGGACGTCGACGAACGCCTCCTCGGAGACCCCGGTGAGCCAGCTGTCGACGATCGTGAGGAGCCGTTCGTCGTGGACGAGGAGCAGTCCGCCGCCCGCGCCCCCGCCGACGAACCCCTCGACCCAGTCGGCGGCCTCCTTCGGCGCGGTCCCCGGGGACAGGGCGAGCCCCATCCACCGGGCGGCCTGCTCGGGGCCGGCGTCCCCGCCGTCCAGCAGGAGGCGCGCGGCGCGGCCCCGGATCACGGCGGCGACGGTGTCCCGGGCGGCGAGGGCGCGCAGGACGGCACGCCAGCGGGCGTCCAGGTCACCGGTCTCGCCCGCGCCCTCCCGCTCGCTCTCCCGCTCGTTCTCCGTCAGCAGCGCCACCGCCGTGTGGACGGCGTCCACATGCGCGCGCATCCCGGCCGCCGCGTCGGTGTCGAGGCCGGTGCAGGCGGTGGGCAGGCCGACGCAGATCCGCAGGGCGAGGCCGGCGGCGACCTCGGCGAGGGCTCCGGTGTCGGTGCCCCGGACGTCGCCGTAGCGCAGGGAGCGGACGAGGGCGGGGAGTGCCTGGGCGAGGTGGCCGACGTCCCTGTCGAGGGCCGCGCGGTCGGCGAGGGCCCGCATCACCGCCGGGAGGGCGTCGGTCAGGCCGGCCAGGAGGCAGTGCTCGGCGAGGGCGGTGACCTCGGCGAGGGTCCGCGCGGCACCGGCGTCGGCCTCGGCCTTCGCGGTCGCGGCGGCCGGCACCGTCGTCCCCCAGCCGCCCGCCTCGGCGACCCTGACGGCCAGTTCGGGTTCCCAGCGCAGCCGCCAGGTCTCCCGGAAGGTGCCGGTGCCGCCGTACGTGCGCGCGGCGGTGCCCCAGTCGACGCCGAGCAGGCGCAGCCGGTGCAGGAGGCGGCTGCGCGCGGCGTCGGTGTCGCCCCGCAGGTCCAGGCCGATCTCCCGCTCGGCCGCCTCGGGGCGAAGCCGCAGCCGGCGCTGCTCGCGCTCCAGGTCCCGGCGCAGCGGCACGGCGGGCGCCCCCTCGGGGACCTCCCCCAGGACGTCCCCGACGACGAGCCGGTCCCACACGAGCGCCAGCGGTACGTCCGACCCGTCGCACAGCACGGCCCGCACCGCGTCGGTCGCCTCCCCGAGCCCCGCCAGCGGTCGCCCCCGGACCGCCGCGAGCGTCTCGGCGAGGCGTACGGCCTCGATGACGTGCGCCGGGGAGACGATCCGATCCTCCTCCCTGAGCAGCCGCGCGACCTTCGTCATCCACCGCTCGACCGGCCGGTCCGCCGCGCCGTACAGGTGCCCGTACCAGCCGGGCGACTCGATCCCCGCGCCGTAGCCTCCGGCGCGCGCGAGCCTGCGGTGCGTCCACGGCACCCAGGTCAGCTCGGCCCTGGCCTTCGGGAGCCCTTTCAGGAGCGCCCGGTCGGCGGTGGCGGTCGTGCGGCGGCGCAGCGCCGGGACGTGCCACGCGCCGCAGACGACGGCCACGCCGTCCGTCCCGGTCTCCTTGACGGCCGCCCGCAGCCGCAGCCGCATATGGGCTTCGCGGACGGCTTCGCGCGGGCTCTCCTGTCCGTCGTACGCCTCGCGGACCGCGCCCATGGCCTCCTCGACGGCGGCGAACGGGTCGCCGGTGCCCCGGTGTTCGATCACGTCCTCCCACCAGCGCTCCGGGTCGTCGTACCCGGCGGCCTCGGCGAGGGCGCGCAGGGGGTCGACGTGGACGGCGGCGGGGCCGGTGTCGGGGGGCAGGGCGAGGGTGTGCGCGGCCGGGAGGTCGATGAAGCGGACCTGGGCGCCGTGCGTCAGCGCCCACCTCATCGCCACCCATTCGGGGGAGAACTCGGCGAAGGGCCAGAACGCGGACCTCCCGGGTTCGTCCACGACGTGGGCCAGCAGGGCGACCGGCGCACGCATGCGCGCGTCGGCGACGAGGGGCACCAGCGCGTCCGCGTCGGCGGGGCCCTCGATCAGCACGGCCCGGGGCCGCGTCTCGTCGAGCGCCCTGAGGACGGCGCGGGCCGAACCCGGTCCGTGATGCCGGACGCCCAGCAGGCGCGCGGTGGTGCCGGTCACGCGCTCACCTCCCGGCAGGCGCGGTAGAAGTCCGTCCACCCCTCGCGTTCGCGGACGACCGCTTCCAGGTACTCCTGCCACACGCCCCGGTCGGACGCCGGGTCGCGGACCACCGCGCCGAGGATGCCGGCGGCGACGTCGGCCGGGCGCAGCACTCCGTCGCCGAAGTGGGCGGCGAGGGCGAGCCCGTTCGTGACGACCGAGATGGCCTCCGCCGTGGAGAGCGTGCCGCTGGGGGACTTGAGTTTCGTCCGGCCGTCCGCCGTGATCCCGTCGCGCAGTTCCCGGAAGACCGTGACGATCCGCCGTATCTCGGTGATGCCGTCCGGCACCGACGGCAGGTCCAGGGAGCGGCCGATCTGTTCGACGCGCCGGGAGACGATGTCGACCTCCGCCTCGGCGCTCTCCGGGAGGGGCAGTACGACCGTGTTGAAGCGGCGGCGCAGCGCGCTGGACAGTTCGTTGACCCCGCGGTCGCGGTCGTTGGCCGTCGCGATGACGTTGAACCCCCGGACGGCCTGTACTTCCTGGCCGAGTTCCGGGACGGGGAGGGTCTTCTCCGACAGGATCGTGATCAGCGAGTCCTGGACGTCCGCCGGGATGCGCGTCAGCTCCTCGACGCGGGCCGTCATCCCTTCGGTCATCGCCCGCAGCACCGGGCTCGGGACGAGGGCGGCGCGGCTCGGGCCCTGCGCGAGGAGCCGCGCGTAGTTCCAGCCGTAGCGGATCGCCTCCTCCGGGGTGCCCGCCGTGCCCTGCACGAGGAGTGTCGAGTCGCCGCTGACGGCCGCCGCGAGATGCTCCGACACCCAGGTCTTGGCGGTGCCGGGGACGCCGAGCAGGAGCAGGGCGCGGTCCGTCGCGAGCGTGGAGACGGCGACCTCGACGATGCGGCGCGGGCCGACGTACTTCGGGGAGATCACCGAGCCGTCGGGCAGGGTGCCGCCCAGCAGGTACGTCGCCACGGCCCACGGCGACAGCTTCCAGTTCGCGGGGCGCGGGCGGTCGTCCTGCGCGGCCAGCGCGGTGAGTTCGGACGCGAAGGCGACCTCCGCGTGCGGTCGCAGCACGGGTGTTCCGGTGTCGTCCCGGCTCGGTTCTGCGGACGTCGGTCCAGCGGTGAAAGACATGGCTGAGGCCCCCTCCAGCTCGGCCGTTCCTGAAGCTGTCCCCACCATGCACCACCCCACTGACAATCGCTCTGACCTGCACAAACGCGCATTCGAGGGCGATTGTCAGTGGTGGGTTCTACCGTCGTTGTCATGACTCAGCAGGGGGTGCGCCGCAGCGCGGACCAGGTGCTGTCACTGGCGCCTGACGACGCGTCGCGCGAAGCGGGAAGCGAACTCGCGGAGGCGGGGCGGTGGTCGGGCGCGGGCTGCTCCGAGGAGGGGGTGGTGTGGGGGGTGTACGAGGGCGGCGGGGCGCCGTTGCGGACGGTCGCGGACCTCTCGGGGGCGGAGGGTCCGGCGTACGCGTGCGCGTGCCCGAACGGGAGGCCGCCGTGCGAGCACGGGGTGGGGTTGCTGCTGCTGTGGGCGGAGGGGAACGCGGTGGTGCGGGAGGGGGCGGCGCCGGAGTGGGTCCGGGAGCTGACGGAGGAGGCGGGGGCGCGCGAGGGGGGCGGGACCGGGCGGGAGAAGGGGGCGCCGGCCGATCCCGAGGCGGCCCGGCGGCGGGCGGAGCGGCGGGCCGCGCGGATCACGGCGGGGGTGGTCGAGCTGGAGCAGCGGCTGGGCGATCTGGTGCGGTCGGGGCTGGCGTCGGCGGAGCGCGAGGGGTACGGGCTGTGGGAGGAGACGGCGGCCCGCATGGTCGACGCGCAGGCTCCCGGTCTCGCCGCGCGCGTGCGCGAGCTGGGCGCGATACCGGCGTCCGGCCCCGGCTGGCCGTCCCGGCTGCTGGAGGAGTGCGCCCTCCTGCATCTGCTGACCCGGGCCTGGCTGCATCGCGCCGCCCTCCCCGAGGAGCTGGCCGCGGTGGTCCGCACCCGTGTCGGCCTGCCCGCCGCCCCGACCGGCCCGCCGGTCCTGGACGACTGGCTGGTCCTGGCCCGGTACGACACCTCCGACGGCAGACTGACGACCCGCCGCATCTGGCTCCACGGCACGACGACCGCCCGTACGGCCCTGGTGCTCTCCTACGGCCCCGCCGGCCGCGCCCCCGAACTCACCCTGCCCGTCGGCCTCTGCGTACGCGCGGAGGTCACCCCGTACCCGTCCGGCCCCCGAGTGGCCCTGGGCGACCGCCGCACCACCCCGGCCCCGACCTCCGTACGCCCGCCGGGCGTCACCCCGGCCGAGGCCACCGCCCTCTACGGCACCGCGCTCCGGGCCGACCCCTGGCTGGAGTCCGTCCCGGTGACGCTGGCGGACGTCGTACCGACCCCGGTCGGGGACGGCTGGCAACTCACCGACCTGGAAGGGAAGACGGCCCTCCCTCTCACCCCGGCCGTCCTGTCCCGCTCCGGCCTCTGGCGCCTGATCGCCCTCTCGGGCGGCGCCCCCGTCCAGGTCTTCGGGGAGTGCGGGCACCGAGGCTTCACCCCGCTGACGGCATGGTCACCCGTTCGGGGTGAACCGATCGGCCTGTACGAAGCGATCACTCAGCAACGGAACGGAAAGGACGGACCATGAACAGCACCCCACCACCCCTCTGGGACGACCTGGTCTCCACGGCGCTCCTGGGCACCAACCGCCGCGCCCCCGCAGACTCGCGTACGGCAGCCCGCGAGGGAACCAGGGGTTCACCACCCCCGCCGAAGGACGCCCCGACGACCCTGCTGGACGCCGCCGCCACCGAAACCCTCCGGCTGCGGGCCGGCCTCCTCCCCGCCCCCGCCGCGCCCGCGCTCCCCCTCTCCCCGCAGGACCCCCGCCCGCCCCTCCCCGCCCCGGCGGCCCGCCGCCTCACCCTCCTCCTCTCCGACCGCACCCAGCCGGGCGGTCGCAGGGGAGCCGCCCCGGACCTCATGGAGCTGCTCCCCCAGTGGCTGGCGGCGGCGAACGCCCACGGGTACGCCCCGCCCCCGCAGTCCCTCCCCCCGCTCCTGGACGCGGCCCGGGGCCGGACCGATCTGCGGCCGGCGGCACTGGAGTTCGCGGGCCCGAGGGCGCTGTGGCTGGCGCGCCTCAACCCCGACTGGCGGTTCGCGCTGCGGGCGACGGCCGGGGACGGGGTGGCGCTGCCGGGCCCCGAGGAGACCGAGCGGGTCCGGCAACTGTGGGAGGAGGGGCTGTTCGCCGAGCGGGTGACGCTCCTCATCGCCCTGCGCTCGCGCGACGCCGACGCGGCGCGCGAGATGCTCGCGGCGACCTGGCCGACCGAACGCGCCGAGGACCGCCTGATGTTCCTGGACTCCCTGCGCGCGGGGCTGTACCCCGGCGACGAGCCGTTCCTCGAACAGGCGCTCTCGGACCGCAGCCGCAACGTCCGGTCGACGGCGGCCGAGCTGCTCTCCGCGCTCCCCGGTTCGGCGCTGGCCGGGCGGATGGCGGCCCGCGCGAGTACGTGCGTCGCCCTCGACCGCCTGGCCGAGGTCCCGTCGATCGTCGTGGAGGCACCGCACGAATGCGACGCGGGCATGGAGCGCGACGGCGTGATCAGGACGGCTCCGACGGGCCGGGGCGAACGGTCCTGGTGGCTGGGCCAGTTGGTGGAGGCGGCACCGCTCGGTGCCTGGCCGGCGCGGCTGGGCGGCCGGACGCCGCAGGAGATCGTCGCCCTGCCGGTGACGGACGGCTGGCTGGGCGAGCTGCACGCCGCGTGGTGCCGGGCGGCTGTCCGGCAGGGGGACGCGGAGTGGTCCCGTGCGCTGCTCGGCGCCCCGTCCGCGCCGGGGGCGGGCGGGCCCGGCGCGGTGTCGCTGGCCGAGCGCGCACGGCTCCTCGGGACGCTGCCCGCGTCTCGGCGGGCCGACTGGGTCGCCGGGTTCATCGCGACGCACGGGCTGTCGGAGGCGTTCCAGCTGCTCGGCGTCTGCGCGGTCCCCTGGGCGCCCTCGCTGGGGCGAGCCGTCGTCGACGCCCTCGACATCGCCCGTGACGCGGGCAGCTACCCGTGGAGCTTCAGCGGCGTCATGGGCCTCGCCGAACGCTGCCTGGCCCCCGAGGAGGCGGCCCGCCTCGACGCCCTCCTCGCCGTCCCGGAGAAGTCCGAGAACACCGCGCCGGGCGCCGGGAGTTACTGGGCGGAGGCGTTCCAGCGACTGGCGGCGACCCTGCGGCTGCGGGGCGAGATGCTGCGGGAACTGGAGGGGGCGTGAGGGGAGAGGGTGTGCGGGGAAGAGCGGGGCGCCGGTCACCGCGCCCGAGGACGACGGCCGGCCGATCAGCCCCCTCCCGGTCAGCCACGGAACACCGACCCGCCCCGAAGGACCTCGGCGCCCCGTCAACTCCCGTACGCAGCCCCGCGCACATTCCCCCGCACCCACTCCACGACGGCCCGAGGCCCGGCCCCGGTCACGAAGATCTCCGCGACCCCCTTCTCCCTGAGCCCCGGAATCTCCGCCTCGGTGACCCCGCCCCCGCCGAAGACGACGACGTCCGAGGCATCCTCTTCCCGAAGGAGGTCGACGACTGCGGTAAGAAAGGCACCGCGCGCCCCGAAAAGCCCGACCGCGTCCGCGTCCTCCTGGAGCGCGGTACGGACGACATGCCCGGGAGTCTGCCGAAACCCGGCGTGGACGACCTCCACCCCGGCATCGCGCAACGCCCGCGCGACGGCCTCACCCTCACGCCCGGCCCCGTCCTCCCCCACCTCGGCCACCACGACACGGATCGGCCCGGCCGCCACACCCATCACCGCCTCCCTGAAGGAACCGCGCCACCGAGAAGAAGCCGCCCCACCGGCACCGACTCCGGCACCGCCCGGCGCGGACACCCCGGCCCCGGACCGGCGCGCCCGGTGAACGAACGTTTCCTACAGCTTCCCGCGACCAGCCGTTTCACGGCGAAGATCGAGGGGCACATCACACAGTGGGACACGTTCACCGCGCATCACTCCCCTGGCAGCCGGGGGAACAAGCGCAACGGGAGCCGCGAAGAGGTCGCCGTACCGCCGCGCCGAGGCCACGCGGCATGGCGGTACGGCGAGTCGGCGCAGGCACGACGGGCACGAGAAGAGCAGGTACGGCACGACCACGGGGAAGCCTCGTCGCCACACCGGCAAAGAGCCTCACCGCGTCACGGGCAGCAGTACACGCACCACTCACGCACAGCCGACCACCGGCACCCCACATCCACCGCCGGCACAGCACCGACACCACCCGAGCCGCCCGGCCACCCCTCCTCCCCACCCCACCGCCGCACCGACTCCCTCCGCCCGGCCTCCCACCGAGGGCACACGGGGGAACGGAGCCGTTCCTCCCGTGCGCCGACAGGAGGTCGGCCATGACACACGCCGCACAGGCCCCGACGCGCACGCCTCAGGCCCTCACCGCCGCACAGCCCCCAGCCTCCTCGGAGCAATCCCCGCCACCGGCCCGCCGACTCCCGGCCCCTGCCTCAGCCCCGGCCCCGGCCCCGGACCCGGCCTCGGCCGCACCCCAGCCGCCGACCGTCGCCCCGGCGCCGCGCCCCGTACCGGACCAGGCCCCGGACCCGGCGGCCCGCCTCCCGAGGCCGGCCGCTCCCCAGTCCCCCCTGCTCTCCCTCGAACGCCTGCTCCCCGCCTGCCTGACAAGCCTGTCCACAGCCCTGTTGAAGGCGACGGCCCTGGAGCTGGCGATCCTCGCCGGCCACCTCCTCCTCTACCCCACCGGCATCACCCAGGAGCGCCCGCCCGCGCCCCCGCCGGCCGACGACACGCCGAGGCTCCCGACCCCGCCCCGCCCCCCGGTCGTCCTCCTGCACGGCTTCATCGACAACCGCTCGGTCTTCGTCCTCCTGCGCCGAGCCCTCGCCGAACACGGCGACCGCCCGCTGACCTCCCTCAACTACTCCCCCCTGACCTGCGACATCCGCAAGGCGGCGGAGCTGCTGGGCCGTCACATAGAGGACATCTGCGCCCGCACGGGCAGTACCCGGGTGGATGTCGTGGGCCACAGCCTCGGCGGCCTGATCGCCCGTTACTACGTGCAGCGCCTCGGCGGCGACACCCGCGTCCGCACGCTGGTCACGCTCGGCACGCCGCACGCCGGCACCCGCGCCGTCCCGCTGGCGAACGCGCACCCGATCGTGCGCCAGATGCGCCCCGGCTCGGCGCTGCTGGAGGAGCTGAAGCGGCCCGCGCCGGGCTGCCGTACGCGTTTCGTGAGCTTCTGGAGCGACCTCGACCAGGTGATGGACCCACCGGAGACGGCGTCGGTCGACCACCCCGACCTGCTCGTGGAGAACGTCAGGGTCACCGGCATCGGCCACCTCGCGCTCCCCGTCCACCCGGCGGTCGCGGCGAGCGTCCGGGAGGCCCTGGACACGGACGCCCAGGACACGGACCTCGCGCGCCCCGACACACCGCGAAACGGCTTGACGGTCGCCTGAGCCACCACCCCGAGCCACCACCCCGAGCCACCACCCGAGCCCCCGCCCGGCACCCCTCCGCCCGCCCTCTCCACCCCCTCCCACCTCGAACACTCTTCGAACACATCCCCAAACCCGCGCCCGCCCTCCCCCGAAACACGGCCGAATGCCCGTTTCCCGCAAGGGCGAAACCTGACGAAGATTGTCGTGCCCGCGTACCGCCGGGTACAGTCACCGCACTGCTCTGGCAGCCCCTGTTGTCGAGGCGAAAGAGAAGTTGGTGAACGATCGTCACCCGTCGGGGACCCTGACCACCCCGGCCCCGGCCTCCGAAGCCGACCCGGCGCACTCGGCGTCGTACGGCACCCAGGAGGCCCCGTACGACGACTTCACCGCCACCACCCCCTCGCCCTACAGCGGCTACGACACCGGCACCTACGCGACCGGCGGTTACGACACCGGCGCCTGGCCGACGGGTGCTCACCAGACCCTGAACTACGACCCGTACGCGGCCCAGCACCACGCCGCCTACGACACGGGCGCGTACGACACGACCGGCTGGCAGGCCGACTACCAGCAGCTGTCGGCCATCCCGACGCAGTCCCCGGCCCCCGACGGCAGCGGCCAGTGGGACACCCGCACCTGGCTCCCCCCTGAACAGACGGGCGGTACCGCCGACCAGACCCAGCAGTGGGAATGGGGCACCCAGGCGTTCGACACGGGCGCGTACGACGCGACGGAGTGGAACTCCGCGAGCACGCCGGACGTTCACGACACAACCGGCGACACGTACGACGAACTCCCCGAGCAGGACCTCCCCTTCGACCAGCAGCCGACCGGCGCGTTCGAGGCGGCCTCCCTGCCCACGGCCTCCCTGCCTACAGCCTCCCTCGCCGCGACCGGCGAACTGCCCGTGATCCTCCTGGACGGCCAGGAGGAGACCACGCCCGAGCACGTCGACGCGGCCCACCCGGCACCCGTCACCCCCCGCCCCGGTGGCCGCGCCGCGACCCGCGCCGCCCGCCGCAAACCCCCCGCGAAGCGCTCCGCGCTGCTGACCGTCGCCGTCCCCTCCGCGTGCGTGATGAGCGTGGCCGGCATCGCCGCCGCCTCCGTCGGCACGTTCAGCGACGACGCGAAGGAGACCAGCGCCGCCGCCGCGGAGACGAAGTCGGTCAAGCCGTCCGCCGCGAACACCAAGCTGGACAGCCAGCTGGCGAGCCTGAGCGCGGAGGCCGACGCCTTCGCCGACCGCGCGAGCCGTACGCAGGAGCGCATCGACCTCAAGGCGCAGCAGGAGGCCGAGAAGAAGAAGGCCGCCGCGGAGGCCGCCCGGCTGGAGCGGCTGCGCCCCAAGTACGCCCTCCCGGTCGCGCAGCACGGCCTGAGCGCCTACTACGGCCAGTCCGGCATCAACTGGATGTCCATGCACACGGGCATCGACTTCCCGGTCGCCTACGGCACCACCGTGATGGCCGCGACCGACGGCACCGTCCGTACGCAGTGGAACAACGCCTACGGCAACATGGTCATCCTCACGGCGAAGGACGGCACGGAGACCTGGTACTGCCACCTCTCCAGCTACCGCGTCGCGTCGGGGACGACGGTGAAGGCGGGCGAGCCGATCGCGTACTCCGGGAACTCCGGCAACTCCACCGGCCCGCACCTGCACTTCGAGGTCCGGCCGGCCGGCGGCTCGTCGATCGACCCCTTGTCCTGGCTGCGCAGCCACGGACTGGACCCGACGTAGCGAACGGCACCGAACGACGAGCCCTCACCGCTGTCCCTGGTGAGGGCTCGTTCACGTCCGCTCAGAGCTTCTCGACCGGCGCGTACCGCAGCAGCAGCCGCTTCGGCTTCCCCTCGCCGAAGTCGATCGTCGCCTCCGCCTTGACGCCCGCGCCCGCCACCCCGACGACGGTGCCGAGCCCGAACTGGTCGTGTGTGACGCGGTCCCCGACGGCCAGCGCGATCGCGGGCTTCTCCTCGGCCCCCCGGCGCGTCGCGAACCCGGAGCCGCCCTGGGCGGAGGACCGGGAGGTCCGGGACGAGGACAGCGAGGACGCGACGCTCGGCGGCGGCGCGGCGGGCGCGCCCGTCCGCTTCCAGTCGACGTGCGTCGCCGGGATCTCCTCCAGGAACCGGGAGGGCGGGTTGTACGAGGGCTGCCCCCAGGCGCTGCGGAGCGTGGAGCGCGTGAGGTAGAGCCGTTCACGCGCGCGTGTGATGCCGACGTAGGCGAGGCGGCGCTCCTCCTCCAGCTCCTTGACCTGGCCGAGGGCGCGCATGTGCGGGAAGACGCCGTCCTCCATGCCGGTGAGGAAGACGACGGGGAACTCCAGGCCCTTGGCGGTGTGCAGGGTCATGAGCGTGATGACTCCGGAGCCGTCCTCGTCCTCGTCGGGGATCTGGTCGGAGTCGGCCACCAGGGCGACGCGCTCCAGGAAGGCGGCGAGGCCGCGGGGTTCCTCGCCCTCGACGGTCTCCTGCTCGAACTCCAGGGCCACGGAGGCGAGTTCCTGGAGGTTCTCGATGCGGGTCTCGTCCTGGGGGTCGGTGGAGTTCTGCAACTCGGCGAGGTAGCCGGTGCGTTCGAGTATGGCCTCCAGGACCGTCGCCGGGCCGGCGCCGGACTCGACGACCGTGTGCAGGTCGTCCATGAGTTCGTTGAACCGCTTGACGGCGTTGGCGGAGCGGGCGGCCATGCCGTACGCCTCGTCGACCCGCTTGAGTGCCTGCGGGAAGCTGATCTTCTCGCGCTGGGAGAGGGCGTCGATCATCGCCTCGGCGCGCTCGCCGATGCCCCGCTTGGGGACGTTGAGGATGCGGCGCAGGGGGACGGAGTCCTCGGGGTTGGCGAGGACGCGGAGGTAGGCCAGGACGTCCCTGACCTCCTTGCGCTCGTAGAAGCGGACGCCGCCGACGACCTTGTAGGGCAGGCCGACGCGGATGAAGATCTCCTCGAAGACCCGGGACTGGGCGTTGGTGCGGTAGAAGACCGCGACGTCCCCGGCCTTGGCCTCGCCCTCGTCGGTGAGGCGGTCTATCTCCTCGGCGACGAACTGCGCCTCGTCGTGCTCGGTGTCGGCGACGTAGCCCGTGATGCGGGCGCCCGCGCCGGCGTTGGTCCACAGGTTCTTGGGGCGGCGGGACTCGTTGCGCTCGATGACCGCGTTGGCGGCGGAGAGGATCGTCTGCGTGGAGCGGTAGTTCTGCTCCAGCAGGATCGTCGTCGCGTTCGGGTAGTCCTCCTCGAACTGGAGGATGTTGCGGATCGTCGCGCCGCGGAAGGCGTAGATGGACTGGTCGGCGTCGCCGACGACGCAGAGTTCGGCGGGCGGGACGTCCGCGGCGTCCCCCACCAGGGGGGTCGTTCCCACGAGTTCCCGTACGAGGGCGTACTGGGCGTGGTTGGTGTCCTGGTACTCGTCGACCATCACGTGCCGGAAGCGGCGCCGGTAGTGCTCGGCGACGTCCGGGAACGCGCGCAGCAGGTTGACGGTCGTCATGATCAGGTCGTCGAAGTCGAGGGCGTTGGCCTCGCGCAGGCGCGACTGGTAGAGCGCGTACGCCTGGGCGAGGGTCTTCTCGAAGCCGTCGGACGCCTGGGCGGCGAAGTCCTCCTCGTCGATCAGCTCGTTCTTGAGGTTGCTGATCTTCGCGCTGAAGGACTTGGGCGGGAACCGCTTGGGGTCGAGGTCGAGATCGCGGCAGACGAGGGCCATGAGCCGCTTGGAGTCGGCCGCGTCGTAGATCGAGAACGACGAGGTGAAGCCGAGCTTCTTGGACTCGCGGCGCAGGATGCGCACGCACGCGCTGTGGAACGTCATGACCCACATCGCGTTCGCGCGCGGGCCGACGAGCTGCTCGACGCGCTCCTTCATCTCGCCGGCGGCCTTGTTGGTGAAGGTGATCGCGAGGATCTGGCCCGGGTGGACGTTGCGCGCGGCGAGGAGGTACGCGATGCGGTGGGTCAGGACGCGGGTCTTGCCGGAGCCGGCGCCGGCGACGATGAGCAGGGGTGAGCCGGCGTGGATCACCGCCTCGCGCTGGTTGTCGTTCAACCCGTCGACCAGGGCGGCCGGGTCGAGGACGGGGCGGGGGGCGCCGTCGCGGTAATGGGCGTCCCGGGCCGGGGGCAGGTCGAACTTTCCGTCGAACAGGTCGGCCGGGATCTGCTCCGGGGCCTGGTCGTCCTCGGGCGGCGGAGGGGGTTCCTCGGCGTGCCCGCGCGGGGCCTGGAGGTCCGCCAGGAAGCTGTCGTCAAAGAGGCTGCTCATCGCTCTCCGAGTCTAGAGGCCGCCACTGACAACCAGGGCCGGGTCCCCGGGAATCCCCACGCTCACCTTCCGGATCGCCCCTATCACAACCGGTGATGACCTGCGGGGACTTCGGCACAGGTCACAAAAACGTACCGGGCATATCGCCCGCCAACCTTCACAGAAGCCACACGAATTGGCTACCGTTCCGGTCAGGGCCGCCCGTCCCCCACCGGCGAACGTCGCCGGGCCGCGCGGCCCACGCCGAGTCCGGCCCGCCCCGGTGCGCGAGGCAGCCGGAGCCGGGGACCCACCGAGAACCCAGGGTGAATCGGCCGACCTCCGCCGGGGAAGGCCGTAGGGCAACCTTCCGCGGCACGACCACCGCCCGAACCCTCCTCCAGAGCCAGAGCCTGGGGGACCCCCACCGCTAGCCCGGCAGGCGGTACAAGGAAGGAGTCGCCTCCTTGGCGTCGCATCAACGCAGGCTCCGCTGGACGGGCATGCGCGCGTCAGGCGTCAGCGCCCCCGCCCTGGCCACGGCCGCCGTCACGTCCATGGCGATGTTCACGCAGCCCGCCGAAGCCGTCCCGGACGCCGCCGACGGCAGACCCGCCCTGGAGGACGTCGAGGCCAAACTCGACGCCTTCTACAGCAGCCAGACGGGCTCGAAGAAGGACACGGCCGCCAAGGAGAAGGAGACCAAGCGCGCCAAGACCTTCCTCGACACCGCGGCCCGCTACCGCACGCAGGAGCCCCTGCTCCCGCCGCCCCCCGCCCTGCCGCCGCTCCCGTCCTTCCCGCCGTCGGTCGCCCACGACTTCACGGCCGCCCCGGACACCCACGAGCAGGCCCCGCGCAGCTCGGACCGCATCCCGGACAGCTACGACGCCGTCGTGCCGCTTCCCTCGGCGCCGCCGGAGTTCCCCGAGGCCGCGCCGCTCCTCGCCGCGCCCGCGAGCGCGCCGCAGGCCCTGCCCGCCGACGATCCCGACGGCGATCCCGAGGGCGGCCTCAAGGGCGCGAAGTCGATCGTCCAGGGCAAGCTGAGCAAGGCGCAGGCGCTGCTGTCCTTCCACACCGCGAACCAGCCGAAGGCGGCCCCCCGGCAGCAGGAGGCCGCGCCGGTCTCCGCCGAGGCGGAGAGAGCCCTCGCGTTCGCCCGGGAGCAGCTCGGCAAACCGGTCGTCCTCGGCGCGGCGGGCCCCGGCTCCTTCGACGGCCCCGGGCTCACCCAGACCGCCTGGAAGTCCGCCGGGGTCGGTCTGCCGCGCACCGCGTTCGGCCAGGTCACGGCGGGCAAACCGATCCGCCTGCCGGACGCCAGACCGGGCGATCTCGTCTTCTTCCACGACGACATCACCCACGTCGGCATCTACACCGGCGACGGCCTGATGATCCACGCGCCGCGCCCCGGCGCGTACGTCTGCGAGGAGTCGATCCACTTCGCGGGCACGTCGGAGATCCACAGCGTGGTGCGCCCGGCCTGACAGCACGTGTCACCGGCGCCTTCGCGGCGCCGGGCCACGGCGGGGCGCGGGCCGCCGGCTCAGGTCCAGAGCACCGCGATGAAGATGTTGACGACGGTCAGCAGGCCGACCGTGGCGAAGAGGGGCTTCTCGACCGTCTCGTCGTCCCGCTTCACGTAGGTCAGTCCCAGGACGACGACCAGCAGCGCCAGCTTGACACCGATCTTGATGTTGTCGACGTGCTGGTCGTCCGCCTGGTTGAGCCCGACCAGGATCACACCGGTGACCAGCATCGTCGCGGCCCCGTGCAGCATGCCGGGGACGAAGCGGGCGGTGCCCTGCCCCATCGCCTTCATCTGCGTGAGGAACCCGCCGAGCAGCGCGGCGATCCCGATGATGTGCAGGCCGACGAAGAAATGGATGAGTACGTCCATGAGGCCGGAGCCTAATCAGCGGCCGGCCGCGTCCCGTCGGCCGCCCCCTCGTAGCAGCCGCCTCTCGTAGCAGCGCCCCGCGTAGCAGCCGCCCCCGCCCGGCGGGCCGAAATCCCCGGTTCGGTCAACACGGCGACTCGCCCCGCCCTCGAAGGCGGGATCGGTATGCACATACGGTCACCGGACAACTCTCTGGAATCACTTCCGCACATCGCGTTACCCAAACGTCACAGCGCGGCCTAGCGTCCTGCCCCAGGTGCCCGGCTCCCCACCGCCGCCCAGGCCAGGGGCGGCAGTCGGACACCACCGCCGAGAAGGTCCGGCGGCGTCGCGCTCCCCCTGTGCGGGGCGCCGCCGGACGCGCCTCCCGTCCCGCTCTCCCCACTCCGACGGGCCCCCGGGCGCACGGGGCGGTCGTACGGAAAGGACGTGCAGGTCCAACGTGGCAGCGCACCGCAAGCCCCGTCAGCGCACGGGAGTCGCGCACACCGCCCGCACCGCGGCGACCCTCGCCCTCGCGGGCGCGGCGACCGCGACGGCCTTCGACGGGACCGGACAGGCCGCGCCGGAGCCGACGGCGGCCCAGGTGAAGGCGAAGGTGGACAAGCTGTACCGGGAGGCCGAGGTGGCCACCGAGCAGTACAACGGCGCCCAGGAGAAGGCGCGGACCGCCGAGCGGCGGCTGAACTCCCTGCGGGACGAGGCGGCCCGGCAGGAGGCCGAGCTCAACTCCGAGCGCGACAGGCTGGGTTCGCTCGCCGCCGCGCAGTACCGCGACGGCGCCCTCGACCCCACCGTCCAGCTCGCCCTCTCCTCCGACCCCGACCACTACCTCGACGGCGCCGCCTTCGCCGAACGCGCGGACGCCCGCCAGTCCGCCGCCGTCTCCCGCGTACGACGCCGGCTCGCCGAGGTCGAGCGGCTGCGCGGCGCCGCGCGCGTCGAACTCGACTCCCTCGCCGCCCGCCGGGCCGAACTGCGCCGCCACAAGGAGACCGTCACCGGCAAGCTCGGCGCGGCCCGCCGTCTGCTCGCCGGGCTCTCGGAGCGGGAACGGCAAGAGGTCACCGGCGACACCTCACCGGCCGGTGCCCCGGCCCCGCGCGCCTCCCGGGGCACCCGCGCCGCCCTGCCGGGCCCCGGCGACGTCCAGGCCCCCGACTCCCGCGCGGGCGCCGCCGTCGCCTACGCCTACTCCAAGCTCGGCAGCCCCTACGTGTGGGGCGCGACCGGTCCCGACGCCTTCGACTGCTCCGGTCTGATCCAGGCCGCCTACCGCTCCGCCGGGCTCTCCCTGCCGCGCACGACCTACGCCCAGATCGGCGCCGGCCGGCGCGTCTCCCGCTCCGAGCTGCTCCCCGGCGACCTCGTCTTCTTCTACTCCGGCATCAGCCACGTCGGCCTCTACATCGGCGGCGGCAAGATGATCCACGCCCCCAACCCCTCCGCGCCCGTCCGCATCGCCCCCATCGACGAAATGCCGTTCGCGGGGGCGACACGGGTGTCGTGAGGGGAGCGGTGCCGCCGACGGACGCCGCGGCGCCCCCTCAGACCAGCCGGCGCGCCGTCGCCCACCGCGTCAGCTCGTGCCGGTTCGAGAGCTGCAACTTCCGCAGGACCGCCGAGACATGGGACTCGACGGTCTTGACGGAGATGTACAGCTGCTTGGCGATCTCCTTGTACGCGTACCCGCGCGCGATGAGCCGCAGCACCTCCCGCTCGCGCTGGGTGAGGCGGTCGAGGTCCTCGTCGACCGGGGGTGCGTCGGTGGAGGCGAAGGCGTCCAGGACGAAGCCGGCCAGCCTCGGGGAGAAGACCGCGTCGCCCTCCTGGACCCGGAAGATCGAGGCCACCAGGTCGGTCCCGGTGATCGTCTTCGTGACGTACCCCCGCGCGCCGCCCCGGATGACCCCGATGACGTCCTCCGCGGCGTCCGACACGGACAGCGCGAGGAACCGCACCGGCCTCTCGGGGTCGCTCGCCATGTCGGCGCACCGGCGCAGGACTTCGACGCCGCCGCCCCCGGGGAGGTGCACGTCGAGGAGGACCACCTCGGGGCGGGTCGCCGTGATGACGGTGACCGCCTGGTCGACGTCCGCCGCCTCCCCGACGACCTCCACGCCCGTCTCGTCCGTACGCCCGATCTCCGCCTGGACCCCCGTCCGGAACATCCGGTGGTCGTCGACGAGGACGACGCGCACCCGCCGCTCCCCGCCGCTCTGGGGTGCCTCCTCGGCTCCCGCCGCCCCGGTGGCCCCGGTCTCTTCGGTCGGCTCGCTCATCACGTCTTCTCCACCCTCTCCATCTCCAGCTCGACTTCCGTACCGCCGCCGGGCACCGCCCGCAGCCGTGCCGTACCGCCGTTGCGCTCCATGCGCCCGATGATCGATTCTCTGACGCCCATGCGGTCGGCGGGTATCGAGTCGGGGTCGAAACCGGGGCCGCGGTCCCGGACGGACACGAAGACCGTCCTCTCCTCGACCTCGGCGTAGACCTGGACGGCCCCTCCCTCGCCACCGTACTTGGCGGCGTTGACCATCGCCTCGCGCGCGGCCTGCATCTGCGCGGACGTCCTCTCGTCCAGCTCGCAGTCGCCGACGACGACCACCTCGATCGGCACCCCGTGCTTGTCCTCCACCTCGGCGGCGCTGCGCCGGACGGCGTCGGCGACCGTGGTCGGTTCGTCCTCCTCGTCCTTGCCGGTGCCCTCGGGGTTGTAGAGCCAGGTGCGCAGATCGCGCTCCTGGGCGCGGGCGAGCCTGCGGACCTCCGGGGCGTTCTCCGCGTTGCGCTGGATCAGCGTCAGGGTGTGCAGCACCGAGTCGTGGACGTGGGCCGCGACCTCGGCGCGCTCCTGGGCGCGGATGCGCATGAGGCGCTCCTCGGAGAGGTCCTGCGTCATCCGGACGAGGTACGGGCCGGCGAGCAGGGTGATCCCCACGAGGACGGCGAGGGCCGCCTGGAGGACCGAGCCGAGGTGGGCGGCGGAGCCCTGGAGGACGAAGACGCCGGAGACGCCGGCGGTGACGAGGAGGATGCCGCCGAGCGTGCGCACCAGCGTCAGCGTGCGCCGGCGGCGGCCGACCTCGACCCAGCGGGCCCGGCGGGCGTTGTCGGCCTGCCGCCAGACGAGGGCGACCCCGGCGCCGACCAGGACGATCGGCAGGAAGTACACGCGGGCGCCGGTGCCGACGTCGACACTGCTGACGAACACCATGGCCAGGACGACCATGAGGCACAGGGCGAGGAGCTGGCCCCGGTCGGGTTTGCGGGCGACGAGCCTGCGGCGGCCGTCGGGCGCGGTCTCCGTGGACACCAGGGAGGGCGGGCGCTGGCCGGCGACGCCGCCGACGCCGAGCGGGACGAAGAACCAGAACGCCGCGTAGAGCAGGGCGCCGAGGCCCTCGCCCATGAACAGGCCGACGAACACGAGCCGGACCCAGATCACGGGCAGCCCGAGATGTCCGGCGAGCCCCCGCGCCACTCCGCCCAGCCAGCGACCGTCGCTGCTGCGGTAGAGCTTGCGCGGAGGCCGCGGTTCGACGAGGGGTGCTGCTGCGGCTTCCGGCATGTCGACGATGGTTCCACGGCCGGGCGGCCCTGACATCAGGGTTCGCCCCCGAGACTCCCCTGATCCCGGCACCCTCAGGAGTCGAACGGTCCCCTGGTCTCCCCTCAGGGCCGATATCAGGGTCGGACCAGGGTCGTCCCGGCTCCCGCGAGGGTCCTCGACCCGCCACCATGGAGGCATGGCAGATCACGAGCACGCCGCGGACTCCGCGTCGGACGAGCCGAGGGGCCCCTCCGAAGCGGACGACGGCCTGCGCGCAAGGAGGTCCGCGGGAGCGACGGCGACGGCGGAGCAGCCCGAGCCGGCCGCGCGGGACGGCCTCCGCTTCCGCCGGGACCGCGACCACAAGATGATCGCGGGCGTGTGCGCGGGCCTGGGCAGGCAGTGCGACATGGACCCGGTGATCTTCCGCATCACGCTGGCCGTCCTCTCCGCGACGGGCGGCATCGGCCTCATCTTCTACGGCTTCGCCTGGCTCTTCGTCCCCTACGAGGACGACGGGGAGAACGAGGTGCGCAGGCTCCTCACCGGCCGGGTCGACGGGCAGGCCCTGGCCGCCGTGCTGTTCGCCCTGGTCGGCTGCGGGATCTTCCTGTCGATGCTGAGGAACGGCGACGTCCTCACGTTCGCCGCGGTCCTCTCGCTGCTCCTCGCGGGCGCCGGGTACTGGTCCCGCAACCGCGACACCTCCGAGACCGCCCCCCTGACCGCGCAGGCCGCGGCCGACGCCCCGCCGGAGCCGAAGGCCCCGCCGATCACGGCGACGTTCCCGTCCTGGTGGCGGGACCCGATCGTCAAGGACGGCACGCACGTCGGGGGGACGGGCTATCTGTGGGGCCCGGGCGACTCCGGCGCCCCCGACCTCGGCTCGTTCACGACGGTCGACCTCTCGGGCCACCGCCACCACAACCCGCACCACCAGCACCACAACCCCCAGCACCGCAACCCGCACCACCTCCACCCCCGGCGCCACCCCGCCGCCCAGCTCCCCCGCTGGATCGGCGGCTGGCTCTTCTTCCTCTCCCTCGGCGCGGGCGCCCTGGCCACCCGCCTCACCTGGGACGACCACCCGCTGGGCACGAGCCTCCAGGCCGGTCTCGCGGCGGGCCTGATCGTCCTCGGCCTCGGCATCGCCGTCAGCTCCCTCCTGGGCCGCACGGGCGCGGGATCGATCTTCCTCGCCCTGGTCACCGCGGGCCTCCTCGCGGCGACGACCGCCGTCCCGAAGGACATCACGACCCACTGGCTCGACACGACGTGGAAGCCCGCCACCTCGGCCCAGCTCCTGCCCTCGTACGACCTGGGCACGGGCCAGGGCACCCTGGACCTCTCGGCCCTGGACCTCACGAAGACCACCGGCGCCGGTACGGAGATCAGCGTGGGGATGGGCAAGCTGCGCGTGATCGTCCCCAAGGGCGTCACCGTGCGCCTGAGTGTCGACGTGGGCCTGGGCGACATCCGACTGCCGGGCGACAACGAGAAGGACGTGGACGTGCAGCCGGGACGCCACAAGGAAGTCACCCTCACCCCCGCCGCGGGCACGACCCCGGCGGGCACCCTCGACCTCTCCGTCCACGTGGGCGTCGGCCAGGCGGAGGTGTCCCGTGCCGCGTCATGAGTTCCGCCCCGGCCGCCTCGTCGCGGGCCTCTTCTTCGCCCTGACCGGCGCGGTCTACGCGGGCGACGCGGGCGGCCTCTGGGAGACCCCGTGGTTCGCGGTCGTCCCCCTCCTCCTCTTCGGCCTCACCCTGGCCGGCGCGGCGGGAGCGACGGCCCGCACGGTCCGCAGACGCCGGGCCCGCCGAACCGGCGCGGACGGCTCCGCCACCACCGCCACCGCCACCGCCGCCGCCTCAGCACAGCCCCAGGACCGCCCCCCGACCCCCGAGCCCACACCCCCGTACACGCCCTGGGACAGAAAGGAGCCCTGACCCGGGAACCCACCGGCCCCCGGGACACACGAAAGGGGGCCGGCCCCGAACGGAACCCGCCCCCACACCCTCACCCACCCGGGCTCACCCGGACACGACAGCGCCCGGAAGCTACAGCGCCCCGAGCCCCCCGTCCTTGCGCCGCCGCTCCCGCAGCACCGCGTCCACGGACGCCACCGACGCCCCCGCCAGCACGAACGGCAGCCACGCCATCATGTAGGGCAGGTCGTTGCCGTAGTAGTAGGGGTCGGACGCCCAGCTCACCGTCAGCCACAGGCTCAGCGAGATCAGCAGCCCGCCGAGCGCGGCGATCCGGGTCAGCAGCCCCAGCAACGCCCCGATCCCGACGGCCAGTTCACCGAGGGCGATCGCGTACCCGAACCCGACGGGGCTCTTCAGCGCCAGGTCCACCAGCGCCGGGATCGCCGAGGAGTCCCGCACGGCCCGCATCGTGTCCCCGAGGGACCCGGCGCCCGAGTCCTTCATGAACGCGCTGTCGGTCAGCTTGTCCAGCCCGGCGTAGATGAAGGTCACCCCGAGGAACACCCGCAACGGCACGAGCGCGTACCGCGTCGCGACGTCACGCCAGTTCTGCCCCCCGCCGACCGCGGAAGGATGGGTGTCCGTACGCATCCCGTGAGCCATAGCAGTCCGCCACCTCTCGTCCACCCCAGTGTGAACCCCTCACCCGACCATACGGACGGGAGATGCGTCCCGCTCACCACCCGACATGACTGACAGCAAAGCGACAGCCAACGCTCCCCCGCCCACCCACCGAGGCCCGGACACGGCCCAGGCACGCCCCTCCCGGCCGACGCGACGCCCCTACTCCGCCACCTCGATCTCGTACCGCCCCGTCTCCACGCCCGCGGCCGTCACCACCTGCACCTCCACCTTCCCCGGCTCCACCTCCACCGGCACGGGCACCGTCAGCACCGCGTCCGTCGGGTTGCTGAACCCCCCGGCGACCGGCACCAGCGGCACCTGCACGTGCACGGCCCCGACCCGGACGACCATCCGGGCCAGCCGGTCGGCGCCTTGCGCCCCCGGCGGGACGAACCCGGCCCCCCGGATCTCGATGTCGTCCCCGCCCCGGATCGGCCCGTCGAGATCGCCGGCCTCCCGCGAGCGCACCACGGAGAGGATCACCGGCCGCCCGCCCTCGGCGTACTTCCCGGCCAGGTAGGTCCCCGCCGAGACCAGCACGACCAGCGCCAGCCCCCAGGGCAGATCGGGGAGTTGGTCGGGCCGCCGGGCGAGCCGGACGAGGGTGAAGACGAGGGCGACGCCGCTGATCACGACGTACTGGATGTCGGCGAACGCGCCCCGACCGGAGTCGTCGGTCAGCAGGTCGGCGGCGCGCGGCCGGTGCGCCCGCACCTTCTGGAGCCGCTGCCCCAGCACCCGCACCCCGACGACCCGCCGGACGAGCACGGCGATCCCGCAGACCACGGCGAGCACGGTCACCACCCCGGCGCCCCGGGCGAGTTCGAGCCCGTCGAGCAGCGCGTCCCGCTCGGCGGAACCGGAGGCGGCGGTCAGCTCCCCGACGAGGACGAGCACGGAGTACGCGACGACGAGCACCCAACTCCCGGCGACGACACGGGAGGTGGAGATCCGGTTGTCCTCGCCGACGACCGGCGCGAGCGCCCCGCCCCGCCCCCGGTGGAACCAGGACGCGGCGCTGAGCGCGCACCCCACGACGACGGCGGCGAGCAGCCCGGCCGTACGGGCGGTGCTCCACCCGGCGCCGACGGCGGTCAGCGCCTGCACGAGCAGCAGCACGACGACCCCCAGCCACACCGGGACGACGGTCCACCGCCACAGCCCAGCGAGCCACGCCTCCCCCTCGGCCCGCCCCCGCTCGGCGACGTCCCCGGCGGACTGGGTCAGCTCCTCGGACACCCACTGCCGGGAGGCGAACGCGGAGTGCGCGACGGCCGCCGGCACCCCCTCCCCGGCGGCGAAGGCGTCCCGTTTCACCAGGAACGCGGCGACGGCCCGCCGATGCCCCTCCCGGGCCCCGTGCGGACACCCGCCGCACGTGCACCCGCCCGCGTGCACGCCCCCGGCGCCGACCCCGGCCACCTGCCCCGTCTCCCGCACCGCCACGCCCGACGACCGCCTTCCCGCGACCAGACAACTCCCGTGCGACGAGAGCGAATTGTGCCCTACCCGGAGCCTTGTCCGCCGACCGGCCCGACGACCGATATCGACCGACACCGAAGTGGCCGCCCCGACCACCCCGAACCACCGCGAAACGACCGCACATTGCATACGTCCGATCCCGAACGGACGCGCCCCGGCCCCTGTTGACCCCCCTGCGACAATTCCCTTATGGCCGAGATCATCCAGCGCGACGGGACCTGGGCCTTCGACGGTACGACGGTCAGGATCACCCCGGGCCTGCACCGCAGCGTCCCGCTGTTCCGGCAGACGTACGGGGAGGTCGCGATCCCACTGGAGGCGGTCGCCGGCGTCGTCTACGAACCGGAGCGCAGGCGGGGCAGGTTACGCGTCCGGCTGCGCGAGGGCGCCGACCCGCTGCTCCAGGCGACCGGCGGCCGGCTCCCCGACCCGGCCGACCCCTACCGTCTGACGGTCGATCAGGACAGCAGCGGCACCGCCGAGTTCGTCGCCGAGGAGATCCGCAACGCCCTGCTCCTGGACCAGATCCCGAAGGACCCGACGGGGGCGTACCTGCTGCCCGGCCCGCCGGTCCCGGTGTCGGTCCGCTCCTCGGACGGCACGGTCTCCTTCGACGGCAGCCGCGTCCGCATCGACTGGGCGGACACCTCGGACCGGGTGAAGCGCGCGACGGGCCCCCGGGTGATCGCCGTCGGGGACCTGCTGCGGGTCGAGTGGATGCCCAACTCCGGTTACGACGACGGGTTCCTGAGGTTCGTCACCCGGGACACCGTCTTCTCGAAACTCCCGCCGGAGAAAGACCCGTACACCCTGGACCTGTGGGGGAACACCCGCCGGGACCTGCTGACGGCGCTGGTCGCGACGGCCGTCACCGCCCGCCTCCCGCACCCCTCCACCCGCCCGACGCGCGAGGAACTCCCGGCCCCGCCCGCCCAGTCGGCCGACCACCACGACGTACTCCTGCGCCGCCTGCGGGAGTTGGGCGAGCTCCACCGCACGGGGGTGCTCACGGACGAGGAGTTCACGCGGACGAAGTCGGTGATCCTGCGCGGATTCTGAAACGCCGGCGCCCACACGCAAACGCCCAGCCCCCTCAAACGCCCAGCCCCCCCCCAATCGGTCGGGCCCTCCGAAATACCTAGCTCAACAAATCAGGCTCGCTCCTGCTGATGTCCTGCCACAGCGGCTGATAATTGATCCACGCCACCAGATCACCCCCCGACTGCTCCCGTGTAGCAACCGCTTGCCGCCGCTCCACCAACACCGGCCGCCCCGCCGCCCGCGCGGTCAACTGCACCTGACTCGACCGTTCCATGGAGAGAAACCACCAAGCGGCGGCATCCACGGAATCCCCCACGGTCAACAACCCGTGATTACGCAGCACAAGCGCTTTCCGCGACCCCAGCGCGGCAGCGATCCGCCGCCCCTCCTCCGCGTCGACGCTCACCCCGGTGAACGCGTCGTACAGCGCGTGGTCCTCGAAGAAGGCGCAGCTCTCCTGGGTGATCGGATCGAGCAGCTCCCCGAGCGCGGCGAGCGCCCGCCCGTACACGGAGTGACAGTGCGCGACGGCGACGACGTCGGGCCGCGCCGCGTGCACCTGCGCGTGCACGGTGAAGGCGGCCTGGTTGACGTGGTAACTCCCCTCGACGACCTGCCCCTCGGAGTTGGCCAGCACCAGATCGCTCACCGTCACGTGCCGGAACGGCATCCCGAACGGGTTCACCCAGAAACAGTCGCTGAACTCCGGGTCCCGCGCGGTGATGTGCCCCGACACCCCGTCCTCGAACCCCTGCCGCCCGAAGATCCGTACGGCGCCGGCGAGCCGTTCCTTCCGGTGGCGCCGTTCGTCCTCCAGCGATTCGTGCATCGGCGGCATCGCGAACCGGAGCCGGTCGGTGGGCAGGGGGGCAGGCGGCGTGGGCCCGGACATCGGTCCTCCAGCAATGGTTTTCGCTACAGAGCCGGAAGTTACCGCCGGTCAGCGCAGAAAGGCAGGGCCGTTATGCAAAGATGACGATTTCCGTCACAGAAACACACGGCACACCCGACAGAAGATGTCGGGATACGGCGTAAGACTCGGCCTATGACGACTAACCCCGCACCCGTGGACTGGGCCGCGTTCCGCACCGCCGAACCCGTCCTCGCGACGACCGTCGAGGAAAGGTTCGCCCAGCACACCCACCATGTCCTCGCCACACTCCGGCGCGACGGTTCCCCGCGCACCAGCGGAATCGAAGTCCGCTTCCACGAAGGCGAGTTGTGGCTCGGCATGATGCCGGGCTCCCTCAAGGTCCTCGACCTGAAACGCGATCCGCGGTTCGCCCTCCAGGCCAACCCCGGCGAGGGCACGGGGATGGGCGGGGGCGACGTACGCGTCAGCGGGCGCGCGATCGAAGAGCACGGCCCGCTGAAGGCGTCGTACGTGAAAGAGGTGGAACCGCCGGAGCCGTTCCACCTCTTCCGCGTCGAACTGACCGACGTCACCAGGACGTTCGTCGAGGACGAGACCTACCTGGTCGTCGAGGTCTGGCGGCCGGGCGGGCCGGTGCGCGTGATCAAGCGCACCTGAGCCCCCTCGGCGCCGGAGCCCCTCAACAGGGGCTCTACTCCCACTCGATGGTGCCCGGGGGCTTCGAAGTGACGTCCAGGACAACGCGGTTGACGTCCGGGACCTCGTTCGTGATCCGCGTCGAGATGCGGGCGAGGACGTCGTACGGGAGGCGGGACCAGTCGGCCGTCATCGCGTCCTCGGAGGAGACCGGGCGCAGGACGATGGGGTGGCCGTAGGTGCGGCCGTCGCCCTGGACGCCGACCGAGCGGACGTCCGCGAGGAGGACCACCGGGCACTGCCAGATCTCGCGGTCGAGGCCGGCGGCGGTCAGCTCCTCGCGGGCGATCGCGTCGGCCTCGCGCAGCAGGTCGAGGCGGTCCTTCGTGACCTCGCCGACGATGCGGATGCCGAGGCCGGGGCCGGGGAACGGCTGGCGCTGGACGATCTCCTCGGGCAGGCCCAGCTCCTGGCCGACCATGCGGACCTCGTCCTTGAACAGCTTGCGCAGCGGTTCGATCAGCTTGAACTCCAGGTCCTCCGGGAGTCCGCCGACGTTGTGGTGCGACTTGATGTTCGCGGTGCCGGTGCCGCCACCGGACTCGACCACGTCCGGGTAGAGCGTGCCCTGCACGAGGAACTCCACCGCCGGGCCCTCGTCCGCGATGATGTCGGCCTGCGCCTGCTCGAAGACGCGAATGAACTCGCGGCCGATGATCTTCCGCTTCTCCTCGGGGTCGGAGACCCCCTTGAGCGCGTCCAGGAACCGCTGCTCGGCGTCGACGACGACCAGCTTGGCGCCGGTCGCGGCCACGAACTCCTTCTCGACCTGCTCGGTCTCGCCCTTGCGCATCAGGCCGTGGTCGACGTAGACGCAGGTCAGCTGGGAGCCGATGGCGCGGACGACGAGGGCCGCGGCGACCGCGGAGTCGACGCCGCCGGAGAGGCCGCAGATGGCGCGCTTGTCGCCGACGAGCTCACGGATCGCCGTGACCTGCTCCTCGATGACATTGCCAGTGGTCCAGTCCGGCTTGAGGCCGGCTCCCCGGTAGAGGAAGTGCTCCAGGACCTGCTGGCCGTGCGTGGAGTGCATGACCTCGGGGTGGTACTGGACGCCGTAGAGCTTCTTCTCGTCGTTCTCGAAGGCGGCGACGGGGACGACGTCGGTGGACGCGGTCACCGCGAAGCCCTCGGGCGCCGCCGAGCACGCGTCGCCGTGCGACATCCAGACGGCCTGCTCGGCCGGGGTGCCCTCGAAGAGGGTGGACGACACCTTCGAGACGTGCAGGTCGGTGCGGCCGTACTCGCGGGCGCCGGTGTTGTCGACGGTGCCGCCGAGGGAGCG
The DNA here is from genome assembly GCF_040610055.1 of Streptomyces sp. NPDC004539. Lineage (NCBI taxonomy): Bacteria > Bacillati > Actinomycetota > Actinomycetes > Kitasatosporales > Streptomycetaceae > Streptomyces > Streptomyces sp. NPDC004539. The sequence goes on along the minus strand of NZ_JBEXLS010000008.1, from coordinate 263,046 downwards.
CGCCATCAGCTGGAAGCCGTAGCACATGCCGAAGACGGGGACACCGGCCGCGAAGAGCGCGCCGTCGATCTGCGGGGCGCCCTCCTCGTACACGGACGACGGTCCGCCGGACAGGATGATCGCCGCCGGGTTCTTCGCGAGCATCTCCGCGACCGGCATGGTGCTGGGCACGATCTCGCTGTACACCCTGGCCTCGCGGACCCTACGGGCGATGAGCTGGGCGTACTGCGCGCCGAAGTCGACGACCAGAACGGTGTCGGGGGCGGCTGGGGTCGCTGATGACACGGGGGCCTTCCGGCGGTGGGTCAGGGTGTGTGGGTCCGATTCTACCGGGGCGGGAGGAGGGGGCCGGGGGCGCGGGCTCGGGGGCTGCGGAAGGGCGGCGGGGGTGGGAGGGCTGGGGGCGGGCGCGAGGGGCGGGTGTGGGGGGGGGCCGGGGCGGGAGGCCGGGGCGGGGGGGCGGGTGCGGAAGGGCCGGTGCGGGAGGTCGGGGCAGCGGCAGGGGCGGATGTGGGGGGGCCGGGGCGGGCGCGAGGGGCGGGTGCGGAAGGGCCGGTATGAGATGCCGGGGGCGGGTGCGGGGACCGGCCACAGGGGCGGCGGGGAGGACGGGAGCCGTGCGGGGGCCGCGGGCGGACGCGCGGGACCACGGGACGCCGGGGCAGCGGCGGACGCACGGGACCACGGGGCAGCGGCAGGGGCGGTGGGCCGGAGGCGGGGGCGTGGCATACTGGGCCCATGTTCTCGACCACGACCTTCCTCTTTACCTATGGCACCCGGCCCGCCGGCTGCCATGGTCGTGCTTGAGCGTAAAGCCGAGCGACTTCCCAGGCGCCCCGGGCCGACAAGGCCCGGGGCGTCTGGCGTTCTTCCGGGGCTTGCCGGTCCGGGGCGCACACCACCTCAAGGAGCCCCGCATGACCGCCCTCGACACCACCGGCGCGAAGACCGCCGAGGCCGCCGACATCATCCACGGCGCCCGTGACCGCATCGACGCCCTCGACGACCGCATCATCGGCCTCGTCCAGGAACGCGTCGCCGTCTCCGCCGTCGTCCAGGACGCCCGCATCGCCTCCGGCGGCCGGCGCGTGAACCTCTCCCGCGAGATGGAGATCCTCGCCCACTACAGCGAGGCCCTCGGCAAGCCGGGGACGACGCTGGCGATGACGCTGCTCGAACTGTGCCGGGGCCGCATCTGAGGCACCGCCCCACCCCCGGCATCTCGCCTTCCTCGCAGATGAGTTCGGGCCTTCCCTCACCCGTACGGCGCGTGACCGCCCCCGGCGGCCGTCGTTGGTACCGGTGTCCGTGCCAGCCAGGCGCGGGCCCGGAAGAACCACGCGTGGCTCGTTGGAGCGATGAGACGTACGGATCGTGCCGTGCGTCGTGGGACCTCGCTCCAGAGTGATGACCGGACGGCAGGGGACAGCAGCCCGGTCATCCAAGAGAAACGGTCGGCCTCGGGGACGCCCGAGGCCGACCGGCGGAAACTGCAAAAATCTACAAGGGCCGGGTCAAACGGTTGCGGCGGCGCCGTTCATCCAGCACGATGCGTACAAGCTCCACGTCCCCCCACGAATCACCGCATCGCTGTGCACGGCGAGGCGGGTACACCGGAACGTCGACTGCCAAAGGTCCAGACCAGTGCAGATCGGCAGCGGACGGGCCGGCCCACGCACCACCCACAGCGGCGCACCCCCCGGCGCCGTTCCCGGGAGGCACCGGCGCTGCCCTGACGCCGGTGCTGACGAAGAAGGGCCCCGCGGCTCCGTCCCGCGGGGCCCTTCGCCCTTTTCCGTACGGCAGTTCAGATCCGAGACAGGGTCCCGCAGGGCCCCTCGGCCGCGCCCTCGGTGAACTCCTTGCTTCGGTCGTACGGGTCCTCCTCGGGGCCCGTGGGCGTCGGCCCCGTCGAGCGATCCGCCAGGAACTCCGGCCGCAGATATCCGTCGAACCGGCCGCACGTGGAGTTTCCGCTGGTCATCCGGTATGCGGTGATGAAGAGCTTCCCCGGGGTCACCTGGTAGCGCACCGGATCGGACATCTCGAAGTCGATGACGCGCCGGACGATGGTCCGGGTGGCCTCCGCATCCCCGTCGGCCGTGGGCGTGGACGCGCGGACGACGGGATAGACGAAGGTGTAGTCGGTGTGAACGGCGACCGAGCCGTTCTTCCCGGGGCCGAAGGTCATGCGCCCACGCGTCTTGACGACGTTCCCGGCGATCCGCACCTCGGCGGGGTCGAACCGGCTGAACAGCAACAACGGGTCGTGCTCCTTGTCGGCCTTGCGCAGCGCGGTGCGCATGAGGTCGCGTACGTCCGTCTGGATCGGGTCGATCTGGTTCAGCACGGCGTTCGGGCTCCCGCCCTTCAGAACGGCGGGGTCGAGGTTGGCGTCGACCAGGAAGGTCCTTGTCAGGGCCAGGTAGTCCTGGACCTGCGCCTTCGAGAACCCCTTCACCGCCGTCGCCGCCGGCGCCACGATCCCCGCCGCCCCGTCCGCCCACTGGAGCGCGGGCGAGCCCGCGAAGGGGCGGGCCTGCGTGGGGGCGTCCGGGTCGACCTCGCCGGGGGCGCCGCTCGGGGCGGCCGTCTCGGGCGGCAGCGGGGTCGCGGCGACGTCGGTGCCGTCCGAGCCCGTACCGAAGGGGTCGCCGGGGATGACGGACGGCTTCATCGCGACGAAGGCCAGCGCGGCGGCGACAGGGACGCCGACGAACGTCCACAGCCGGCGCCGTCTGCGCGCCCGCTCCTCCGTGTCGCGCCAGGCCGGGCCGGTCCGCCAGCCCTCCGGGAGCTGCCCCTTCGCCTCCTGCTCGCGCAGCCGAGCGGCCACCATCCGGGCCCGCGCGGACGGCTCCTTCGGCGCGTCCCCGGAGCCCCCCTCCCCGCTCTCGCGAAGGAACTTCTCCCAGTCGTCGTCAGATATCTCGGGCACGGCGGCCTTCCCCCCAAAGTCTGAAAAAAACGATGCGCCCCCATACGGCTGTGCGCGTGATGTGAGACACATAAAAATCGCGTGAGAAACCGTACAACCTTTCCCATCCGTCACGGATCAAACCATGCGTAACACGGGCCACACCCGCGCCCCCCAACGCGGAAGGTCTCCCGCCGACATGTCACGCCAACCGGGCGTGCCGTGCCTGACATCAAGAGGTCTTCTTCCATGAAGCTCCGCCGCGCCATAGCCGTGGCCGCCGCGACGGCCGCCCTGTCCCCCCTCGCCCTGCTCTCCGCGCCCGCCGCGTTCGCCGAGGACAGCGCTTCGCCGTCGCCGAGCGGCTCCACCTCTCCCTCGGCCCCGGCCGACGACTCCGCCGCGGGGTCGGACAGCGGTTCCGGCACCGACACGGGGTCGGGCACCGACGCCGGTTCCGGCACCGACGCCGGCCAGCCCGCCGCGGGTTCCGACGACACCGAGAAGACCGAGCCCGGTGCGGACGACACCACCGGGGACAACGGCAAGGGTGACGAGGGCGACAAGGGCGAGACGACGGGTACGCCGACCCCGAGCACGCCGGTCACCACCACGCCGACGGCTCCGGCCGACGTCGACTACTGCGAGACCCTCGACCCGGAGGACGAGAACGCCTCGGTCGGCATCGACGAGAACCTGACCAGCGGTCTGATCGGCGTGCCCTCGAAGGTCGTCGCCGGCAGCGGCTGGAAGAACATCACGTTCAAGGTCTCCAACATCGGCGACCAGACGATCAAGAACATCAAGCCCATGCTGGGCATCGCCGCGTTCAGCGACGAGAAGGACTACTCCAACAAGGTCACGCTCCAGATCCTCCAGAAGTCCACGAACACCTGGAAGACCCTGGCGGACGCCTCGGGCGACGGCGCGACGCTCTCCGCGATCGATCTCGCGGGCGGCCAGTCGATCTCGTACAAGGTGCGCTTCAGCGTCAACGGCAGCGTGCCCGCGGCCTTCGGCATCACCGGCGGCATCGCGATGTACTCGGACTCCGAGGGCTGCTGGCTCTCGGACGACCCGAACATCTGGTACTACGAGTTCGAGGTCCTCGCCGCGGGTTCCAACGCCGGCAAGCCGAACGACGCCAAGCCCCAGACGGGCGGCGCCAAGCCGGTCAACCTCAGTGACGTCGACGCCACCGGCACCCTCGCCGAGACCGGCGCCGGCTCCGCGCTGCCGATGATCGGCCTCGTCGGCGGTGCCGCCGTGGTCGCGGGCGCGGGCGCGGTCTTCCTGGTCCGCCGCCGCAAGACGGACGGCAGCCACGCGTAAGGCGTACGCAAGCGCGTAGGCCGTGAGGCGTACGGAAACGACGGAGGGACCTGCGCTCGGAGGGGGGCGCAGGTCCTTCCGTTCTTCTCAGCTCCGCTCGGGCCGGGGCCCGGGCTCCCGTCCGGGCATCGCCGGCATCCCGAGGAACGGCAGCCGGAGCGCCCCGAACGCGTCCTCGGGCACGGCGGGCGACTTCGGCTCGACGGCCGCGATCCGTTCGTACGACGCTCCCTGGACCGGACGCGGGTCGGGCTCGCCCTTGTTCGGCCAGTACGCCATCGCCCGCTCGGCCTGCGCGGTGATCGTCAGCGACGGGTTCACCCCGAGGTTCGCGGAGACGGCGGCCCCGTCGACGACGGAGATCCCGGGGTACCCGTACAACCGGTGGTAGGGGTCGATGACGCCGCTCTCCCGGGAGTCCCCGATCGGGCACCCCCCGAGGAAGTGCGCGGTGAGCGGAGTCCCCATCAGTTCACCGACGTTGGACCCGGCGAAGCCGTTGATGTCGGCGGCGATCGCGGACGCGGCCTGTGAAGCGGCCTTGATCTGCTGGGGGTTGGGCGCCCCGTGCCCCTGACGGGCCGTCAACAGGCCCCGCCCGACGCCGGACGGCTTCAGGTAGGTCGTGAGCGAGTTGTCCAGCGACTGCATGACGAGCCCGATGATGGTCCGCTCCGACCACTTCCGGTTGGAGAGCGAGCGCAGCAGCAGCATGGGGTGCCGGGCGATGTGCGCGAGCCAGCCGGCGACCCTCGACGACCCTTCCGCGTAAGGGACTTGGACGATGGACAGGCCGCCCATCGCGTTGGACCCCTTGCCGTACCGCACCGGCTCGATGTGCGTGTTCGCGTCCGGGTGCACGGACGACGTGATGGCGACCCCGCGCGTGAAGTCGAGGGTGCGTCCGGTGGCCTTCCGGTAGCGCCGGTCATCGGTCTGCGCGCCGACGAGGGCCTCGGAGTTGGTCCGGGTCAGCTCTCCCAGCCGTTCGGAGAGGTGCGGGAGTTGGCCGTTCGCCTTCATCTTGTGCAGCAGCGTCTGGGTGCCGTAGGTACCGGCCGCGAGGACGACCCGGCGGGCGGTGAAGATCCGCCCCTTGCCCTTGCGCCGGTTGTCGGTGGGCAGCGTCGCGACCGCGTACCCGCCGCGCGAGTCGTCGGTGACGGAGACGACGGTGGTCATCGCGTGCACCGCCGCCCCGGCCTTCTCGGCGAGGTGGAGGTAGTTCTCGTTGAGGGTGTTCTTGGCCCCGTGCCGGCAGCCGGTCATGCACTCCCCGCACTCCGTGCAGGCCCGCCGCTTGGGCCCGGCGCCGCCGAAGTAGGGGTCGGCGACCTCCTCGCCCGGCCTCGCCTTCGGCGCCTGCCCGTCGGCGTCGTCGCCGTCCCCGAAGAAGACGCCGACCGGCGCCATGTGGAAGGTGTCGCCGACGCCCATGCTCTGCGCGGCGGCCCTGAGATGGACGTCGGAGGGGGTGACCGTCGGGTTGAGCCGCACCCCCAGCATCCGCCGGGCCTGGTCGTAGTACGGCGTCAACTCCGCTTCCCAGTCGGTGATCTCCTTCCACTGGGGGTCCTCGAAGAAGGCTTTCGGCGGTACGTAGAGGGTGTTGGCGTAGTTGAGGGAGCCGCCGCCGACCCCGGCACCGGCCAACACCATGACGTTGCCCAGGAGATGGATGCGCTGGATGCCGTAGAGGCCCAGCCTCGGCGCCCAGAGGTAGTTCCTGAGGTCCCAGGAGTTCTTGGGCAGCAGATCGCGGGCGAACCGGCGTCCGGCCTCCAGCACGCCTACGCGGTAACCCTTCTCGGTGAGGCGCAGCGCGGTGACGGAGCCGCCGAAGCCGGAGCCGACGACCAACACGTCGTAGTCGTACGGGTCTTGGGGGTTGTCGGACATACGGGCCTCCTAGCGGAACCGGAACGCTTTCATCACTCGCAGGCTCCGGCTCATGAAGCGCGCGTACTTCTCGTCGTCCATGCCGAGCGAGGGGGCCATCGGCAACAGCCGCTGGTGCGCGACCGTCTGGGCCTCGGTGTACTTGAGGATGCCCTCGGAGCCGTGGCGCCGGCCGAGCCCGGAGTCCTTCATGCCGCCCATCGGGGACTGGACGCTGCCGTAGGCGGGCGCGTACCCCTCGTTGACGTTGACGGTCCCGGTCCGCAGCCGCGCGGCGACGGCCCGGCCGCGCCGGCCGTCCTTGCTCCAGACGGAGGAATTCAGGCCGTACGCCGTGGAGTTGGCGGACTCGATCGCCTCGTCCTCGTCGGTGAAGCGGTAGATCGAGACGACCGGGCCGAAGGTCTCCTCGCCGCACACGGCCATCGGTGTCTCGACGCCGTCGAGGATGGTCGGCTCGTAGAAGTACGGGCCGATGTCGGGGCGCGCGGCCCCGCCCGTGACGACGGTGGCGCCCTTGGCGACGGCCTCCTCCACGTGCCGCCGCACGGTGTCGAGCTGGCGCTGCCCGACGAGCGAGCCCATCTCGGCGCCGTAGGCGAGGGAGTTGCCGAGCCGCATCGCCCGGGTGCGGGCCGCGAACCGGTCGAGGAAGACGTCGGCGATCGACTCGTGGACGTACAACCGCTCGATGGAGATGCAGAGTTGGCCGGCGGAGGAGAAACAGGCGCGGACGGCGCCGGCGGCGGCCTTCTCGACGTCCGCGTCCTTCAGGACCAGCATGGCGTTCTTGCCGCCGAGTTCGAGCGAGACGCCGACCAGCCGGGCGGCGGCGCCCTGCGCGACCTCGCGGCCGGTGCGGGTGGAGCCGGTGAAGGAGACGTAGTCGGCGTGCCGGACGACCTCGGGTCCGACGACCGGCCCGTCGCCGAGCACGACCTGGAAGACCTCGGCGGGCAGCCCCGCCTCGATCAGCAGGTCCCGTGCCCACAGCGCGGTGAGGCACGTCTCGGTGTCCGGCTTCATCACGACCGCGTTGCCCGCGACGAACGCGGGGATCGCGTCGCCGACGGAGAGCTCCAGCGGGTAGTTCCAGGGGGCTATCTGCCCGACCACCCCTCGGGGATGACGCAGCTCGGTGACCTTGGTCAGGGTGGGGATGGCCCCCGTATGCCCCTTGGCTCTCAGGTACGACGGACCCTTACGCCCGTAGTGCCGAGCGGCGACGGCGACGGCCTGGACCTCTTCGTGCGCGTGCAGGCGGGCCTTGCCGGTCTCCAGCTGGATCAGGTCGAGCACCTCGGCCTGGCGTTCCAGGACCAGGTCGTGGAAGCGCAGCAGGACCGCCGCCCGCTCCCGGACCGGGGTGCGCGCCCAGACGGCCTGCGCGGCGCGGGCCCGCTCGAAGGCGAGCGCCACGTCCTGCGGGGTCGACTCGGGCAGGTCGGCCAGCTTCTCCCCGGTGAACGGGGTGTGGTTGGCGGTCCGCCCGGAGCCCACGACACCCTTCGTGAGCTGTGCGACCAGTTCGGGGGTGACCACGTCGGCGGCGGTGCGCACCCCGGCCGGGGCCGGGGCGACGGGGTTGGTGCGGTGCGGGGCGCTGCTCTGAGCCTGCGAGTCCGTCATGACGCGCAGGGTATGCCGCCGCCGCACCTTTGGGTACCCGTCGGTAACGCGGATTCACCGCACCCGCACACCGCGCCAGCGTTCACTGGCAACGAACCCGCTGATCAGGGCGTTGCCCCCGGCCCCGGCCGTCAGCCGAAGAGCCAGCCGAGCGGGAAGGGGCGCCGGCGCTCGGGCGCCTGGGCGTCGAAACCGCCCGCCTGGACGCCGTCCCGCGTCTCCCCGCCCGCTTCCTCCCGCGCCTCTTTCGCGACCTCGGCATCGAGCTTCCCGGCCTCGGCACCGAGCTTCCCGGCCGGGCCGACGTGTTCGCCCGCCTCGGCGTCGAGTCGCCCGGCCTCGGCGTCCCTCGCCCCCGCCCCCGCCTCGACCTCAGCCCCGGCCCCGGCCCCGGCCCCGGCACAACTCCCAGAAACCGCTCTCAGCACCCTCTCCACCTCGTCCGCCCCCATCCGCCCCCCAGGCTCCCGGACGAGCAACCCCCCGAGCAGCGGCCCCAGTTCACCCGCCCCCTCCGCGACCGGCGCCTCCCCCGCGAGCACCGCCGCGACCGTCTCCCCGGCGGTCCCCCGCCGAAACGGCGACCCCCCTTCGACGGCGGCGTACAGCAGCACCCCCAGCGACCACAGATCCGACTCCGGCCCGGCGTGCTCCCCCGAGAGCCACTCCGGCGCGGCGAACTCCAACTCCTCGACGGCCGTTTCGGCGCCGTACCCGTGCGCGATCCCGAAGTCGGTCAGCACGACCCGCCCCGCGTCCCCGACCAGCACGTGCCCCGGCCGTACGTCCCGGTGGACGATCCCCACCGCGTGGGCGGCCCGCAGCGCGCCCAGCACGGCGACGCCCACCCGGGCGGCCTCGGCCACGCCGACCGGTCCCCGCGCGAGCACGTCCCCGAGCGACTCCCCCTCGACCAACTCCCTGACGACCCAGGGGACTTGGTCCTCGCCCTCGGCGACGACGTCATGGATGACGATCGCCCCGGGGTGCTCGACGCGGGCGGCGGCGCGGGCCTCGCGGTAGAGGCGGTGGGCGGCCCGCCGGTACTCCTCGCCACCCGGCTCCCCCGGCAACCGGGGTTCCTTGAGGGCGACCTGTCTCCCGGAGGTCTCGTCGCGGGCCCGCCACACGGTGCCCGCCCGGTCACCCCCGATCCGCCCGAGCAGGCGGTAGCGCCCGCCGACTATCCAGCCGTCCCCGTCGTCCCCGGCACCCCGGTCGTCGTTCATGCCACATGACTACCGTGCGGGGCACCCGGTTGTCGACGCGGGCCCGGGGCAAGGCAGTTCGGGCCCGGACCGGGGCTACGACCGGTCGGCCTCCCGCCAGCTCTTCAGCACCGACGTGAACTGCTGGGCGGCGGTCGCCCAGTCGCCCGCCGGGGACGACATGTAGATCGCGTACTCCGTCCCGTCGTGGGCGACGTACGTCTCCTCCACCGCCCGGCGCGGCCCGGGGTACGGGGTGTCCTTGGCGAGGGCCGTCCAGGTGTACTCCCATTCCGAGCCCTTGCGGTCCCGGTACAGGTTCTCCTCCAGCTTGACGCGCTGGTAGTCGACGAGCCGCTGGAGCTGCTTCTCCAGGTCGAGCTGGTGGGCGTGCGGGTCGGCGTAGTCGGGGGAGACGTCCATCGCGATGCGGACGAAGTGCTTGCCGCCGTCCGGCGTGTAGTCGATCTGCTTGAGGTCGCCGTCGTCCTGGAAGACCTGCCGCTTCCAGCCCTTCGGCAGGGAGAGCCCGAAGCCGAGCGGGTCGTTCACCTCGACCCAGGAGTCGGGCACGGTCCCCTCGATCGCGGACGGGCTCGGCGAGGGGTCGGACGCGGAGTGCTCCGTCTGCCGTCCCTCGTCCCACTTCTGGAAGGCCACCGCCGTCCCTCCGCCGACCAGCGCGGCGAGCACGACGACCAGGACGAGCGTCCGCCGCCGCCTGCGCCTGGGCGGCGGGGCCTGTCCGACGCCGTCCGTGGCCGGGCCGGTGGCCACGGGGGGCTGCCCCGCGGCGTGCGCCTGCGGGCCGGTCCCGTACGACGGCGTCCCCGTCGCACTGTCCAACGCCCCGCCCGCGTACGGAGTTCCCGTCGCCCCGAACCCGCCGGGGAGCGACCCGCTCCCCGAACCGCCCTCCGCCCCGTACCCGCCGGCAGCCGCGCCGCCGGTCCCGTACACCGCGCCGGACCCGGACCCGAAGCCGTCACCGCCCGTGGCGAACCCCGTACCGAACCCCGCGCCGCTCCCCGTCCCGTCGGTCCCGTTGCTCCCGCCGACGACCGCCCCGCCGGAACCTCCGCCAGTGCCTCCGGCGCCCCTGCCGGTCCCCCCGAGCCCGGCGCCCGACCCCGAGTCGAACCCCCGCCCGCCGGTCCCGTACCCGCCCGGGCCCCCGTACTGCGTCGGCACGTACGCCTGCGCCCCGTCGGGCCGCCGCCCCTCCGCCGCCTCCGCGAGCAGTTGCTCGGCCTCGGCGGTGTCGGGGCGGGTGGCGGGCTCCTTGCGCAGGAGCGCGGTGATGACGGGCCCGAGGGCCCCGGCGTTGCGCGGTTCGGCGGCCTCCTCCTGGACGACCGCCTGCATGGTCGTCAGCGGGGAGGTCCGCCGGAAGGGCGAGCGCCCCTCGACGGCGGTGTAGAGGGTGGCGCCGAGCGCCCACAGGTCGGAGGAGGGCCCGGGGTCGTTGCCCCGTACCCGCTCGGGCGCGAGGTAGTCCACCGAGCCGACGACCTCCCCCGTACGGGTGATCGTCGTGTCGCCCTCGATCTGCGCGATGCCGAAGTCGGTGAGCAGCACCCGGCCGTCGTCGGACAGGAGAACGTTGCCAGGCTTGACGTCGCGGTGCAGCACGCCCGCGGAGTGCGCGGCGCGCAGCGCCCGCAGCACCCACAGTCCGATCCGCGCGGCCTCGGCGGGCTCGACCCGCCCGTCCTCCTTGACCGCGTCGGCGAGCGAGCGCCCCACGACCAGCTCCATGACGATCCAGGGCCGGCCGTCGTGTTCGAGGACGTCGTGGACGGTGACGACGGCGGAGTGGTTGATCCGCGCCGCGGCCCGCGCCTCGGCCCGCGTCCGGGCCAGCAGGACCGCCTGGTCGGCCTCCGCGACGTAGAGGGCGGCGGTCAGCTCCTTGATGGCGACGGCCCGGTGCAGCAGCTCGTCGTGCGCACGCCACACACGGCCCATGCCGCCGCTCCCGATGGAGTCGACGAGCCGGTAGCGGCCCGCGAGGAGCAGGCCCTGCATCTGATTCACGTTGCCCCGCAATGCTCTTGACAGGCTCAGCGTAAAGACCGGCCGACCTCCGTGGAACCAAAGGGGGCCCATGGAGACAGCACTGTGACGGTTGTCGCTTCGGGCGTGCGGAGGGAACCGGCCCCCTCATGGTCCGTACCGGGGTCCGCTCACCGTGCGTACCGGAGCCCCCGCACGGCGCGTACCGGCGCTCAGCCGGTGTACCGGTAGCTCTCCGCCGCCTGCTCGTACAGCCTCGTCACCTCGTCCCGCTCCGCCTCCGGCCCCCGTACCTGGACGACGTGGTACCGCCCCGCGATGAGGATCGCCCGGTTGCGCACGAACAGCTCCCGTCCGTCGTCGTCCGTCCAGGTGAACTGCCCCTCGGCCATCTTCTGCTGCCCGACCTGGATGTTCCGCAGCCCGGACGCGGTCGCCCAGCTGGACGCCCGGTAGGGCTCCAGCTCGCTCTCCTTGTCCCGCTGGTAGGCCATCGGATCGCTCCCGTTCGCCGCCGCGCTGTCCCGGCCGGGTACGACGATCAGCTCGAAGTCGCCGTGGGAGTAGACGATCTGCCCGCGCCCGTTCTTAGGCGAGCGGTCCCACCCGTTGGCGACGGCGACGGAGAACCCGGCGTCGTCGGTACGCAGCGTGAACCCATCAGCGACGTCGGCGCCGGACCCGGCCTGCGTGGACGTGCCCGCCGTGGTCTCGTCGGTCCCCGGCGTCGACTGGTCGGGGCGCGGCTCGCTGCTCGCGGGCGGCGGGGAGGCGGTCGCCCCGGCGGCCTCGGTGGCGCCCGTGGACGTCCCGGGACCGCGCGCGGCCCCCTCGTCGCCGGCCTTGGGCATGAAGAGCACGGCGTACGCGATCGCCCCGGCCAGCAGGAGCAGGACGATCACCAGCAGCGTCCGCCCCAGGCTGCGGGGCGAGCGCTCCGGCTCGCCGCGCTCCCGCTTGTGCCGGGCGTGCGCCCCGCCTGCGGCGGCGCGGGCCCGGCGCCTGCGCACCAGCTCGCCCTTGCGGCGGATGATCGGCAGCCGGCGCGGGTCGGCGGGCGGCGCGGCGACGACGTACGCGCCGGCCTCCGCCTCGGGCGCCGAGCGCACCAGCGACCGCAGCCAGCCGCGCAGCTCCTCGAAGTCGGGCCGCTCGGTCGGGTCCTGGCGCAGCAGGGACTCCACGACCGGCCTGAGCGGTCCGCACTCCTCGGCGAACGCCGGGGGTTCGCCGCACACCATCTGCACGAGTTCGGCGGTCGAGTCCTCCGGGTAGGGCGCGTGTCCCTGGACCGCCCGGAAGAGGAGCGCGCCGAGCGCCCACAGGTCGGTGGCGGGGCCGATGGGGGCGGCCAGCTGCCAGTTCTCGTGCACCGGGCCGGCCTGCTCGGGGGCCCAGCGCTCCGTGACGGGGCCCACGACCGCCATCCGCGCCTGCCGGGCGCGCTCGGCGGCGAGGGCGGTGGGCGGGGTCGGCCGGGTCTGTTGCGGGATGTCGTACGCGGGACGGGCGGTGTCTGCCTGTCCAACGGCCGGGACCGGCGCCGGGGTTCCCGCCGCGAGGTCACTCCATCGGGTGGGGGTGACGGGGGTTTCGGGGAGGGCGGGGTGGGGGGGCTGTGCCCCGTACGGGCCGGGGGCGCCGTACGGACCGGGAGTGCCGTACGGGCCGGGGGCTCCCTGGGGTCCGGCGAGGCCCTGGGGCGCCGGCACGCCGTGGGGGTCCGCGACGCCCGGGGTCTCGCGGGTGCCGTAGGCGCCGGCTCCCCGGTTCTCGCGCACCCCGTACGGGTCGGCGATCTGCCCGGGAGGGCCGGGCGGGTTCTCGGTGCGGGCGCCGGGCAGGGCGGTGCGGCCGTTCTGCTGGGCCTCCTGGACGCGGGCGGCGGCGCGCGCGCCCGCGCGGTAGGCGGCGATCGCCCCGGCGCGCGCGGCGCGGATGTCGTCCCCGGTCTCCAGCGGGGCGCGCCGGGCGACCTCGCCGCCGGAGGGGGGCACCGGTGTGCCGTTGCCGCTCTCGCCGCCCGGCAGCCGTCCGGCGGAGCGCGCCTCTATCGCGGCCCGGCGCGCGGCCTCGGGGTCGGCGCCGGCGTCACCGGGAGGCGGGCCGCCGGCGGCCCTGGGCAGCGGGCCGTCCTCGGCGGGCACCGGATCGTTCCCGCACAGCGCCTCCTCGGCCGCGCCGACCGCGAGGCCGGTGAGGACGATCCGCCCGTCGTCGCAGACGAGGACGGTCCGCGCGGTGATGTTCCGGTGCACCCAGCCGTGCGCGTGCAGCACGCGCAGCGCCATCAGCACGTCGGAGGCGACCTCGGCCGCCCGGTACGGCGTCAGCGGCTTCTCGGCGAGCAGGTCGCCCAGCGTGCGCGCGCCCACCAGTTCGCTCACTATCCACAGCGAGCCGCCCTCGGCGAACACGTCGAAGACCTGGTCGAGCCGGGGGTGGTCGGGAATCCGCGCGGCGGCCTGGGCGGCCTCCAGGGCGCGGCGTACGACGGGGTCGGCGGGCCTGCGGGTGCTGGCGGACGTGCTCTCCCGGGCCGTGAACCCGGCGGGCAGCCCCTCCGCGTCGAGCACCTCGGCCTCGACGACCTCGGGCAGCGGCACCTGCCGGACCAGGACCTCCTGGCCGCTGTAGGTGTCGAAGGCCCGCGTCTCGTGGAGGTCGTTCGTCTCGGAGAACGGCAGGGGCAGCCGGTAACGGTCGGCGAGCACCCGACCCGCGTAGTCGTCCATCGTGCCTCCCCCGGCCGCCCGGTCTGTCAATTCCGTTCGCGTCGCGGTCCGTTGTGCACCTCTACCCGGATGCGTACGGTCCGCGAGCACTCACGATACGTGCCGGAGGCAACCCACAGAGAGTGGTTGCCACATATCCCGGTCCATCCCCCGCCCGCCCCGCCCGGAAGCGTCCGTCTCACTTCTTGGGCTCGAAGCTCTCCGTCAGCGCCGCCCACGTGGACTTCCGCAGCTCACCGGCCCAGTCCTCGGCCTTCGCCGTGTACATGAGCGCGTACCCCTGGGTGCCGCTGACGACGAAGCCCCGGTCGATCGTCCGGTACGAGGTACCACTCTCCGTGTAGGTGAACTCCCAGTCGGCCGTGTTCCAGCCGCGGTAGCTCACCGCCTCTATTCGGACCTTCTGGTACTGCGCGCGCCGCATGGACCGCTCCTGGCTCTTCCAGTCCGCGACCGGATCGTCCTTCGGCGTGCTGGTCCAGGCGACGAGCAGCTTCTGCCCGCCGGGCCCGGTGAACCGGTCCCCCGCCGAGCTCGCGGTCTGGAACGCCCATCCGGCGGGCAGCCCGATCGAGTACCCCTGCCCGCCCTCGTACGTCGACACCGCGCCGCCCGTCGCGGGCGTCACCTGCGCTCCGGTGCCCCCGCTCGGCGAGGTCCCGTCGGGTGCGGCGGACTGTCCGGCCGCGCCGTCGGTACGGGTCCCGCCCGACTCGTCCTCCTTGGTGCCGACGCTCGCGCTCTCGCTCGCGACGGTCCGCCCGGCGCCGTCGCCCCGGGAGCTGTCGGAGGTGCCGTCGCCGCCGAGGGTGACCGCGAGGACGGTGCCGATCACGGCGAGCACGACGACGACCGCGATGATCACCAGCGTCCGCTTCGGGACGACGTCGGTGAGCGGGGCCCGCTGGACGGGCCGCGCGGGGAGGTCCGGCGGTTCCATGACGGGCCAGCCGGAACTGCGGCCCGCAGTCTGGGCGTTGGCCGGCACCGGGCCGCCACTGGTCGCGGAGACGGTCCGCCCGGCGGCCGGGGCTCCGGCGGCGACGGGCGCCTTCGGCTCGGGCCGCGTCTTCTCGGCGGGCGGCGCGGGGGCCTCGGGGGCCGCCGGGACGGGGACGACCTGGGTCCGGTCCATGGACTGGGTCGTCTCGGGTTCGGGCGCGTAGACGATCTTCTCCAGCAGCGCCCGCGCGCCGGTGTCGTCGAGCCGCCGCAAGGGGTCCTTCGTGAGCAGCCCGTAGATGACGTCACGCAGGGGGCCGGCGTGCTTCGGCTCCTCCAGCGGCTCGGTCATCACGGCCGTGAGGGTCGCGATCGCGGAGCCCTTGTCGTAGGGCGGGGCGCCCTCGACCGACGCGTACAGCAGGCCGCCGAGGGACCAGAGGTCCGCCGCGGGGCCGGGCTTGTGGCCGCGCGCCCGCTCGGGGGCGATGTAGGAGGGGGCACCGACGAGCATGCCGGTGGAGGTGATGGACGGGTCGCCCTCGACCTGCGCGATCCCGAAGTCGGTGAGGACGACCCGGCCGTCCTCGGCGATCAGCACGTTCGACGGCTTCACGTCCCGGTGCAGGATGCCCGCGCGGTGCGCCGCCCGCAGCACGTCGAGGATCGCGAGCCCGACCTCGGCCGCGCGCCGGGGCTTCAGCAGGCCGTCCTCACGGATGACCTCCGCGAGCGAGCGGCCCTCGACCAGCTCCATGACGATCCACGGCCGGTCGTCCTCGTCGACCACGTCGAAGACGGTCACCGCGCTGTTGTTGCGGATCTTCGCGATGGCCTTCGCCTCGCGCAGCGTCCGCGTGATCAGCCGGCGTTTCTCCTCATCGTCGATGCTCGACGGGAACCTCAGCTCCTTGACGGCGACGGTCCGCCCGAGCGTCTCGTCCTCCGCTCGCCACACCGTCCCCATGCCGCCGCGGCCGAGTACGCCTCCCAGCCGGTACCGCCCGGCGAGGAGACGTGCGCTCTTGTCCTGACGAGATGTCCCCGCCCGCTCCGCCTCCGACATGCGTCCCCTCATGCAACCCGCCCTGACAGAGCCTTCATTGTCCCCTACCCGCCAAGCGCCCGACGCCCGGACCCCCCTCTCCTCGCACCCCTCCTCTTCACATTCCGGCCAATAGGTACACCGCACTTCGGCCATCCTCACCTCCCTTCCACGCCACCCGTCCCCGTCAACCCGCCGAACCCGCCCCGACATTCACCGCACGACCCCCCGAACCGGCCGAACCGACCGCCGCCGAGGGCCAGTTGACGACGACCGTCACGCCAACCGCACGCCTCCCCCATGTCCGTCTCACCTCACACCCATCTACGGCCTGCATCATGACCCCCACCACCTGAGGAGGACCCCGCGATGCCACCGCCCCGGAGCCTGCTGGTCGTGGCCGTCGCCCTCCTGCTGCTGGAACTCGCGACGGCCGGGTCCCGCGCGACCGTGAACCCGCCCTCGCAGGCCCTGCTGCCCCTGCTGGTCTCCCGGGGGAAGGCGCCGGCCGCCGCCCTCCTGGCCCGCGACACCGACGGGAGCCGGTACGCGTCCGCCGGGACCGGGATCTCCCGCGACGACCGCTTCCGGGCCGGCAGCGTCACGAAGACCTTCGTCGCGACCGTGGTGCTCCAACTGGCCGCGGAACACCGGCTGTCACTCTCAGCCCCGGTGGAGCGGTACCTCCCGGGCCTGGTGCGGGGAGCCGGCAACGACGGCCGCGCGCTGACCCTGCGCTCCCTGCTCACCCACACCAGCGGGCTGTACGACTTCACCCGGGACACCGGGGGGACCGTCCCCCTCACCGCTCTCGAAGCCGTTCGTCTGGCCCTCACCCACCCTCCGGCCGACCGAGGCCGCTACGCCTACTCCAACACCAACTACGTCCTGCTCGGCCTGGTCGTCGACCGGGTCACCGGCCACTCCTACGCGGCCGAGGCCGAGCGCCGCATCATCGCTCCCCTCCGTCTGGCGGGCACCTCCTTCCCTGGCTCTCTTACGGCTCTTCCCTCACCTCACGGCCGCGCCTACGCGAGCGACGGTTCCGACGTCACCGATCTCGACCCTCGCGTCGCCGGGGCGTCCGGCGAGCTGGTGACCACGCTCGCCGACCTCGACCGCTTCTACTCGGCGCTCCTCGGGGGAGCCCTCCTGCCCCCGCGCCTGCTGCGCGAGATGCTGGACACCCGCGCCGCACACGGCTCGTACGGCATGGGCCTGTTCCCCACGAGGCTGCCCTGCGGTGTCACCGTGTGGGGGCACGACGGCCGGATCTCCGGCAGTTACGTGCGCACCGCGACCACCGTCGACGGCCGGCACACCCTCACCTTCCGCGTGAACACCACGACGCTGACCGACCCCGCCCTCGAACCGGCCCTGCTCTCCGCCGAGTTCTGTCCGCGTTACCAGTGAAACGGCGGGGCTTCGGGCAAAGATCCCGGCGAGGGGTCACTCGTCCGAGTGATGTCGTCCGCGGCGCCCTGAGCCCCGCGCCCTGCCCCCCGCCCTGAGCCCCCTCACAAGGGAACGATGTCCGGCGCCCCCAGTCGCGCCGCGTCCGCCGTCAGGTCGTCCGGCTGCCGCTGCGACTCCCGCTCGGCCTCCACCCGCTTCTCGTAGTGCTGGACCTCCCGCTCGACCTGCCCCTCGTCCCACCCGAGGACCGGCGCCATCAGCTCGGCGGCCTCGCGGGCGCAGCGGGTGCCCCGGTCGAAGGTCTCGATGGAGATCCGGGTCCGCCGGGTCAGCACGTCGTCGAGGTGCCGGGCCCCTTCGTGCGAGGCGGCGTAGACGACCTCGGCCCGCAGATAGTCGTCGGCCCCCTGGAGCGGCTCGCCCAGCGAGGAGTCCTCGGCGATCAGGTCCAGCACCTCCTGCGCCAGCGCGCCGAACCGGTTCAGCAGATGCTCGATGCGCACGACGTGCAGCCCGGCCTTCGCGGCGAGCCGCGCCCGCCCGTTCCACAGCGCTCGGTACCCCTCGGCGCCGAGCAGCGGCACGTCCTCGGTGACACAGGCGGCGACCCGCTGGTCCAGCGCGTGGACGGCCTCGTCGACCGCGTCCTTGGCCATCACCCGGTACGTCGTGTACTTGCCGCCCGCGACGACGACGAGCCCCGGCACCGGGTGGGCGACGGTGTGCTCGCGGGAGAGTTTGCTGGTCGCGTCCGACTCGCCGGCCAGCAGGGGCCGCAGTCCGGCGTACACCCCTTCGACGTCGTCCCGGGTGAGGGGCGTCGCGAGGACCGCGTTCACGTGTTCCAGGAGGTAGTCGATGTCGGCGCTGGACGCGGCGGGGTGCGCCTTGTCGAGGTCCCAGTCGGTGTCGGTCGTCCCGACGATCCAGTGCCGCCCCCAGGGGATGACGAAGAGCACGGACTTCTCGGTGCGCAGGATCAGCCCGGTCGAGGAGTTGATGCGGTCTCTGGGGACGACGAGGTGGATGCCCTTGGAGGCCCGGACGTGGAACTGGCCGCGCGAGCCGACCATCGCCTGCGTGTCGTCCGTCCACACCCCGGTCGCGTTGACGATCTGCCGGGCCCGGATCTCGTACTCCCCGCCCGCCTCGACGTCCTGCACGCGCGCGCCGACGACGCGTTCGCCCTCGCGCAGGAACCCGGTCACCCGCGCGCGGTTGGCGACCTTCGCGCCGTACGAGGCGGCGGTGCGTACGAGGGTGGCGACGAAGCGGGCGTCGTCCATCTGGGCGTCGTAGTACTGGAGGGCGCCGACGAGGGCGTCCTTGCGCAGGGCGGGGGCGACGCGCAGGGCATGACGGTGGCTCAGGTGGCGGTGCCTGGGCAGGCCCCGGCCGTGGCCCCGGGCCATCGACATCGCGTCGTAGAGGGCGACGCCGGAACCGGCGTAGAGGCGCTCCCAGCCCTTGTGCTGGAGCGGGTAGAGGAACGGCACCGGTTTGACCAGGTGCGGGGCGAGGCGCTCCAGGAGGAGGCCGCGCTCCTTCAGCGCCTCGCGGACGAGGGCGAAGTCGAGCATCTCCAGGTAGCGCAGGCCGCCGTGGATGAGCTTGCTGGAGCGGCTGGAGGTGCCGGACGCCCAGTCCCGGGCCTCGACCAGGCCGGTCGACAGGCCCCGGGTGACGGC
Organism: Streptomyces sp. NPDC004539; assembly: GCF_040610055.1. Taxonomy (NCBI): domain Bacteria; kingdom Bacillati; phylum Actinomycetota; class Actinomycetes; order Kitasatosporales; family Streptomycetaceae; genus Streptomyces; species Streptomyces sp. NPDC004539. The sequence continues at coordinate 244,219 of NZ_JBEXLS010000008.1, read as the reverse complement.
GTCGAGAGCCGTCCCCGCGCCGACCACTCCGGCCCCGACGACCAGCACGTCCAGTTCACGCTCGGCCATCTCCGCCAGGGACTCGGCACGCTGTACCGGTCCCAGTGTCGCTGTCCTCACCGTCGCCTCCCGCCGTCGACCACCCTGCCCTGGCTCAAAGTCTGACCGGCTCGCCAGAGTTCGGCCACCACTCGTGCCCCACCTGTGGACAACACGCTGGACCAATCCACCATAACGGTCATATTTACTCTTAGTCTGACATGGCACTCGCCCGTCCAGTCCACAGGGCTTGCGCACCCGCCCCGCATCGGTTAACCCCACCGTTCTCGGTGACTGGGAAGGACGGCCCACGCCATGCCCGCAGATCTCGCCGTCATCGGACTCGGCCCCCTCGGCCTCCCCCTGGCCCAGGCCGCGGTCGCCGCAGGCATCCCCACGATCGGCTACCGCACCGGCCCCGAACCCGGCTCCCTCACCCCCGCCGAACTGCGCCGGATGCTCGCCGGGGGCTTCCGCATCGTCACCGACCCCGCGGAACTCGGCCGCGTCCGTACGGCGGTGATCTGCGCGCCCACCCCGCGCGACGCGGACGGCGGACTCGACCTCGGCGCGGTGGAGTCGGCCGCGCGCACCCTCGCCGGGCACCTGCGCCCGCACACCACCGTCATCCTCGAATCACCGGTGCACCCCGGGACGACCGAGGACTTCCTGCGGCCCCTGCTGGAGGAGTCCTCGGGTCTGCGCGCGGGGCGCGACTTCCACCTCGCGCACTCTCCCAGCCGCGTCGACCCCGGCAACCGCGCCTTCACCCCGGCCAACACGCCGAAGGTCATCGGGGGCCTCACGCCCGCGTGCACGGAGTCCGCCGCCGCGTTCTACGGCCGGCTCACCGACAAGGTCGTCCGCGCGCGGGGGCTGCGGGAGGCGGAGACCGTGCAGCTCCTGGAGACCAACTTCCGGCACGTCAACATCGCGCTCGTCAACGAGATGGCGATCCTCTGCCACCGTCTGGGTGTCGACCTCTGGGACGTCATCCGGTGCGCCGAGACCAAGCCGTTCGGCTTCCAGGCGTTCCGCCCCGGCCCCGGCGTCGGCGGCCACTCCGTCCCCCTCGACCACCCCGGCGGCCCCCTGCGCATGGTCGAACTGGCCCAGCAGGTCAACACCCGCATGCCCCGGTACGTCGTCCAGCGCGCGGCAGCCCTCCTGAACGAACACGGCAAGTCCGCACGCGGCGCCCGCGTCCTCCTCCTGGGCGTCACCTACAAAGCCGACCTGGCCGACCGCCAGAACACCCCCGCCCACGAGATCGCCGTCCGCCTGATGGAACTCGGCGCCTCCATCAGCTACCACGACCCCCACGTCCCCTCCTGGAACGTCCTCGACCGCCCCGTCCCCCGCGCCGACTCCCTCTACGAGGCCGCCGCCGACGCCGACCTGACGATCCTCCTCCAACAACACCGCACGTACGACCTCCAGGGCCTGTCGGTAAAGGCACAGCTCCTGCTGGACACCCGGGGGGCGACCCCGACGGGGGCGGCGCATCGGTTGTGAAAGGGGGCGCGCGAGGGGAGCGCACTTCCGGGGTTGGTGGCGCACGGCAGGCAGGGGCCAGTACCTTGGGGGCAGGCGGAGTCGGCCGCAGCAGGCACTGGGGCGGACTCATGGATGGGCTACGGGGTGTCCGCCCCTGGGTCTCGCAGGGACGGCCATTCACCATCACGTCTGAAAAGGTGGGAGCCCACCGCAGGGGCTACTGCGGCAGGCTCCCGGATGGTTCATGGGTGTTCCGCCCCTAGCTCTCTTGGGGGCGGCCACTCACCATCCAAACAGCCGCAAGATCCACCTCCTCTTGAACTGGACCATCCGAAGACGGACCTTGTCCCAGCGGGTGGGCTTGCGATGGCGTCCCATGGACGCCCCCTTCCACGATGCCGCCCAGTAGCCCGGTGAACGGCTCGTCTGGAATCGGGCCGGGCCCCGAGGGGACGGGGTCCGGATCAAATCCTTGGAAGGGGGCGCTACCAGAGACCTGGGAGCGCCACGAGAAGGACGCTATCGCCCGGTGATCAGCAGAAACCTTCCGTTAAACCCCGTTCACCACCGCACGCCCCCCACTTCACCTCGCGCGCCCCCACCAAAAGCCTCAAGAAAAACGAAAAGGGGCCGATCACCGCACCTGCGGCGACCGGCCCCTTCAGGCGTCGTGCGACCGGCTACCGCCGGTCCTGCGAGTCCGCGACCACGACCTCGACCCGCTGGAATTCCTTCAGCTCGCTGTACCCGGTCGTCGCCATGGCCCGGCGCAGCGCGCCGAAGAAGTTCATGGAGCCGTCGGGCGTGTGGGACGGCCCGGTGAGGACCTCCTCGATCGTGCCGACGGTCCCGAGGTCGACCTTCTTGCCGCGCGGCAGCTCCTCGTTGACGGCCTCCATGCCCCAGTGGTGCCCCTTGCCGGGCGCGTCGGTGGCACGGGCCAGGGGGGAGCCCATCATGACGGCATCGGCGCCGCAGGCGACCGCCTTGGGGAGGTCACCGGACCAGCCGACCCCGCCGTCGGCGATGACGTGGACGTACCGTCCGCCGGACTCGTCCATGTAGTCCCGGCGCGCGGCGGCGACGTCCGCGACGGCCGTCGCCATCGGCACCCGGATGCCCAGGACGTTGCGCGTGGTGTGCGCGGCACCCCCCCCGAAGCCGACGAGGACGCCCGCCGCGCCCGTCCGCATGAGGTGCAGCGCGGCCGTGTACGTCGCGCAGCCGCCGACGATCACCGGGACGTCGAGTTCGTAGATGAACTGCTTGAGGTTGAGCGGTTCGTGCGCCCCGGAGACGTGCTCCGCGGAGACCGTGGTCCCCCGGATGACGAAGATGTCGACGCCCGCGTCGACGACGGCCTTGGAGAACTGGGCCGTGCGCTGCGGGGAGAGCGCGGCGGCGGTGACCACGCCCGCGTCGCGCACCTCCTTGATGCGGCGGCCGATCAGCTCCTCCTTGATCGGCGCGGCGTAGACCTCCTGGAGGCGGCGCGTCGCCTGCTCGGAGGGCAGCTCGGCGATCTCGTCGAGCAGCGGTTGCGGGTCGTCGTACCGCGTCCAGAGCCCTTCGAGGTTGAGGACGCCGAGGCCGCCCAGTTCGCCGATGCGGATCGCGGTGGCCGGGGAGACGACCGAGTCCATGGGGGCGGCCAGGAAGGGCAGCTCGAAGCGGTAGGCGTCGATCTGCCAGGCGATCGAGACCTCCTTCGGGTCCCGCGTACGGCGGCTCGGGACGACGGCGATGTCGTCGAAGGCGTACGCCCGCCGCCCGCGCTTGCCGCGCCCGATCTCGATCTCAGTCACGTCTGTGGCCTTTCCCTGTTGCGTTGCAGCGCCTCCCAGTATCCCCGACGGGTATGACAAAGGCGGCCCCGGAGTTCCCGGGACCGCCTTCGTCGGGCCTCACGCGCGCGTGGACGTCACTTGCGGCTGTAGTTCGGCGCCTCGACGGTCATCTGGATGTCGTGCGGGTGCGACTCCTTCAGACCGGCCGAGGTGATGCGGACGAAGCGGCCCTTGGACTCCATCTCGTCGATGGTGGCGGCGCCCACGTAGCCCATGGTCTGGCGCAGGCCGCCGACGAGCTGGTGCAGGACGCTGGAGAGCGGGCCCCGGTAGGGCACCTGGCCCTCGATGCCCTCGGGGACGAGCTTGTCGTCGGCGGCGACCTCGGCCTGGAAGTACCGGTCCTTCGAGTACGACTTGCCCTGGCCCCGGGACTGCATCGCGCCGAGTGAGCCCATGCCGCGGTACGACTTGAACTGCTTGCCGTTGATGAACTGGAGCTCGCCGGGCGACTCCTCGCAGCCCGCGAGCAGGGAGCCCAGCATGACGGTGTCGGCACCGGCGGCGAGCGCCTTGCCGATGTCGCCGGAGTACTGGAGGCCGCCGTCGCCGATCAGCGGGATGCCGGCCGCGCGGGCGGCGAGGGACGCCTCGTAGATGGCGGTGACCTGCGGGACGCCGATACCGGCGACCACGCGCGTGGTGCAGATCGAACCGGGGCCGACGCCGACCTTGATGCCGTCGACACCGGCGTCGATGAGGGCCTGGGCGCCGTCGCGGGTGGCGACGTTCCCGCCGATGACGTCGACACCGACGCTGGACTTGATCTTCGCCATCCAGCTGAGGGCGTTGCTGTTGTGACCGTGGGAGGTGTCGACGACCAGGAAGTCCACGCCGGCCTCGGCGAGCGCCTGGGCGCGCTCCAGGGCCTCGGGGCTGGCGCCCACGGCGGCACCGACGAGGAGGCGGCCGTCGGAGTCCTTGGCGGCGTTCGGGTACTTCTCCGCCTTGACGAAGTCCTTGACGGTGATGAGGCCCTTGAGGACGCCCGCGTCGTCGACCAGGGGAAGCTTCTCGATCTTGTGGCGGCGCAGCAGCTCCATCGCGTCGCCGCCGGAGATCCCGACGTGGCCGGTGACCAGCGGCATCGGGGTCATGACCTCGCGGACCTGGCGGGCGCGGTCGCTCTCGAAGGCCATGTCGCGGTTGGTGACGATGCCCAGGAGCTTGCCGGAGGGGTCGGTGACCGGGACGCCGCTGATGCGGAACTTGGCGCACAGGGCGTCGGCCTCGGCGAGGGTCGCCTCCGGGTGGACCGTGATCGGGTCGGAGACCATGCCGGACTCGGAGCGCTTCACGAGGTCGACCTGGTTGACCTGGTCCTCGACGGACAGGTTGCGGTGCAGCACGCCGACGCCGCCGAGGCGGGCCATGGCGATCGCCATGCGGGACTCGGTGACCTTGTCCATGGCGGCCGACAGCAGGGGGATGTTCACCCGGACGTTGCGGGAGATGCGGGACGAGGTGTCAACCGCGTTCGGGAGGACCTCGGAGGCTCCCGGCAGCAGCAGCACGTCGTCGTAGGTCAACCCGAGAGTCGCGAACTTGTCGGGCACTCCGTCGACGTTGGCAGTCATGACACCTTCCCCAAATGGCCTTGATCGGTGCGGATGTCCATGCTAACGGGAAGCAGGGGCCGCAAATTCCACGGTACGAGGTGACCTCGGGCTTCGTATGTTCGTACGGAACTGACGGGCGACCTGTTCAACCAAGGTGCTCTCGGTAAGGGGCGCGATCCTGGCGGGCGCCTCTTACGTCACTGCTCGGCCAGCGCCCGCAGCCTGCTCAGCGCGCGGTGCTGGGCCACCCGGACGGCGCCCGGCGACATGCCGAGCATCTGTCCGGTCTCCTCGGCCGTCAGGCCCACGGCGATGCGCAGCAGGAGCAGCTCCCGCTGGTTCTCCGGGAGGTTGGCGAGGAGTTTCTTGGCCCAGGCGGCGTCGCTGCTGAGCAGGGCGCGCTCCTCGGGGCCGAGGGAGTCGTCCGGCCGCTCCGGCATCTCGTCGGAGGGGACGGCCGTGGAGCCGGGGTGGCGCATCGCGGCGCGCTGGAGGTCGGCGACCTTGTGGGCGGCGATGGCGAAGACGAACGCCTCGAAGGGGCGCCCGGTGTCCCGGTAGCGCGGCAGGGCGAGGAGGACGGCTACGCAGACCTCCTGCGCGAGGTCCTCCACGAAGTGCCGCGCGTCCCCGGGGAGACGCGACAGGCGGGTGCGGCAGTAGCGCAGGGCCAGCGGGTGGACGTGGGCGAGCAGGTCGTGAGTGGCCTGCTCGTCGCCGTCCACCGCGCGATGGACGAGGGACCCGATCGTTCCCTGGGCACGGACCGCCTCGTCTTCACGCATCGGTCCATGGTGCACTCCGGCCGTCTCGTCCGTGGCGCCGTGTCCTTCGTTGTGCACCGAAGCGTTATGAGCAGGTGCGCCGGAACTCATCCCCCGCGCCCTCCCCTCCCGCTCGGCCGACTCGTCCCCGAGGAACTCCACACCTCAAGCATGCGGCATCCCCGCCGAAACGAGCAGCGCCCCTCCGGAGGACCGGTCCGCACAGCCGGTGTCCGCCGGCTCCCACCACCCCACCCACCAGCGGAGAGTGAGGAGACGACAGGCACCGGAAGCACATCCGAAATGTGTCCAAGATGACTCCTGGGACACCGCCGCGCGGGGTACCGCCGGACCTCCCGGGGCACCGCTCAGCGAACGAGCCCCCACCGGAACCCGAGGGCCACGGCGTGCGCCCGGTCGGACGCGCCGAGCTTCTTGAAGAGCCGGCGCGCGTGCGTCTTGACCGTGTCCTCGGAGAGGAACAGCTCGCGGCCGATCTCCGCGTTGGAGCGGCCGTGGCTCATCCCTTCGAGCACCTGGATCTCGCGCGCGGTGAGCGTGGGCGCGGCGCCCATCTCGGCCGAACGGAGCCTTCGGGGGGCGAGTCGCCACGTCGGGTCGGCGAGCGCCTGGGTGACGGTCGCGCGCAGTTCCGCGCGGGACGCGTCCTTGTGCAGGTAGCCGCGGGCCCCGGCGGCGACCGCGAGGGCCACGCCGTCCAGGTCCTCGGCGACGGTGAGCATGATGATGCGCGCACCGGGGTCGGCGGACAGCAGCCGCCGTACGGTCTCGACGCCGCCCAGTCCGGGCATGCGTACGTCCATCAGGATCAGGTCCGAGCGGTCCGCGCCCCAGCGGCGGAGGACTTCCTCGCCGTTGGCCGCGGTGGTCACGCGCTCGACGCCGGGTACGGTCGCGACCGCGCGGCGCAGCGCCTCTCGGGCGAGCGGGGAGTCGTCGCAGACGAGGACGGAAGTCATGGCCGCCCTCCGCAGCTGATGCGCGTCACCTTGTGCCTCCAGGCTGGTACGTGTTCACCTGTGCGGTCGACCGGCTCGGACATCCGCCCGAGCTTTTGTGTTTCCAACCGCCTCCGCCACTCTCAACGACGGTCACTCGAAAGAGTTACGGGGCTGCGTAGCCTCTTCGGCACTCTACGTGAGGGTGCTCGCGCGGTGCAGACAGGCACAACGGACCCTCGCCGTTTCATCACAACCGGCGCCCCATTTGGACCCTTTTCTTCCCTTCCGGTGGTGTCTGAGGCTAGATTCGCAATGAGTCATATTTTCATCTCCTTAGATCGTAGTTGTACGGTCCATAGGCACCGTATCCGCTCAGCACGGCTACAAGGGGTCACGCAATGGCAGATTTCTCCCGCCTTCCCGGACCGAACGCGGACCTGTGGGACTGGCAGCTCCTCGCTGCCTGCCGCGGGGTCGACAGCTCGCTCTTCTTCCACCCGGAAGGCGAGCGCGGGGCAGCCAGGAGTGCTCGTGAGAACTCGGCCAAGGAGGTCTGCATGAGGTGCCCGGTCCGCGCGCAGTGCGCGGCGCACGCACTGGCGGTGCGTGAGCCGTACGGCGTGTGGGGCGGGCTGACCGAGGACGAGCGCGAGGAACTGATGGGGCGGGCACGCACCCGCCTCGTCACGGCGGCGGTCGAGACGGCCGCCGTGTCGAACACATGAAGGAACGTTTCTCCTGATCGGAGGAACACACGGAGGGCCACGGGGCACGCGCGCGTGCCCCGTCTCACCGTCGTACGACGGCCCGCTCCAGCTCGTCCAGAGTCGCCGCCACCGCGGGCACCCGGGCGAGGTCGGGCAGCGTGAGGGCGACGACCTCGCGCCGGACGGCCGGCTCCAGCACGAGCGCGCGTACGCCACGCGGCCGAACGGACGTCAGGGCCAACTGGGGCAGCACGGCGACCCCGAGACCCGCGGCGACCAGACCGACGACGGACGGATGGTCGTCGGTCGCGAAGTCGATGCGCGGAGTGAACCCGGCGCTCTCGCACGCCCGTACCAACTGGCGGCGACAGCGCGGACACCCCGCGATCCACGGCTCGTGCGCGAGGTCGCCGACACCCACGGCCGCCCCGCGCGCGAGCGCGTGCCGTTCGGGTACGAGCGCGACGAGCCGGTCGGTCAGCAGGGGCCGTACGACGAGGTCGGCCCACTCCTCGGCGTCGGCCGCCGCGCCCACAAGGCTCTCGGGGTCTCCGGGCTTGCCGGGGTTCTCGTACCGGAAGGCCAGGGCGACGTCGCAGTCGCCGTCGCGCAGGAGGGCGACCGAGCGCGGGGGTTCGGCCTCCTCCAGGAAGACGCGGGTGCCGGGGTGGGCGGCGCGCAGGGCGGCCAGCGCGGTGGGGACCAGCGTGGAACCGGCGCTGGGGAAGGAGACCAGGCGGACCCGGCCGGCCCGCAGCCCCGCGATCGCGGCGACCTCCTCCTCGGCGGCCGTCAGCCCGGCGAGGATGCCGGCGGCGTGCCGCACGAGGGCCTCGCCCGCCTCGGTGAGGCGCATCTCGCGCCCGCCCCGCACGAGCAGCGGGGTGCCGACGGCGCTCTCCAGCGCCTTCATCTGCTGGCTGACCGCCGGCTGGGTGCAGCCGAGGGCGCGGCCGGCGGCCGAGAAGGAGCCGGTGGTGGCGACGGCGCGCAGAACACGCAGATGGCGGGCCTCTATCACGGGGGCGAGCATAGCCCTGGCCATAAGTGGCTCTTGGGTATGACAGCCAGAAGTATGTCGACTCTTTGAGGTCCGGCCGCCTACCGTGGACGCATGAAGGTTCTGTCCGTGAATGTGGGGCGCCTGACGCCCGTGCCGTACACCGATCACCCGCAGGGGCTGACCGGCATCGACAAGCGTCCGGTGGCGGGGCCGGTGCGGGTGTCGGCGCCGGGCCCGAAGGGGACGGGCGGCAGCGGCCTCGCCGGGGACGAGATCGCCGACCTGCGCCACCACGGCGGGGACGACCAGGCGGTGTACGCGTTCGCGCGGGAGGATCTCGACGCCTGGGAGCGCGCCCTGGACCGGCCGCTGGCGCCCGGGGCCTTCGGGGAGAACCTCACGACGGAGGGGGTGGACGTGTCGGAGGCGCTGATCGGGGAGCGCTGGCGGATCGGCGCGGATCTCCTCCTGGAGGTCACCAGCGGCCGGGTTCCCTGTCTGACGTTCCAGGGCCACCTGGGCGAGAAGCAGTGGGTCAAGCGGTTCACGCGCGAGGGGGCGCCGGGCGCGTACCTGCGGGTGATCGAACCGGGCGAGGTCCGTGCGGGCGACCCCCTGGAGATCGTCCACCGCCCGGACCACGACGTGACGGTCGCGGTCGCGTTCCGCGCGGTGACCATCGAGCGGAATCTGCTGCCCCGGCTGCTGGCGGCGGGCGAGGCGCTGCATCCGGGAGAGAGGGAGCAGGCCCTGAAATACGTGGCGAAATACGGGGGCTGAAATGACGTCAGAATTACTTTGTCCAGAGTGGCGGAAGGAGTGTCACCAAGCCGTTGCCGTCGGGTTCTTCACCATTGGGAGAGCCCATGGGGAATACGGACGCACACCTTTCGGCCGCCTACGCTTCAGCCATGACAACGGCTCTGATCACAGGATCGACCGCGGGGATCGGTGCCGCGTTCGCGCGGCGGCTCGCGGCTGACGGGCACAACCTGGTGCTGGTGGCGCGCGACACGAAACGGCTGCGCGAACAGGCGACGGAATTGCACGACCGGCACGGCATCGAGGCGGAGGTGCTCACCGCCGATCTCTCCGAGGACGCCGGTATCGAGTCGGTCGCCGTCCGGCTGGGCGACCGCAAGAACCCCGTCGACCTGTTGGTGAACAACGCCGGTTTCGGCAACAAGGGCCGTTATCTCGACGTCTCCATGGCGGACGAGCTGAAAATGCTGAAGGTGCACTGCGAGGCCGTCCTGCGGCTCACCTCCGCCGCCACCGAGGCGATGCGCGAGCGCAGACGCGGCGGCGTGGTGAACGTCGCCTCGGTCGCCGCCTTCCTCCCGCGCGGGACGTACGGCGCCTCCAAGGCGTGGGTCGTCCAGTTCACGCAGGGCGCGGCGAAGGATCTGGAGGGCAGCGGCGTCCGGCTGATGGCCCTGTGCCCCGGCTTCGTGCGCACCGAGTTCCACGAGCGCGCGGGCATGGGCACCGACAACATCCCCGGCTGGATGTGGCTCGACGCGAACAAATTGGTCACCGCGGCGCTCCAGGACCTCGCCCGCGGCAAGACGGTCTCCATCCCGGACCCCCGGTACAAGGCGCTGATGGGGATCGTGAAGGTGACGCCCCGGGGGCTGCTCGGCGGGGTCTCCTCGAAGACGGGGCGCAAGTACGGGCCGCAGTGAGCGGGAAAAGGCCGGAACCCGGCCCCCCTCGGAAAGGGGACCGGGTTCCGGACGCGCGGGGCGCGTGAGGTCAGTGCGAGTGACCGTGGGAGTGACCCGCGGCGGCCGGCTCCTCCTCTTCCTTCTTCTCGACGACCAGGGTCTCGGTCGTGAGGAGGAGGGAGGCGATGGACGCGGCGTTCTCCAGGGCGGAGCGGGTGACCTTGACCGGGTCGATGACGCCGGCCTTGACCAGGTCGCCGTACTCGCCGGTCGCGGCGTTGAAGCCCTGGCCCTTGTCGAGCTCGGCGACCTTGGAGGTGATGACGTAACCCTCCAGGCCGGCGTTCTCGGCGATCCAGCGCAGCGGCTCGACGACGGCCTTGCGGACGACGGCGACACCGGTCGCCTCGTCGCCGGTCTTGCCGAGGCCGTCCTCCAGGACCTTCGCGGCGTGGACGAGCGCGGAGCCACCACCGGAGACGATGCCCTCCTCGACCGCGGCGCGGGTCGCGGAGATGGCGTCCTCCAGACGGTGCTTCTTCTCCTTCAGCTCCACCTCGGTGGCGGCGCCGACCTTGATCACGCACACGCCGCCGGCCAGCTTCGCGAGGCGCTCCTGGAGCTTCTCGCGGTCCCAGTCGGAGTCCGTGTTCTCGATCTCGGCCTTGATCTGGGCGACGCGGCCCGTGACGTCGGCGGAGTCGCCGGCGCCGTCGACGACGGTGGTGTCGTCCTTCGTGACGGTGACGCGGCGGGCGGTGCCGAGGACGTCGAGGTCGGCCTGCTCCAGCTTGAGCCCGACCTCCTCGGAGATGACGGTCGCGCCGGTCAGGATCGCGAGGTCCTGGAGCATCGCCTTGCGGCGGTCACCGAAGCCGGGGGCCTTCACGGCGACGGCGTTGAACGTGCCGCGGATCTTGTTGACGACGAGGGTGGAGAGCGCCTCGCCCTCGACGTCCTCGGCGATGATCAGCAGCGGCTTGGAGCCACCGGACTGGATGACCTTCTCCAGCAGCGGCAGCAGCTCCTGGATGGAGGAGATCTTGCCCTGGTTGATGAGGATGTAGGGGTCCTCCAGGACGGCCTCCATGCGCTCCTGGTCCGTCACGAAGTACGGCGACAGGTAGCCCTTGTCGAAGGCCATGCCCTCGGTGAAGTCCAGCTCCAGACCGAAGGTGTTGGACTCCTCGACGGTGATGACACCGTCCTTGCCGACCTTGTCCATCGCCTCGGCGATGAGCTCGCCGACCTGCGAGTCCTGCGCGGAGAGCGCGGCGACGGCGGCGATATCCGCCTTGTCCTCGATCGGACGGGCGGTGGCGAGGAGGTCCTCGGAGACGGCGGCGACGGCCGCGTCGATGCCCTTCTTGAGCAGCGCCGGGGAGGCACCCGCGGCGACGTTCTTCAGGCCCTCGCGGACCAGCGCCTGGGCGAGCACGGTGGCGGTGGTGGTGCCGTCACCCGCGATGTCGTTGGTCTTGGTCGCCACCTCCTTCACCAGCTGGGCGCCGAGGTTCTCGTACGGGTCGTCGAGCTCGACCTCACGGGCGATGGTCACGCCGTCGTTGGTGATGGTCGGGGCGCCGAACTTCTTGTCGATGACGACGTTGCGGCCCTTGGGGCCGATCGTCACCTTGACCGTGTCGGCCAGCTTGTTGACGCCGCGCTCAAGGGCGCGACGGGCGTCCTCGTCGAACTTCAGGATCTTCGCCATGACAGCGGGTGCCCTCTCGAAAAATCTGCGGATACAAAAAACGCCGCGCCCCCGGCACCCGGCTCCATCAAGGGATCGCGGGGCCAGGGGCGCAGCTGGAAAAACTGAGGTGTCTTACTTCTCGATGATCGCGAGCACGTCGCGAGCCGAGAGGACGAGGTATTCCTCGCCGCTGTACTTGACCTCGGTGCCGCCGTACTTGCTGTACAGGACGATGTCGCCGACCTTGACGTCGAGCGGCAGGCGCTCGCCGTTCTCGAACCGGCCCGGGCCCACGGCGAGGACGGCGCCCTCCTGGGGCTTCTCCTTCGCGGTGTCCGGAATGACCAGGCCGGAGGCCGTGGTCTGCTCGGCGTCGAGCGGCTGGACCACGATGCGGTCCTCGAGCGGCTTGATGGCAACCTTGGAGCTGGCGGTCGTCACGATCCGACCTCCCCCTTCGGAGATCTCACGGGGTTAACTGTCTGAGGTGGCGACCAGGTCGATCCGTCGTCGCGGGTGCCGGACCTGCCCGTCGCGTTGTTGGCACTCTCCAGTGGGGAGTGCCAGACCTGAGACTATGACCGCGATTAGCACTCGGTCAAGCGGACTGCTAACGCCGATGCCGTGGTGACCGAGTTTTTCCCTACCGGTAGTCCTCAAGTCTCCCCACGGTGAGCCCTCGCTCCTGGGCCTCCCGTAGTACCCGTACGGTCCGCTCCCTGAGGGTCGGGCCGCCCGCCTCGTCGGAGTCCATCGCGACGATGTCGCCCGGGAGGAGGCGGTGGGAGCCGTGCGTGTAGGCGAGTCCCCGGGGGGTCATGGCGGCGCGCCAGAGGACGACGGTGGAGATGCCGCAGTCGGCCGCCGCGCGCAGGGTCGTCGTGTCGTACGTGCCGTAGGGCGGGCGGAAGAGGCGGGGGCGCAGGCCGAAGCGGGACCTGAGTTTGTCCTGCTGGCCGCAGATCTCCGCGCGCTGTCCCACGTAGGGGAGGCCGCGCAGGGCGGCGTGGTGGAGGGTGTGGTTCTGGAGGTTGGCGCCGACGGACTGAAGGCGGGCGAAGTGGCCGTAGCCGGGGCCGACGACGCTGTCCGTGAGGAACATGCTGACCGGGAGGCGGAGTTCGCGGACCATGTCGATGAACCGGGGGTCGCGTTCGGCGCCGTCGTCGTAGGTGAGGAAGACGACGGGGTCGGGGGTGGGGATGTGGTCGAGGACCGGGGGGAGGGGGGAGGGGGCGGGGGGCGTGGTACCCGTAGTACTTCCGGGGCTGCCCGGGGTGACGGGGCTGCCCGTAGTACCTCCGGGGGACCCCGTACGACCCGTAGTACCCGCGGCCCCCCTCCCCGGCGCGGGAGCCAGCGGTCTCGGCAGCCCCCAGCGGCGGTACGCCGGCTGCTCGGCGGCCACTCCCGAACGGGCCGCTCCCGAACGGGCCGCCCCCGGACGGGCCCCGTGCACCCGCTCCGCCGCCTTCTTGCCGAGCCGTTCGATCGGGTCGACGGACTGCGCGCAGCCGCTGACGCAGGTCAGGGCCACGAGCAGGACGCCCGCCACCAGCCCCCGCACTCTCACAGGTAGTCCTCCAGGCGTCCCACGGCGTACCCCTTCTCGGTGACCATGTTCAGGAACCGGCGGACCATGTCGGGCATCGTGCCCTTCCAGTCGTCCCGGCCCCGGAAGTGGCTCAGGACGATGTCGCCGGGGTGGAGGTCGCGGTCCCACTCGCGGTACTCCCAGTGGTCGACGAAGACCTCCTCGTCCCAGAGTGGGGCGTACTTCACCCCGCACGCCTTCGCGGCGCGCAGGGTGTCGCCGTTGTAGTTCCCGAACGGGGGCCGGAAGAGCAGGGGCCGCTTGCCGTAGTGCTTCTGGATGACGTCCTGCATCCCGCAGATCTCCCGCTTCTGCCGCTGGTACGACAGACCTGGGAGGTAGGGGTGGTGGAGGGTGTGGTTGTTGAGGACGACACCGGCGTCCTGCATCTTCTTGAAGTACCCGTAGTCCTCCTTGACCAGGTAGTCGGAGAGGAACGCGGTGTACGGGATCTTCAGCTCGCTCATCATCCGCAGGAACGCCGGGTCCTTCTCGGCGCCGTCGTCGATGGTGAGGAAGACGACCTTCTCCTTGGTCGGGACGGTCGTGAACACCGGCGGCAGGCCCAGCTCCTCGTGGTCGTCGACCTCGAAGCCGTCCCGCGTCGTGATCACCGGCTTCTTCGCGGGCGCGGGCGGCGCCGTCAGCGGCACCCGCTTCAGCCCCCACTTCCGCGCCGCCGCGACCCGTGCCGTCTGCTCCGCGCGCAGCCGCTCGGCGGACGACATCGGGGGCCGGGCCTGCGCCGGCCGCCCCGCCGCCTCCTGACCGGCCGCCGGCCGGCTCTCCCCCGCCGGCCGCTCCCCCTGCGCGCAGCCGGAGGCGAGCGTGGCGACCGCGAGCACGGCGACCCCGACCCGGACGCCGGTCATCCCGGATGGCCTGTTCTTGTCATTTTGTCGCACTGATCCCATGGTCGGGGATCTTCACAGCCGAGGTGGGCCGAGCGGCGCCGACACCTCGGCGAGGGCGCGGTGATCCATCGGGTGGCGTACCTCCCGAGAGCCACCCCCGTACACAATTGACCCCGTGAACGACCTGACCCCCCTCCTCACCCCCCAGGGCCGCGCCCTCCTCGAAGCGGTGCGCGGCACGCAGCCGAGCGACGAGCTGGCCGTCGCCACCCGGCTCCGCAAGGAGTACCCCGCCGACCTGGTGTCGGCGGCGCTCGGACAGGCGCGGCTGCGGGCGCGGGCGGTGGTGAAGTTCGGGGAGGCGGACGCCGGGCGGATGTTCTTCACGCCGAACGGGGTCGAGCAGTCGACGCGGGCGAGCGTCGCGTCGTACCGGGCCCGGCGGTTCAGGGAGCTGGGCGTCACGAGCCTCGCCGACCTGTGCTGCGGGATCGGCGGCGACGCGATCGCGCTGGCGCGGGCCGGGATCAGGGTGCTCGCGGTGGACCGGGACCCGCTCACCGCGGCCGTGGCCCGCGCCAACGCCGAGGCGCTGGGGCTCGCGGAGCTGATCGAGGTGCGCGAGGCGGACGTGGCCGACGTCGACACGTCCTCGTACGACGCGGTGTTCGTCGACCCGGCGCGGCGGGGCGGGCGCGGGCGGATCTTCGACCCCGAGGCGTACTCCCCGCCCCTCTCCTGGGCGATCGGCGCGGCCCGCAAGTCCCCCCTCGCCGCCCTCAAGATCGCCCCCGGCGTCCCCCACGAGGCGATCCCCGAGGACGCCGAGGCGGAGTGGATCTCCGACGGGGGTGACGTCAAGGAGGCCGTGGTGTGGTTCGGTACTACCCCCGGAGCGGTACGGGCCACCCTGCTACCCGCGGGGGACACCCTCCTGGGCGCCGGTCTGCCGAACCCGCCCGTACGACCCGTGGGCCGTTATCTGTACGAGCCCGACGGCGCCGTCATCCGCGCGCATCTCGTCGCCGACGTCGCCCGGCGCCTCGCGCACGCCGGTCTCGTCGACGAGACCATCGCGTACGTCACCTCCGACGAGCTCCGGCCGACCCCGTACGCCTCCGCCTACGAGATCACCGATCAACTCCCCTTCAACGTCAAGAAGTTGCGGGCGCTGCTGCGGGAGCGGGAGGTCGGGGTCCTCACCGTGAAGAAACGCGGGTCCGCCGTCGAGCCCGAGGAACTCCGCAAGAAGGTCAAACTCCAGGGGCCGAACTCGGCGACGGTCTTCCTCACGCGGGTGGCGGGGGCGCCGGTGATGCTGGTGGGGCGGCCTGTGTGAGGGAGAGGGGTTGCAGCGTGCCGTCCCGCAGGACGCGGACGCGGGCGCGGCGGGCGGCTTCGTAGGCGTGGTGGTGGGCTTGGGGGAAGTGCATGCCGGCGAGATCGCCGCCGGGCAGGAAGCGGATGAGCCACGCCACCGACTCGACACCGTCGGCGGCAGCCGCGGCGGCGGTCAGAAGCTTCTCGTAGTCCCCTCGCAGCGTGCCGAAACCAGCGCTCGGGGTGCTCTGGAAGTAGCGGAACACCGTCAGTGAACGCGAGGGCGGGATCTCGTTCGGGATCTCGTACGAGGCGAGGTGTTCACCGCTGCCGAGCCGCCACAGGCAGTCGTCGACCTCCTCCTCCGGCGAGAAGGCGTACAGCCAGTCACGCGCCTTCACCCCGTCGTCACCCGGCAGCGCCGCCCTGGTCCGCAGCGCCTCCACCATGCCGGTCACTCCGTACGGCACCAGCAGGGAGACCAGCCGGTGCGGGGCGGAGACGGACTCGTCCGACTCCTCCTGGACCGTCCAGCGGTCCAGCAGGACCACATCGCCCTCCACAATCGCGGTACGGATGACGTCCAGCCCCGTCGGCACCCCCCACGCGGCCAGGGTGGCCGAGGCGGCGACCCGCAGGCTGGCGTCGGGATGGCGGACGAAGCCGGCGAGTTCGGCGGGGTCGCCCGGGCTCTCGTCCAGGCACTCCAGTGCCAGACAGCGGGCCAGGATCGTCACCGTGGGGTCCCGGACCAGGGCGAGCAGTTCGTCGTGCGGGGCCCGGCCTGGCCCCTCCGCGACATGGTCGCGCACGGCGGTCAGCAGCGCGGTGCCGCTGCCCATGGACCGGAACCGGTCCAGCAGCGCCCGCACCCCGCCCTCTCCCGCGGCGTCCAGGTACGCCCGGGCCACCTCCTCGTCGTCCAGCGGGCGCTGGAGGATGCCGAGCAGCCGGTCGACCGTGCCCGACTCGCGGGTGTTCTTCAGCGCGTCCCGCACGGCCGCCGCGACGACCTCGAACCACTCGCGGCCCACCCACTGTTCCAGTGTCCGCAGGAAGACATCGGCCGGCGCCCCCGCCTGGCCCAACGCCCGTACGACGAGGCCGATGCCCTTGGCCGACAGCCAGGTGCCGCGCCGGGAGCCGTCAGTCAGGTGCGTCAGCCTCCGCTCCAGCTCCGCGCGCAGCACCGGGACCGCGGCCTCCACCCGCAGCGTGCCCAGCGCGCTGATCAGCGCCTCCCTCAGGTAGTACACGGAGTCGACCCCGCCCAGCGAGAACGCCCCCAGCAGCCGCTCCCCCACCCGCCGTCCGCCGTGCGCCTCCAGCGCCTGGATCAGCGCCAGCCGGGCCTCGCTCCCGCGCTGGTCGTCGCAGATGTACGTGATGACCTCGTCGAGCTGTTCGTCCGAGCGGGCCACCCCGACCAGCGCGTCGGCGGCCTTGCGCCTCTCGTCCAGGTATCCGGAGCCGCCCAGCAACTGCCAGACGGTGGCCACGATCTCGCGCCGCAGCGCCACGTCGGCCACCCTCGGGCTGCCCGTCAGACAGCGCGCCGCCAGCAACAGGTCGGTGTTGAACAGGTCGTCGTCGGGCAGGACGAGCAGTCCGGCGTCGTCGGTGCGCGGCCGGTCGGGCGACAGTTGCAGCAGCCCCGACAGCAGCAGCGAGGCGTCCGGCAGGGAGCCCGCGAGCAGCAGGATCACCTCCTCCCACCACGGGTCGTAACGCGCCTGAACCGCCTGCCGAATCCCGTCCGCGCCGCGCTCCAGCAGGGCGGCGGCGGTGAAGTGCTCCTGGAGGGTGAGGTGCAGGAAGCCGTACCAGCCGTGGGCCTGTGGTTTGAGCAGGCCGTACTGGGCGGCGATCTCGTCGAGGATGGCGCGGCTGTCCTCGGGGGCGAGGTCGATGGTCGGCAGGAAGCGGGCGATCTGGCCGAGCAGGTCGTCCTCGGGGAAGTAGCGCAGACCGCGCTGGTGGTAGTGGCGGGCGATCTCCTTCAGCAGGTCCTGTTTGCGGTCGGTGGTGAACCGGCTGTACCGGGAGATCTTGCGGTGCGCGTCCCACTCGCGCAGCAGGACCTCCACACAGCGCTGGTACAACGCGGCCCGGCGTTCGGGGAGTTCGAGGTCGCGTTCGTAGACGATGGCGATGAGGCTGAGCAACAGGGGGTTCGCGGCGAGGGTCTGGAGCCGGCCGTTCGCGGAGAGGGCGCGGACCAGACCGACGCGGCGGCGGTCGGTCGCGCCGAACCAGTTCGCCACGAACGCCTCGATCTGCGGCCACTCGAAGTCCAGCGCCTCCAGGACCTGGAACTGCGGGAGTCCGCCGCGCCAGCCCTGGCGGCGGCAGGTCGTGGCGATCAGCGCGCGCGGGAACCGCGTCGCCAGCCGGGTGAGTTCGGCGGTGACCCTGCGGTAGGCGTTCTCCGCCTCCTGCGCGCTCTCCCCGCCGAGCACCTCGTCCAGGCCGTCGAGCAGCAGGGCCGCCGTGCCGTCGGTGAGCTTCTGGACGATGTAGTCGCGGGCGTCCTCGAAGCCGTACTGGTCGGCCCAGTGCTCCGCGAGGTGGTCGAGCAGGGACTCGTGGCCGCTCTCGACGAACCTGAACAGTTCGACGTAGGCCGGGAGTTCGGGCAGCGACTCGTGTTCGGAGCGGGTCGCCATCCGCAGTGCCAGATGACGCATCATCGTCGTCTTCCCGGCACCGGGATCGCCCACGACCACGATCCGCCGGTACCGCTGGAGGGCGTCGACGGGCGCGTACGTGTGGACGGCGGCCTGGGTGTCGGCGGCGGCTCTGGCCTCGGCGCGTTCCGCCTCCGAGCGCCAGGAGCGGCGCTCCACGTCCGGGCGGCGGGCCTGACGCTCCAGCTCGTCCGCCGACAGAAAGCGCAACGGCTGCTGCTCCTGCACCCCCACCTGCACGTACAGCCGCTCCAGCCGCAGCGGGCGGGACATGTCGAGGATCTTCAGCGTGGACAGTTCCTGCACCAGCCGCCCGCAGTAGGCCGCGGCGCCGGACTCCAGGGTGGAGCGGCGGGCGGCGACCTGTTGGGCCGCGCGCTCCCGCTCCTGCTCGGCCTCCCGCTCCGCCCTGCGCCGCTCCCTCTCCGTCAACTGCCGCTCATGCGCCCACTCCCGCTCCTTCAGCCGCATCTGGGCGTCCGCCTCCCAGCGGACCCGCTCCCGTTCCAGCCGTTGTGCGCGCTGCACCTGCCACAACGCGACGCCGGCCGCGATCAGGGCCACGAGGATTCCGCCCAGGGCGGTGACGACGGACGCGCTGTCGAGCGCGAGATTCCCCCTCATTCGGACGATTGTGACAGCGGGGGCGGCCGTTGAAACCCCTTGCGCGGAGGGCGGGTTACGGGGTTTCGGCCCGCCGCAGGAGGAGTTCGCGCTCCCGGGTGTTGGCCGCCAGCTCGGCGGCGCGGGCGAACTCGGCGCGGGCCTCCGCCGTGCGGCCCAGGCGGTGGAGGAGGTCGCCTCGGACGCTGGGGAGCAAGTGGTAGTCCCGCAGGGCGGGTTCGGCGGCGAGGGTGTCGACCAAGGACAGGGCGGCGGTGGGGCCGTCCGTCATCGAGACGGCGACCGCGCGGTTCAACTCGACGACAGGGGAGGGGAATCGGGCGGCGAGGGCGTCGTAGAGGAGCACGATCGTGGGCCAGTCCGTCTCGTCGTAGGTGTACGCGTGGGTGTGGCAGGCCGCGATCGTCGCCTGGAGGGTGTAGCGGCCGGGTGGTCCGGTCGTCGCCGAGTTCGCGCGGGAGAGGGCGTGGATGCCTCGGGCGATGAGGGCGCGGTTCCAGCGGCGGCGGTTCTGGTCGCAGAGGAGGACGGGGGTGCCGTCGGGGGTGGTGCGGGCCGGGGTGCGGGCCGCCTGGAACTCCAACAGGGCGGCCAGGGCGTGGACTTCGGGCTCCTTCGGCATGAGGGCCGCGAGTTGCCGGGCCAGGCGGAGGGCGTCCTCGCAGAGGGCGGGGCGCAGCCAGTCGTCGCCGGCGGTCGCGGCGTAACCCTCGTTGAAGATCAGGTAGATGACGTCGAGGACGGAGGCGAGGCGGACCGCGCGGTCGGGGCCGTAGGGGACTTCGAAGGGGACGTTCGCCGCCGCGAGGGCGCGTTTCGCGCGGACGACGCGCTGGGCGACGGTCGGTTCGGGGGCGAGGTAGGCCCGCGCGATCTCGGCCGTCGTGAGGCCGCCGAGGAGGCGCAGGGTGAGGGCGGTGCGGGCGTCGGGGGTGAGGACGGGGTGGCAGGTCATGAAGACGAGCCGCAGGACGTCGTCGTCGAAGTCGTCGGGCTCGTCCGGGGGCGGCGGCGCCGTCTCCGTCAGGTCCCGGCCGATCTCCGCGAGCTTGCGGGCGTACACCTCGCGGCGGCGGATCAGGTCCACCGCCCGGCGCCTGGCTGTCGCGGTCAGCCAGGCGCCTGGGTTGTCGGGGACCCCGTCACGCGGCCACTGTTCCAGCGCCGCGACCAGCGCGTCCTGCGCCAGTTCCTCCGCGATCCCGACGTCCCGCACCAGCCGGGTGACGGTCGCGACGACCCTCGGCGACTCGATCCGGAAAACGGTCTCGACGGCGGTGCGGGAGGCGGCCGTGAGGGAGGCGTTGGTGAGCTGTCGTTCCACAGCTCACCATCGAACACCCCGGCACCGACATCCGCCGGACGAACGGGTACTACGGGTACTACGGGTACGGCGCCGGCGAGCCTCAGCCCTCCGCGATCTCCCGCACCTCGCACGTCACCGTCCAGATCTCCTCGTGCACCCGCAGGAACCGCTCCGCCCAGTGCAGCGCCTCCGCGCGGTCCTTGCACTGCATGATCGCGTACCCCCCGACGACCTCCTTGGCCTCAGTGAACGGCCCGTCCGTGACGGAGATCTTCCCGCCCTCCCAGCGCACGCGCGTCCCCTGCGCGCTCGGCAGCAGTCCGGCCGTGTCGAGCATGACCCCCGCCTTGGTGACCTCCTCGATCAGCTCCCCCATCCGCTGCATCAGCTCCTCGCTGGGCCCCTCGGCGGGCGCGGACGCTTCGTCGATCTTCACGAGCGACAGGTAACGCGGCATGGTGACTCCTCGTGTACGGGACCCCGGGAGGTCCGGTGAGCGGGGCTGTTCCCCGCCTCTCACACGTACGTCGAACGAGGCTCCCCCACATCGACAGGCTCGCCGGAAAATCCCAGAATTATTTCAGCGACTCCCACAGCTCCCCCGCCGCCGGCTCCTTCGCGATCACCCGGTTCGGGTCCGACGGGGCGAGGACCACCGGCATCATCACGGTCGTCAGCCCGGACACCGACAGCCCCCGCACGCTCTGCCCCAGCTCGATCAGGTCGGACAGCGAACTCAGCCCGGTGTCGGTGGTCAGGCTGCCGGTGACCGCGTCGGCGACCTCGTACAGCTTCGTCGGGCTGCTCAGCAGGTTCAGCTCGGAGATCTGGGCGAGCAGCGCCTTCACCAGCGTCTGCTGGAGACCTATCCGCCCCAGGTCGCTGCCGTCGCCTATGCCGTGCCGGGTGCGGGCGAACGCGAGGGCGGTCTTGCCGTCCAAGTGGTGGGTGCCGGCCGCGAGTTCGAGGTGGCTGTCGGTGTCGTGGATGTCCTCGGCGGTCGTGACGGTGACACCCCCGAGCGCGTCGACGAGCTTGGCGAACCCGGCGAAGTCGACCTCGATGTAGTGGTCCATGCGGACGTCGGTCAGCTGCTCGACGGTCTTGACGGCGCAGACGGGCCCGCCGATCTCGTACGCGGTGTTGAACATGACGTTGTGGGCGACCTTGCTGGTGCCGCCGGAGTCGAGGGGACAGGACGGGCGGGTGACCAGCGTGTCGCGGGGGATGCTGACGACCGTCGCGGCGGTGCGGCCCGCGTCGAGGTGGACGACCATCGCCGTGTCGGAGCGCGCGCCGCCCTCGGGGCCGCCGCCGAGTGCCTTGTTCTCCTTGCCCGTTCGCGAGTCCGAGCCGAGGACGAGGATGTTGAGGGAGCCGGTGGGCAGGGGAGAGGCGGACGGCGACGGGGTGACCATCGCCCGCGCGGGCCGGTCGTCGCCGAGCGCCTGGTCGATGTCGACGCTCTTGATGTTGGAGTCGAGATGCCAGTACGCCCAGCCGCCGGCCGCCACGCCCAGCACCAGGACCCCCGCCAGGGTGAGGCCGACGATCTTCAGGACCCTCGACCGCCGGCCCACCCGTCTGCCCGCGTCGCCTTGTTCCTCGTTCTGCTCCTCGTTTCGCGTCACACCACGAACATAAGTCCGGAATGTGAAGACGCCGTTAGGAGAGGGGCTTCGGGGCTGTTTTCTTCAGAAAATCTCACGACACCGTCACTGTCGGTAGCGGATTGCTCCCGCTCCACGCCCCGTTGAACCCGAACGACACCGAACCCCCGTCCGGCACGGTCCCGTTGTACGTCGCGTTGGCGCACGACACCGCCGCCCCCGACTGCGTGCACGTCGCGTTCCACGCCTGCGTCACCGTCTGCCCCGCCCCGAACGTCCAGGTCGCCCGCCACGACGACAGGGCCGCCCCCGAGCAGGAGATCACCACGTTCCCGGTGAACCCGGTGTTCCACTGGCTGGTGACGCTGTACGTCGCCTTGCAGGCCCCCGTCGGCGGAGTCGTCGTCCCGCCCCCGAGCGCCTCGGAGATCCCGTAATAGGCGGGCTTGGGCTGGTAGTTGGCGTCGTACGGGGTGGCCGCCCCCTGTCCGGGGAACGTCGACTCGACCCACGAGTCGGAGTCGGTGAACCCCCACACCGTGAGGTTCACGCACCGCGCGACGGCGACGCAGGCGGCCGTCACCGCCTTGTAGTCGGCCTTCTGCTGGGCCAACTTGGTGGCGTCGGAAGGCAAGTTCATCCGGATGTCCAGCTCGGTGATCGCGACGTCGAGCCCGAGGTCGGCGAAGCGCTGGATGTTCTGCTGGAACGTGGCCGGGACCTGACCGAGGATCAGATGCGCCTGGAGGCCGACCCCGTCGATCGGCACGCCGCGCTGCTTCAGTGAACTGACCAGGTTGTAGAGGGCGTTGGACTTCGCGTTGACGCCCTCGACGTTGTAGTCGTTGATGTACAGCTTGGCGTTCGGGTCGGCGGCCCGCGCCCAGGTCAGCGCGTTCGCGATGTAGTCGACGCCGAGGCCGTTGTACCAGAGGGTCGAGCGGTAGGTGCCGTCCTCGTTGAAGGGTTCGTTGACGACGTCCCAGGCGGCGATCCGGCCCTTGTAGCGGCCGACCTCGGTGTTGATGTGGTTCTGGAGGAGCGTGGTCAACTGGGCGGGCGTCCAGGTGCCGTTGGTGAGCCAGCTCGGGTTCTGGCTGTGCCAGACGAG
This sequence comes from Streptomyces sp. NPDC004539, assembly GCF_040610055.1. Taxonomy (NCBI): domain Bacteria; kingdom Bacillati; phylum Actinomycetota; class Actinomycetes; order Kitasatosporales; family Streptomycetaceae; genus Streptomyces; species Streptomyces sp. NPDC004539. The sequence goes on along the minus strand of NZ_JBEXLS010000008.1, from coordinate 221,372 downwards.
GGTGTGGCCGCGCACCTGCTGGCCGTGCGCCTCGGCGAAGTTGACGATCTGGTCGGCCTCGGCCCAGTTGAAGGTGCCCTGGGTCGGCTCGACCGAGCCCCACTTCATGGCGTTGCCGGGGGTCAGGGAGGAGAACTGCGCGCCGGCCAGGTCGCCGTAGGTGCCGGTGAGTTTGGAGCCGGTCACCGCCGTACCGATGACCTTGCCCTTGGCCGTGCCGAGGTCGCGCAGCGGGGTGTCGGCGGCCTGGGCGGGGGTGGCCGTGGCGGTGAGCAGGGCGCCGACGGTGACCGCTCCGGCGAGCAGGGCGGACAGTCGTGATCGGGGGGAGGATCTCATTGCGGGTGCCTCCGAAAGTTTCGGTTGTGCAACCGATTGACTTCGGAGGAGTGTGAGGGCACCCGCCATACCCGTCAATACATCAGCTTCCGGCCAGCGGCGGCACCCCCGTGCTGGAGCGCACCACCAGACTCGTCGCCAGCTCCACCCGGGTCGCCGCCGGCCCCTCCGCCGGCCCCGTGTCGGACCGCCCGAGCTCCAGCACGAGCCGGGCGGCGGCCTCGGCCATCTCGGTGAGCGGCTGCCGGACGGTCGTCAGCGGCGGCCCCACCCAGCGGGCGACCGGCAGATCGTCGAAGCCGACGACGCTCAGGTCCTCGGGGATGCGCAGCCCCAGTTCGCGGGCCGCCTCGTAGAGGCCGAGCGCCTGGAGGTCGTTGCCGGCGAAGACGGCGGTGGGCCGGTCGGGGCGGGCGAGCAGTTCGCGGCCGACGCGGTAGCCGGTGTCGTGGTGGAAGTCGCCCGTACGGATGAGGTCGGACTCGACGGGCAGCCCGGCGGTCTCCAGGGCGGCCCGGTAGCCGTCGATCCGCGCGCGGCTGCACATCATCTGGGGCGGGCCGGTGATCGCGCCGATCCTGCGGTGGCCGAGTTCGACCAGGTGGCGGGTGGCGGCGAGGCCGCCCTGCCAGTTGGTGGCGCCGATCGAGGGGACGTCCGCGCCCGGGTCGCCCGCCGGGTCCATGACGACGAACGGCACGGAACGGCTGGTCAGCAGCGCGCGCTGGGACTCGTCGAGGCCGGACAGGACGAGGATCACGCCGTGCGGACGGCGCGCGGCGACCTGGTCGGCCCAGGTCCGGCCGGGGGTGAGGCGGCCCGCGCTCTCGCTGAGGACGACGCTGAGGCCCGCGTCGCGCGCGACGTTCTCCACACCCCGGATGACCTCAAGCGCCCAGGCGCTCTCCAGCTCGTGGAAGACCAGGTCGATGAGGGGGGAGCGGGTCGCCTCGGCCCGCCTGCGCCGGTAGCCGTGGGCGCGCAGCAGCTCCTCGACGCGGGTCCGGGTGCCGGGCGCGACGTCGGCCCGGCCGTTGAGGACCTTCGAAACAGTCGGCGCGGAGACGCCGGCCTCGCGGGCGATCTCCGCGAGCGTCGCGGTCTGTGGCCGCGTTTCAGCGGGGTCCGAGGGTGTCATGGCGGCGATCGTATCGCCGCATGCCCTCTTGACGAACCCCGTGAGGCGCCATAGGTTCCCGGAACATTCGGAATACAGCTCGAAACATTCGTACCGCTCTGGTGGCTCACCGACCTCTGACAGGAGTTTCATGACCACCGCCTCCGAACGGAAGCCGGGCCCCGCCCCTTGGCGCGACCCCTCCCTGCCCGCCGCCGCCCGAGTCGACGACCTGCTCTCCCGGATGACCCTCCAGGAGAAGACCGCCCAGCTGTACGGCGTCTGGGTGGGCGCCGACACGGAGGACGGCGGGGTCGCCCCGCACCAGTCCGACATGACCGCCGACTACGACTGGGACGAGCTGGTCTCGCACGGCCTCGGCCAGCTCACGCGCCCCTTCGGCACCGCCCCCGTCGACCCGACGGCCGGCGCCCGCGCCCTCGCCGAGGCCCAGCGCCGGCTGGTCGCCGCCAACCGCTTCGGCATCCCCGCGCTCGCCCACGAGGAGTGCCTCGCCGGGTTCACCGCCTGGCGGGCCACCGCCTATCCCGTCCCGCTCTCCTGGGGCGCCTCCTTCGACCCGGACCTCGTCGAGCGGATGGCCGCCCGCATCGGCCACGACCTGCGCTCGGTCGGCGTCCACCAGGGCCTCGCCCCCGTCCTGGACGTCGTCCGCGACGCTCGCTGGGGGCGCGTCGAGGAGACGATCGGCGAGGACCCCTACCTGGTCGCCACGGTCGGCACCGCCTATGTGCGCGGACTGGAGTCGGCAGGGGTGATCGCCACCCTCAAGCACTTCGCCGGGTACGCCTCCTCGGCGGGCGCCCGCAACCTGGCCCCCGTGCGCGCGGGCACCCGCGAGTTCGCGGACGTCACCCTGCCGCCCTTCGAGATGGCGATCCGCGAGGGCGGCGCCCGCTCGGTCATGCCCTCCTACACCGAGCGCGACGGCGTCCCGGCCTCCGCCGACCCCGAGCTGCTCACCCAACTCCTGCGCGAGACCTGGGGGTTCACCGGCACGGTCGTCTCCGACTACTTCGCGGTCGGCTTCCTGGAGACCCTGCACCGGGTCGCCGGCACCCCCGCCGAGGCAGCCCACGCCGCGCTGGCCGCCGGCATCGACATCGAGCTGCCGACGCTGAAGTGCTACGGCAAACCGCTCCTGACGGCCGTTCAGGAAGGCGCTGTCCCCGAGGAGTTGGTCGACAACGCTGTCCGTCGGGTCCTCCTCCAGAAGTGCGGACTGGGCCTCCTGGACGAGGACTGGACTCCGACGCACGCCGAACCGGTCGAGCTGGACTCGGCGCAGAACCGGGCGGTGGCCCGTCAACTCGCCGAAGAGTCGGTCGTGTTGCTCGACAACCCGGACGGCATCCTGCCGCTCGCCCCCGACACCCGGATCGCGGTCGTCGGCCCGCGCGCGGCGGAGACGCTGGCCATGCTCGGCTGCTACTCCTTCCCCTCCCACGTCCTCCCGCACCACCCGGGCGTGGCCGACGGCATCGAGATCCCGACCGTCCTCCAGGCGCTGCGCGCCGAACTCCCGGACGCCAAGGTGACGTTCGCGGAGGGCTGCGGGGTCGACACCCCCGACACGGGCGGCTTCGACGAGGCCGTGGCGCGCGCGTCCGAGGCGGACGTCTGTGTCGCCGTCCTCGGCGACCGGGCCGGGCTCTTCGGCCGGGGCACCTCCGGCGAGGGCTGCGACGCCGAGGACCTCCGACTCCCCGGTGTCCAGGCCGAGTTGCTGGACGCGCTGGTGGCGACCGGGGTGCCCGTCGTGCTCGTCATGCTCGCCGGTCGCCCCTACGCGCTGGGCCGCTGGCACGGGCGGCTCGGGGCGGTCGTCGAGGCGTTCTTCCCCGGCGAGGAGGGCGGTCCGGCGGTCGCGGGGGTCCTGTCGGGCCGCGTCAACCCGTCCGGGCGGCTCCCGGTGAGCGTGCCGCGCGTGACCGGCGGCCAGCCCTGGACCTACCTCCAGCCGCCGCTGGGCCTCAAGGGCGAGGTGAGCAACCTCGACCCGACTCCCTTGTACCCGTTCGGACATGGGCGCTCGTACACGGAGTTCGGGTGGGAGAGCGACGCAGGGGAGGCGCCCGTGTCGATCTCCACCGACGGTTCCCACGACGTGTCGGTGACCGTCCGCAACACCGGGGACCGGGCCGGGGCGGAGGTCGTCCAGCTGTATCTGCACGATCCGGTGGCCTCGGTGACGCGGCCGGACGTCCGGCTGATCGGGTACCGGCGGCTGGAGTTGGAGCCGGGAGAGGCCAGGCGCGTGACGTTCGCCTTCCACGCCGACCTGTCGGCGTTCACGGATCGCGGCGGGCGCAGGATCGTCGAACCGGGCGCGCTGGAGCTGAGGCTGGGGGCGTCCAGCACGGACATCCGGTACACGGCTCAGCTCGAACTCACCGGGGAGGTGAGGGAGTTGGGGGTGGACCGGCGGCTGCGCTGCGAGACCGAGGTCGACTAGCCGACGCTCTCGAAGCGCCACCGGTGCACTGCACGGGCGATCAAATCACCCTCGGGTTCCGGGAGTTCGGGCAGCGGTGCGTCGTACTCCGCGTCCCACCACGTGATGACCAGCACCCGGCCCTCGGGGCCTCGCAACGTCTCCCGACGGAGGGGAGGCGTCGCGAGGGGCTGGCGGCGGGCCCAGGCGAGGAGTTCCTCGCCCCGGCCCGCCGCCGCCTTGGCCTCCCACATCAACGCGACTGTCATGTGTACAGGTTGTCCTTGCTGACCTCGTGAACGTGGTCATGGCTGTGCCCCGGCACATGCGGATCGGTCACCGGCAACGACGAGTCCGCCGACAGATCCCAGTCCGAGGGCGTCCGGTTGCGTGCGACCATCTCCGCGCCCAGCGCGGCCACCATCGCCCCGTTGTCCGTGCACAACTTCGGCCGGGGCACCCGGAGTCGGATGCCCGCCGCCTCGCACCGCTCCTGGGCGAGCGCCCGCAGCCGGGAGTTGGCGGCGACCCCGCCGCCGATCATCAGGTGGTCGACGCCCTGGTCCTTGCATGCCCGCACCGCCTTGCGCGTGAGCACGTCGACGACCGCCTCCTGGAAGGACGCCGACACGTCCCGCACCGGCACCTCCTCCCCCGCCGCCCGCCGCGCCTCGATCCAGCGGGCCACGGCCGTCTTCAGCCCGGAGAAGGAGAAGTCGTACGCGGGGTCCCGCGAACCGGTCAACCCCCGTGGGAAAGCGATGGCGTTGGGGTCGCCCTCTCGGGCGTACCGGTCGATGACCGGCCCCCCCGGGAAGCCGAGGTTCAGCACGCGCGCGATCTTGTCGAACGCCTCGCCCGCCGCGTCGTCGATCGTCGCGCCCATCGGCCGGACGTCGGAGGTGATGTCGCTGGAGAGCAGCAGCGAGGAGTGCCCGCCGGAGACGAGGAGCGCCATCGTCGGCTCGGGCAGCGGGCCGTGTTCGAGCTGGTCGACGCAGATGTGCGAGGCGAGGTGGTTGACGCCGTACAGCGGCTTGCCGAGCGCGTACGCGTACGCCTTGGCGGCCGAGACGCCGACCAGCAGCGCGCCCGCGAGGCCCGGACCGGCCGTGACGGCGATGCCGTCCAGGTCCTTCGCGGTGACCCCCGCGTCCTTCAGGGCGCGCTGGATCGTCGGGACCATCGCCTCCAGGTGGGCGCGTGAGGCGACTTCGGGGACGACGCCGCCGAAGCGGGCGTGTTCGTCGACGGACGAGGCGACCGCGTCCGCGAGCAGGGTGGTACCCCGGACGATCCCGACACCGGTCTCGTCGCAGGAGGTCTCGATCCCCAGGACCAGGGGTTCGTCAGCCATCGTTCTCGGTTCCTCGTACGGGAGTCGCGGATGTCTCGGGGTCGGTGCGGCGCATCACCAGCGCGTCGACGTTCCCCGGCTGGTAGTAGCCGCGCCGGAAGCCGATCGGCTCGAAGCCGTAGCGCTCGTACAGCTTCTGGGCGCGGATGTTGTCGATGCGGCACTCCAGCATGACCTCGGGGCACTCGAACTCCGTGGCCGCGCGCAGGAGTTCGGTGAGGAGCCGGCCGCCGAGGCCGGTGCCCCAGTGGTCGCGGGCGACGGCGATGGTCTGGACGTCGGCGAGGTCACCGGCCGAGGCGAGTCCGGCGTAGCCGACGATCCGGCCGTCCGCGTGACTCGCCACCAGGTAACGCCGGTTGGCCTCCGGCCCGCGCGCGTGCGCCAGTTCGGACCAGAACATGCCGCGCGACCACGCGTCCTCGGGGAACAGCCCCCGCTCCAGCTCCAGTACGGGATCGATGTCCCACCAGCGCATCTCCCGCATCGCGGGCAGCGCCGTCTTCACAGGTTCAGTCACTTCGGCGTGACCACCTTGTAGTTCTTCGGCACCTGGGCGTCCGGCCGCCGCAGGTACAGCGGGCGCGGCTCGTCCAGCTCGGCGCCCGCCGCAAGCCGTTCGGCGGCCAGTGCGGCGAGGTCGGCGGCGGAGACGTGTTCCGGTCCGGGGACGACGCGGAAGTGGTCCGGGTACAGCAGCGCGCCCGCGCCGAACGCCGGGACGTCCCGGACGGTCTCGGCGAGGTCGGCGGGCTTGTCGACCGCCGGTCCGCTCACCCTCGTCCGCGTGTCGTCGTACCGCGCCCAGTACACCTCCTTGCGCCGCGCGTCGGTGGCGACCAGGAACGGCCCCTCCGCCTCCGCCGCGTACGCGAGGCCGTCCAGCGTGCAGACGCCGTGCACGGGCACGCCCAGCGCGAGCCCGAACGTGTCCGCCGTCATCAGCCCGACCCTGAGGCCCGTGTACGGCCCCGGCCCGGTCCCTACGACGATCCCCGTCACGGCGTCCAGTCTCACCCCCGCCTCGGCGAGCACACGGTCCACGGTCGGCAGCAGCAGTTCGCCGTGCCGGCGGGCGTCCACCTGACTCGACGCGGCGACGACTCGGTCACCGTCGTGCAGGGCGACCGTGACGGCGGGGGTGGCGGTATCCAGAGCGAGCAAGAGCACGCGAACAGCCTACGGCGCGCGGGGGTGGGGTACGGCCCCTGCTGCTAGCGTCCAGTGCGAAAACGGACGTTTACGTACAGAGGTGGTCGCAGGTGGCAAGCAGTAGCGCGGGGTTCGTGGCCGGGCTCACGGCGGCGGCGCTCACGACCGTGGGGGTGCTGGCGTGGCAGGCGTCGGCGAACTCGCCGGGGGATCTCAGCAGGCCGGTGCCGGCCGCCGCGTCCAAGGCGCCGCGCGATGTGCGGCATCCCGACGCGCTGCCGGGGAACTCCGGGGTCGGGCAGCGGGTCGTGTACTCCGTCGACGACGACCGGGTCTGGCTGGTCGACGAGAAGGGCAAGGTCGCGCGGACGTTCCGGGTGTATCCCGGGGGGCTCGATCCGAAGCCGGGGCCGTACGTCGTGTCCTCCCGGGCGGGGGCCGTGACGGCGACGGACGGGACGCGTATCGAGCACGTGGTGCGGTTCGCGGAGACGGCGGAGGGGATGGCGATCGGGTTCAGCGCGGCCGTGAGCGGGGCTCTGCCTGAGGCCGACACGATGGTGCGGACCGGGGGGATCAGGGAGACGCGGGCTGATGGGGACGCGATGTGGGATTTCGCGACAGTAGGTCGCAAAGTAATGGTGATTCGCTAATCAATGGGCCGTATGACATCTGCGGCGCCGTTGTGGCTGGTCGCGCCCACGCGGCGGTAGCCGCAAATCAGATACAGCCCCGCGCCCCTAGAAAGGCGGCTACGCCGCCTCCTCCACCATCCCGCCCTCGTCTTCTTCCCGCTCCGGCCCCCTCGGCGGCAACGACACCGCCTCCGCCGCCGCGCACGCCGCGAGCAGCTCTCTCATCAATACGGCGGGTACGGGGCGAGGGGACAGGGGGGACATGGGCGCCTCCAGCGGGCTGGTTAGGTAGACCTAACCACGGGCTGGATACCATATGACCACGCCCGATCCCGCAGGCGCAACATTTTGCCGACATCGCGTCGGAACGTTCACACGCGCAGCACACCCCCCAGATCGACCCCGGCCCACCGCGCCCCCAGCCCGCGCAGCGACACGTGCCGGACCTCGTCGGTCGTGTCGCCGACGGCCCGCTCGATGCCGATCCACAGCCGGTCGTCGGCCAGCTCCTCCACCTTCCCCTCCCCCCACTCGACGACGACGACGGACTCCGGCAGGGAGACGTCGAGGTCGAGGTCCTCCATCTCGTCGAGCCCGCCGCCCAGGCGGTACGCGTCGACGTGGACGAGCGGCGGCCCGGCCACGAGGGACGGGTGGACGCGGGCGATGACGAACGTCGGCGAGGTCACGGCACCCCGGACGCCGAGCCCCTCCCCGAGACCGCGCGTGAGCGTCGTCTTCCCGGCGCCGAGTTCACCGTTGAGCATGACGAGGTCCCCGGCGCACAGGAGCGAGGCGAGCCGCAGGCCCAGCTCGCGCATCTGCTCGGGGGACGTGACGGTCAGCTCAGCCAGGCTGTGCGGTGCTGCTGCTTCCATAGCCGCCAACGGTAGCGCCCGCCGGGAACGCCCCCACGCGCGTCAGCAGGTCGGCGAGCCGGTCGGTCACCGCCTCGGGGTGCTCCAGCATCACGAGATGCCCGGCGTCGGGGACGAGCACCAGTTCCGCGTCCGGCAGCAGGTCCGCGATGGCCTCGCTGTGCTCGCTCGGCGTCACCAGATCCCCGACCCCGGCGAGCACCAGCACCGGCATGTCCCGGAAGAAGGCGAGCGCCTCGGTCTTGTCGTGTTCCGTGAACGCCGGGTAGAACTCGGCGACGACGTCGATGGTCGTCCCCTCGATCATCCGCTCGGCGAACCGGGCGACCGCCGGGTCGACGTCCCGCGAGGAGAACGAGTACCGCTTGATGATCCCGGCGAACAGCTCGGCCGTGGCCCGGCGGCCCTTCTCGACGAGCGTGGCCTGCTGCCCGAGCACCTTGAGCACCCCCGGCAGCACCCGCCGCACCGCGTTGACCCCGGCGGCCGGCAGCCCGTAGTTGACCTCCCCGAGCCGCCCGGAGGACGTCCCGACGAAGGCCGTCGCGACGACCCGCTCGCGCACGAACTCCGGGAACTGCGCGGCGAGCGCCATCACCGTCATCCCGCCCATGGAGTGCCCCACGAGTACTACGGGTCCCTCGGGGACGGCCGCGTCGACGACGGCCTTCAGGTCCCGCCCGAGCTGGTCGATGCTGACCGGCACGCCGTCCTGGAGCTGCGCGACGCCGTGCCCCGAGCGGCCGTGGCTGCGCTGGTCCCAGTGGACCGTGCGGACGACGCCCCGCAGCGCCGCCCGCTGGAAGTGCCAGGAGTCCTGGGTGAGGCAGTAGCCGTGGCTGAAGACGACCGTGACGGGAGCCGGCGCCTTGCGGCCGAACAGCCGCCTGCGCCGGGGAGCGGAGCCGCCCTCGGGCTCGACGTCGTCCACCTCGTAGTACAGCTCGGTGCCGTCGTCGGCGTACGCCCTGCCGGGGGTGCCGCGCAGGGCGCCGTACGGGCCCGCCGAGTCCAGGGCGAGGCGGGCCTTCTTGCGCATGCCGCGCCCGACGGTCATCCGCTCCAGGGCGACACCGGCCGCCGCGCCCGCCGCGATCACCCCTATCGCGGCGCCCGCGATGCCGGTCGCCCGGCGCCAGTTGCCCGCGGCGTCCCCCGTGGCGGAGACGATCGCCTCCACACCGCTCTCGCTCACGTACCGCTCCTCTCCACCGAGTGACTACCCACCGACATAGACGCGGGGAACACGCGCGGAGATGCGGGTGACGATCTCGTACCCGATGGTCCCCGCGGCCTGCGCCCAGTCCTCGGCGGTGGGTTCCCCGCGGTCACCCGGCCCGAACAGGACCGCCTCCGCGCCGGCCTCGACGTCGTCGCCGCCCAGATCGACGACGAACTGGTCCATCGCGATCCGCCCGGCGGCCGTCCGCCACTTCCCGCCGACCAGCACCGGCCCGGCGCCGGACGCGTGCCGGGGTACGCCGTCGCCGTAGCCGAGGGGGACCAGCGCGAGGGTCGTCTCGCCGGGGGTGACGTAGTGGTGTCCGTAGCTGACGCCGTGCCCGCCGGGTACGTGCTTGACGAGGGCGACCGGCGTGGTCAGCGTCATCACCGGGCGCAGGCCCAGATCGGCGGGCGCGCCCAGCTCCGGGCTCGGCGACAGGCCGTACATCGCGATGCCCGGCCGGACGAGGTCGTAGTGGGCCTCGGGGAGGGTGAGGGTGGCGGGCGAGTTGGCGATGTGCCGCACCTCGGGGCGCAGGCCCTGTGCGTGCGCGTACGCGGTCATCTCGCGGAACCGGTCCAGCTGGAGGGCTGTCGAAGGGTGCCCGGGTTCGTCCGCACAGGCGAGGTGCGACCACACACCGGTGACGCGTACGACGCCGTCGCGCTCGGCGTCGTACGCCGCCGCGACCAGTTCGGCCCAGTCGGCGGGCTGGCTGCCGCCCCGCCCGAGCCCGGTGTCGGCCTTGAGCTGCACGCGGGCGGTCTTCCGTACGGCCCTGGCGGCCTCGACGACCTCGGCGAGCGCCCACAGCGCGCTCACGGACACGTCGATCCCGGCCTCGACGGCCTCCCGCCAGGGCCCGCCCGGCGTCCACAGCCAGCACATGACGCGGACGTCGTCGGGCAGCCCGGCGTCCCGGACGAGCGCCAGCGCCTCCTCCGGCGTCGCCGTCCCGACCCATGTCGCACCGGCCTCGACCGCCGCGCGGGCGCACGGGAGCGCGCCGTGGCCGTACCCGTCGGCCTTGACCACGGCCATGAAGGCCGCGCCCGGCGCCTTCGCCCGCAGCGCGCGCACGTTCGCCCGCAGCGCCGCCAGGTCGATCACCGCCCTGGCCCGCGCCCGTTCCGTCTCTCTCATCTCCCCCAGTCTCTCAGAGCCGCCTCTTGCCCCAGACGTACACCCGGTCGCCCTTCTTCAGGACCCCCCACAGCTTCCGTGCGTCGGGCACGGTCAGATTCACGCAGCCCATCGACCCGCCGACCGTGTGGATACTCCCGTACACGGCGTGAAAAGCCTGCCCGCCGCTGAAGAACTGCGCATACGGCATCGGCGTGTTGTAGAGCGTGGAGACGTGATTCTTGTGCCGCCAATAAACCTTGAACCACCCGGTCCGGGTCGGATGAGCTTTACCCCCACTCCTCATGGACACCGGGCCGAACACAACCTTGTTCCCTTTCTGCACCCAGGTGAGCTGCCGGGCGAGATCGACGCACGCGACGCGGTATTTCCTGACGGGGCATTTCTTCGCGGCGTTCGGATTCTTCTTGGCGGACAGAAACTGCATCCGCTTCCACGTCACCGGCCCCGCGAAACCGATCGCCGGCTTGATCTTCTGCTTCTTCTGGAACGCCCTGATGGCCTGACAGTCCTTCGCCGACTGCTTCCCGTCCACCTTCACCTTCAGCCACCGCTCGACCTGCCGCTGATAAGGCCCGGCCTTCTTCGTACACCCCACCCTCGCGACAGCCTCCCCCAGCGGCACGTACTCGACGAGCGCGTACGCGCCCCTCGGAGCGTCCTTCGGCTCGACGGCGTCCTCCTCCGCGCTCGGTCCGTACGTCCTCGGCGCCAGCACCTGATCCGGCGTATCGACCAGCGCGGTCTGCCGCACACCGGGCACCAGCTCCTCCTCCGGGGCGGGGGCCGCACTGGCCATCCCTCCGGACCACAACACGGCGCCCGCCAGCGTCAGGGCGAGGGGGGTACGTCTGCTCATCATGCGATCAGACGTAACGCTTTCGGGGGTGGGGGGCGTGTAGGGCACGCGGTGGGGTCACCCGGAACCACGTAGACGGTGTAACCCCGCCCCTACTCGAACCGCTCCCAGGTGTGCCCGCCCCGATGCCCCGTCGGCAGCCAGCAGGCGTCCTGCTTCTTCGGGCTGGTGGAGGGGCAGTGGACGAGGTGGTGGATCTCGGCGTGCTCCGGGGCGGGCCAGACGGCCCAGACGGCGCCGTCGTCGGCCTTGGTGAGGTCGCGGAGGGTGGCGAAGTGGTCGCCGTGGGGGTGCTGGTCGAGTTCGCAGGCGATCCAGTCGGGGGCGTTATTGTCGCCGGGAAAGCCGTTGGGGTATTCGAGGGCGGCTTCCCACATTTCTTCGGTGACGATGAGGGCGGCGTAACAAGCTGCCATGGCTAGGGTCCTTTGGCCAAGGAAGTTGAACACGTGAGCGAGGAGCCGGAGCCCGTGGACGGGCTCGCGTGGTTCGGCCGGGAGATCGAGGCGGCCCTCATCCACAAGGGGGCGACACAGAACGAGTTGGCGGCGGCGACGGGGTATGGGGCGCCGTACGTGTCGAAGGTGAAGAACGGCAAGGCGATGGCGTCCGTGCTGTTCGCGAAGGCGTGCGACAAGTTCTTCAACACGTCGGGGTACTTCGAGCGGTTGTTGGCGCGGATCAGTGAGCGCGGGCACCCCGGGTGGTTCGTGCCGTACGTACAGATGGAGAAGAACGCCGACATCATCGAGGAGTACAGCCCCAGTTTCATCATGGGGATGCTCCAGACACCGGAGTACGCCGAGGCGATCTACCGAACAGCGTGGCCTCGCGAGACCGACGATCAGATCAGGGCGCGCGTGGAGCTGCGGATGCTCCGCCGCGAGGCCCTGGAGCGAGCCAACCCGCCGTTGCTGTGGGTCATCCTCAACGAGGCCGTGCTGCGCACGGTGGTGGGGAGCCGAAGCATCATGGTCAACCAGTTGCAGCATCTCCTGGCAATGGCGGAGAAGCCCCACGTCACGCTCCAGGTGCTCCCCTTCTCAGCAGGAACTCCCGCAGCCGGTCAGCCCTTTATCCTGCTTACCCAGGAAGACGGGTCGGCGGTCCTGTACTCGGAAGCCGCCGGTAGGGGGCTCATCAACGACTCCGTCTCCGACGTGCAGAAGTGGTCGGAGACCTACAACCGGCTTCGCGCGATGGCAGAACCCGAGTCACGCTCTCTGGCCCTGATTCGCTCGATCATGAAGGAGCACGCCCAATGAGCAACACCCTCGACCTTCGCGGCCTCACCTGGATCAAGTCCACCTACAGCGACGGCGAGGGCGGCAACTGCGTCGAGTGGGCCCCCGCCTACGCCGCCACCCACCCCCTCGTCCCCCTCCGCGACAGCAAGAACCCCACCGGCCCCACCCTCATGCTCACCCCGACCGCCTTCGCGGGCCTAGTCGCCCTTGCCCGCGCCTGAAGCGCCCCCGCTCGTCCCCGAGTTGCCTGGTCTCCAGGAAAATCGGGGACGAGCCCGGCACCCCCTCTACCCCTCCGCGATCACCACCGCCGAAGCCACCCCCGCGTCATGGCTCAGCGACACATGCCACCGCCTCACCCCCAGCACCTCGGCGCGGGCGGCCACACTCCCCCGTACCCGCAGCCGGGGCTGCCCGCTCTCCTCGACGTAGATCTCCGCGTCGGTCCAGAGGAGCCCCCCGGGGGCGCCTAGGGCCTTGGCCAGTGCCTCCTTCGCCGCGAAGCGGGCCGCGAGGGAGGCGGGGCCGCGGCGTTCGCCGTTGGGGAGGAGGAGTTCGCTGTCGAGGAAGAGGCGGGCGGCGAGGGCGGGGGTTCGTTCGAGGGATGCCGCGAACCGTTCGATCTCGGCCACGTCGATACCGACGCCGATGATGCTCATGCCGAGCACTTTAGGGGGTGCCTCACGTCAGCCCCCGCTCCGTAAACCCTCACCCCATCCCCCTGTTAACCTGCGGCGTCCTGAAACAAGCGTGCGAATCCAGCCAGGGTGGGGACTGACAGTGAGCGGCGTGGGGCCGAGTTTTGACGTGTACGAGAACGTGCCCGAGCTGATCCCGGTGCGGGACGCCGCGCGGGCGGGGGACTGGGCGGCCCTGCGGGGTCTCCTGGGGCGGCTCGGGTCCGTGGACGACCTGATCATCGGGATGAACGCGGTCGCGGAGACCGACGGCTCCGAGCAGTTGCTGGAGCGGGCCGCGCGGGACTTCCCCGCCGACCCCCTCCCGAGGACGATCCTCGCGAAGCGGTACGCGATCATCGGCTGGGGCATCCGCAGCGCCGCCTTCGCGAAGGACGTCTCACGGGAGCAGTTCGAGCAGTTCCACGCCTGGCTGCGCAGGGGGGAACAGCTGTTGATCCAGGTCTGCGCCGAACAGCCCGCCTACGCCCCCGCGTGGTACGTACGGATCACCCTGGCCCGCGGCCTGGAGCTCGGCCACACCGAGGCCCGCCGCCGCTACGACCGCCTCCGCGCCCACCACCCGCACGTGTACGGCGCCCAGGCGGCCCTCCTCCAGCAGCTCTGCCCGAAGTGGGGCGGCAGCTGGGAGGCGGCGCACGGCTTCGCCGCCGAGGCGACCCGCGAGGCACCGGACGGCGCGATGACCGGCGTCCTCGTCGCCGACGCGCACATCGAGCACTGGCTGTCGCTGGACGGCCAGGGCGCCCCCTACCTGCGCAGCCCCGGTGTCCTCCACGACCTGCGCAACGCCGCCGCCATCTCCGTACGGCACCCGGCGTACCGCCCCGACCTGTCCGCCGTCCCCGCGCACAGCACCTTCGCCCTCGCCTTCTCCCTCGGCGGCCACCACGCCGACGCGGCCCCGCACTTCGCCGAACTCGGCGACCGGGCCAGCGAGTTCCCGTGGTCGTACCTGTCCGATCCGAAGGCCGCGTTCCACAAGTACCGCAAGTCCGCGCGAGAGGCGACCGCCCGATGAACACCGCCGTCACCCAGGGCGTCCCCACCCTCTACGCGCCCGGACCGGGCAGCGAGATCACCGCCGGGCTCATGTTCCGCGTGGGACGCGCGGACGAGACGCTCGCCACCGCCGGCCTCACCCACCTCGTCGAGCACCTCGCCCTGCACCGGCTCGGCCTCTCCGACCTGCACTACAACGGCGCGACCGCCACCACATACACCCTCTTCCACGTCACCGGCACCGAGCAGGAGGTCGTCACCTACCTCAACAGCGTGTGCGCGTCGCTGCGCGAACTCCCGCTGGAGCGGCTGGAGACGGAGAAGGAGATCCTGCGGACGGAGGCGGCGGGCCGGGGCGGCTCCTCGCAGCTGCCGCTGTGGCGGTACGGGGCGCAGGGGTACGGGCTGACGAGCTACACCGAGCTGGGGACCTGGAGTCTCACGCCGGACGCCGTCCGCTACTGGGCCCAGACCCGGTTCACCCGCGACAACGCGGTGCTCTGGATCACCGGCGACCACGTCCCCGCCGGTCTCGACCTCACCCTCCCGCCGGGTACGCGCATCCCGGCGCCGCCCGCGACCAGCGCGCTGCCGGTGACGCCCGCGTACATCCGCGGCGACGACGGGAACGTCGTCCTCTCCGCCGTCGTCCGCCGCTCCGCCGCCGCGATGGTCTTCGCCGACCTCTTCGGGCGGGCCCTCTTCCACGATCTGCGCCAGGAGGGCGGCTACTCCTACCAGGCGGACGCGGACTACTCGCCGCGCGACGCGTCGTACGCCACGATCACCGCGTACGCCGACGCCCTCCCGAAGAAGCAGGACGCGGTGGTCGGCGGGTTCGTCGACACCCTCGCCCGGCTGCGCGCGGGCACGATCACCGCGCAGGAGCTGGACTCGTCCAGGGGGCGGTTGGTGAAACAGTACGACGACCCCGGCGCCGGCCTCCTGCCCGGCAACGCCCTCAGCCTGCTGCTCGGGCACCCCGTCCGCTCGGTGGAGGAGCGCCGGGCGGAACTCGCCGCGGTCACCCTCGCGGACGTCCACGAGGTCGCCCAGGAGACGTGGGCCAACGCACTGATCCAAGTCCCGGGCAGGGGCGTCGACTGGGCGGGCTTCACGCCGGCGCCGCAGTACTCGACGACGACGCCGACGGGGGGCACGCAGCACCGCCACCTCTCCGAACCGGACGTCACGCTGACGATCGCCCCGGACGGCGTCTCCCTGTCCACCCCCGGCGGCCCGGTCACCGTCCACTACGCGGCATGCGCGGCGATGACCACCCGCCCCGACGGCTCCCGCTCCCTCACGGGCCACGACGGCTTCTCGGTCACGATCGAACCCACCCTCTACCGCGCCGTCACCCCCGACCGCATCGCCGCCGTCGACGCCGCCGTCCCCTCCCACCTCGTCGTCCACCTCCCGCCCCGCGACCCTTCCCACATCCCCACCCCCCAGCCCCGGCACACCCCCGTGCCGAGAACCCGCTCCCGCACCCAGACCGTCGCCCTCTGGCTCGTCGGCTTCCTCGCCGCCGTCTGGGGTCTGCTGTCCGCCGTCATCTCCGCCGACAGCACGACCACGGCGGACGTCATCGTGACGGTGTGGGTGATGTGGGTGCCGTTGGCGGTGGGGACGGTGGCGTTGTATCGGGGGAATGCGCAGGGGTGACGCCCCCGGGTGTGTCAGCGGATCGTCTTGAAGTCGGTCCGCACCGACACCTCGACCCCGGCGAGGGTGAACTCGACCCGCTCACCGAAGCGGTAGGGCACGGCCGAGGTGTACTCGTCGCCCTTCGGGGCCTGGTAGAGGACACACTCGCCGACCAGTACGTCCACGATGAGATACGTCGGAATCCCGCGAGCGGCGTACTGGTTCAGCTTCCGTCCGTAGTCCTGCCCGACGGTCGAGCGGGACACGCTCTCGGCGACGAAGTGCACGTGCTTCTGCTCGACGAAGGCGTCTCCCGGCCCGAGCACACCCGCGTCGACCACCAGCACGTCGGGTTCGGGGGTGTAGCCGTCCAGCTCCGGGAGCACGCCCTTGTCCCGGGTCACGTGAAGCCCGGACCCTCCTCCGAGCTGCTCCGCCAGCTGCGACCGGATCGCATCGTTCGCCGCGCTGTGCGCCTCCGTCACCGTCACCGTCACCGTCACCGGCGACACATACAGACGCCCCTGGTCGAACAGCAACTTGGCAGCCTTGGGGAGCTTCAGCAAGCGGCGCACCTGGCGCAGCCACTGCGCGTACTCCGGGTACATCGCGCTCATCGCGTTCTCCGTTCCCACACGGTGAACTCTGCCGGGAACGCGCGGGCTGACGTCGTCGCTCGGCACCCCCTCACCCGATCTCCACCACCTTCGCCCACCCCGGCGGCCGTTCCGGAACGTACGTCGGGTCCGTCTCGCGCCAGTGGCTTCGGTTCGTGCGGGGGAAGAGGCCGATGATCGTGCGGCAGGGGGGCTGGGGTGGCCAGGGGGTCTGGCCGTCGGTGAGGGCGACGAGGACGTCGGGGCGGGTGCGCAGGGCGGTGGTGAAGCCGGCGCGGAGGTCGGTGCCGCCGCCTCCGATGAGGGGGATGTCCTCGGCGCGGCAGACGGGCTCGGCGATGCGCGCGGCGGCGTCGCAGGAGACGACGGTGACGAGGTCACGGCGTCCACCGACCGCGCGGGTGATCGCGGCGACCTCCAGGAGCGCACTGCCGAGTTCCGCGTCGCTGACCGACCCGGACGTGTCGATGACGACGGCGACCCGGGGCGGGCGCCGGCGGAGGCTGGGCAGGACGAGGCCGGGGAGGGCGGCGGAACGGCGCGCGGGACGGCCGTAGCTGTAGTCCTGGCCCGCGCCCGCGCCGGAGACGGCCGAACGCAGGGCCGCGCCGAGGAGTCGCAGCCACGGCTGCGGCGGGTGGAACGCCTTCTCGGCCCACCGCTTCCACCCGTCCGGCGCGCTCCCCGGCGCCCCCTTGATCGCCTCGGCGACCCGGAACCGTACGGCGTCCCGCTGCTGCTCCGTGAGGCCGGCGGCGCCACCGGGACCGAGGTCCCAGCCGCGCGCCCGCCCGTCGGCGCCGCTGCCGCAGTCCAGCCAGACGAAGTCGCCCAGGTGGGGGCCCAGTTGGAAGTCACGCAGGTACTCCTCCATGAGGCGCCCCTCCGGCAGCCTCAGCAGCTCCGGCAGGACCGCCCCGGCCGGCCGCTCCAGCCCGTCCCCGTAGATGTCGTCGTTGATCTCCATGTCCGCCGCGATGTTCATCCGCAACCGGTCCCCGACGCCGTCGAGCCCCCGCTCCCGCGCGACCCGGTCGCCGCGCCCGTGATGGTCCCTGAGCAGGTGGGACACCTCGTGCACCCACACCCCGGCCAGCTCCTCCACCGGCGTCCGCGCCACGAACCCCGGCGACACGTAACACCGCCAGTACGCGTCCACGGCCATCGTCGGCACGCTCGCCGACTCGACGACGTCCAGGGCGAAGAGCGCGGAGGCGAGGTAGGGGCGGGCGCGGGCGGCCTGGAGGCGGGCGGTGTAGAGCTTGTCGGTGTCGAGGGGGTGGGAGGGGGCGGGCGTGCGAGGCGAGACGGGTGCCTGGATGCCCTTCGCATCGGCCGTCACATCCACATCCACATCCACTCCGCTCCCCTCAGCCCCGACCCCCCTCAACGCCCCACCCCCGCAGTCTCCTTCTCCCGCACCACGGCCGCCGCCCGATCCGCCCCCCGTGACAGCGCCACCACCCCCGCGAGCCGCTCGATCTCGGCCGGCACCTCCCACTCCTCCTGCCGCAGCGAGGCCAGCGTGCTCGCCGGGACGACGACCAGGTCCGGCGCCCCCGTCTCCAGCGCGCGGACGAGGACGGACCAGGCGGAGTCCCAGCGGGCCCGGCTCGGACGCGCCCGGACCGCCTCGACGACGGCGTCCAGGACGGCCTGCCGGAGGTCGCCGCGGACGGGCAGCTCGGCCCCGGCGGGGTCCGCGAGGACCGACTCGGGGTCGGGCAGGTCCATCCGGTCGACGCAGGCGAGGAGTTCGAGGCCGGGCCCGTCCCCGACGGTCCCCCGGACCAGGAACGACAGCACCTCCCGCGACGAGCCCGCCGCCGACGCGAACGCGATCAGCCGCAGCGCCATGTCCCAGCTCCGCGGCGACGGCCAGGCCCCGCCCCGCCGCGTCTCGGCGCTCGGCATCTGATGCACCAGCTTCGGCCGCACCTCCAGCAGCCCGCACACCGCCCGCCGCGCGTACTCCACGGCCCCGGCGAGCCGCTCGGGATCGAGCCGGGGCAGCGTGGCCCGCGGCCACACCCCGCCGAGCCCGCGTACGACGACCTCGTGGTCGTGCGCCCACTGGAGATGGACGAAGCGGTTGGCGAGCGGCGCGCTCAGCTCCCAGCCGTCCGCCGCCGAGGCACGGGGGTTGGCGGCGGCCACGATCCGCACGCCGGGCGGCAGCCGCAGCGCCCCCACCCGCCGCTCCAGCACGAGCCTCAGCAGCGCGGCCTGCACGGCGGGCGGCGCCGTCGACAGCTCGTCCAGGAACAGCAGCCCCTTCCCGGCCCGCACCAGCCGCACCGCCCAGTCCGGCGGAGCCATCGGCACGCCCTGTACGGCGGGGTCGTCCCCGACGACGGGCAGCCCCGCGAAGTCGGACGGCTCGTGCACGCTCGCGATGACGGTCGTCAACGGCAGGTCCAGCGACTCCGCGAGCTGCGTGAGCGCCGCCGTCTTCCCGATCCCCGGCTCGCCCCACAGCAGGACGGGCAGATCGGCGGCGACAGCGAGCGTGAGCGCCTCCAGTTGCATATCGGCGCGGGGTTCGGTGGTGGTGTCGGAGAGGAGGGCCAACAGGTCGTCGGCCAGGGAGAGTTGAGTGTTTTCAGGCATGGGTGATCACCATTCGTGAAAGAGGGGAAAGAGGGGATGGGAAAAGGGGACTACGACGGAAGGGCCCGTTACCGCTTCGGCACCGGCCGCCGCGAGTACCGCCGGGCCCGCGTCCGCCGCCCGGTCCAGCGCTCCCCCGTCCGCTCCGGCGCCCCCTCGCTCAGCCCGGCCCGGTACACCCCGTACGCGACCTTCCGCTCGGCCGCCTCCGCCAGCGCGTCCTTGAGCGGTCCGTCCCGCAACACCGCCTCGGAGCCGAGGAGTTCCTCGACGACGGCGAGCGCGCCGGCCACGTCCCCGTGCTCCAGCCGCTCCCGCACACCGGTCAGGCAGTCCGGCCGGCGATGCGCCTCGTCGATGACTCGCAGGCAGGGCAAGGGAGTTCCGGTGAGCGCCGCCAACAGCTCTTCCCTGCGCAGCTGTTCGGGCGCGTGGTCGAGCGGCGAGAGCACGCCGTCGACCAGCGCGATCCGATGCCGCTCGCCCCGGCAGTCGACGAAGCGGTGCGCCCGATCGGCCGCCGGTTCGACGGCACGGGAGTACCCCGGCACCAGCGCCTCGGCGACGAGCGGATGCAACTCCCCTGCCTCGACGGCCCCTTCACGCAGGAGCACGAGGTCGGGAAGGGCCCAGGTGGAGGCGTCGGGGAGGAGGGGGAGCGGGACGGCACGCGGCGAGGAGGCCAAGCCGACGGAAGGGACGGGGACTTGCACGAAACCGAACGCCGGTCCGTACGAGGCTGGTTCGCGCAACGCCGGTTCGAGCAAAGCCGGTTCGTACAACGCCGGTTCGTACGGCGAGGGTTCGTACGGTGACGGTTCGTCCCCGAAAGGCGAGCCGGACGACGCCGGCGAGCGCACCGCCCCTTCCGCCGCCGACTCCCGCGTGTCCAGCACGACCCGGCCCCCGGCGCCGGTCCGCACCTCCACCGGCCCCGGCGGCAACCGCTCCGCCGCCAGCAGGAGCGCCGCCTCGACGGGCCAGCGCCGGGTCGCGTGCTGGTCGTCGGCAGCCGCCCGCCCCGCCAACTCCCCCGCCCTGCGGGCATCCCACAGATGCCGGTGCAGATCGAGCCGGAAACGCCGACTGGGGTGGGGATGCGGATGCCGACGAGCGCCCGCGTCCTCGGCGAGCCCGCCGTCCCAGAGCGCGAGGCTCATCCGCTGACCGGCGTCCGCCCAGGCGGGAGGGGTACGCACGACGAGCCACAGGGGCCGCGCATCGGTGTCGTACCGGACCAACGGAACGGTCAACGCGGGCCGCAACAGCCCGTCCGGCATCACCCTGGGCATGTGCCAGCGCAACAGATCCGGCGCGAGGTGCCGCAGGTCCACTCGGAGCCGGCTCACCAGCCCCGCGCCGTACGCCTGCTTGGCGGCCCCCAGATCGAGGTCCACCTCCACCCGCGCCGCAGCACAGGCCCCGGCCCAGTCCCCGACGTCCCGGCGAGCCGTAGCAGAAGTGATCATCAAAGGCGGCACGGCATAACGCCGCACACGCGACCAGAAGAGGGTGCCATCCGCGAGGTGAGCTGCCATCAGCACTCACCTTGAGCGGACGGGGCCCCCAATCTCATACGAGAAGGAGTAGTCATCAAGGGGATGGTAGCGGGGGGTTGGGGTGGGAGCGCAAGGGATTATCGAGCGGAAAGGAACCACATCAAGGCACGCCGCAGATCTGTGTCCGGGTGGAATCTCCCGGAGATCTCTCACTCCGCGTCGTCCGCGACCCAGTCCCTGATCAGCGCCTGAGCCACGTCCGTGAGCTGTCGATGGGCCAGTGGCTTGAGATGGGAGAGGAAGTTGCGGGCATCGCAGAGGATGTCCAGACGGCTTCGCTGCTCGCTGGTGAGGGCCAGGAGGCGGGAGGCGCGCTGGAGGTCGGCCACCTCCAGCTCGACCAGTGGGGCGGCGGGAAGTTGCTTGTTCACCTGGTACTGGGAGCGAGCCTGCTCGCGGAAGTAGTCGAGGTCGATCCCTTTGCGCAGGAGCGCGGGTACCAGTTCGATGAAGGCGACCCGGGCCTCGTTCACCAAGGGCAGCAGGACGCGGTTCTGGGCGTGACAGACGAGGGTACGCAGCTCCGTGGAGTCAGGGTCGAGAAGGTGGTGCCCGAGGACAGGACGGACATGGCCGTCCCAGCTGTCGACGGTGCCCGTCGACCAAGCGTCGCGTAGCTCTGCTGAGGGTGCAGAGGCGTGGGCAGTGGATATGCGACGGGTCCAGGTCCGGTCCAGGGCTGTCGCCTCGCCGGGGAGAATGTCGGCCAGCGCGCGGCGCAGGGAGTCCAGATCGCCGCCCTTCCAGATTTCCCGGAGGGCAAGTGCGCTGTCGATGTCAGGGCCGCAGACCTCGGCGACGACAGCGTCGGTCACTCGGTGGAGCAGTGCCTCAGCGGCCCCCGCGTTCGGGCGAGGCCGCCACGCGAGCAGGACCTCGCTGTCGAGGCGGGTCCACACCCGCCACCACCAATGCAGGGTGACGTAGTCGTGGCTCGGGCCGACACCGAAGGCGTTGCTGGGCAGGTCGCTCATGCGGGCGGCGACGAGGAAGCGGGGGCGGTGTCCCACCTCGAAGCCCGCGTCTCGGAAAGTGGCATGGGCGGTACGGACCAGTCGGCCCGTCTCCTCGGGTGCGTCCTCGTCCCAGCCACGCACCACGATCAGCGGTGGTGCGCCTGGTAGGGCATCGCCCTCCGGACCCTCATCGCCGGGAAAGTCGTGCCGGAGCCGGTCCGCCCGCCTGATCAGCTCGTTCAACGGGTCGCCGGTGACACCGAGTTCCTTGGCCAAGCGTTCGCCGAGCGACATCGAGGTGAGCGTCGCGCCACCCAGGGCTTGGCCGCGATGATCCGAGGGAGGGAGGGGTCCGGCCGGGGCGGCGACCAGCGAACCCAGCATCGCTCCATAAGGGTCTGCGGCGTCGAAGCCGTCGTCATCGTGCCAAAGCGCGAAATGACTGTTCGTCTCTGCGACTGCCGTGTCCGGTGCAGGCACGGCGGCGGACTGGGGCGGAATAGCGTCGGCGCCTCCATGGTCATCGACACTGTCAGCGAGCGAGGGGGTCGTGCCCGGCACCGGTATGCGTTCCTCGAACCGGTCGTACAGTTCCCTCAGGAACAGTTCCGCCCGGCCGGAGTCGACCATCGGGTCCGGGAGGTACCAGACGCAGCTGCGGCCGGCTCTCAAGTCCCTCTCCAACCGGTCCAGGTGACAGCGCGGGCCGGGAAGACGTACCAGGTCTCGCTCGGAAACGAGCGGGACGAGGACAGCGGCCCGGCTCTCCCGCGCCTGCGCCGCCTGTGGGCCGTACGCCCCGCCCAGCTCGTTTCCGCCCCGCAGACCGGCAGTCACAGGTCGCCGCCGATCGCCTTGATCGACCGGAAGGTGACCTGGTCGAGGGTCTCGCCCTTGTCCATGACGTCGAGGACGCCGAGAAGGTCGAGGCGAACCAGGAACCGCTCCACCGCGGGCAGCGTGTCCTCGGCGTCGCTCTCGGCGTACAGACGTGCCTCGTGGAAGGCGGCCTGAAGATCGCCCGCGGCGGCGACGGCGAGCCCGGCGCGGTGCTCCTCCTCGGTGTAGAACTGCGCCCAGGCGGCGAGCCTGCCGACGTCGTCGGAGTTCAGCCCCGCCAGTTCCAGGTGGGCCTTGGCACGCTCCGGTACGGCCATCTCGGCACGCAGTTCGTCGAACACCTCCTGCTGACGCATGCCGGAACGGACCTTGTGCATAGCCAGTTCCACCAGCGTCGGCCAGCCGCCGGTCACCTCGATCAGGCTGCGCCTCTCACGCGGGGAACCGAAGGGCGACTCGGACCAAGCACGCACACTGTCCACCGTCCATCGTTCAGGGCGCACCAGCCCAGCGACTGACACCACCCCTGCGGCGGCGTCCGGGTCACACAGGACGACGGCGTGACGGCGGGGCACGGACGACGAGTTGTCGGAGCGGGGCTGGGTGATTCGGGTGTGGTCCAGGAGCCGGTCCGTGGCCTCCTGCAGCCGGGCCGTGTCCTGGCCTCTTAGGTCGACGAAGAGCAACCGTGAGCCGCTCTTGCGGCGAGAGTTGGCCGTGATGAACTCGGTCAGGTCGTCGTCCGGTCCGATACTCACGACGGCCAGGCCGTGGCCGTCGATGTGGAGCTGGATGCCGCGC
Organism: Streptomyces sp. NPDC004539; assembly: GCF_040610055.1. Taxonomy (NCBI): domain Bacteria; kingdom Bacillati; phylum Actinomycetota; class Actinomycetes; order Kitasatosporales; family Streptomycetaceae; genus Streptomyces; species Streptomyces sp. NPDC004539. The sequence continues at coordinate 198,232 of NZ_JBEXLS010000008.1, read as the reverse complement.
TGCACCAGGTCGGCGCTGAGTGCCGAGGTGGAGGGCACCAGCGTGGTGCGGTTCGGATGGGTAAGGATGTCGCTCAGCTGCCCGTCGGTCAACGGACTCATGCGCTGCACCTGGTTCCGCCGGTCGGTCCCCAGAGAACGACGGGCGACGCTCGGGTTGTAGTCATAGGGCAGGTCGAACTGGGTGTCGCGCAGCTCGTTCTCCAACTCGGCCTGAGTGCCGAGCATGTTGACCACGTTGGGGCTGCGCATGGCATAGACGCGTTCGTCCCCGGGAAGCCTGATCAGCAGGCCCAGGTTGACCATCTCTTCCAGGTAAATGGTCAGCTGCCGCTCGGAGTTGAGCGGGAATCCGTCCGGCCAGCGCTCGTGGGCACGCTCAAGCAGCTCGGCGGGCCGGTACCCGTGCCCGTGCCCCTGTTCCAAGCTGCGCAGAGCGATCAGAAGGGCAAGGACGCGGTAGCGGTCCTCCAGGTTGATCGTGTAGCGAAGGCGCTCCGCGATCAGCCCTCGGACCTCCTCCATGCCCGCCACCTGCTGGACGTCCTCCCAGGTGATCGGAGCGTGTCGGCCGTCGGCGGGCATGGAGCGCTGCTGCATGTAGGCGACCAGACGGTCGCAGAAGATCTGCAACAGGTTGGCCTGGTAGTTGGTCAGGCCGAGAATGTGCCAGACGAGGTCACGGGCCTCGAAGGTGAGGCCCACCGCCGCCATGGGCTCCTCCACCAACTCCACCGCGTCCTGCGGCTTCAGCGGGCCGACCGGCACATCACGGCCACCGTGTGCGGTGACCACGTTGATCAGCCGGTTGAAGCGCTGGACCTGATGGAGACCGGCGAACACGACCTTGAAGTCGCGCCCGGTGTCCTCCATCAGCCGCTGAAGTCGCTTCACCGTGGGGAACGTGGACTGACCGCCGCCGGTGTAGACGGCTTGGGCGTCCGCCGTGAGAAAGGCGTCGGCCTCGTCGGCGAGCAGCAGCAGACGGCGCTCGGGCCGCTCCTCGATCCATTGCTGGACCTCGTTCGCGATCACATTGCCCGGTGCGCGATCGGCGACGCTCTCGCTGATCACGCCTCGCCTCTTCAGCTCGGTCAGCAGCATCCGCCAGATGCCCTCCGGCGGCTCCGCGTGCCCGATATCGCCCCTCATCAGATCGATGTACACCGCGACCCGATTGTCCCCGTCGTCTTTCTGGAACACCTCGACGGCCTGCCTGAGCAGGGACGACTTGCCGAGCTGGCGTCCCCCGAAGAGGAAGATCGGCCCTTGCGGATCGAGGACGGCGCGCATCTCGTCGGTGCGGCCCTTGAACACCTCGGGCGGCACCAGGCCCGCGACATGCGGGGTGTACGGGGTGTAGCCCGTCCACGGCAGGGTCACCTGCTGGACGGCGCGGAAGGAACGCGGCGCGTGCGCGGCCACCCAGCCGACCACGGCCGGGTCGACGACCAGCGCCTGGTGGCTCCGGCCCCGCGACTCCCGGGCGAGGGCGCAACGGCCTTCGACGCCCAGCGGCTGCGTGTACAGAATGATGTTGGCTTCGATGGCCGATGCCGGCAGGTGGCGTAGTGGGCCCTCACCCCGCAACTCGTCGGTGATGACGACGACTTTGTAGGTGCGGCGGGCGTACGAACCGAGGGCGGCGACGTAACCGGGCGTGCTCTCCGTGATGTCGGCCCGCACGCTCAGCCGGGTGACGCCCCACTTGGCCTCTTCCACATTCGGCGGGGAAGCGCTCAGACCCAGCAGCCGCAACACGCTGACCACCGCCTTGCCGACCTTCCCGGCTTCCCTGGACTGCCCCAGCAGATCCCAGGCGTCGAGGCCGGAGACGGCGTTACGCACCAGTGCCTCACCCGAGGCGTAGTGGTCCGCCCACCAGCGGGCGCTGCCGCCGGACGAGTCGGGCCGGGGTGCCTCGGGGTGGCCGACGCCCGTCAGGAAACGGGAGAGGACCTCTCCGGCCGGCTCGGCCGCTTCCGGCAGGGGCCGGCCCTGCCGGGCGAACGTCAGGAGTTCCTCCGCCGCGACCGTCTCACCGCGGTCTAGGAGGTCCCGAATCCGGCTCGCGTCCTGCTCCGTCAGCCGCACCTGCCCGAGTTGGTGGCGCAGGTCGTCGCCGCGCTCCCGTTCCAAGCGGTGCAGGTCCTCGGCGACCTGTTCGACGGCGCGCAGACGCTCCCCGAAACTTCCGCCATGGACCTCGCCCTCCAGGTCCAGCAGACGGCCGGTGAACTGGCGCTCCACCTCGTGAGTCAGCAGATTCTGAGCGCGGACCCGGGCCAGTGCCAGTTGGGCGCTGCGGTGCTCCTTGGTGCACCGGTCCTGCCACTGGCCGGCCGCATCGGAGAGCGCCTGCCGCTGCTCGGTGAACTGGACTGCCGTGAGTTCGACGCCGGGCACCTCACCCGCGGAGATCCGGTTCAGCAGCCGCTCGGCGAGGTGCAGGTCACCGTGGGCGCGGTGCCAGGCGAAGGCGCCCGCCGGGTCGTGCGGGCGCAGTATGTCCGCGAGCACGGCGAACGCCTCCGGGGCGGCGACGTTGGGCAGGTACCTGCCGTGCTCCGAGTGCCAGGGCAGGCCCGGCAGCGTCAGCAGCGCGTCCGCGGGCGGCGGGAACCGGACGTCCTCGTCCCTGGGCCCGGGTGTGTAGGAGCGGTCGAGCCAGCGCACCAGCAGGTCGAACAGCGCGCCGCCCACTCCCGGGGGCCGCCCCGCCGCCCTGGCGGCCTCAAGGGCCGCCGGCAATTCGGGGCCGATGGCGCCGCTGCCCGAAGCCGTCGGTGCCTCGGCGGCGCGCAGGGCCGCGATCAGGAGATCCTGGACACTCTTGATGTGCGCGCGGAGCTGGAGGCGGGCACCGGAGTGGATGTCGTTCTTGGCCTGCTTGGTGGTGCGCTTGACCCTGTCGGTGTCGTCGATCAGTCGATCCGCGGCATCGATGCGCCGGAAGTGCTCATCCATCAGCCTGGACAGTTTCTCCGCCCCGGACTTGCCGCCCTTGTCGGCCCACTCCTCGATGGCATGCAGGGTCGCGCCGAGTACCCCGTCGGGCCCGGCCAGCGTCTGTAGGACGACCGTAGCCCGCTGGTAACGGATCTTCCGCTGTGGCAGGTCTACCGCGAGCTGGCGGGCCTGCTCGGCGATCTTCTCGAACCGGTTGGCCTCGGCGGCTGCGGCGCCGACGCGCAGACCTCCCGGAGTGATCTCCGCGCCCTTGCGGACGGCGAGCACCAAGCCTTCGAGAGCTTTTGCCCAAGGGTCCGGAAGGCCAGGGACGGACGTGTGGTCGCCGGTGAGGGCGCTGCTCGCCCAGTGGGCCGAGATACCGCTGCGGACAGCTGCCGTCACCACCATGAAGTGGGCGTCGCGGTCCTCCTCCAAGGGACGGCCTCGCGTGACGGCGTCCAGGTACTCCTCGGCCTTCACCTGGAGGTCGGAGGCCGATGCGGGCGAATCGTGGAACGCGGCGTCCGCGAAGGCGAGGGCTCGCGTGCGGTATTCCGACACTCGCGCGGCACGGCTCACCCAGTACGCCTCAGCCAGTCGGCCGTCGGTCACCAGGGCTTCCAAGGTGGCCTCGACTCCGGCCCAACCGTCGGCCGACGCGGGGTTCGCCTCGCCGGCGTCTGGCTGGGTGCGGGGCGGCGCGGAGGGGAGGAAGGTGGCGGGGACGGTGACCTCACGGCGGTTGTCACCGACTCGAGTCCCGTCGTCCTGGTGTTCGCCTCGGTCCGAGGAGGTGGGCTCCCGCCGGACTCGGGCAGCGCCGACGTCCTGAGGTGCCGCCTCGGGTCGGTCGACGGCCTCGGGGCCGGGGAGGACGACCGTCGTCGCTGCCTCAACCGGCTTCGGGGTGTTCACGCTGCCGGGTGAGTCCTCGGTCCCCGCGTTCTGAGACGCAGGCGTGTCGTCTTGTCCGCGTACCTCGTCGTTCGCGCCGTGAGGAGCGGTTTCGCCCTCTGGGACGGGGATCTCGTCATCGGTGGCCGGGCCGGGGTCCGTCGCGCCACTCTCTCCGTGATCCGGGGGGACACGGTCCGTACCGGCGCTCGCCGCAAAGTCGCTCTCCGCCTCGGACACTGTAGTGCCGGTCTCCGGTTCACCTCGGAGTTCACGGAGCTTCTGCTCGAACTGCTCGACCTGGTAGACGAGGTTCTGCCGCATCAGATCGCTGACAGCCTGTTCGAGCAGGCCAACCGCCTCGTCGCGTGCCTGCACGACCTCGGCGATCTCCTCGGCGATCCGTTCCCGTTCGTATTCTTCCTCACGAAGCCGCTCGGTCACCGCCGCGGCCTCGCCCCAGCCGGCGTCCGGACCCCAGGGGTCGGAGGGCTCCGAGTCGTCGGCCACTCCTGGCACCGCCTCCGCGAAAGCCTCGGCAAGGCACTGCCGTTCCCGCACCCAGGACGTCACGGCGCTCAGCACGGACTCGTATCCGGCAGGCTGCCGTCCGTCTCTGATCGCAGAGCCGACCATCTCCAGCCGGTCCACGAGTTCGGCGGCTTCCTCGCGAAGCCTGGTGGTTCGCAGCGACAGGACGTCAGGGGTCGGCGCCTGAGCCTCCGCCGTGGAGTCGGCGTCCACGCCGACCGCCGCGCCCTCCGTCTTCTCGCTGCCCCACATTGCCGGGGCGCACGAGGGGCGCTCCCAGATGTCGGCCGCCGCCGGTTCCCCCTCCAGGGCCACCGCCCTCCGGAGTTCCTCACCATGGCTCTCCGTGAACCGGTGAGTGGGCAAGTGCGTCGCACACGTCAACCCGTACAGGACCAGTTGCGCGAGTTCGGGCGGCAGCATCTCCAGCATCCGGACGAGTTGATCCAGATCCGGGTCCTCGAGGAATTCCTCCTGGCCCAGCTCCACGAGTTGTGAACAGCCGACACTCAGGCCGCAGTGGCTCAGGAGGCGCAGAATTTCCTCCGGCACCCGGCTGATCCAGAGCCGTGCGCCCGCCTGCCGCCGACGGGCGGCGGGGGCGGGCGCACCGGGGTAGTTCAGAAAAACCGGGCTGTGAACCTTCTCCACATGGCGCATCATCCGCAACACCAACTGCGGCCTCACCACCAGCCACTGTCGGAACTCAGAAACGGAATGCATCGCCCAGCCCCCTTGCGTCCCCGGTACTCAGTTCGTGGCCGGCAGGCCGACAGCCTCACGGACCCACCCCCCGTGGGTCACTCCGGTCCGGCTGCGTACCGATAAGCGTGATGTGCAGCAGTCTTATCAGAGAACGCGGGCAAATGAGCACTCGTCAGCTCAGAATGCGCACTCTCGGAGTTGCCACGCCTTTTGCATGCCAGACTCTCTCAGTTGGTCCTCCCGCTGGCCGTTCGCCCAACGGTGTTGGTGTGTCCACCACAGGTGACGGGACATGTGGACGCGACCAGCCCCTTCCCGGCACCACCCCCCTCCCCCGTTGCAGACTTAACCCATGCGTACCGCCCACCGCGTAACCACCGTCCGCCAAGCCGAAGCCACCCTCATGGCCACCCTCCCCGAAGGCGCCCTGATGCAACGTGCGGCGGCCGGACTGGCCGCGGCCTGTGCGGAGTTGCTGGGGAAGGTGTACGGCAGAAGGGTCGTCCTCCTCATCGGCAGCGGAGACAACGGCGGCGACGCCCTGTACGCGGGCGCGAGGCTGGCGAGACGAGGTGCCGGCGTCACGGCGGTGCTCCTCTCCCCGACCCGCGTCCACAGGGAGGCCCTGACCGCCCTCACCCGGGCCGGCGGCCGGACCACGGACCCCACCAGGGCCGAACAGGCCCTCCAGCACGCCGACTTGGTGCTCGACGGCATCGTAGGAATCGGCGGCAGAGGCGGCCTCAGAGAGGACGCGGCCCGAGTCGTCCGCCTCGCGGAACAACACGGCGCCCCCATCGTCGCCGTGGACCTCCCCAGCGGGGTAGACGCGGACACCGGCGAGGTCCACGGCCCGGCCGTGCACGCCGACCTGACGGTCACGTTCGGCACCCACAAACCGGCCCTCCTGATCGACCCGGCGAGGGAACACGCCGGTGTCGTCCGCCTCGTGGACATCGGCCTGACCCTCCCGGAACCCCCCGAGGCCCAGGCCCTCCAGCACGCGGACGTGGCGGCACTGCTCCCCGCCCCCGGCGCGTCAAGCGACAAGTACCGCAGGGGAGTTGTCGGCATCGCCGCCGGCTCGGCCCGCTACCCCGGCGCAGCCGTCCTCGCCGTGGCCGGCGCGCTGCGGGGCGGCGCGGGGGCCGTCCGGTACGTCGGCCCCGCCGGCGACGCGGTCCTCGCCCGCTTCCCGGAGACCCTCGTCTCGGACGGCGGCCCGCGGGCGGCGGGCCGGGTCCAGTCCTGGGTGGTGGGCCCGGGCGCGGGCGACGACGCGGGCCCGGTGGCGGAGGTCCTGGCCCTGGACGACGTCCCCGTCCTGATCGACGCGGACGGCCTGCGCCTGGCCGACCCGGAGGCCGTCCGCCGCCGCACGGCTCCCACCCTCCTCACCCCGCACGCGGGCGAGGCGGCGGCCCTCCTGGGCGTCTCCCGCGCCCAGGTGGAGTCCGAACGCCTGCAAGCGGTACGGGAGTTGGCGTCCCGCTACGCGGCAACGGTCCTCCTGAAGGGCTCCACCACCCTCATCGCCAACTCGACAGACCCCGTACGCGTCAACCCCACCGGCACCCCCTGGCTCGCCACCGCCGGCAGCGGCGACGTCCTCTCCGGCCTCACCGGCTCCCTCCTCGCCTCCGGCCTCACCCCCCTCGACGCAGCCGGCCTGGGCGCCTACCTCCACGGCCTGGCAGGCCGCTTCGCAGCGGAGGGCGCCCCTGCGACGGCGTACGGGGTGGCGGAGGCACTGCCGAGGGCGTGGCGGAGCGTGGGCGAACACCCCGCGTAGACCGTTCCGCCCCGCCCGACCCGATCAGTCGCCGACGGACGGCCCGTGCCACCGGCGGCGCTCCGCCGCGGTGATCAGGATGCCGAGCAGCACGGCCAGATCGGCCGCGCCGTCGGCGTCGTCGGCCCAGCGGGTCGCTTGCAGGGGGTGCACCTGGTCGAGCGGGACACCTTCGCGGGCGAGGACGAAGGCCAGTGCCAGCATGGCCGCGCGGGCATTGCCGTCCTCGAACGGATGGAAGAACAGGATGTCGAGGTAGACCCGGGCGGCTCGGGAGGGGAGGGGCAGGTCAGGCTGGGCGCTCTCGGAGAGACAGCGTTCGAAACACGCCGGAGTGCCGGGTGTCAGGCCGTAGCGTTCCCGCCCGGCCTTCGCGAAGGCCGGCACGGTGCGGAAAGGGACGGAAGCCCGGTCCAGGACTCTCCGCTGCCAGCCTGCCAGGAGGGCGAAGTCCAGCCGCCCGCCCTGTGCCGCGTCGGCGAGCGCCAGGTCCAGGGCGGCCAGGACCCGCTCAGTCCCTTCGGCGTCGCGGCTGCCGCGTGTGGTGGTGAAGAAGTCCCGGAAGCCGTCGTACGCCGGTGCTCCCGCCTCGGGGTGAGTGCCGTTCCACTGCGGCCAGGAGATCTGTGTGCGGACACGCAGCCAGTCGGCGAGGGCGTCCGGACGGCGGCCGGGGCCGGACGTCACCGGTTCCCGTCCATGGTCCGGGCGAACCGCGAACTCGCCTTGTCGATCAGTACGACGTCCGGTGCGATCCAGCTGCCGAACAGACCGCCGACCGCGTTCTCCACGATCTCCCGGCCGCGTTCCTCGTCGATGCCGTTGTAGGCGAGGAACCATCGGAGAACCTGCTCGCAGTGTCCGTACCAGCCGCTCTCGGCCCGCGTCCTGTCGGCCACAACGGTCACGAGCCGTGTGCACGCGCGCTCCCAGTGCCAGGGGTCCACAGCGGACAGAGACCCCGCCGAGTACGACGGCGGCGTCAGGACGGAGAAGCGCTCCGCCAGATCCTCGATCCAGTCGCGCCATTCGAGCAGGGCCGCGACGGCCAAGGGGGCGGTCGCGTCCGGCGTCGTCACGGAGTCTCTGGCACAGCACCACACGTCGACGACCCCGCCGTCGATGTCGCCCTCACCCGCCGACCAGTTCCAGCCGCAGGCCCACCGGCCGTACCGGTTCACCAGGAGTTCGGTGACGGGGTCCATCGAGCGCCACCAGAGCTCCTCGATGGCCTCGGGGCCGGGCAGCAAGGGTGCGACAAGACCGGCCAGAGTCTTCGCCGCGTCCTCGTCCAGCTCGAACGGGTGCCGCGAAGGATCGACTTCCGCCCAGGTCAAGGTGCGTGCCCACAGTTCGCTCACCAGTCCACTCTGCCGTGCCCACCGGTACGGGCTCCACCAAATATGGAGCGCGGACGTCGCTACTCCACCGTCACCGACTTCGCCAGGTTCCGAGGCTGGTCCACCTCGTTGCCTCGGGCCGTCGCCAGCTCGCAGGCGAACACCTGCAACGGGACTGTCGCGACCAGCGGCTGCAAGAGGGTCGGGGTGGCGGGGATGCGGATGAGGTGGTCGGCGTAGGGGACGACGGTGTCGTCGCCCTCCTCCGCGATGACGATCGTCCGGGCCCCCCGCGCCCGGATCTCCTGGATGTTGGAGACGATCTTGTCGTGGAGGACGGACCGGCCCCGGGGCGAGGGGACGACCACGACGACGGGCAGGTCCTCCTCGATGAGGGCGATGGGCCCGTGCTTCAGCTCGCCGGCGGCGAAGCCCTCGGCGTGCATGTAGGCGAGCTCCTTGAGCTTGAGCGCCCCCTCCAGCGCGACCGGATAGCCGACGTGCCGTCCGAGGAAGAGGACGGTGTTCTTGTCGGCCAGCGACCGGGCCAGCGCCCGCACCGGCTCCATCGTCTCCAGTACCCGCTCGACCTCCCCGGAGATCTGCGCGAGATCCCGGACGACGGCCCGGACCTCGTCCCCCCACTTCGTCCCGCGCACCTGCCCGAGGTAGAGGGCGACGAGGTAGCAGGCGACGAGCTGGGTGAGGAACGCCTTGGTGGAGGCGACGGCGACCTCGGGCCCGGCGTGGGTGTACAGCACGGCGTCCGACTCGCGGGGGATCGTCGAGCCGTTGGTGTTGCAGATGGCCAGCACCTTGGAGCCCTGCTCCCGCGCGTGCCGCAGCGCCATCAGCGTGTCCATGGTCTCCCCGGACTGGGAGATCGCGATGACCAGCGACCGCCCGTCGAGGATCGGGTCCCGGTAGCGGAACTCGCTCGCCAGCTCCACCTCGCACGGCATCCGCGTCCAGTGCTCGATCGCGTACTTCGCGATGAGCCCGGCGTGGAAGGCGGTCCCGCAGGCGACGATGACGACCTTGTCGACCTCCCTCAACTCGGCGGCGGAGATGCGGACTTCGTCGAGCACCAACGACCCCGCCGCGTCGATGCGGCCGAGCAGCGTGTCGGCGACCGCCTTCGGCTGCTCGGCGATCTCCTTGAGCATGAAGTAGTCGTACCCGCCCTTCTCGGCCGCCGAGGCGTCCCAGTCGACGTGGTACGCGCGGACGTCCGCCGGGGCGCCGTCGAAGCCGGTGACGGTGACCCCGTCCCGGCGCAGCTCGACGACCTGGTCCTGGCCCAGCTCGATCGCGGAGCGGGTGTGGGCGATGAACGCGGCGACGTCCGACGCGAGGAACGCCTCCCCCTCGCCGACCCCGACGACCAGCGGGGAGTTGCGCCGGGCGCCGACGACGACGTCCGGCTCGTCCGCGTGCGCGGCGACCAGCGTGAACGCGCCCTCCAGGCGGCGGCAGACCGCCCGCATCGACTCCGCGAGGTCCGCGCAGACCGAGAACTCCTCGGCGAGCAGGTGCGCGACGACCTCGGTGTCCGTCTCGGAGCCCAACGTGTGCCCGCGCTCGGCGAGTTCGGCGCGCAGCAGGGCGAAGTTCTCGATGATCCCGTTGTGGACGACGGCGACGCGGCCGGCGTTGTCGAGGTGCGGGTGGGCGTTCGCGTCGGTGGGGCCGCCGTGCGTGGCCCAGCGCGTGTGCCCGATCCCCGTGCCGCCGGCCGGCAACGGCCGCTGCACCAGTTCCTTCTCCAGGTTGACGAGCTTCCCGGCCCGCTTGGCGGCGGCGAGCCCGCCGTCCGCGAGCACCGCGACCCCGGCCGAGTCGTAGCCCCGGTACTCCAGCCGCTTCAGCCCGGCCATCACGACGTCCAGCGCCGACTGAGACCCCACGTATCCCACGATTCCGCACATGCGCGGCAGCCTAAGCCCGTCCGGGCGCCGAAACAGGCTCCAGCGTGCCCGAATTCGGAAATCAGATCGGCACTACGCCTCCCGGCGGAGGGCGTCTACCGAAGGGGGTGACCCGACCACACCCCGACCGCACCTCGGCCGCAACCGGGCCGGCCTCGCCCGAACCACGACCGCCCCCGGGCCGCCCCAGCCGAACCCCGGCGGCACCACGACCGCACCCCGACCGACAACGAGCCGGCCGGGGTGCGCGCCATGAGGCGGAAGCGGGTGCCGTCACACGGAGTGGCGTCGGCGGTGTCGTACGACGAGCGCGCCCCCGGCCACGACCAGTGCCCCCGCGCCCGCCGACAGCCCCGCCACCGGCAACCCCGCGCCCGTCTCGGCGAGTTCACCGCCGCCGCCGGCCGGTGAGGGGGCCGAGGAGGGGGTGGGGTTCGGGGTGGGTGTGCCCGTCGGCGTGGGGCTCGGGCTCGGGCTGGACGTCGTCGCCTTCTGGATCTTGAAGACCAGCTCGGACCTGTCGTTCGCCGGGTTCGAGTCCAGCGGGCTGGCCGAGTAGAGGCCGGCCGGCACCCGGTGCTCCTTGCCCGCCGCCTTCTTCGGGAACTTCCAGGTGAAGGCGAACTTCAGCGTCTCGCCAGGAGCCAGCTCCCGGAAGACGTCACAGATCACGACCCCCGGGTCGGCCCAGCACGGCGGATATCCGGGCGTCTTGACGGGCCAGTAATCGAAGTCCATCCAGAAGCTGACCGCGTCCAGCGGCGCGGCCCCGGGGCCGTGGTTGGTGACGGTCGCCTCGGCCACCACCTCCTCGCCGACCTTCACCGGCCCCTTCGGCACCGTCGTCCACTCGATCCCGAGGTCGGCGGGCGTCCGGACGGTGACCTTCACCGACTTGACGTTGTTCTCCGGCTTGCTGTCGACGGCGTCCCCGATGTCCACGGTGTTGGTGAACGTCAGCTCCGTGCCCACCGGCACATCCGCGCCGACCTTGAGCTCGACGTACGCGGACACCGCCCCGGCCCCGCCGTTCGGCTGGCAGTCGAGGCTCCGGCCGCCGGCGACCGGCTTGCAGAGCCCGTTGGTCGCGTCGTCGATGTTCTTGACGAACGTGACACCGGGCGGCAGCGCCAGCGTGGCGCCGGCCTTCGGCAGACTCCCCGACTCGACACCGGCGATCGCCCAGATCCGCAACGGCCGTCCGGGCGCGATGATGTCCGAGTCGGGATACAACCGCGCCTCGACATCGAGCGGCTCGGGATCGGCCTCGGTCCCCTTCCCCTTCCCGGGCACGGGCACGGGCACGGGCACGGGCTTCGCCCCCGGCTCGGCGCCGGGCGCGGGCACGGACCCACCACCCGGCACGGGATCGGCCCCACCACCCGGCGCAGGCGCGGACCCACCGCCCGGCGCGGGATCAGACCCACCGCCCGGCGCAGGATCGGCCCCCGGCTCCGGCGCGGGATCAGTCCCGGCATCCGGCGCAGGCGCGGGCGCGTTCCCATCCCCCGCCCCGTCCCCGGCCCCCACCACAGACCCCGTATCCGCCCCCGCCGCAGGCGCAGCCGCAGCCACCTCCCCACCCCCCGGCTCCCCCACGGCCCAAGCCACCGGCCCCGCGAACAACGCCAGCGCCGACGCCCCCGCCGCCACAGCGACACGTCCCCCACGTACGGACATCTACTGCCCCTCCTGATCCGTCACTCGTCCAGCGCGCGTCGTCGCGCCCTGGCCCACACAGCCCCGAAGAGCCCCCCGCCCAGCACCACCGCACCGACCGCCCCCCACAGCACCGCCCCCACTCCCCCGGCCCCGGTCTCCGCGAGCCCGCCGCCGGACGGCGTGGGCACAGGAGTCGGCGAGGAGGAAGGCGTGGCTCCGGACGAAGGTGTCGGAGTCGGGGACGGCGTCGTCCCGCTCCCCTTGACGATCCTGAACACCGCCTCGGCCTTGTCGTTGGCCGAGACGGGGTCATGCCGGCTGGGCGTGTACAGCTCACCCAGCACCCGGTACGTCGTCCCCGCCGCCTTCGCGGGGAACTTCCAGGTGAAGGCGTACGTCAGCGTCTGCCCCGGAGCCATGTCCCCGATGAAGTCGCAGACGATCACCCCGGGATCGACCCAGCAGGGCGGGTACGGCGGCATCTGGGCCGGCCAGTAGTCGAACCCCGGGTAGAACTTCACGGTCCCGCTCCGGGAGTACCCGGGCCCGTGGTTGGTCACGGTGAACACGGTCCGGACGGCCGTCCCGGCGGCCACCGGCCCGGCCGGCTCCATCCGCCACTCCACCCCGACATCGGCCTTCACCATGACCGTGACCGTCGAGTCGGTCCTGTTGTTCGCGGGGTTGGTGTCGACGCTGTCCCCGATGTCGGCGACGGAGGTGAACGTCAGGTCCGTCATCGGCGGCAGATCGTCATCGGCCTTGACCTCGATCTTCGCCATGACCTGCTTCGTGTTCCCGTCGTCCGCGAGACAGGTCAGCGTCCGCTCCCCGGCGGGCTCGCACGTCGCGTTGGTCTGGCCGGACAGGTTCCCGACGTACTTCACCCCTTCGGGCAGCACGAACTTCAGCGCGAGCGTCGGCGTCGTCTCGTAGATGTTCTCCGCGATCGCCCAGATCCCGAACGACTCCCCGGCCCGGACGGTCCCGAGATCGGGCCACATCCGGGTCGTCGCGTCGATCCCGGCACGCGCTTTGGCACCGCCCTTCGGCACGGAGGCGGAGGGAGAAGGCGAAGGGGACTCGGACGACGGTCCCGACGGCGCCGACGAGGGCGACCCGGACACCGGGGCGGACGGCGCCGGCGAGAGCGAGGGCGAGGGGGAACCCGACGGCTCAGCCCACGCCACCGGCCCCACGACCAGGGACAACGCGGCCACCCCGGCGGCCACCGCGACCCCCCGGCCTCTCCACCCGGCGCTCACCGCAACCGCCTCCGCGCCCGCACGAGAACGAACATCCCGCCCCCGAGGACGATCAGCCCCACGGCCGTACCCAGCACCTCGGTCCCGACCCCGGCACCGGTGGCCGCGAGGTTCCCGCCACCGCCGTTCACGGACGGCACGGGGGCGGGAGCGGAGGCCGAGGCGGAGTCGGAGACGGTGGGCGTCGGAGTCGGCGTCGCGGTCGACGTAGGCGTAGGCGTCGGCGTCGGCCCGGTGCCGCCGGACCCCTTGACGACCTTGAGGACCAGCACGTCCTTGTCGTTGCCGGGAACCGGGTCGTCGCGGTCACTGAAGAGGGTCCCGGCCGACGCCCGCAGCGTCATCCCGGCGGTGAACTCCTTCGGGACGCGCCACTTCATGACGTACGTGCGGCTCTCCCCCGGGGCGAACGCCTCCCACTCGCAGACCCACTGGTTGCTCTCGGCCCAGCACGGATCGCCGGGGTACTCGTAGGGCCAGACGCCGTTGGTGAGGGTCCTCATCAGGACACCCCCGGGCCCCCGCGAGGTCCGGTCGGAGTGGTTGGTGACGACCAGCTTCGTCGTGACCGACTCCCCCGGCTTCACGGACGTCTTCGGCGTGTACCACTTCACGCCGAAGTCGGCGCCGGTACGCACCTGGAGGACCGTCGAGGCCGTGTTGTCCGCCGGGGTCGCGTCCGGCTCGTCACCGGTGCTCGCGGTGGCGGTGAGCGGGAGGTCGGTGCCCGGCTTCAGGGATTCGTCGACGATCATCTGCAACCGGTACGACAGCTCCCGCGCCGGCGTGTACTGCGACGTACAGGTCACGGTCCGCTTGTCCGCGGAGCTCGCGCACTCCTTGGTCTCGTTCGGGTCCAGCATGGTGGAGACGTACTGCATCCCGGCCGGCACCTTGACGACCGCCGTCAGCTTCTCCGGCGCCCCGCCGACGATCGCCGCCTTCACCGTGAGGAAGACCCGGCTCCCCGGAGCGACGTCCCCCGGCGGGAAACCGATCGCCATCCGCACGTCCACGGGCGCGACGGCGGCCCGCGCGGGCGGCGACACGGACGGCGAGGGCGACGCCGTCTGCGCACCGGCCGCCGTCACCCCCGCGGCCCCCACCAGCAACGCCACGGCCGCCACCGCGCACCCTCTCACCACTCCCGACCCGCCACGCATAACGCGCCCCCTCATCTCCCATAAGGCCCGAAGGTGACCCGTTGGACAGCCGACACACAGGAAGGGTTGTACGCCGGAAACCCCGGGGTGCCGGACCGGGGTGGCGGACCGGAGTGACGGACCGGAGTGACGGACCCCACCAACCGCCGCGTTCAAACTCCGTTAACAATGGACTGTGATCTCTCCGGTCTCCCCGATCCCCCGGAGCGCCCACCGGCACAGGCCGGAGGCGACTCCCTACGTCGACCTCACCCGCGCCGAGTGGAGCGCCCTGCGCGACAAGACCCCCCTCCCCCTGACGGCGGAGGAGGTCGAGAAGCTGCGCGGTCTCGGCGACGTCATCGACCTGGACGAGGTGCGGGACGTCTACCTCCCGCTCTCCCGCCTGCTCAACCTCTACGTCGGCGCCACGGACGGCCTGCGCGGCGCCCTCAACACGTTCCTCGGCGAACGGGGCTCACAGTCCGGGACGCCGTTCGTCATAGGGGTCGCCGGTTCGGTCGCCGTCGGCAAGTCCACGGTCGCCCGGCTCCTCCAGGCCCTCCTGTCCCGCTGGCCGGAGCACCCCCGGGTGGAGCTGGTGACGACGGACGGCTTCCTGCTGCCGACCCGCGAGCTGGAGGCCCGGGGCCTGATGTCCCGCAAGGGCTTCCCCGAGTCGTACGACCGCCGCGCGCTGACCCGTTTCGTCGCGGACATCAAGGCGGGCAAGGACGAGGTGACGGCCCCCGTCTACTCCCACCTCATCTACGACATCGTCCCCGGTGAGAAGCTCAGCGTCCGCCGCCCCGACATCCTCATCGTCGAGGGCCTCAACGTCCTCCAGCCGGCCCTGCCCGGCACGGACGGCCGTACACGGGTCGGTCTCGCGGACTACTTCGACTTCAGTGTGTACGTCGACGCCGGCGCGGACGACATCGAGCGCTGGTACCTGAACCGGTTCCGCAAGCTCCGGGCGACGGCCTTCCAGGACCCGGACTCCTACTTCCGCAAGTACACGCAGGTGTCGGAGTCCGAGGCCCTCGACTACGCCCGCACCCTGTGGCGCACGATCAACAAGCCGAACCTCCTGGAGAACATCGCCCCCACCCGGGGCCGTGCGACCCTGATCGTCCGCAAGGGCCCCGACCACAAGGTCCAACGCCTCCATCTGCGCAAACTCTGAAAGCCCCGCATGCTGCACCTGCGCCTGATCACCCCGCCGGACACGACCGAGGACGCCGTCCGCCTCATCGAGAAGACGGTCGGCACGACCCACCTCGTCGTCCTCCCCGGCGCCGCCCGCAACCCCTCCGGCGACGTCGTCATGTGCGACGTCGCCCGCGAGGCCGGCGACGAACTCCTCACGGCGCTCCAGGCGCTCGGCCTGGACCGCACGGGCTCGATCGCGGTGGAGAACATCGACCTGTCCCTGTCCCTGCGCGCGGACAAGGCGGAAGCCGAAGCCCCCGGCGAGGGCGCGGACGCGGTCCTGTGGGAACACCTCACCGACGCGACCCACGAGGAGTCGACCCTCTCCCTGACCTACGTCGCCTTCCTCACGCTGGCGACGATGATCGCGGCCTGCGGGGTCGTCCTCGACAACGCGATCCTGATCGTGGGCGCGATGGCGGTGGGCCCGGAGTTCGGCCCGCTGGCCGCCCTCTCCACCTCGATCGTCCGCAAGGTCCCCCGCCTGGCCCTCCGGGCCCTGACCGCACTCCTCGTCGGCTTCGCCGTGGCCATGATCCTGACGGTCGCCTTCAGCTGGCTCATGAACGCGGCCGGCCTCTTCCACCGGTCCGACCTCGAAGGCACCCGCCCCAACACGGCCTTCGTCTACGCTCCGGACGCCTTCTCCTTCGTGGTCGCCCTCCTCGCAGGAGCCGCCGGCACCCTCTCCCTCACCTCGGCGAAATCCGGCGCCCTGGTCGGCGTAGCCATCTCGGTCACCACAGTCCCCGCAGCCGCGAACGCCGCAGTAGCCCTCATCTACGGCGACCTCAGCCAAACCTGGGGCTCCACCCTCCAACTCCTCCTCAACCTCCTGGGCATCGTCCTGGCCGGCGTCGCAACACTGCTGGCACAGAAGTGGCTGTGGAGAAGACAAAGGGTGAGCACAGGAAAGTAGTCCCCTGCGGGCACGCCGTGGCCGTTCGCGCAGTTCCCCGCGCCCCTGAAAAACTTGGTACTGCCCGGTGGTTAAGTGCGGACGCAACAACCCACATCCAAAAGCCGCGCAGCACCCCATCTCCTCAGGGACGCGGGACCGCACTCGATATGCAGCTACCACCGCGCAGGCGCGACAACCCGCAGCCGAAAACCGCGCAGCACCCCGTCCTTCAGGGACGCGGGACCGTACTCGATATGCGGCGGCTACCACCGCGCGAGCGCGACAACCCGCAGCCGAAAGCCACACAGCACCCAGTCCTTCAGGGGCGCGGGGAACTGCGCGACAAGCCACGACGTGCCCGCGGCCCGAACACGGCAGACCCCCCCCACCCCGAACCGCCCGGCGCTTAGCCCAGCGCGGACTTCACGGCGTCGGCCAACCGCGACGCCACAGACTGGGCCTGCCCCTGATCCGCTGCCTCGACCATCACCCGGACCAGCGGTTCCGTGCCGGAGGGGCGGAGGAGGACCCTCCCCGTGGCCCCCAGTTCGCGTTCCGCCTCGGTGACGGCGGCGGCCAGCTCCGCGGAGGTGGAGACCCGGGACCGGTCGACGTCGGGCACGTTGATCAGGACCTGCGGCAGACGCTGCATGACACCCGCGAGGTCCCGCAGGGACTTGCCGCTGGAGACGACGCGAGCGGCGAGCATGAGCCCGGTGAGCGTCCCGTCCCCGGTCGTCGCGTGGTCGAGGATGATGACGTGCCCGGACTGCTCCCCCCCGAGCGCGTACCCGTGCTCCTTCATGGACTCCAGCACGTACCGGTCCCCCACGGCGGTCTGCACGAGGGACAGCCCCTCCCGCTCCAGCGCCAGCTTGAAGCCCAGGTTGGACATGACGGTCGCGACAACGGTGTCGGCCCGCAGCACGCCCCGCTCCCGCATGTCCAGCGCGAGGACGGCGAGAATCTGGTCCCCGTCGATCTCCTCCCCGGTGTGATCGACGGCCAGGCACCGGTCCGCGTCCCCGTCGTGCGCGATCCCGAAATCGGCCCCGTGCGCGAGCACCGCCGCCTTGATCTTGGACAGGTGCGTCGACCCGTACCCGTCGTTGATGTTGAGCCCATCCGGCTCGGCACCGATGGTCACGACCTCGGCCCCGGCCCGCGAGAACGCCTCCGGCGACACCCGCGCAGCGGCCCCGTGCGCCTCGTCCAGCACGATCTTCAGCCCGTCGAGCCGGTTGGGCAGCACGCCGATCAGATGGGCGACGTACCGGTCGAACCCCTCGTCGTACGACCGCACCCGCCCGACCCCGTCACCGGTGGGCCGCTCCCAGGGCTCCCCGTGCCGGTGGGACTCGTACACCGCCTCGATCCGGTCCTCAAGATCGTCCGCGAGCTTGTGGCCGCCGCGGGCGAAGAACTTGACCCCGTTGTCGGGCATGGCGTTGTGGCTGGCGGAGAGCATGACCCCGAGGTCGGCGCCGAGAACGCCCGTGAGGTAGGCCACGGCGGGCGTCGGCAGGACGCCCACCTTCAGCACGTCGACCCCGGCACTCGCGAGCCCCGCGACGACCGCGGCCTCAAGGAACTCCCCGGACGCCCGCGGGTCCCGCCCGACGACGGCGGTGGGCCGATGCCCCTCGAACGTACCCGCCTCGGCGAGCACATGAGCGGCCGCGACCGACAGACCGAGCGCCATCTCGGCCGTCAGATCCGCGTTGGCCACCCCACGCACGCCGTCGGTGCCGAAGAGTCGTCCCACTTGTCCTCCTGAGGAAGCGTCACTTACGGAGATCATCCGATCACATGAGCCTATGAGCGTCTTGTGCCGTTATACGCCCAAGGCAGCGATAAACGAATGCCCCGACAGCACGGGCGTGCCGCCGGGGCATTCGGACAAGCGCGAAGGGTAGGCAGCGAAGCTGCCACCCTCCAGGGGCGCGGGACTGTATTCGATCTGCGGCTTCCGCCGCGCGAGCGCGACCAGCCACAACGGACCGGCAGACGAATTCGGCGCCCCCAGCGGAGCTTTAGCGCTTGCTGTACTGCGGGGCCTTGCGGGCCTTCTTGAGACCGGCCTTCTTGCGCTCGACGGCGCGGTCGTCGCGGCGGAGGAAGCCCGCCTTCTTGAGCGCACCGCGGTTGTTGTCGACGTCGGCCTCGTTCAGCGCACGGGCGACACCGAGACGCAGCGCACCGGCCTGGCCGGAGACACCGCCACCGGCGATACGGGCGATGACGTCGTAACGGCCTTCGAGCTCAAGGACCTTGAAGGGCTCGTTGACTTCCTGCTGGTGCACCTTGTTGGGGAAGTAGTCCTCAAGGGTGCGACCGTTGATCTTCCACTTGCCGGTGCCCGGGACGATCCGGACACGGGCGATGGCGTTCTTGCGACGGCCCAGACCGGCGGCCGGCTGGGGGTCGCCGAAGCGGCCGGCGAGGGACTCGGAGGTGTACTCACCCTCCAGCGGAACCTCGGACTCGGTGGTGTAGCTCTCGATGTCGACGTTCTCGATGTCGACGTCGTTGTCGTCGAGCGGCTGCTCGGCAGTGGTCTCAGCCACGGTGTTTCCTCAGATTCTCTTGAACGTGAAAGGTCAGGCGGCCGGGATTACTGCGCGACCTGGGTGATCTCGAACGGCTGCGGCTGCTGCGCGCCGTGCGGGTGCTGGTCACCCTTGTAGACCTTCAGCTTCGAGAGCATCTGACGGCCCAGCGTGTTCTTCGGGAGCATCCCCTTGACGGCCTTCTCGATGGCCTTCTCCGGGTTCTTGTCCAGCAGCTCGTCGTAGCGGACGGAGCGCAGACCACCCGGGTAACCGCTGTGGCGGTACGCCATCTTCTGGGTCCGCTTGTTGCCGGAGAGGTGCACCTTGTCGGCGTTGATGATGATGACGAAGTCACCGGTGTCGACGTGGGGCGCGTAGATCGGCTTGTGCTTGCCGCGCAGGATGGAGGCGGCGGTGCTGGCGAGACGGCCCAGGACAACGTCCTGAGCGTCGATGACGTGCCACTGGCGAGTCACATCGCCGGGCTTGGGGCTGTACGTACGCACTTCTCAGCCTTCTTCTTCAGAGATGGGTGCTGACACATGGCATCACTGAAGCGATCGTGCAGCTGGGGACGGCAAATATGCCGGGACCGAGGCCCGTATGCCGCCCACTGGTAACTGCTCCAGGGAACCTAGGTAAGGGCCTCCCACATAGACACCAGGAAGCCGATACACAACGACTAGGCAGAGTACCCGCCGCCCCACGGACGGGTCAAAACGATCCTCCCCGGGCGACCGGCGACGGCCCGCTGGGAACTGCCTCACACCCAAACACGACATCTGCGGGCGAGCGGGTTTCAAAGCTTGCCGAGGCCGCCCCACCGGTGTGTCGCCCCGTCTAGGATGCGGCGCATGAGCTATGGGCAAGGGGGACCCCAGTCCCAGTGGGACCCGTGGAAACCGAACTCCCAGCAGCCGTGGAACGGCGAGAGCGGCATCGGCGGCGGCAGCGGCACCGGCCCCGACTGGGCCGCGCTCGCGGAGGCGTCGGAGAGCCGTAACAAGCGCAAGCGGATCTTCCTGATCGGCGGCGGCGCGGCGGCGACGCTGGCCGTGGGCACGGCCGTGGCGATGGCCGTGGTCTCGGCGAACGGCGGGAGCACGGCGGCGAACAAGCCGACCTCCTCGCTGCCCGCGGGCGCGCTGCCGAGCGCCTCCAGCGCCCCCTCCTTCGCGCCGACGACGGCCCCGCCGCCGCTGAACCCGAAGGAGTTCATCTCGGACAAGGCGAAGGACACGGCGCCCAACGGCCCGCACCTCCTCTTCCCGGGCACCCAGGTCACCCTCGACGGCAGCCTGTACCGCAAGGGCCCGTCCTCGGACGCGACCGCCTGCGACACCGCCTCCCAGGGCACCCTGCCGAAGGTCCTCAAGGACAACGGCTGCACCCGTCTGATGCGTGTGACGTACGTCAAGGACGGCATCGCGACGACGGTCGGCGTGGCCGTCTTCGACACCGAGGCGCAGGCGCTGAAGGCGAAGAAGGACGCGGACGACAAGAGCTTCGTGAAGCCGCTGACCGGCAACGGCATCAATTCCTTCTGCAACGGCGCGATCTGCCGTTCGACGACCAACTCCTACGGCCGGTACGCCTACTTCACGGTCTCGGGCTTCACCGACGGCAAGAACGTCACGAAGACCGACACGGCCGTCTTCACGGCGGGCGACGCCCTCGCGGAGTTCGCGTTCCAGCAGATCAACCGCCGTGGCGAGACCCAGGCGTCGGCGGCGGCCGAAGCATCGTAAATCCTCATTCCGAGCCGCCGTGGCCAACTCCCTTGGCCACGGCGGCTTTCGCGTTTCCGTTCACAGAATCGTGCTCATGAAATTTTCACATGTGAAATACCTGTGCGAGTATCGTGCGGCTGTCTGGCCGAATCCCGTGGGGGGAAGCGGCTGAAAACAACCGCTTGTCTCACGGGAAGCCTGAGTACCTGTCATGACATCGACTCTGGTCGAGGGCGACCCGTCGTTCTCCCGCCACGGCGCGAAGCTCGCGAGGCGGACGGCCGACTGGAAGCCGGGCGTCCTGCCGTTCCTGATCCCGTTCGTGTTGCTGGCCGTCTTCGGCCTGTGGAGCTACCAGACCAGCCACTCGGTGATGAGCTGGATACTCACCGTCGTCTGGTCGCTGCCCGTCGCCGGTGTCCTCGTCGGCGTCCAGGGCGCCCTGCTGATCCGCCGCCGGGTCCGCCTCAGCGATCGGATGACCCCGCCGGCCCCGGCCGACCAGGACTTCCTGATCGCCCTGTGCCCGACGATCGGCCGCCACGACACCTACCCGGCGCTGGAGCGCTCGGTCCTGTCGTACGTCGAGCACCTCCCCGACTGGTTCCCCTACCTGCGCGTCGACATCCTCACCGAGGAGGGCTGCGAGGCCGCCGAGAGGATCGACCGGCTCGCCGCCTCCCACCCCCTGATCCGGGTGATCACCGTCCCGAAGGACTACGTCCCGGCGAACGGCACCCGCTTCAAGGCCCGCGCCAACCACTACGCCCACGAGCTGCGCATCGCCGAGGGCGAGGCCCTGGACTACGTCTGGGTCCTGCACATGGACGACGACACCGGTGTCGGCCCCGACACCGCGACCGCCCTCGCCCAGTTCGTCAACCGCCAGCGCCGCGCCCACCCCGACGAGGCGAAGCACATGGCGCAGGGCATCCTGACCTACCCGCGCGAGAACGCCGTGTCGCTCTTCACCTGGCTCGCCGACGCCGTCCGCCCCGCCGACGACATCGCCCGGTTCCGGGCGCTGACCGGGATGGGGACCCCGGCCGCCGGGGTGCACGGCGAGCTGCTGGTGCTGCGGGCCTCGATCGAGGCGGAGATCGGCTGGGACTTCGGGCCCAAGGAGATCGTCGAGGACGCCCGGCTCGCGCTGACCTTCTGCCGCCGCTACCCCGGCCGCAGCGACTGGTTCAACGGCCGCTGCTACGGAGCCTCCCCGGCGAACGCCAAGGACTTCGTGAAGCAGCGCGAGCGCTGGGCCTGGGGTCTGGTCGCGCTCTGCGTCAACCGGAAGGTGCCGCTGCGCTACCGCTGGTTCCTGTCGGTGTGCGTGGCGACCTGGATTCTCGGCCCGCTCCAGCACATCGGCGCGGTCCTGCTGATCGGCTGGCTGGTCAACGACATGAACACCTCGCCGGTGACCCAGTCGGTCGTCCTGCTGTGGGCCCTGAACTTCGCCTACGTGATCTGGACCTACTGGGAGGGGCTGCGGCTGAACGCGCTGGCCTCGCTCAGCGGGCGGCGCAAGTGGTGGGAGCCGATCGCCGTGGTCGCCCTGATCCCCGTGTTCTCGGTGCTGGAGGGGCTCGGTGGCCTGCGCGGCTTCATCAAGTTCGCCAGGCGCGAGGAGAACAAGTTCGTCGTGATCGCCAAACCTGCCTGACGACCCCCGGGAACCGAACATCATGCGCTCACGCCTGCCCCTGCTCGCCATCTTCCCGGTGACGGTCCTCAGCGTCGTCCTGGGCACCCCGTTCCTCCTCGGCGACCACCCGGTCCGCTGGGAGGGCGGTTCGGCCCTGCCGAAGCTGGTCCTGGACACGTCGTCGGACAGCTCGCCCTCCCCGGCGTCCCCCAAGGCCGCCGCCCCCGCGCCCACCACCCTCCGGGTCACCGAGCCCTGGAAGCCCGGCATGCCTCAGTGGGGCGTGCAGATCTACTGGGAGGAGGAACCGCAGAAACGTTCCTCCGACTTCATCGAGAAACAGGCCGAGAAGCAGGCGAAATACCTGGTCGGCCTGGGCGCGAACTCGGTCTCGATCTCCTTCCCCTTCTTCACGAAGAGCCCCACCTCGAACACCCTGACCGCCGAGGCCAAGACCCCCTCCCCCGAACGCCTCCGCACGGTCCTGCACGTCTTCCAGAAGGCGGGCTTCCGTACGACGGTCCGCCCCGTCATGGACGAGCGGGCCCTGATCAGGACGGACGACTGGCGCGGCAACATCACCCCCGCCTCGAACTCCGCCTGGTTCACCTCGTACGGGAAGTTCCTCGCCCCCTACCTCGCGGTCGCCCAGGCGGAGAAGGCGAACACCTTCGTCGTCGCGACCGAGCTGAACTCCATGGAGGGCAAGCCGGGCTGGGAGAAGCTCGTCACGGCCGCCGAGAAGACGTACAAGGGCGAGATCTCGTACGACGCGAACTGGGACAACTACGTCTCCGGCCGCATCGACATGCCGGTGAGCCACCTCGGCGTGGACGCCTACTTCCCGGTCAAGGTCCCCGACACGGCGTCCGTGCGGACCCTCGTCGACGGCTGGAACACCTGGCTCGACCGCAAGTCCACCGGCCCCCTCCCGAAGATCACCGTCGCCGAGGCGGGCATCGGCGCGATGGACGGCGCCTACCACGCGCCCGGCGACTTCTACGCGCGTCGGGCGGTGAACCCGGAGGTCCAGGCGACCTGGTACACGGCCGTCTGCCAGGTCGTCCGGGAGCGCCGGATGAGCGGCGTCTACTGGTGGTCGATCCACTTCGACGACGACCCGAACACCCCGCCGGACGACAGGCACGCCTCCCGGCTGGACTTCGCGGGCCGCCCCCTCACCGAACGCGCGATCAAGACCTGTTTCTCCTCGGCCTACGCCGGCCCGGGAACCCCCGCCAACTGACCAGCGAGGCAGTCACCCCATGCGAGAAGCCATCATCCTCGTGGGCGGCAAGGGAACCCGCCTGCGCCCCCTCACGAACCACACCCCGAAACCCCTCCTCGGCGTCGCCGGCACCTCCTTCATCCGCCACCAGGTCGCCAAGCTGATGGACGCGGGCGTCGACCACCTGGTCTTCGCCACCTCCTACCTCGCCGCCCTCTTCCAGGACGAGTTCCGCGACTTCGCGGGCCTGGAGATCTCGTACGCCGTCGAGGAGGTCCCCCTCGGCACGGGCGGCGCGATCCGCAACGCGGGCAAGCTCCTGCGCGGCGGCCCCGACGACCCGGTGCTGATCCTGAACGGCGACATCCTGTCCGGCGTCGACCTCCGGGACGTCGTACGCCGCCACGAGGCGCGCGGCGCGGACGTGACGCTGCACCTCACCCGGGTCGCGGACCCCCGCGCGTTCGGGCTGGTCCCGACCGCCGAGGGCGGCCGGGTCCGCGCGTTCCTGGAGAAGCCGAAGACGGCCGCGGAGTGCGTGACGGACCAGATCAACGCCGGGTGCTACGTCTTCCGGCGGTCGGTGCTGGACGCGATCCCGGACGACCGTGAGGTCTCCGTCGAGCAGGAGACGTTCCCGGCCCTCGTCGCCGGGGGCGGCCTGGTGTACGGCCACACCACGGACGACTACTGGCGCGACCTCGGCACGCCGCTGGCCTTCGTCCACGGCTCCGCCGACCTCATCACCGGCACGGCGACCTCGCCGCTCGTCGGCCCCCCGGCCGAGGCGCTGGTCCACCCGACGGCGACGGTCCACGCGTCGGCCCAGGTCACCGGCGGTTCGACGGTCGGTCCGTACGCGGTGATCGGCGCCGGCAGCGTCGTCCACCGCTCGATCGTGGGCGAGCGGGTCACCGTCGAGCCCGGCGTGGGCATCCACGAGTCGGTCGTCGACCACGACTCCGTCATCGGCGCCGGGTCGACCCTCCGCGAGACCGTCGTGGGCTGCCACTCCCACATCGGCGCGCACAACGAACTTCCCCCGCAGCTCCGTCTGGCCTGCGGTATCCGCATCCCCGCCGGCGGCGTCCGCGTCACCGGCACCGCCACCGCCTGCCTCACGGCCCACCGAGTCACGGGAGAACAGTGACCCGCCACCGCTCGGCCCCTGA
The DNA here is from genome assembly GCF_040610055.1 of Streptomyces sp. NPDC004539. NCBI lineage: Bacteria > Bacillati > Actinomycetota > Actinomycetes > Kitasatosporales > Streptomycetaceae > Streptomyces > Streptomyces sp. NPDC004539. Next base: position 173,582 of record NZ_JBEXLS010000008.1, on the reverse strand, counting down.
CCGCCTGCGCAAGTACCGCCCCGACATCCAGGGCCTGCGCGCCGTCGCGATCCTCATGGTCGTCTCGATGCACTGCGGCATCCTCGACATCCACGGCGGCGTGGACGTCAGCTTCGTCCTCAGCGGCTTCCTCATCGGCAGCCAGCTCCTCGCGGAGATCGACCGGACGGGGAGGGTGTCGCTGACGAAGTTCTGGGCGCGGCGCTTCCGCAGGCTGGCGCCGGGGGCCGCGTTCGTGATCGTCGCCGTGGGCGTGCTGTCGTGGCTGTACGCGAGCCCCTTCAAGTTCCGCGCGTACATGGACGACGGCCTCGCCGCGTCCGTCTCCCTCATCAACTGGCGGCTCGCCGAGAACGGCACCGACTACTTCGCGAACGACGGCTCCCAGTCGCCGTACCAGCACTTCTGGTCGCTCGGCATCGAGGAGCAGTTCTATCTGGTGGCCCCGCTGCTGCTGGTGACCGCGGCCTGGCTGAGCCGGCTCGTCCTGCGCAACCGGGTCCTGGTCGGCGTGTTCCTCCTCGCGGTGGTCGGCGGCTCGTTCTGGCTCGGCTACACCACGACGACGCCGAACCAGCCCCTCGCCTACTTCGGCACCCACACCCGGATCTGGGAGCTGGCCCTCGGCGTCCTGGTCGCCCTGTGGGCACCCTTCCTCTCCCGCACCCCCCGGGGCCTCGCGGCGGCCGTCTCCTGGCTCGGCCTCGGCACGGTCGTCGTCACCGGCCTGCTCATCACCGAGCACACCCCGCTGCCGGGCTACGCGGTCGCGGGCCCCGTCCTCGGCGCGGCCCTGATCATCGCGGGCGGCTGCGCGAACCCGGCCCTCGGCGCCGAGAAGCTCCTCGACAACCCGGTCCTCGACTTCATCGGCAAGGTCAGCTACGGCTGGTATCTGTGGCACTGGCCGCTGCTGATCCTGTGGCCGCACATCATCGGCTGGGAGTTCACCACCTCCGACCGCTACCGGGTCGCCGTCCTGTCCTTCCTCCTCGCCGTCGCCACCCACTACGCCGTCGAGAAGAAGTTCCGCGACAACGTCAACCTCGTCGTCCGGCCCTGGCGGGGCGTCCTCACCGGCAGCGCCTTCACCGCCTCCACCGCCGGCGTGATGGCCCTCGCCCTGCACGTGGTCCCGCTCAACCTGGCCACCGCGACGACCGCGAACACCCCCGCGACCGGCTATCAGGGCCCCGCCTCCGTCGCCCAGGCCGTCGCCGCCAGGAACGCCCCGAAGGTCAGCGAGAGCGTCCTGCTCGACGCCCCCGACGACCAGACCCGGCACGGCTGCATCGACAACCTCGACGTCACCGCGTTCGTCATGCGGGACGACTGCGCCATGGGCTCCCCCGACGGCGCGAAGACCATCGCCGTCCTCGGCGACTCCCACGCCTGGCAGTGGGGCAACGCCTTCGACCGGCTCGGCCGGAACCTCGACGCCAAGGTGATCACCCTCGCCAAGGGCGGCTGCTCCCCCGAGGCGTACGACATCACCCGTGACGACCTCGGCCGCGCCTACACCGAGTGCGCGAGCTGGCGAAAGTCCGCGCTGGCCCACCTCAAGGAGACGAGGCCGGACGTCATCGTCGTCGCCGACCGCGTCCAGCCCACCGCCACCCGCGCGGGCGCCGACCGGACCTTCGCCGCCCTCCGCGCCACCGGCGCCCGCCTCGTCTACCTCACCGACACCCCCTACCCCGGCTTCAGCGTCCCCGACTGCCTCGCCGAGAAGTCCGACGCCCTCGCCTCCTGCACCCCCAGCACCTCACAGGCCCTCGACCACCCCGCCCTGCGCGCCATGGAACGCGAGGCCGCCGAGGCCCACGGCGCCGAGGTCATCGACACGACTCCGGCGTTCTGCGCCGACGGCCACTGCCCCGCCGTCATCGGGGGCCGCGTCGTCTACTTCGACTACAGCCACATGACCGGCACCTACGCCGAGTCCCTCACCCCGTTCCTCGAACCGGCCTTCAGGAAGCTCCTCGCCGGCTGACGTGCACCACCCCCCGCACCCGGCGCGCCTGCACCTGCCGCTCCGCCAGCAACTCGTCCGCCGGGTACGCGACTTCCTCCAACGTCAGCCCGTTCGGCCGCACGACATGTACGGCGCTGTCACGCACCCCGGCGTCCAGCACCCGCCGAGGCCACCCCCCGTCCCGATGCCCGTCCCCCACGAACAGCAACGCCCCCACCATCGACCGCACCTGGTTGTGACAGAACGCGTCGGCCCGCACCTCGACCTCCACAACCCCGTCCTCCCGCCGCCGCACCCCGAAATCAAAGATCTCCCGCACGGTGGAAGCCCCCTCCCGCTTCTTGGCATAGGCGGCGAAGTCATGCTCCCCGACAAGCGACTTGGCGGCGGCATCCATCACGGCGACATCCAACGGCCAGTCGTGCCACAGCACATGACTCCGCAGCAACGGATCGACCCCACCGGCCTGATCCCCCACCCGATACACATACCGCCGCCACAACGCGGCGAACCGCGCATTGAACCCGGGCGCGGCCTCAGCGACCCCCCACACCCGCACATCCTTCGGCAGCCGCCCGGCGAGCCGCTTGAGCAACTTCTCCCGATGCTCCCCCCACACCGCCTCCGGCAGATCCACATGCGCGACCTGCCCCCGAGCATGCACCCCGGCATCGGTCCGCCCGGCGACGGTGAGGTCGTACGAGGTCTCCCCCGACCGCGTAACAGTCCTGAGCGCATCCTCGACCTCCCCCTGAACAGTCCGCTTCCCCCCGGCTTGCTTGGCCCACCCATGGAAATCGGTGCCGTCGTAGGAAAGGTCGAGCCGAACCCGTACGAATCCAGGCTGCACGTCATCACTCACGGAAAGTTCCTCTCAGCCAAACAAAAGCGGGCCTGCTCCTAATAGGAACAGGCCCACCTGACTTACCTAGGGGCGCGGGGAACTGCGCGAACAACCACGACGAAGCCGCAGCCGCCCGACAACAGTCCCCGGCAGACGCTTACGCGTCCTTCGACTCCTCGGCCGGCGCCTCAGCAACAACCTCGGTCTCCTCGACCTTGGTCGCAGCCGCCTCGTCGGCTTCCTTGACCGCACGCTTCGTCGCGGCCTCGGCCTCACCCGTCGCCTGCTGCGCGACCGTCAGCGCCTCGACCAGCTCGATGACAGCCATGGGCGCGTTGTCGCCACGACGGTTACCGATCTTGGTGATACGGGTGTAACCACCGGGACGGTTCTCGTAGCGCGGGCCGATCTCGGTGAAGAGCGTGTGCACGATGCTCTTGTCCGTGATGACCTGAAGCACCTGGCGACGGTTGTGAAGGTCACCCTTCTTCGCCTTGGTCACCAGCCGCTCGGCGTACGGCCGCAGCCGACGCGCCTTCGCCTCGGTCGTGGTGATCCGACCGTGCTCGAAAAGGCTCTTCGCGAGGTTCGCGAGCAGCAGCTTCTCGTGCGCGGCGGAACCACCGAGACGAGCACCCTTGGTGGGCTTGGGCATTTCATTCTCCTGAGGTGTCTGCCCCGGCCGTACGAGGTACCGGGGTCAGTATCTGAGCAGACGGTCGCCTGTCAGAGATCCGAGCGAAGCTCGGAGTCAGGGGCGCGGGGAACTGCGCGATCAAGCACAGCGCACCCGCACCCAAGTACGGACCAGAAGGCCCGAGCTCTTAGTACTGCTCGGTCTCCACGAACCCGGCATCCGCGTCGTCGTCCGCGCCGAACGCGTCCGCCGCGGCGGTCGGGTCGAACCCGGGAGGCGAGTCCTTCAGCGCAAGCCCCATACCCGCGAGCTTGGCCTTGACCTCGTCGATGGACTTCGCACCGAAGTTACGAATGTCCAGGAGGTCGGCCTCGGAGCGCGCAACCAGCTCACCCACAGAGTGGATGCCCTCACGCTTGAGGCAGTTGTACGACCGAACGGTGAGCTCAAGCTCCTCGATCGGCAGCGCCAGATCCGCGGCGAGAGCGGCGTCCGTGGGGGACGGCCCCATGTCGATGCCCTCGGCGTCGATGTTCAGCTCACGGGCGAGCCCGAACAGCTCGACCAGCGTCTTACCGGCGGAGGCCATCGCGTCACGCGGACGCATCGCCTGCTTCGTCTCGACGTCGACGATCAGCTTGTCGAAGTCGGTGCGCTGCTCGACACGAGTCGCCTCGACCTTGTACGTGACCTTGAGAACCGGCGAGTAGATCGAGTCGACCGGGATACGCCCGATCTCCTGACCGACCTGCTTGTTCTGGACGGCGGAGACGTAACCACGGCCACGCTCGACCGTCAGCTCCATCTCCAGCTTGCCCTTGCCGTTGAGCGTGGCGAGGACGAGGTCGGGGTTGTGCACCTCGACACCGGCCGGAGGCGCGATGTCGGCGGCGGTGACCAGACCCGGGCCCTGCTTGCGCAGGTACATCACGACCGGCTCGTCGTGCTCCGAGGAGACGACCAGCTGCTTGATGTTGAGGATCAGGTCGGTGACGTCCTCCTTGACGCCCGGCACGGTGGTGAACTCGTGCAGGACACCGTCGATCCGGATGCTGGTGACAGCGGCACCGGGGATCGAGGAGAGGAGCGTACGGCGGAGGGAGTTGCCGAGGGTGTAGCCGAAGCCCGGCTCCAGCGGCTCGATGACGAACCGGGAGCGGAACTCGTCGACGACCTCTTCGGTCAACGAGGGACGCTGAGCGATCAGCATGTGATGAGTCCTTCAGTCATGGGCGCCCACTATTTGACGCCCTTGCCCGGGGCGGAGCCCCATGTGTTGCTGTTACAAGGGTACGGGCGATACGACCCTTTTACAGAGCCGTACCGCCCGAAAACCTCAGACCAAGCAGCCTGCGTCAGACGCGGCGGCGCTTGGGCGGACGGCACCCGTTGTGCGGGGTGGGCGTGACGTCCTGGATGGAGCCGACCTCGAGGCCAGTGGCCTGGAGGGAACGGATCGCGGTCTCACGACCGGCGCCCGGGCCCTTGACGAAGACGTCGACCTTGCGCATGCCGTGCTCCTGCGCGCGACGGGCGGCCGACTCGGCGGCCATCTGCGCGGCGAACGGCGTGGACTTGCGGGAGCCCTTGAAGCCGACGTGCCCGGCGGAGGCCCACGAGATCACGTTGCCGGCCGGGTCCGTGATGGACACGATCGTGTTGTTGAACGTGCTCTTGATGTGCGCCTGGCCGTGCGCGACATTCTTCTTTTCCTTGCGGCGCACCTTCTTGGCAGCGCCCTGACGACCCTTGGGGGGCATCTACAAACTCCTACGGGGAGGTGGTCGGTCCTACAGCGAAGACCGCTGGTGAAGCGAAGTCCGCTGCGGACTACTTCTTGCCCGGCTTCTTCTTGCCGGCGATGGCGCGACGCGGGCCCTTGCGGGTGCGGGCGTTCGTGCTGGTGCGCTGACCGCGGACGGGCAGGCCACGGCGGTGGCGCAGACCCTGGTAGCAGCCGATCTCGACCTTGCGGCGGATGTCGGCCTGGACCTCGCGACGGAGGTCACCCTCGGTCTTGATGTTGGCGTCCACGTACTCGCGGATCGCGACGAGCTGCTCTTCGCTCAGGTCGCGGACGCGGGTGTCGGGGTTGATGCCGGTCGCAGCCAGCGTCTCTTGCGAGAGGGTCCGGCCGATGCCGAACACGTAGGTGAGGGCGACTTCCACGCGCTTGTCGCGCGGGATGTCAACACCGGAAACGCGTGCCATTAAATGGCTCCTGGTGATCGTCGGAGGTCTTCCACAGAGCCGGCTCCCGGCCCGCCGTATCAGGTACGGACCAGGTCCCCGGCCTCCGAGCCGGGGGTATCAGGCACACATCGGCACCTGGACTCTGCATATGAACAATTCAGCTCGCGTCGCGCGAAGATTCTGCGGATGCAGAGGGTGTGGATCGGGTTGCGATCAGCCCTGGCGCTGCTTGTGGCGCGGGTTCTCGCAAATGATCATGACCCGGCCGTGACGGCGGATCACCCTGCACTTGTCGCAGATCTTCTTGACGCTCGGCTTGACCTTCATGGGATTGAGGTTCTCCGGGTCAGTGCCACCACCCCGCCGAGGCGGGATGCGGGCAAGATCTACTTGTAGCGGTAGACGATCCGGCCACGCGTGAGGTCGTACGGAGAAAGCTCCACCACGACCCGGTCGTCAGGGAGGATACGGATGTAGTGCATCCGCATCTTTCCGCTGATGTGGGCCAGGACCTGGTGGCCGTTCTGGAGCTCGACCTTGAACATCGCGTTCGGAAGAGACTCGACGACAGTGCCCTCGATCTCGATGGCACCTTGCTTCTTGGCCACGCTTCGCCCTTCGAATCGACTACCTAGATCGACTCCCTTACTGCATCCAGACACACGAATGCACGAAAGCCGACGCGTCAGTCTACGTCACCCCACCCAGAAAGACGAATCGAGGAGGATGCCCCAAGAACGAGATCCTTAAGCCCCCCACCCCCCAAACAGCCGGACGACCGACGGGCGGCGGGCGGCGGGCGGACGGGCGGCGGGCGGCGGGCGGCGGGCGGCGGGCGGCGGGCGGCGGGCGGCGGGCGGCGGGCGGCGGGCGGGGGGGGGGGGGCGGCGGGCGGCGGGCGGCGGGCGGCGGGCGGCGGGCGGCGGGCGGCGGGCGGCGGGCGGCGGGCGGCGGGCGAGCGTAGTCACTCGGGGAAGCTCAGCGCGGCGGCACCCGACAGACTTCGGTCACCCCAGCGGACCCTAGGGGCGCGGGGAACTGCGCGACCAGCCACAGCCAACCCGCACTCACCCCACAACCCCAACCCACCCCCACCTCATCCGGCCCCACCACACCTCACCCGGCCCCACCGGCGGAGCCCTCCCCTCAGCCCAGCGGGTCCGGCGCTGCCGTCACCCCGTGTTCCGCCAGCTTCGCCTTGCCCCCGTCGGGAGCCGTCAGGACGAGGGGCCCGGCCTCGGTCAGGGCGACCGAGTGCTCCCAGTGCGACGACCACGTCCCGTCCGTCGTGATGACGGTCCAGTCGTCCGCGAGGACCTCGGTCTTGGCGGTCCCGAGCGACACCATCGGCTCGATCGCGAGGCAGAACCCGGGCACCAGCTTCGGCCCCTTCCCCCGCTTACGGTCGACGTAGTTGAGGAGATGCGGGTCCATGTGCATCTCCGTACCGATCCCGTGCCCGCCGTAGTCCTCGATGATCCCGTACCGCCCGCCCCCGGCCTTCGGCTGCCGCCGGATGTACGTCTCGATCGCCCGCGACACATCGACCAGCCGGTTCCCCAGCTTCATCGCCGCGATCCCGGCCCACATCGACTCCTCGGTCACCCGCGACAGCTCGACCAGCTCAGGCGCGTGCCCCGACCCCACGAACGCCGTGTACGCCGCGTCCCCGTGCCACCCGTCGACGATCGCCCCACAGTCGATGGAGATGATGTCCCCGGACTTCAGCACGACCTCGTCCGACGGAATCCCGTGCACCACGACATCGTTCACGGACGTACAGATCGTCGCGGGAAACCCCCCGTACCCGAGGAAGTTCGACTTCGCCCCGTGCTCCGCGATCACCTTGCGCGCGACCTCGTCGAGATCCTTCGTCGACGCCCCCGGCACCGCCGCCTCCCGCGTCGCCGCGTGGATCGCCGCGACGACCAGCCCCGCCGCGCGCATCTTGGCGATCTGCTCGGGACTCTTGATCTGCACCATGCTGGGTTGCGCCTCCTGGGCCACGATCGTTTTCGGCACCTCAGGATACGCCCACGCACACACGTACGCCGAAGCCCCGGTCGGTGCACTCGACCGGGGCTTCAGGAGCAAGGCGAAGCGGAGACTCAGCTCTCGCGGATCACCGGCGAGACGACACAGGCCCCGCCACCGTTCCAGCACAGCACCATGTCGTGCGGCGTGCGCCCGAGCAGGTCGACGCTCTTCGTGTCACAGCCGTTGTCGCCACCGTCGTCGATGGTCAGGATCGTGACGATCCGCCCGTCGGCCCGCAGCTGCCGCACGTACCCGGTGACCCCGTGGTCGTCGACCTTGGTGTCACAGACGCGGAACTTGTCACCGTCGTCGATGAAGGTCATCGTCCCGCGGCCGTTCGGCAGGCTGATGCTGACGTTGGACGCCATGGCCGGCGCGGACCCGATGCCGACGAGCACGGCGGCGGAGGCGGCGACGATGCCACCGCGCTTGAGCAGGTCCCTGTTGATCAGAGTCTTCATGTGGTCTCCCCGTTGAAGAGCCGAGAAACGGCTCAACTGCACGGGGGCATACGGAAGTTGGCGCCACAGAACGCCACCGACCACCGTTTCCCCCGTTGGTCAGGCATGACCCTAGCCATGGGGATCTTGCGTGTCCACAGACAATCAACGATCCGGCAAAGCGCGTACAAAAGAACCCCCGCCGTCCCTCAGGGACAGCGGGGGTTCATCAGGAGACGGACGGCCTACTCGCCGGCCGGTCCGTCGCCCTCACGCTTCAACGCGGCCAGCGCCCGCGTCGTCACCTCGTCCACCGGACCCATCGCCTCGATGGTCACCACCAGGCCCTGGGCCTTGTAGTAGTCGATGATCGGCTCGGTCTGCGTGTGGTAGATCTCCAGCCGCGTACGGACCGTGTCCTCGGAGTCGTCCTCGCGCTGGTACAGCTCACCGCCGCAGATGTCGCAGACACCGTCGACGGCGGGCTTCTTGTACGACACGTGGAAGACGTGCGCGGAGTCGGTACGGCAGACCCGCCGGCCGGCGATCCGCTTGACGACCTCCTCCTCGGGCGCCTCCAGGTCCAGCACCGCGTCCAGCTTGATGCTCTCGCTCGTCAGCAGCTCGTCCAGCGCCTCGGCCTGCGAGACGTTCCGCGGGAACCCGTCGAGCAGGAAGCCGCCCTCGGCGTCCGCCTGCCGCATCCGGTCCTTGGCCATGGCGATGGTGACCTCGTCCGGCACCAGTTCGCCCTTGTCCATGTAGGACTTCGCGAGTTTCCCGAGTTCGGTCTTCTGGCTGATGTTGGCGCGGAACAGGTCGCCCGTGGAGATGTGGGGGATGCGCAGTGTCTCGGAGAGTCGAGTGGCCTGCGTACCCTTCCCGGCACCCGGCGGCCCGACGAGGACGATTCGCATCAGCGGAGGAACCCTTCGTAATTGCGCTGCTGGAGCTGGCTCTCGATCTGCTTCACGGTCTCCAGACCGACACCCACGATGATCAGGATGCTGGTACCGCCGAACGGGAAGTTCTGGTTTGCCCCGAAACCAGCCAACGCCATCGTCGGGACGAGAGCGATCAGGCCCAAGTACAGCGAACCCGGCCAGGTGATCCGGTTGAGCACGTAGGAGAGGTACTCAGCGGTCGGTCGGCCAGCCCGGATGCCCGGGATGAATCCACCATACTTCTTCATGTTGTCGGCAACTTCCTCGGGGTTGAAGGAAATCGCGACGTAGAAGAAGGCGAAGAAGACGATCAGCAGGAAGTACAGCGCGATGTGCACGGGTGCCGCCGTGTCGGCGAGGTTTTGCTTGACCCAGTTCGCCCAGCCCGCCGTGGAGTTGGAGAACTGGACGATGAGTGCCGGGATGTAGAGCAGCGACGAGGCGAAGATGACGGGGATGACACCCGCCTGGTTCACCTTGAGGGGGATGTAGGTCGAAGTACCGCCGTAGGACCGGCGGCCGATCATCCGCTTCGCGTACTGGACCGGGATGCGCCGCTGCGCCTGCTCGACGAAGACGACGAGACCGACCATGACGAGGCCGATGGCGATGACGGTGCCGAACTCGATCCAGCCGTTGGCCAGGTCGCCCTGCTTCTTGATGGACCACAGCGCGGAGGGGAACGTCGCGGCGATCGAGATGAACATCAGGATGGACATGCCGTTGCCGATGCCGCGGTCGGTGATGAGCTCACCGAGCCACATGACGAGGGCGGTACCGGCGGTCATGCAGATGACCATCACGATGGTGGTGAAGATGTCGCGGTTCGGCACGATGCTGCTCGCGACCGAACAGCCGGAGAAGAGCGAGCCGCTGCGGGCGGTGGCGACGAGACCGGTGCCCTGAAGGATGGCGAGCGCCACGGTCAGGTAGCGGGTGTACTGCGTGATCTTCGCGGTACCCGCCTGACCCTCCTTCTTGAGGGCTTCCAGGCGCGGGATCACGACGGTCAGCAGCTGGAGGATGATGCTCGCCGTGATGTACGGCATGATCCCCAGCGCGAAGATCGTGATCTGGAGCAGCGCGCCGCCGCTGAACATGTTGATCAGCCCGAAGAGGCTCTGATTGCCGGACGCCTCGTCCACGCACTGCTGGACGGACTTGTAGTCGACGCCCGGGATCGGAACGTGGGTACCGACCCGGTAGGCCACGACGATGCCGAGCGTGAAGAGCAGCTTCTTGCGCAGGTCGGGCGTTTTGAACGCCCGGGCGAACGCGGTGAGCACGGTGCCTCCTGCGACCCCCGCGTTACGCGCGTGAGGTGACGGTTTAGGTATATGAGCGAGCACGGGACACGGCAGCCTCACGCCACGAGCACAGACTGCCGGGATAGTAGCAACGGCTACCTTACCGGCCCCCGGTACCAGCAGGAAACATCGCTCGGCCCCGTCGGCAGAGGAGGCGGCCGCCACTGCGGTCGTACGACTTTCGTCGGGCGCACCGCCCGACGAAGTGCCGTGATGACACAGAAGATCACCCCCGTAAAACTGTTCGGGCGGAACCGGCTCAATCGCTGGGAACCACTCCGCAGAGTCGACCACTTGGGGGATTGACCATGATGAGGTCTCTGACAGTCGCGACGACGGCAGGAGCCGCTCTGCTTCTCGCGATGTCTGGTGCCACGGCGGCAGAGATCGTGCCGGAGGAAACCACCACTGCCGTGGTGGATGAGGGCGACTTCGCACCGGAGGACGGCGCGAACTCCTTGCTGCGCGTAACACCCGCGGCCAGCGACGGGGTCGTCGTGCCCCAAGCCGCGCTCTGCACCCTCAAGCTGGGCAAGCCGTGGAAGGAGAACATCGCGGCCACCGGTCGCAGTGATCACGCGCGCGGCAAGTACAACACCGTGAACAACTGCAACGGCTACTCCCTGGGTGCCACGCTCCAGTACCACCGCTGGCACGGCTGGTCGGGGCTGAAGAAGGACACCTGGGCGGGCAACCGCCCCTCTGAGCGCATCCTTCAGTGGAAGTGCCAGGGAGAGGGCACCTTCACCTACCGGGTGGAAGGCACCGTCCGGGGTGGCTCGACGGGCGATGAGCCGCGAGTCGGCATCGGTCACGGACCGGAGCGCCGCTTCAACTGCTGACGCTTCCCGAAGCGAGCACGGGGTCGCCTGTCACGGTACGGGCGACCCCCTTGCCGTCTCTGCCCCAGACCTATCCGGAGACAAGGGAGCATGACCAAGAAGAGTCTGCCAGCGCTTGCGGCGGTCGTCGCGGCGTTGATGACAGTCGGCGGCCTTGTCATGGCCGTTTCTGACGACGACCAGGGTTCCCCTGATGCCGTCTCTGTCACTCTCATTGAATTCAGTGAGACGACGTTGCTCGATGAACCTGAGCCGACCACCCGGCAAGTGGACATCTTCGCCGAGCACCGGGCCGACGCGGTCAGGGCCCTCCGGTTCGTCATCACGGTCGACGGCGTCGTCGCGGAGGAACGTCTCTGGGTCACGAGCCACCCGGAGAAGATCGCGGTGCGGGACTGGGCTCACTGTCGGGCGAGCGAGGAACCCACCCCTCCCCCCATCCCGGACAGTCTCGACGTCATCACCTCCGAACTGTTCGGCCCTTCCACTGTTCCCCCGACTGCCGAGAAGCAGTCGGCGGGGGGAGCGACCTGGGAAACCACCACCGGGCTGATGACCGTGGCATATACGGACAACGGTGGTTCCTATCCGGACCGTACCATCGAGATCAAGGGTCCCGGCGGCGAGATCGGAACCACAATCCGGAACACTGGGATGAGCGACTCCGCAGCCTTCCCCGAGTGGCGTGCGGAGTGGCGGACATGTCGACCCACGACAAGAGTCGGCTCACCTTCGTGATAGCAGAGGATCGGAACATTCCATTCCGCTAAATCGTCATGCCGGAAACTTTAGGGTTCCGTTAAACTCCTGACCGTAGGAGGGGCGGGCCGACCGAACCATTTCCGCCCCTACCCACCGCACGGGGTCATGGGGGGGAAAATGAACCACACTAAAAGCGCCACTATCCTCGTAGTCGACGACCATCCCATACGCACACTCGGGGTTGTCCACGTCGTGGAACAACTGAGGTACGTAGCGACTGTCAACACCAGTACAACCACTGGCCTCTACATCGCGGCCGCTCACAGCACACCCGATGTCGTCCTGCTCGGTCCAGCCAGTCTGCCCGACGGAGAGCAGCTGACCTTGGTCCGGCTTCAGCAGCTGACCGGAGGGTGTCGCATCATCACGTTCGGCAACTCGACCAACAGCCGTATCAACCCGCCGAATGTCTCAGCAGGTCTCTGCGGGTTCCTTCCCTCCAGAGCAACCTCCGAAGACTTCGACAGGGCCTTTTCCGCCGCTCTCGCGGGGTTCACCTACTTCCCTCACGACGTCACAGAAGAACTCGTCAATTACCGAGTCCAGTTCCCGCAGCTGACCACTCGGGAACAGGAAGTACTGGACCTTCTCTCCGATGGCCTGAGCAATCGGCGAATTGCCAAAGAACTCGGAATCAAGGAAGCCACGGTGAAAATGTACGTGACCCAAGTGCTGGCCAAGCTCGACGTCGGGAGCCGCCTTCAGGCGTGCCTGAAGGCACGAGGGTTCTCAGCGACAAGCGCTGCCTGACGGGTTAGTACCAGAGCGAAAGCGGCATCAGCCCTACCCCACAGAAGTGGGGTAGGGCTGATGCCGTTGAGCCGAATACTCAGACGAGCTCGGTGACCGTGCCGCCGGCGGCGGTGATCTTCTCCTTGGCGGACCCGGAGACGGCGTCGACCGTCACCTGGAGCGCCACCGAGATCTCACCCTGGCCGAGGACCTTGACGAGGCTGTTCTTGCGAACGGCACCCTTGGCCACCAGACCCTCGACGGTGACCTCGCCACCCTCGGGGTAGAGCGCGGCCAGCTTGTCGAGGTTCACGACCTGGAACTCGGTCTTGAACGGGTTCTTGAAGCCCTTGAGCTTCGGGAGACGCATGTGGAGGGGCATCTGGCCACCCTCGAAGCGCTCCGGAACCTGGTAACGGGCCTTGGTGCCCTTGGTGCCACGACCGGCCGTCTTACCCTTCGACGCCTCACCACGACCGACACGGGTCTTCGCGGTCTTGGCGCCGGGGGCCGGACGGAGGTTGTGGATCTTGAGCGGGCTGTTCTCCGCCATGATCAGTCGACCTCCTCGACCGTCACGAGGTGGCGGACGGTGTGCACCATGCCGCGGAACTCGGGACGATCCTCCTTGACGACCACGTCGTTCAGGCGCTTGAGCCCGAGCGAACGCAGGGTGTCACGGTGGTTCTGCTTGCTGCCGATGTAGGACTTCGTCTGCGTGATCTTGAGGCGGGCCATCAGACACCCGCTCCCGCACGCGCCCGCAGCAGAGCCGCGGGGGCGACGTCCTCCAGGGGGAGGCCACGGCGAGCCGCGATCTCCTCCGGACGCTGAAGACCCTTGAGGGCCTCCACCGTCGCGTGGACGATGTTGATCGCGTTGTCGGAGCCGAGCGACTTCGACAGCACGTCGTGGATACCGGCGCACTCCAGGACGGCACGCACCGGGCCACCGGCGATAACGCCGGTACCGGGGGAAGCCGGCTTCAGGAGAACGACGCCGGCCGCCTTCTCACCCTGGATGGGGTGAGGGATGGTGCCCTGGATACGGGGGACCTTGAAGAAGTGCTTCTTGGCCTCCTCAACACCCTTGGCGATGGCGGCCGGCACCTCCTTGGCCTTGCCGTAACCGACACCCACGGTGCCGTCACCGTCGCCCACCACGACCAGCGCGGTGAAGCTGAAGCGACGACCACCCTTGACAACCTTGGCGACACGGTTGATCGCGACGACGCGCTCTACGTACGCGGTCTTCTCGGCGGCAGCAGCGCCGCCGTCACGGCCCTTGCGTTCCCGCCGCTCGCCGCCACCGGCACCGCTTCCACGGCGCTGGGGTCCAGCCATTGGATTACCTCTCTCTTTCCGCTAGCTACGAGCGGCTCAGAACTTGAGCCCGGCTTCGCGGGCGGCGTCCGCCAGGGCGGCGATGCGCCCGGCGTACTGGTTGCCGCCACGGTCGAAGACCACGGCCTCGACACCGGCGGCCTTGGCACGCTCGGCGACCAGGGCGCCGACCTGCTTGGCCTGTGCCGACTTGTCGCCCTCGCCACCGCGGATCGAGGTGTCCAGGGTGGACGCCGACGCAAGGGTGTGACCCTTGAGGTCGTCGATCACCTGGGCCACGATGTGGCGGTTCGAGCGGGTAACGACCAGACGGGGACGCTCTTCCGTACCGTTGATCCGCTTGCGGATGCGCAGGTGACGGCGCTTGATCGCGGCGCGCTTGTAGGCGTCGCCCTTCAGGATCTTCTGTCCGTATGCCATGGCTTACTTACCCGCCTTTCCGACCTTGCGGCGGATGACTTCGCCCTCGTACTTGACGCCCTTGGCCTTGTACGGGTCGGGCTTGCGCAGCTTGCGGATGTTGGCCGCAACCTCGCCGACCTTCTGCTTGTCGATGCCCTCGACCTGGAAGCGGGTCGGGTTCTCCACCTTGAAGGTGATGCCCTCGGGCGCTTCGACGACGATCGGGTGGCTGTAGCCGAGCGCGAACTCGAGGCTCGTGCCCTTGGCGGCCACACGGTAACCGACACCGCTGATTTCGAGCTTCTTCACGTAACCCTGGGTCACGCCGGTGATCATGTTCGCCACCAGCGTGCGGGACAGGCCGTGCAGGGCCTTGCTCTGACGCTCGTCGTTGGGGCGGGTGACGTTCAGCACGCCGTCCTCACCCTTGGCGATGTCGATCGGAGCTGCGACGGTGTGGGTCAGCTCGCCCTTGGGGCCCTTGACCTGCACCGTGCGGCCGTCGATGGTGACGTCCACGCCGGCGGGAACCGCGATGGGGAGCTTGCCGATACGCGACATAGCTGTTTCCTCCGTTCCCTTCTGCTACCAGACGTAGGCGAGGACTTCCCCACCCACGCCCTTCTTGCCGGCCTGCTTGTCGGTGAGGAGCCCGTGCGACGTGGAGATGATCGCCACGCCGAGGCCGCCCAGCACCTTCGGCAGGGAGGTGGACTTCGCGTACACCCGGAGACCGGGCTTGGAGATCCGCTTGATGCCCGCGATGGAGCGCTCACGGTTCGGGCCGAACTTGAGCTCGAGGGTGAGGTTCTTGCCGACCTCGGCGTCCTCGACCTTCCAGCCCGTGATGAAGCCCTCCTGCTGGAGGATCTCCGCGATGTGCGACTTGATCTTCGAAGCCGGCATGGTCACGGAATCGTGATACGCCGAGTTCGCGTTCCGCAGACGGGTCAGCATGTCTGCGATCGGGTCAGTCATGGTCATGAATTGGCCTTCGGCCTCTCTCGCCGGGGTTTCCTGTATGCGCCATCCCTCTCCCCGCTCGATGGCGGGACGGGTGCGGTGCGGGGACCTACGGCGTAGTAAGTCGTATCGGGCGACTGTCAGGCGCCCAACCCCCCAAGCCTAAGCCATGGAGAGGTGGGCGCCTGACACGCCCAGTGCTTACCGAGAGCCTCTGGAATCCCGAAGTACGGGACTACCAGGAGCTCTTGGTCACGCCCGGCAGCTCGCCGCGGTGAGCCATCTCACGAAGGCACACACGGCACAGGCCGAACTTGCGGTACACGGAGTGCGGACGACCGCAGCGCTGGCAGCGGGTGTACGCGCGCACACCGAACTTGGGCTTGCGGGCAGCCTTAGCGATCAGAGCCTTCTTCGCCATCTCGCTCACGCCTCCTTGAAGGGGAAGCCGAGGTGACGAAGGAGCGCGCGGCCCTCAGCGTCGTTGGTCGCCGTGGTGACCACGGTGATGTCCATACCCCGGACACGGTCGATCTTGTCCTGGTCGATCTCGTGGAACATGACCTGCTCCGTGAGACCGAAGGTGTAGTTGCCACGGCCGTCGAACTGCTTGGGGGACAGGCCGCGGAAGTCGCGGATGCGCGGGAGCGCGAGCGACAGGGTGCGGTCCAGGAACTCCCACATGCGGTCGCCACGGAGCGTGACGTGGGCACCGATCGGCTGGCCCTCACGCAGCTTGAACTGCGCGATGGACTTACGGGCCTTGGTGACCTGCGGCTTCTGGCCGGTGATCGTGGAGAGGTCGCGGATGGCGCCCTCGATCAGCTTGGAGTCGCGGGCGGCGTCGCCCACACCCATGTTGACCACGATCTTGACGAGGCCGGGGATCTGCATGACGTTCTCGTACTTGAACTCGTCACGCAGCTTGCCCGCGATCTCCTCGCGGTACTTCGTCTTGAGACGCGGGGTCGTGGTGGTAGCCATCAGATGTCCTCACCCGTCCGCTTGGCAACGCGAACCTTGTTGCCCTCGTCGTCGAAGCGGAAACCGACCCGCGTGACGACCTTCTTGCCGTCCTTCTCCACGACCAGCTGGACGTTGGAGACGTGGATCGGAGCCTCGGTCGTGACGATGCCGCCGGCCTGCGAACCCTTGGCCGTCGGACCGGCCTTGGTGTGCTTCTTGACCCGGTTGACACCCTCGACCAGGACGCGGTCCTCGCGGGGGAAGGCCGCGATGACCTTGCCCTGCTTGCCCTTGTCCTTACCGGTGATGACCTGGACCAGGTCGCCCTTCTTGATCTTCATGCTTACAGCACCTCCGGCGCGAGCGAGATGATCTTCATGAACTTCTTCTCGCGCAGCTCACGGCCGACCGGGCCGAAGATACGGGTGCCGCGAGGGTCGCCGTCGTTCTTCAGAATGACGGCGGCGTTCTCGTCGAAGCGGATGTACGAGCCGTCCGGACGACGACGCTCCTTGACGGTGCGCACGACGACCGCCTTGACGACGTCGCCCTTCTTCACGTTGCCGCCGGGGATCGCGTCCTTGACGGTGGCAACGATGACGTCACCGATGCCCGCGTAGCGGCGACCGGAGCCACCGAGCACACGGATGCAAAGAATTTCCTTCGCTCCCGTGTTGTCGGCGACGCGCAGTCGCGACTCCTGCTGGATCACGTCTATCTCCTGTGTGTCTGCCGGTTCCCCGCAGGGGCCTCAGATGAGGCCCCTGCGGAGCCTGGCGGAACCGTCCTGCGAGGAATGCCCCGCAGGAGTGATTACTTGGCCTTTTCGAGAATCTCGACGACGCGCCACCGCTTCGTGGCGGACAGCGGCCGGGTCTCCATCAGGAGGACGCGGTCGCCGACGCCGGCGGCGTTCTGCTCGTCGTGGGCCTTGAGCTTGTTCGTACGGCGGATGACCTTGCCGTACAGCGCGTGCTTGACGCGGTCCTCGACGGCGACGACGACGGTCTTGTCCATCTTGTCGCTGACGACGAGACCCTCACGGGTCTTGCGGAAGCCGCGGGCCTCTGCGGTCTGCTCGGTCACGTTGTTCTCGCTCATCAGGCGCTCTCCACCGTCTCGATGCCCAGCTCGCGCTCACGCATCAGGGTGTAGATCCGCGCGATGTCCTTACGGACGGCCTTGAGCCGACCGTGGTTCTCGAGCTGACCCGTCGCCGCCT
Organism: Streptomyces sp. NPDC004539; assembly: GCF_040610055.1. Lineage (NCBI taxonomy): Bacteria > Bacillati > Actinomycetota > Actinomycetes > Kitasatosporales > Streptomycetaceae > Streptomyces > Streptomyces sp. NPDC004539. The sequence goes on along the minus strand of NZ_JBEXLS010000008.1, from coordinate 155,973 downwards.
GGAAGCGGAGGTTGAACAGCTCTTCCTTGGCCTCGCGGAGCTTCGCGAGAAGCTCCTCGTTGCCCAGCTCGCGCAGCTCGGACGCCTTGGTACCGGCCGACATCACGCTTCACCTGCCTCGCGCTTGACGATCCGGCACTTCATCGGCAGCTTGTGGGCCGCACGCGTCAGCGCCTCACGGGCGATCTTCTCGTTGGGGTACGACAGCTCGAACATCACGCGTCCGGGCTTGACGTTGGCGATCCACCACTCCGGGGAACCCTTACCGGAACCCATGCGGGTCTCGGCGGGCTTCTTGGTGAGGGGACGGTCCGGGTAGATGTTGATCCAGACCTTGCCGCCACGCTTGATGTGACGGGTCATGGCGATACGAGCGGACTCGATCTGCCGGTTCGTCACGTACGCCGGGGTGAGGGCCTGGATGCCGTACTCGCCGAACGACACCTGGGTGCCGCCCTTGGCAGCGCCGTCCCGCTTGGGGTGGTGCTGCTTGCGGTGCTTGACCCTACGGGGGATCAGCATGTCGGTCAGCTCTCCGTTCCGGTGCTCTCGGCAGCCGGAGCGGCGGCGGGAGCCTCGGCCACGGGGGCCTCGGCGCCGGCAGCCGACTGCGGCTTACGGCCGCGCCGCTCGCCACCGCGGCCACCACGGGCCGGGCGGTCGTTCGCGCCACCGCGCGCCGGGCGGTTGCCCGCGCGGGCGGCGGCGTTCTCGGCACGGACCTCGGCGATGTTCTTGACGTCGCCCTTGTAGATCCAGACCTTCACACCGATGCGGCCGAAGGTCGTCTTGGCCTCGAAGAAGCCGTAGTCCACGTTCGCGCGGAGCGTGTGCAGGGGCACACGGCCCTCGCGGTAGAACTCCGAGCGGGACATCTCGGCGCCGCCGAGACGGCCACCGCACTGGATCTTGATGCCCTTGGCGCCGGCCTTCATGGCGGACTGCATGCTCTTGCGCATGGCCCGACGGAAGGAGACGCGGGAGGAGAGCTGCTCGGCGACGGCCTGGGCCACCAGCTGAGCGTCCGTCTCCGGGTTCTTGACCTCGAGGATGTTCAGCTGGACCTGCTTGCCGGTCAGCTTCTCCAGGTCACCGCGGATACGGTCGGCCTCGGCGCCGCGGCGGCCGATGACGATGCCGGGGCGAGCGGTGTGGATGTCCACACGGACACGGTCACGGGTGCGCTCGATCTCCACCTTCGAGATGCCGGCGCGCTCCATGCCGGACGTCATCATCCGACGGATGGCGACGTCTTCCTTGACGTAGTCCTTGTACAGCTTGTCGGCGTACCACCGGGACTTGAAGTCCGTGGTGATGCCGAGCCGGAACCCATGCGGGTTGACCTTCTGGCCCATTACCGGGTTCCTTCCTTGCTGCTGACGACCACGGTGATGTGGCTGGTCCGCTTGCGAATCCGGTAGGCACGGCCCTGGGCGCGCGGCCGGAACCGCTTCAGGGTCGGGCCCTCGTCGACGTACGCCTCGCTGATGAACAGCGACGTGGCGTCCGTGTGGTCGTAGTTGTGAGCGGCGTTGGCGATGGCGCTGTCCAGCACCTTGCCGACGGGCTCGGAAGCGGCCTGCGGGGCGAATCGCAGGACCGCCTGAGCCTCCGTGGCGTCCATGCCACGGATAAGGTCCACCACGCGGCGGGCCTTCATGGGCGTGACGCGGATGTACCGCGCCTGGGCCCTGGCTTCCATGGTTGTCCCTCTCAGTTACTTACGTGTCTGATGCGATCCGCGCTTAGCGGCGCTTCGACTTCCGGTCGTCCTTGACGTGACCCCGGAAGGTGCGCGTCGGCGAGAACTCGCCGAGCTTGTGGCCGACCATCGACTCGGTGACGAACACCGGGATGTGGGTCTTGCCGTTGTGCACCGCGATCGTGTGCCCGAGCATCGCCGGGATGATCATGGAGCGACGGGACCAGGTCTTGATGACGTTCTTGGAACCGGCTTCGTTCTGGGCGTCCACCTTCTTGATCAGGTGGTCGTCGACGAAGGGCCCCTTCTTGAGACTGCGCGGCATCTAAACCCGCTCCTAGCGCTTCTTGTTCGTCTTGCGGCGGCGGACGATGTACTTGTTCGACGCCTTCTTGGGCGAACGAGTACGACCTTCCTTCTGACCCCACGGGCTGACCGGGTGGCGACCACCGGAGGTCTTGCCCTCACCACCACCGTGCGGGTGGTCGACCGGGTTCATCGCCACACCACGCACGGTCGGGCGGACGCCCAACCAGCGCTTACGGCCGGCCTTGCCCCAGTTGATGTTCGACTGCTCGGCGTTGCCGACCTCGCCGACCGTGGCGCGGCAGCGCTGGTCGACCAGGCGGATCTCCCCGGACGGCATGCGGAGGTGGGCCATCGAGCCCTCCTTCGCGAGCAGCTGCACGGAGGTGCCGGCGGAGCGGGCGAACTTGGCGCCGCCACCGGGACGGAGCTCGATCGCGTGGATCGTGGTACCGACCGGGATGTTGCGGAGCGCCAGGTTGTTGCCGGGCTTGATGTCGGCCCCGGCACCGTTCTCGACGCGGTCGCCCTGCTGGAGGTTGCGCGGGGCGAGGATGTAGCGCTTCTCGCCGTCCGCGTAGTGCAGCAGCGCGATGCGCGCGGTGCGGTTGGGGTCGTACTCGATGTGCGCGACCTTCGCCGGCACGCCGTCCTTGTCGTGACGACGGAAGTCGATCACGCGGTAGGCGCGCTTGTGTCCGCCACCCTGGTGGCGAACGGTCACACGACCGGAGTTGTTACGACCGCCCTTGCTGTGCAGCGGGCGGACCAGCGACTTCTCCGGCGTGGACCGCGTGACCTCGACGAAGTCGGCGACGCTGGAGCCACGACGGCCCGGCGTAGTCGGCTTGTACTTGCGGATTCCCATTTCTCAGTCCTCGTCCGATATCGGACGATCCGACCCGCTTAAGCGGTCGGACCGCCGAAGATGTCGATACGGTCGCCCTCGGCCAGGGTCACGATCGCGCGCTTGCTGTCGGCACGCTTACCGAAACCGGTCTTGGTGCGCTTGCGCTTGCCCTGGCGGTTGATCGTGTTGACCCCGGTGACCTTGACCGAGAAGACCGCCTGGACGGCCTGCTTGATCTGGGTCTTGTTGGAGCCCGGCGCGACGATGAACGTGTACTTGCCCTCGTCGAGGAGCGCGTAGCTCTTCTCCGACACGACCGGCTTCAGCAGCACGTCACGGGGGTCCGTGAACGACTTGCTGACCGGGGTGACGACGGTGTTCTTGCCCTCGGCCTCGTGGCGCTTCGCCTTGGCGACGCGCGCGGCCTTCGCGGCCTTGGCGGCCTTGGGCGCGATGGAGGGGTGACGGATGGCCATCAGACCTCAGTCCCTTCGATGTCATTGGCCTTCGGGCCGGACACGAAGGACTCAAGCGCGGCCTGGGTGAAGACCACGTCGTCCGAAACGATCACGTCGTACGTGTTCAGCTGGCCCGGCTCCAGGATGTGCACCTGGGGCAGGTTGCGGGCGGACAGCCACGCGGCCTCGTCGGCGCGGTCGACGACCAGGAGCAGGTTCTTGCGCTCCGAGATCTTGCCGAACAGCGTCTTGGCGGCCTTCGTGGACGGGGTCTCGCCCTCGATCACGCCGGTGACGACGTGGATGCGGTTGTGGCGGGCCCGGTCGGTGAGGGCGTGGCGCAGGGCCGCGGCCTTCATCTTCTTGGGCGTCCGCTGCGAGTAGTCGCGCGGCTGGGGGCCGTGCACGACGCCACCGCCGGCGAACTGCGGCGCGCGGGTCGAGCCCTGACGGGCGCGGCCGGTGCCCTTCTGGCGGTAAGGCTTCTTGCCACCACCACGGACTTCGCCACGGGTCTTGGTCTTGTGCGTGCCCTGGCGGGCAGCCGCGTTCTGCGCGACGACGACCTGGTGGATCAGCGGGATGCTGACCTTCTCCACGCCGAAGATCTCCGCGGGGAGTTCGACGCTTCCGGTCTTCTCGCCGGCAGGCGAAAGGATGTCAACAGTGCTCATCGGTACCTCAGGCCCCCTTGGCCGCGGTGCGGACCAGGACGAGGCCGCCGTTCGGACCGGGGACAGCGCCCTTGATGAGCAGCAGACCCTTCTCCGCGTCAACGGCGTGGACGGTCAGGTTCTGGGTGGTGACGCGCTCGTTGCCCATGCGACCCGCCATGCGGAGGCCCTTGAACACGCGGCCCGGGGTGGCGCAGCCACCGATGGAACCGGGCGAGCGGTGCTTGCGCTGGGTGCCGTGACCGGCGCCGAGGCCCTTGAAGTTGTGACGCTTCATGACACCGGCGAAGCCCTTGCCCTTGCTCTTGCCGGTGACGTCGACCTTCACGCCCGCCTCGAAGACCTCGGCGGAGATCTCCTGGCCCAGCGTGTACTCGGAGGCGTCCGCGGTGCGGATCTCGACGAGGTGGCGACGGGGGGTGACGTCGGCCTTGGCGAAGTGGCCCTTGAGGGGCTTGTTCACCTTGCGCGGGTCGATCTCGCCGAAGGCGATCTGGACCGACTCGTAGCCGTCGACGTCGTTCGTACGGACCTGGGTGACGACGTTGGGGCCGGCCTTGACGACGGTGACCGGAACAACACGGTTGTTCTCGTCCCACACCTGCGTCATGCCGAGCTTCTCGCCCAGGATGCCCTTGATCTGCTTAGCCATTACTCAGATCACCGGCCTTCAGAGCTTGATCTCGATGTCGACACCGGCCGGGAGGTCGAGTCGCATCAGAGAGTCAACGGTCTTCGGCGTCGGGTCGAGAATGTCGATCAGGCGCTTGTGCGTGCGCATCTCGAAGTGCTCGCGCGAGTCCTTGTACTTGTGCGGCGACTTGATGACGCAGTACACGTTCTTCTCAGTGGGCAGCGGCACCGGGCCCGCGACCGACGCACCAGTGCGGGTCACCGTCTCGACGATCTTCTTCGCCGAGGAGTCGATGACCTCGTGGTCGTAGGCCTTGAGCCGGATGCGGATCTTCTGTCCCGCCATGGCTACTCAGTAGTCCTGTCTCTTCGCTCCGGAACCCGGTGTTCCTGCTCCCCGCTCCGACCCACGCGGTCGGGCGTGTCGCGCCCTCGCCGACAAAAAGTCCCCATACGGGAACCATCCACTCAACGAGGATTTCCACCGAGCTCCTGGCCGGTGCCGCACCGCGCTTCCCGAAAGATTCCCGTACGTCCGCCCCAGCGCTGCCCTTCTGGGCAGTTAAGGCGACGAGTACTGTGGGACTCGCTTCCGGTCCTCCCGGCGGGAGGCGCACAGCATCAACACTCGACCGAGCAACCCCGCTAGTCTGCCATACGGGGGGTCTGGTCCGCCAATCGGGTCGGGGAGCATACCCCGGGAGTGACGGACCTCAAACTGGGGATGTCAGCGGACGTCGACGTACAGGGCGGCGCTCGTGGCCGCGGCGGTGGCCGCGTCACCGGCGTACACCCAGCGGTAGAACCCGTCGACGGACGCGTTGACGGTCGTCTTCAACGCCCCGGCCGAGGTGGTCCGCACGGCCTTGACGGTCTTGAACGAGGTCGCGTCGACGGCCCGGAACTGGAGACTGACGTCGCGGGCGCCGTATGCGCCGGTCTTCATCGTGTCCCAGTTCACCCGGGTCAGATCGCCGGTGACGGAGATCTTCTTCCCCTTGTCGACCGTGCCGGGAGCGGCGGCGCCGGTGACCTTCGAGGCACGCTTGACGGCGACGGTCGCCCGCCGTGTCTCGTACTCCTCGATGTAGCCGCCTCCCTTCTTGATCAGCAGGATGTGCACACCGACCTTCCAGGTGGTGGCGTCGGCGTTGGAGTCGATCTCGCCCCACTTCCGGTTCGGCTCGACCAGGAAGGTCCCCTCGTACCGCCACTTCCTGGGCCCGTTCTCGTACTGCCAGTACAGGGAGCCGCGTCCGCCCATGAAGTTCTTGCGGGTGTCGGCCGCCTTCTTCAGGTCACCCCGATACAGAAAGGGGTACACCGACATCTTCGTCTTGGCGAGGTCGTACTTGGCGGGCAGGTTCGCGGCGAACCTGGCGGGGACCTCCAGCTCCCCCCGCGTGCCGACCACGATCGGCTTCCCTCCGTTGATCACGAGCCCCGTGACCGCGACCCCGGTGTCCGCCGCGTGCGCGGCCGGCACGTTCACCACCGACACCCCCACCAGCGCCGCCGTCACGGCACCCCATCTGCCTGCCCCCACCCGATTCCCTCCGCCGAATTCGAACAAGACGGTCGAAGCCTAGCCTTCGGCACGACCCGCACCGACACCGCCGAACTCTCCTGTCCCTCAGGGCAGTTCGCGGCGTAGTGCCTCGTGCAGGGCCCTGGCGACGTCGGAGGTGTCGGCTCGGGGGTCGAAGAGGGGGGCGAGTTTGTCGGTGATGGTCTGGGTGACGGCGCCGTAGAGGGGGGTGCGGGGGCGTTGGACGGCGGTGCGCAGGGCGGGGAGGAGGATGTCGCGGGTGAAGTGGATCTGGTGCGGGGGCTGTTGGGAGGCGGTGCCCGCGCCTGCCTCGCCGCCGGTCATGTCGACGTGCGTGCAGCGGGACGCCTCGTCGTAGGCGGAGGCCCGGGTCGCCGCGAACCCGGCCTGGAGGAGGCAGCGTTCGCTGTCGGCGTCGGTCAGGAAGCGGATCAGGTCGACGGTCTTGGCGGCCTTCTCGCTGGAGCCGGGGCGGGTCATCGCGAGGTTCTGGCCGCCGAGGACGGCCTTGCCGGGGAGCGGCGCCACCCCGAGGTTCCCCTTGAAGGTCTCGTACAACGCCGGGTAGGCGTAGGGCCAGTTGCGCAGGAACGAGGTCTTCCCCTGGGTGAAGTCGCTGAGGGAGTCGCCCTCGTAGGAGGTGTAGGCGTGCCCGAGGACGTACGCGGACGACGTCCGCCGGCGCAACTCCGCGACGCCCTTCTCCAGTTGGCCCTCGGTGGCCCGGTACACGCCGTGCTCGTCGGTGATGCGCAGCCCTTCGACGGCGCTGGCGAACGCCTCGACCGCGTTGACGGTCCGCCCTTCGTACGGGGCGAGTTGGGTGGTCCACCCCGCCTCCCAGCCGCGTGGCCGCTGCCGGCTCAGCTTGTCGATCGCCCCCAGTACGTCGTCCCAGCCGGCCCCGGCGCGCAGCTCCCCCACCTGGTCGCGCCGGTAGTACAGCAGCCCGACGTCGCTGTTGAACGGCACCGCGTACCGCTTCCCCGCCCAGAACGACGTCTCGTCCACGGCCCCGACGAGATCCCGCACGTCGGTGACGGCGTTCTCCGGGAGCGGCTGGACGAGCTTGGCCGCGGCGAACTCCGGTACCCACGTCACATCGAGGTTGACGACGTCGTACGAGGCGCTTCCCGACTGCAACGCGCCCAGCAGCTGGCTGCGTTGCTGGTCCGCCGAGCCGGGCAGCTCGACCAGCCTCGCCTGGTAGCCGTCCGCCCCCTGCCGGGCGTTCCACGCGTCGATCAGCCGCTGCCGGATACCGTCGGTGACGTCCCGCCCGCTCGCGACGACGATCCGCCGGGGTTCCCGATCGGGCGGGCCGGCGTCGGGGGCGGCGGTGGTGCAGCCGGAGAGGGCGGCGAGGGTGGTGAGGGTGAGGAGAACGGCGGTGAGGCGCAGGCGAGTTGACGAGCGCGCCCGCGCCGGGTGCGGCACTCCGCCGCTGCCTGTCGTCATTTCTCCCCCGTCCCGGTCCGCGCGACCTCGTCCCGCAGGGCCGCCCCCAGATCGTCCCCGGGGTCCAGACAGCGCCCCTCCGAGGCGACGGAGACGACCGCGTCGGCCCGTCCCGCCTCGCACCCGCCGGTCACCAGCGACACCATGGTCACCGGGACGCCCGTCCCCCGGGCCAGCCCGAGCAGTTCGTCCAAGTCCCGTCCCGCCAGCCGGTTGTTGTCCTCGTCGTCGGTCAAGTAGACGATCAGCCGGGGCCGTTGGCTGTCGGTGCCCTGCTGCCTCATGAACTCCAGCGCGTCCCGCAGCGCCCGGAAGGGATCGGCCTCGGCGTCCTTGACCCCCGCCTTCTGGGCGGCGGTCAGGGCCCGTTCGGCGTCGGCCCGTCTGTGCGAGGCGAACGGCAGCAGCTCGGTGTGGGTGCGGCCGGGCGCGGTCCCGGCGACCGCCCACACCCCGTACTGGTCCTTCTTCTCGTCGAGCCCGACCAGCGACTGCTGGAGCAGGCTGGGCCCGCCGCTCGGCCCCTGCCAGAGGTTGTCCATGGACCCGGAGCTGTCGAGCAGGAACAACACCTGCCCGGGACCACGGGAGTTGCGGTAGCGGTCCAGTGTGGAGTTCATCGCGGACGCCTCGGCGAACCGCGCGGGCACCCCGGGGTCGGGCAGCACGCCGGGCGGGGTCGCGCCGAGCAGCCGGCCGAGTTCCGTCGGCGCGCGGAAGCCGTGCGCGCCGAGCACGCCCTGCCCGTCCGGCCCGGTCAGCCAGCGCCGGAACCGCTCCACCTCGCCTGCGCGCGCCTCGGCGTCCCGGTCGCCGTCCTCCCAGGTGACGCGGACGAACGCGGGGGCGAGGCCGGGGACGTCGTCGGGGTAGAGGGCGGTACGGGAGGTCCAGCCGCCGCCGGGACAGTCACCGCCGAGGGCGAACTCCGGTACGAGGACGGCGTTCTTGTCGTCGCCGCACAGCAATTCGGCGGCGGTACGGGCGGGTTGGCCGGGGTAGGCGACCTTGTGCTCGGCGCTGCGGGCGTCGGCCGACTCGGCGTACAGTCCCGCGGTCGCGAGGAGCGCGGCGTCCGTGAAGTCCGGGTCGGGGCGCCGGACTTCGGCGCCGTCGGTGTCGTCGGCGGCCTCGAAGTCGGCGACCGTGCGGGCGAGGGAGCGGCCGGTGCGGGCGCCGACGTTCGTGCCGGGGACGGCGAGGACGAGCGGCGAATAGGCCAACGGGCCGCCGACCGGGGTGAGATGGGCGAACGTGCGGTCGTCGCGTTCGGGCTGGACGCGGTCGAGGTCGGCGCGGGTGGCGGGAATCCAGATGTCCGGCTGGGGGCCGACGTCCCGCTGCGGGTCGTCGTTGGGGAGCGGGCGCTGCCAGTAGTCGGTGCGGTCGCGCAGGGCGGTGACGACGTCGGCGGAGCGGGCGCTGTACACGCCGATGCCGCTTCTCCTGCACCCGTCGGGGGAGTTGGCGTCGGAGGCGGTGTAGGTGTTCGCGGCGGCGGTGAGGGCGGGTTCGAGGTCGGGGTCGGTGAGGAGGCGCAGGTGCAGGGGCGGGGCGCAGGTCTCGTCGTCGTCGGCGAGTACGGCGAGGGCGCCGGTCGCGGTGGCGGCGAGGGCGAGGAGGAGGGTGAGGGCGAGGCGGACGGCGGGGGTGCCGCGGAGGGCGAGGCGCCGGCCGTGTCCGAGGGGGCCTCGGCGCGGGGCCGCTCGCGGGGGACCTGCCGGTTCGGGGCGGCCGGTCGCGCCCAGCAGGACGTCCTCGCCCTGCTCCCACTCGGCCTGCGGTGCCTGGACGTCCTTGGAGAGCGTGGGGACGGCCGCCGCCCGCATCCGTTCCTTCAGCCCTTCGTACACCGCCGACAGCCACAACGCCCCTCCCCCGCCCATGACTTGGATCAGTTCATGGGTGAACGGGGTGGGTCCGCTGTGGTCGCCCGGGTCGATGAGGCGGTTGGACTGGACGCTCATCAGCAGCAGGATCTCGCGGCGGCGCCGGTGGTCGTCGAGGCGGTGCCAGATGCCGGCCGCGTTGCCCGCGTAGCAGCAGTCCAGGATCACCATCACGCGTTCGGCGCGGCTCGCGGCGAGTTCGGCGAGGACGTCGCTGAAGCGGACGGCGCCGGAGAAGGCGTCGCCCTTGCCGCGGACCATGCGGGCGTTGCGGGCCTGGAGGAAGAGTTCGTCGCCGGACGTCGAGACGATGCCGTGTCCGGCGAAGTAGAAGAGCAGCAGCCCTCGGGCGTCCCGGGTGGCTCGGTGGAGCGCGTCGGAGAAGTCGTCCTGGGAGGGTGAGGCGTACACGCTCACCTCGTCGGGCCCGAACACCCCGCCGTGGCGCAGGACATCGCCGAGCCCCTTGCGGTTGTGCCGTACGGCCGCCAGGTGCCCGGCCACGCCGTCCTCGTCGCCGTCCGCCCGGGTGTGGTCGTACTCGGACACGCCGACGATCAGCGCCCGGTTGACCTTGCCGCGCGGGTCGAAGCCGCTCACGGGCTATTCCTGGTCGGGTTCCAACGGCTCGACGCGCGGATCAGGGAGCGCGGTGCCCCGCTCCACGTGCCGCCGATTCTCCTTCCACGAGTCGACGGACCGTTTGGTCCACCCCAACAACGTCCCGGTGGCCACCGCCCCCTCCACCAACTGCAACACCAACTCCAGCTCGAACCCCATATGTTCGCGCCCCTCACCCCCACGGGCGCGCTCCTCGATCCTCAACTTCCCCTCCCGCACCAGCCTCCCCAACGGCTCCTCCCGCTCCAGCCACGCCTTCAACGCCCCGACGTCGCCCCGACTCCCGTCCAACCGAACCCGCACACCCGATCCGGCCCCTGCTTCCCCGTCAGCCATACGCCTCATGATGGCACCGGGTCCATGGGCAGGGGGAGTCTTTGGACACAACCACCAAAACGGAACCTCACCACAACTGCCGGTCGCCCTGCCACGCGACTGATGTGAGCCCGGCCAGACCGCCGTTGACCGTGCCCTTATAGGTCACGATCCGCCCGGGACCGACTTCACGCGCCACCCGCCGCGCCAGTTCCGCCCCTTCCCGGAACAGCCGGTCCCACACCGAGGCGTACTTGCCCTCCACCCGGTCACGCAGGTCCAGGTTGACCGTGGCGTCGACGCTCCCCGCCCACGCGTAGAGACCGGCGACGAGGTCGTCCGGCAGGTACAGCCCGGCAGCGGGATCGTCCGGGAAGAAGTCCCCGAACCCGTCGGCCCGCAGCGGACCGTACTGGAACTCCCCCTCGACAGTGATGTCGAGGGGCAGTGGTGGGCTGTCGTGCGGATCGCGCATCCAGTGCAGACGGTCGCAACTCCAGCACAGCCACTTGATCTGACGGTGCCTTTCGTCCTAGTACCGGACCGCCCAGGACGGGCCAAGATGCCGAGCGAGACGCTGAGAGACCCCCAAGCCCTCCACCGAGCGAACCAACGACCGGTCCCGCAACGCACCGACCAGATCCGCGGGCAGCGCAAGCCCTCTGTCGTCCAGCCGAACACCGACCCCGAACGCCTCCACACGCTCAGCCCACCACCCGCCTTCACGTGCCGCATACAGCGGAGACTCCCCACCCCGGTCCTGGACGAGCATGTGCCGCGGCTCTTCATAGGTCATACAGCCCACTTCCCACGACACGGTCTACCGGACAAGATCTTCAACCTCGTCGACGTGATACTCCCCGTACCCGAACCGCTCACCGATCACCTGATACCGCTCGTACCGCTCCTCCGTCACCCTTGCGGACACTCATGCCGTGGCCCACCGGCCGAGCGGCCAGAAGGCCGACGGCAAGCCGCCCCGGGGAACACAATCGCTCGGTCAGGCCGGTGAGACCGAAGTCATCGGAGTAACCCAACTCGACGTACGTCGACGGCTTTTGCGGCATCAGTCATGTCCAATGCGGGTCGTTCGATCAGGCCGTCCGACTTCGCCGCCGTCAGGGGTTCGGAACTGGTGGATCGAGCAGTCGGGCCCGGCGGAGTCGAGGGCCTCTCGAAGCTGTACCTCAAGGACCGCACCGTCATGGCCCTCGTCCAGGCCGCCTCGGAGGACGGCGTACGCGCCGCCGCGCTGCTCACGTCCGACCCGGAGGACCTCGGCCCGCTCCGCGGACCCGCCGTCGAGATCCTCAAGATCTGAACGGGCCGTTCAGTGGGAGGTGGTGTGGGTGATGAAGGTGGTCCAGGTGGTGGGGGTGACCTGGAAGACGGGACTGGTGGCCGGCAGTTTGGAGTCGCGGATGTGGACGCAGGTGGGGGTGGTGGCGATTTCGATGCAGTTCTCGCCGTTGGGGCCGTCGCTGTAGGTGCTCTTGAACCAGTTCAGGGCGACCTCGACACAGGACTCTCCGTTGGTGCCGCCGCTGTAGCTGCTTTTGAACCACGCCAGTTCGGGGAGGTCACCGGCGAGGGCCTTGCGGATCATGTTTCTCCCAGCAGTTGTTCGATGAAGGCCAACGACTCCCGAGGCGAGAGGGCCAACGCTCGGATCGTGCCATATTGCAGTTCGATGATGCGGAGTTGTTTCGCTTCCTTGGTGGGTCGCCCGTAAAAGAGGCCGTCGGCACGAGCCGCCACTGCGCCATCGGTGAACTTCAACAGCTCCATCCTGCCGTCCAGGCCCGGATGAGGGTCGCTGTTGGTCGGCATGACCTGAAGGGTGACGAAGTCCAAGCACGCCACCTCCAGCAGGTGTTCGAGCTGCCGCTTCCAGGCCATTGTGCCCCCAACCCGACGGCGCAGCGGCGCCTCTTCCACCACGAAGTGCATGGAAGGCGCAGGTTTCCGTTCGAAGACCGACTTGCGAGCCATACGCGCCGCCAGCAGCCGCTCCACGTCCTTCTCCGAGTAGGTCGGCTTGAAGGCCCGCAGAAGGGCTTCCGCGTGCACAGGCGTCTGCAACAGCCCAGGAACGATGTTGTTCTCGTACACCCCGATCTCGACGGCCGCCCCCTCCATCTTCCCCAAGTCCCGCACCTTCTTCGGGTACCGAACCTTCTGCACGTTCTCCTTCAGCTCCGCGATCATCCCCCCGGCGTCCAGCGCCTCGTCCGCCCGGTCATAGAAGTCCAGCCGCGCCGGAATCCGCTCGCCCCGTTCGATCTTGTAGATCATGTCCTCGCTGTAGTTGACCAGCCTCCCGAACTGCACCGCCCGCATCTTCCGCAGCTCGCGCCACTTCTTGATCTGACGGCCGGCGGTCTCCAGTACCGCGAGCCCCCACTCGTCGTCGGGGTCAGGAGCCCAACCCGGCTCCTCCTCGCCCTCGTTGACCTGCTGAACGTTCTCCGTCATGGCCCGCCCTTCCACTCCGCGCAGCGCCCTCCTCGCGACGCCAGGTACCCAAGCAACGCCCTAGACCCCCTAGACGCCACTAGACAGCGCCAAGACAGTCACCGTACGCAGTCGGGAAGTAGCCGATAACGGTAGCCACCCACCGCCACCCTGGGTGACATGAACGATGGATCTCCCCAAACCCCCATCCCCGCCCGCACCTTCGCCGTCCAACTCTCCCCCACCCGCAGGGGCGCCCGCCTCGCCCGACTGCTCGTCACGGAACAACTCCGCTGCTGGGGACTCCCGTTGTACCCGGCGCAACAGGTCATCGCCGAGCTGGCGAACAACGCGGCCACGCACGGCCGGGTCCCCGGCAGAGACTTTCGGGTCGCCATGTACGTCACCGGCGACACCCTCCGCCTGGAGGTCACCGACACCCGCGACGACCGCGTCCCCCGTCACCAACCCCCCATCGAGGACGGCGAGTCGGGGCGGGGGCTGGCGTTGGTCGAGGCGATGACGGAGCGGTGGGGAGTGGCGTTCGGGCCGACCCCCCGGAAGACCGTGTGGGCGGAGATCGGCCTCCGCGGCGACCGGCTCGCGGGGAACGCCGTACCGGTGAACGACGGGGCGGTGGGCAGGAGTTCGGTCCGACGCGAGGTCAACCACCAGTAAGTACCGGGGGAAAGTACCTCTCCAAACCCCCTCCGTCCCCCACGGCCCGAAGGCGAAGCTCTCCGCAAAGCTTGACATCGCAAAAGCGGTCGGTCGTATGCTCGCGGCAACTCGAACGCACCACACGACAAGTCGGCCCCCGCCGGGACTCGGAATCCCGGACGAGGGCCTGACCACCTAGGAAGCAAGACCTTCCCGATGGCTGATGAAGACCTTAGCGTGCCCCCGCACGCCCACGCTCTCCCCCTCCCCACCGAATTCGCCCCGCAAGGTGTCACCCACGCCAACACCCCCCACCGTTCCCACTTCACGGTGATCGGCAACCACCTCGCGCAGCACACGGACTTGAGCCTCACGGCGATCGGCCTCGCGGCCCACATCCAGTCGCTCCCCACCGGCACCCGCGTCGACATCAAGACCCTCAACGGGAAGTTCGACGAGGGAGAGGTCCGCATCGCGCGCGCCCTGCGGGAGCTGGAGACTCACGGGTACCTGCGCCGCGTACACCAACGCCTCGCGTCGGGCCACGTCGTGACCAGGACGGTGTCGTACAACAACCCGGGCACGCGTCCGCCCGTACCCCCCACCCCGGACCCCCCGCGCAAGCCCCGTCCCCCGGCACCGCAACCCCCGAACACGCCTGAGCCCCACAGCGCGTCGGAACCTCCCACACCCCCCACACCCCCCAAACCAAGCCCCCCGCTCCCCACCCCCACCACGGACGACCCCGAGCACAACGAGTCCGCCGAGATCCTCCTCACCACCCTCCACCTCACCGACGCCCGCCTCCTGCTCCGCCGCAAGGACGTCGCCGCCCTCACCCCTGCGGTCGCCACCTGGCTCGAACGGGGCGTCCCCCTCCAGAGAATCCACACCGCCCTGACGACGACCCTCCCCACCCCCCTCCACCACGCCCCAGCCCTCCTGGCCCACCGCCTCACCGAACACCTCCCTCCCCCACTCCCCCCGGCCCCGCCCCGCCGACACCCCCTCACCCCGTGCGAATCCTGCGACCGCGCCATCAGAGCCCCCCAGGGCTCCCACTGCCGCGACTGCCGCCCCACCGAACACGCGGAGGCCGCCTGACCCCCCACCGCTACCGGGCGCTGCGCAACACCGTCGACTCCATCGACGACACCATCCCCGGTACCTTCGAAATCACCCGCGAGGGCATCGTCCACGACCTCCGAGACCCCTCCGGCCGCCACGAACTCACCCTCACCCGCCTCCGCAGACGCCTCGACGCACGACTCCCGGAAGACACCGTCGCCCACACGGGAAACCCCGACGACGTCACGATCGTCGACTGGACGATCTCCACGGAGGACCTCCCCCTGTACGACCAGTGACCCCCGCGCACAAAGGGGCGACCGCGCCGGTGGAACCCCCGTCCCCACCGGCGCCGCCGCCCCACCCCCGGTGCGCGTACCGGTGCCCCCCAGCCTCCCGTACCCAGGGACGAGGGTCACGCATTTCAAAGACGATCGAAACGTCACCGCCCCCGGCTCGACACCGAAGCCCTTCGGCCCGGCGCTCTCTCGACCCCGAAGCCCCTCAACCCCCACAGCTCGGCGCTCCCCTCAGCCCGGCGCCCCCTCAACTCACCCCCGTGCCCCTCAGCCCCCAACCCCCTTGACCCGCAAGAACGCCCCCTCCAACCCCCGCTTGATCACCCCGGCCAACGGCCGTTCCACCGCTCGGTGGACGCCCCAGCTGACCGTCAGGAACCCGGCCAGCACCACGACGATCACGAGGCGCGCGTCCATGTCGTCGCGGAGCCGGCTGATCAGCGTCGTACCGGCGGCGTAGTGCAGCAGGTAGAGGGGATACGTCATGGCCCCGGCGGTGACGAGCCACCGCCCCCGTACCCAGTCCAGCTTCCCCCGCGCGATCGCGACCATCACCAACAGGAACACGGTGAAGATGAGGACCGCGCCCCGCCACCCGGACACCCCCTCGACCGTGTCGATCCGCGTCCCGATCTCCTTCTGCCCCATGAGCCAGGCCATCCCGAGGATGCCCCACAGGAGGAGGTCCTGGCCGAAGCGGTACATGAGGTAGAGCGCGAGCCCGGCGATGAAGTACCAGGCTCCGGAGGGGTTCGCGACGAGCATGAACAAGGGCGACCCGGCGGAAGGCGCCAGCATCGCCGCGGCCCCCCAGACGCAGCAGAACAGCACGACACGGCGGTACGTCAGCCCGAACGCGACCACGACCAGGAAGAGGAGATAGAACCGGAGTTCGGCCCAGAGCGTCCAGTACACCCCGTCGACATTCGCGACCCCGGCCCCGGACTGAAGCATCGTCAGGTTCAGCATGACGTCCCGGGGTTCGAGCCGCTCCCACACCCCGGGGAACGCCGCGAGGACCCCGGTCGTGAAGAGGACGGCGAACCAGTACGCGGGGTACAGCCGGATCACCCGGGAGACGAAGAACTGCCGGGGCGTCCGCCCCCAGCAGGACATACAGATCACGAACCCGCTGATGACGAAGAAGATCTCGACGCCGATCCAGCCGTACGAGGCCACCCGGAACACGTCCGGCATGATCTCGGAGACGGGCCGCCCCCAGATCAGATTGCCGGGCCGGTCCGCGCGCGCGGTCCCCGCGAAGTGGTGCAGCGCGACGAACAGCGCGGCGAGAAGCCGCAGCCCGTCGAGAACGTAGAGCCGGGGGCGGGGACGGTCCGGATCGAGCGGACCGCTCAACGGCACCCGTGAACGCTGAGTGAAGGTCAGGCCAGTCATCGGCGCTCACCCTACGGAGCACACATAACCCCGGGTGAACAAAAGAAGAAGACCCGTACGACCGAAGTCGTACGGGTCCCCTCAGAGAGCTACAGGCAGCTCAAGATCACTTCGTGATCTTGGTGACCTGGCCGGCGCCCACGGTACGACCACCCTCACGGATGGCGAACTTGAGGCCCTCCTCCATGGCGATGGGCTGGATCAGCGCCACCGTCATGTCGGTGTTGTCGCCCGGCATGACCATCTCGGTGCCCTCGGGGAGGGTCACAACGCCAGTCACGTCCGTCGTACGGAAGTAGAACTGGGGACGGTAGTTGTTGAAGAACGGCGTGTGACGGCCACCCTCGTCCTTGGACAGGATGTACGCCGTGGCCTCGAAGTCGGTGTGCGGCGTGACCGAACCCGGCTTGATGATGACCTGGCCGCGCTCGACGTCCTCGCGCTTGATGCCACGGAGGAGCAGACCGACGTTCTCACCGGCCTGGCCCTCGTCGAGCAGCTTGCGGAACATCTCGATACCGGTGACCGTGGTGGTGGTCTTCTCGGTCTTGATGCCGATGATGTCGACGGTCTCGTTGACCTTGAGGACACCACGCTCGATACGACCGGTGACGACGGTGCCACGACCGGTGATCGTGAAGACGTCCTCGATCGGCATCAGGAACGGCTTGTCGACGTCACGCTCGGGCTGCGGGATGTTCTCGTCGACGGCCTTCATCAGGTCGAGGACGGTGCCGGCCCACTTCTCGTCGCCCTCAAGGGCCTTGAGCGCGGAGACCTGGACGACCGGAAGGTCGTCGCCCGGGAACTCGTACTCGGAGAGGAGCTCACGGACCTCGAGCTCGACGAGCTCCAGGATCTCCTCGTCGTCCACCATGTCGGCCTTGTTCAGCGCGACGACGATGTAGGGGACGCCGACCTGGCGGGCCAGGAGGACGTGCTCCTTCGTCTGCGGCATCGGGCCGTCGGTGGCGGCCACGACCAGGATCGCGCCGTCCATCTGCGCGGCACCCGTGATCATGTTCTTGATGTAGTCCGCGTGACCGGGGCAGTCGACGTGGGCGTAGTGACGCGCCTCGGTCTGGTACTCGACGTGCGCGATGGAGATGGTGATACCACGCTGGCGCTCTTCCGGCGCCTTGTCGATGTTGTCGAACGCGGTGGCCTCGTTCAGGTCCGGGTACGCGTCGTGCAGCACCTTGGTAATGGCGGCCGTGAGGGTCGTCTTACCGTGGTCGATGTGACCGATGGTGCCGATGTTGACGTGCGGCTTAGTCCGCTCGAACTTCGCCTTCGCCACTGGGGTCCTCCTGAAGTGGTTCTGTACGCCTTGGATTCATCGGCGCCAGGTGATCTTTGCTGTTGGGTCCCGGGCCCCGGGCCTTACCACCGCGAATGCGGAGGAAAGACCCGTGAGTCACCGGGGTCAAGCCTACGGCGTGCGAACGCGGTGCGTTACTCGCCCTTGGCCTTCGCGATGATCTCCTCGGCGACGTTCCGCGGAACCTCGGCGTAGGAGTCGAACTGCATGGAGTAGCTGGCCCGGCCGGACGTCTTGCTGCGCAGGTCGCCGACGTAACCGAACATCTCCGAGAGAGGCACGAGACCCCTCACGACGCGGGCACCGGCCCGCTCCTCCATGGCCTGGATCTGGCCACGGCGGGAGTTGATGTCGCCGATGACCTCACCCATGTAGTCCTCAGGAGTGGTCACCTCCACCGACATCATCGGCTCCAGGAGGACGGGACCGGCCTTGCGGGCGGCCTCCTTGAACGCCTGGGAACCGGCGATCTTGAACGCCAGTTCGGAGGAGTCGACCTCGTGGTAGCCACCGTCGAGCAGGATGACGCGGACACCCGTCATCTCGTAGCCCGCGAGGATGCCGAACTGCATGGCCTCCTGAGCACCGGCGTCCACCGAAGGGATGTACTCCTTCGGGATACGGCCACCGGTGACCTTGTTCACGAACTCGTACGACGTGTCGCCGCCCTCGATGGGCTCGATCGCGATCTGCACCTTGGCGAACTGACCGGTACCACCGGTCTGCTTCTTGTGGGTGTAGTCCACGCGCTCGACGACCTTGCGGATCGTCTCACGGTAGGCGACCTGCGGCTTGCCGACGTTGGCCTCGACCTTGAACTCACGGCGCATGCGGTCGACCAGCACCTCGAGGTGCAGCTCGCCCATACCGCCGATGATGGTCTGGCCGGTCTCCTCGTCCGAGTGGACCTGGAAGGAGGGGTCCTCCTCCGCGAGACGCTGGATCGCGATGCCCAGCTTCTCCTGGTCGCCCTTGGACTTGGGCTCGATGGCGACCTGGATGACCGGCGCCGGGAAGTCCATGGACTCCAGGATCACCGGCTGCTTGTCGTCGCACAGCGTCTCACCGGTGGTGGTCTGCTTCAGGCCCATCACGGCGACGATGTCGCCGGCGCCGACCGCCTCGATCTCCTCACGCTTGTTCGCGTGCATGCGGTAGATCTTGCCGATGCGCTCCTTCTTGCCCTTGACGGAGTTCAGCACGGCGGTGCCGGACTCCAGGCGGCCCGAGTAGACCCGGACGAAGGTGAGCTTGCCGAGGTGCGGGTCGCTCATGATCTTGAACGCCAGCGCGGACAGCGGCTCGGCGTCGGACGGCTTGCGCTTGACGACCTCGTCCGCGTTGTTGACGGCGTGGCCCTCGATGGCCTCGACGTCGAGCGGGGTCGGCAGGTAGCGCACGACCGCGTCGAGCAGGGGCTGGACGCCCTTGTTCTTGAACGCGGTGCCGCAGAACACGGGGGTGACCGTCACGCCGTCGGACTTGCCGGAGGCGATGGTGATCTTGCGGATCGCGGCGTAGAGCTGCTCCTCGGAGGGCTCCTCGCCCTCCAGGAAGAGCTCCATGATCTCGTCGTCGTAGTCGGCGACGGCCTCGATCAGCTTGTTGCGGTACTCGTCCGCGGCCTCGGTGTGCGAGGCGGGGATGTCGACGACGTCGTACATCTCGCCCTTGGCGGCCTCGGCCGACCACACGAGCGCCTTCATGCGGACGAGGTCCACAACGCCCTGGAAGTCCATCTCGGCGCCGATCGGGAGCTGCATGACGAGCGGGACGGCGCCCAGGCGGTCCGAGATCATGTCCACGCAGCGGTGGAACTCGGCGCCGGTACGGTCCAGCTTGTTCACGAAGCAGATGCGCGGCACGCCGTAGCGGTCGGCCTGACGCCACACGGTCTCGGACTGCGGCTCCACACCGGCGACACCGTCGAACACCGTGACAGCGCCGTCGAGCACGCGGAGCGAACGCTCCACCTCGACCGTGAAGTCGACGTGCCCGGGGGTGTCGATGATGTTGATCGTGTAGTCGTCGTCCTCAAGCGGCCAGTGACAGGTGGTGGCAGCAGAGGTGATCGTGATGCCACGCTCCTGCTCCTGCTCCATCCAGTCCATCGTGGCGGCGCCGTCGTGGACCTCACCGATCTTGTAGCTGACGCCGGTGTAGAAGAGAATCCGCTCGGTGGTGGTCGTCTTGCCCGCGTCGATGTGGGCCATGATCCCGATGTTGCGGACCTTGGCCAGGTCAAGTGAAGTGGTAGCCATGAGGCTTCGGTCTTCTCTCGGTCTCGATGGGGTCTGCGACTACCAGCGGTAGTGCGCGAAGGCCTTGTTGGACTCGGCCATCTTGTGGGTGTCCTCGCGCTTCTTGACGGCCGCACCGAGGCCGTTCGAAGCGTCGAGAAGCTCGTTGAGCAGGCGCTCGGTCATGGTCTTCTCGCGGCGGGCGCGGGAGTAACCGACGAGCCAGCGCAGCGCGAGCGTGTTGGCGCGACCGGGCTTGACCTCGATCGGGACCTGGTACGTCGCACCACCGACACGGCGGGACTTGACTTCGAGCGTCGGCTTGATGTTCTCCAGCGCGCGCTTCAGCGTGATGACCGGGTCGTTGCCCGTCTTCTCACGCAGACCCTCCATGGCGCCGTAGACGATGCGCTCGGCGGTGGAGCGCTTGCCGTTCAGCAGCAC
This sequence comes from Streptomyces sp. NPDC004539, assembly GCF_040610055.1. NCBI lineage: Bacteria > Bacillati > Actinomycetota > Actinomycetes > Kitasatosporales > Streptomycetaceae > Streptomyces > Streptomyces sp. NPDC004539. The sequence goes on along the minus strand of NZ_JBEXLS010000008.1, from coordinate 135,634 downwards.
CTTGTTGATGAGGGAGGTCACCAGAGGAGAGGCGTAGACCGGGTCGATGATGACCGGGCGCTTCGGGGCGGGGCCCTTACGAGGCATTCTTACTTCTCCTTCTTGGCGCCGTAGCGGCTGCGGGCCTGCTTGCGGTTCTTGACACCCTGGGTGTCAAGCGAGCCGCGGATGATCTTGTAGCGAACACCGGGCAGGTCCTTCACACGGCCACCACGCACGAGCACGATGGAGTGCTCCTGCAAGTTGTGTCCCTCACCCGGAATGTAAGCGGTGACCTCGATCCCGCTGGTCAGACGCACACGCGCGACCTTACGCAGGGCCGAGTTCGGCTTCTTCGGGGTGGTCGTGAACACACGCGTGCAGACGCCACGGCGCTGGGGGGAACCCTCCAGTGCGGGCGTCTTGTTCTTCTCGACCTTGTCCTGCCGGCCCTTCCGGACCAGCTGCTGGATCGTAGGCACTACTTCTCCGGTTTCTGTGTGCCGATGGTGTAGCTAACCTGGAACATCGCCGACCCACGCGGTCGGGTGTGTCGGACCCGGCAGACCCCCGCCGTGAGGCGGAAAGAGGCTCGGATCGCGGTGGCCGTACTTGGCTCAGGTGCGGTTGAGGACACGCACAGGAGCCAGGGCACACCCCAGGCACAAGTCCCGAGAGTACCCAGAGGCCGGGCCTCGGTCAAAATAAAAGGGTCACGGCACGACACGCCGGGTCTTGTTCAGTGCCGCTGATCGGTGACCCGTGTTACCCGCCCGCTGTCGCGCGCGACGAAATAGGTGGGCCGGTTCTGCACGGCCGTGTAGATCCTGCCCACGTATTCGCCGAGCAGTCCTACGCAGACGAGCTGGACGGCCCCGACGAACAGCACCCCGATGAACAGCGACGTCCACCCCGGCACGGTCTCCTCGTAGGCGTGCGCCCAGAGCGTGTACCCGATGAGCCCCAGGCAGACGACGAACGCGCACCCCCCGAGCCAGGTCGCGATCCGCAGCGGGGCCGCCGAGAACCCGGTCACGCTGTCCACGGCCAGCCGGATCATCCGGCCCAGCGGGTACTTGCTGCTCCCCGCCGCCCTGGGCGCCCGCTCGTACGTCACCTCGCCGCTCGGGAAGCCCAGCCAGGGCACCAGGAGCCGGTACACCCGCTGCTGGTCCGGGAGCGCCTTCAGGGCCTCCACGGCGGCCCGGCTGAGGAGACGGAAGTCACCTGCCTGCGCGGGCACGGAGGGGCCCGCCAGACGCCGTACGAGGCGGTAGTAGAGCGACGCCGTCCACCGCTTGAAGCCGGTGTCGCTGGCGCGGTCCGCGCGGATGCCGTACACGATGTCCAGGCCCTGCTCGCGGGCCAGCTCCAGCATCTCGGGGAGCTTCTCGGGCGGGTCCTGGAGGTCGGCGTCGATGCTCGCGACGAATTCTCCGGCGGCCCGGTCGAGGCCGGCGGTGAGCGCGGCCTGGTGCCCGGAGTTGCGGCGCAGGCCGATGATCCTCAGCTGCGGCCAGCCCAGCCGGAAGGCGTCCAGGAGGACGCCCGTACGGTCCGTGCTGCCGTCGTCCACGGCCACGACCTCGTACGACTCCCCCAGCCCGTCGAGGACGGGGCGCAGCCGGCTCACCAGAGCGGGCAGCGCCTCCTCCTCATCGAACATGGGAATGACGACCGACAGCGCAACCGACTCCCCCGGTATGCCATCGTCCTGGTTGTCCACGCGCCCCTCCCGAACCTGTGGAGCGGATGTGCGACTCTGATGCGATCTTATGCCCGGCTCCGTGTCGTGCCTGGCTCCGCTGCCGAGGGGGAACCCGCCGAATGAGTACCACCGCGACCGATCCCGTGGTGACGGCGCCGAGGCCACCGCGCCGCTTCGCGGTGCCCGACGGGGTACGACCGTACCTCCCCGCTCTCGCGCTGTACGGCGCCTGCAAGCTCGTCGGGCTCGGGGTCTTCGCGTACCTCCTGGAGTGGGCCGGCGACTACCAGAAGAAGGACCCCCGCTTCGGCGGCGGCGCGCACTGGTGGGACGTCCTCGCGACCTGGGACGGCTGGTGGTACCTCCAGGTCGCCGAGAAGGGGTACGACCCGAAGCCGCTCCAGCATCTCGCGCCGGGCAGCGTCTTCACCGTCCAGCAGGACTCGGTCGCCTACTTCCCCCTCTATCCCGGCCTGATCAGAGGTGTCTCGGAACTGACCGGTCTCGGTCTGTACGGTTCCGCGATCCTCGTCTCGGTGGTCAGCTCCTTCGTCGCGGCGGCCGGCATCTACGCGGTCGTCTCGCTCCTCGCGGGGCCGCGCGCGGGCACGATCGCCGCGGGCCTGTGGGCGATCGTGCCGGGCGCCGGTGTCGAGTGGGCCGTCTACTCCGAGTCCCTCTTCGTCGCCATCGCCGCCTGGACCTGCTGGTGCGTGATGAAGCGGCAGTGGGTGGCGGCGGGGCTGCTGGCGTTCCTCGCGGGCCTGAACCGGCCCACGTCCGCGGCGCTGATCGGCGCGGTGGGGCTGGCGGCGCTGGTGACGCTGGCGCGGCGGGAGTCGCGGCGCGAGCACGGGATCGCCGGGCCGGTGTACGCGATCGTGGCGGCGCCGATGGGCCTTCTCACGTACATCACCTGGGTCGGGCTCAGCATGGGTGACCTGACCGCGTACTTCACCCTCCAGCGTGAAGGCTGGGCCCACTACTTCGACTTCGGGGCCTACACCCTGGACGTCCTGCGCAACACGGCGGTCGGCAAGGCGGACTACCTCTTCGCGTTCCCGGTGCCGGACCTGATCGCGGTCCTCCTGGTCCTCACGCTCCCCCTCCTGATCGCCCTACTCCTGCGAACCCGCCCCCCGCTGGTCCTGATCGCCTACACCCTCGCCTCGATCATCACGGTCCTGGGCACCCAACAAATGTTCGCCAACACCCCCCGCTACCTCCTCCCCGTCTTCCCCCTCCTCCTCGCCCCCGCCCTGGCCCTGTCCCGCCTCAAGTGGCCAACCCTGGCAGCCCTGTTCGTACCGTTCGCGGTGGCTTCGGGGTGGTATGCGCACTACTTGATGTTCGAGTTGGGGATTCCGTAAGGGGGGAGTAGGGGGAGGGAGGGGGAACCGCGGACACCCGCACCTGGACGACGAACAGCACCACGTCCTTTAGGGGCGCGGGGAACTGCGCGACAAGCCACAACGCACCCGCACCGGCCGACGCACCCCAGCCCCCTCCCCGGCCCACCCCCTACGCCGCCAGCAACACCATCAGCAACATGAACGCGGCCCACCCGGCGATGGACAGCCACCCGAGGATGATCCCGGCCATGGCGAACCCCTCCCCGCCCTCCCCGGTCCGCTGGATCTCCGTCCGAGCCGTGTGCCCGAGGATCACCGCGGGAATCCCGGTCAACCCCATCGTCATGGTCGTGAGGACCCCGCACACCAACGCCCCCACGGCCTTCCCATTGGTCGGCGGCGCCGGCATGGGCCGGAACGTCCGCGGCACATACCCCTGCGGCGGCGGCCCGAACTGCTGCACAGGCGCGGGCCCCTGCGGCAGATCCGCGACGATCAGCGTCAGCTCCCCCACGGTCCGCGCCTGATACGCCCGGGCCACCCGCTTCTCCAGCTCGTCCGCCTGCAACCGCCCCTCACTGAACCCGGCCCGCAACACATCCACGGCCCGCTCCCGATCGGCGGTGGACGCCAGCATCCCCGCCCCCTGCTGCACAGCAGGCTGCTGCCCACCCGGCCCCTGCGCCGGCTGCCACGGCTGCCACGGCGTCGGATACGACACGGGACCTCCCCCGGACGGCACCACTTCTCTTCTTACCCCTATCATCCCCCAACGCCCGACACGGGCCCACAGTTCCACCACGCCGCACCAAGAAGACACCGGACGGGAAGGAAACACGCGAAACGGTCAGCACCCCAGAGCCAACAACGCCACCCCGCCCGCTCCCCCGCACATATCCGCCCCAGTTGGCCGATTCGCGCTCTTCCCAGTCCGGCGTTCTCGCGTTTTCAGTACGTTGACCGGTCGTTGCGAGGAAGTCGGGGGTAGGCGTGACGAGCACAGCGATGCACTCAACGGACGACGGAGGGCTGGACGACCGGGTGCCTTTCCTGGCCCGGCTGGAGACCAAGGACCGCTCGGCCCTGCTGACTCTCGGCCGTCGGCTGGACTTCACGGCTCGCATGATCCTCATCCACCAGCACGAGCCTTCCGCCCACGTCCTCTTCCTGGTGCGCGGCTGGACCAAGGTCACCGCCTCGGCCGCCAACGGGTACGAGGCCCTGCTCGCACTGCGCGGGCCGGGCGACATCGTCGGCGAGTCGGCGGCCCTCACCGGGCGGCCCCGCTCGGCGACGGTGACCGCGCTGGAACCCGTCACGGCGGTTGCCGTGGAACACGAACGCTTCAAGGACTTCCTCGGCCGTTTCCCGGCCGTGTCCTTCGCCCTCCTCGGCCTGACCGCGGACCGCACGCGCGCGGCCGACCGCCGCCGGCTGGAGTTCGCCTCGATGAGCGTGCGCCAGCGATTCGCCGTCCTCCTGCTGGACCTGGCCCGCACGCACGGCCGCCGCGCGGAGGGCGGCATCGAACTCGCCGTACCGCTGAGCAAACAGGAGTTGGCGGGGTCGGTCGGTGCGTCCCGGGAGATGGTGCAGCGTCTGTTGCGGGAACTGCGCGACAAGGAAGCGGTGCTCACGGGCCGTCGGACGCTGCTGATCAGGCGGCCGGACGTACTGCGGAGGATCGCGGCGGCGCACCTGCCCGGCGTTCCCCTGCCTCAGGGCCCGCAGGAGGAATGACCTCTCCCTCCCCAGCCGTCGTTCTGTGCACACGGTCACAGAACGAGTGAGTCATACGCCCTCACTGCTCGCCTCACGGGGACGCCACGCTGTTGCCTCGCACCGGCCCCCTTCGGAGAGGCGACCATGACCGACCCCGTGAGCCGCACCATCCTGCTGCTGGACATCGAGAAGTACAGCGCCCGGGACGACGTGGAACAGGCGTACCTGCGACGCATGCTCTACGACATCGCCGACCGTGCGCTCGAAAGCGCCGGCATCGACGAGACACTGCGGCTGCGTGCCGACCGCGGAGACTCCGTCATGGAACTCATCGATGCGAGTGCCCCGGTCACAGCACTGCTCCGCACCCTGCTCACCAGCGTGCCGGACCAGTTGCGCTCGGTGAACCGGATGGCGTCGCGTTCCGCCCAGATCCGGCTGCGGGGCGTCGTCTCCACCGGCTGGGTCGCCGTGGACAAGCACGACGGCTGGGTCGGCTCCGACCTGAACCACGCCTGTCGGCTCCTCGACGCCGATGTGCTGCGGGACGCCCTGCGAGAGCGCACCGGCGATTTCGCGCTGTGCGTCTCGGACTCCGTGTACGCGGGGGTCGTCCGGCACGACCACGTGAGCATTCCCAAGGAGCAGTTCCACGAAGTGACCGTGGACAGCAAGAACGGACCGCTGACGGCATGGCTGCACGGCCCCGTGCCGACCGGAGCGGCGGAGCGGCGCCACGGTGGGAACGCACGGGAGGAGAAAGGGGCACCCTCTGTGTTCGGGAACGCCCCCGTCATCGGTGGCGGCACGGTCAACGGCGACCAGAACAACATCACCGGCAACCACATCGGGGGCGACTTCACCATCGGCGGCTCGGCGGGCAGGCGGGGTGAGGGGTCGTGAGCACGACCGACCAGCAGTCCCCCGCGGCCGTCCAGCCCCAAGGCGACTCCGCTCCGGCGGACGAGGTGGCCAGAGAAGAGGCGGACGAGGAGTCCGAGGAACGCGACCAGCCGCAGGACGCCTGGTCGGCCAGGCGTGACCTGGTCGATCACAGTCCGCGCAGCATGCGGATCGGTGCTCAGGCCCGCTTCGGTGGCGGCACGGTCAGCCGCGACCAGAACAACATCACCGGCAACCAGGTGGACGGCGATGTGATCATCGGGACCAAGACGGTCTACCAGTTCTCCATGCCGGGCTTCTCGTCTCGCGGCTCCGCGTCCGGTGAGATCCCGGTGACCGTCCTGGAGCGGCTCAGCGAGGACTTCGTCGCCGACGAGACCGTCGTGACCGGCCTGCTCGCCCGGCTGCGCCGTGACCACGTCCTCGTCCTGTCCGGCGCCCGCTTCACCGGTCGGCGCACGGCCGCCCTGATGCTGTTGCACCGACTCGGTCTCACGAGCGTCCGTGCTCTGGACCGCACGGTCGAGCCGAGTTCCCTGGCTGACCAGGTCGGCGTCCCGGACGGCGAGGCGAACCCCTCACGCGGGTACGTCATGTGCGACGTGTCCACCCGCCGCGACCGCCCGCTGCGCGAACCTCACCTGCTCGCCGCCCGCGACCGGCTCGGGGAACACGGCTATCTGATCATCACCGTCGACCTCACCGCCGTACTGGAGAGTGTGCCGTTCGTAGAGACCTGGAGCCCGCCCGCCGCCGCCGAGGTCCTCGCCTCACATCTGGCGTCCCGCACCGACGCCGCAGCCTCGGCGGAACTCCTCGGGCTCGCGGAGGTCACCGAATTCCTGGGCCGCAACCATCAGTTGCGTGAGGTCGCGGCCTTCGCTCAGCAACTCGCCCGGTACTCGGCACAAGAGGTCGGCGCGGAGGCGATCGCGCAGTTCTCGCTCGTTTCGCTGGAGAGCCAGGTCCAGGAGTGGTTCGAGGAGGACGAGGCATCGATCCACTTGAGGGACAAGGCGTTCCTGGTCGCCCTGGCCGCCTTCGACGGCGGACCGTACGCACTCACCGCTGAGGTCAGCGATCTGCTCTACCGCTTCCTCCAGGAGACCTGGAACCACTCCCTCACCCCCGAGGTCCCGGTCTTCGGCACCCACATCGGCAAGCGTCTCCAGCTCGCCAGGGCGGAGAGGTTCGAGGAGGACGAGCACACCGAGTGGGGGCCGGTGCCTCAGCAGAAGGCCAGGTTCGTCGACGAGCGGTTCTCCTACGTACTGCTGCGCGAGGCGTGGACGGGCCATCCCTCCGCCCGTCCCGCGCTGATCGAGTGGTTGCGCCGGCTGTCCGACGACGGCCGCCCTCTGGTCCGTACCCGAGCCGCGTCCACCGTCGCGGTCCTCGCGCTGACCGACCTGCCCTCGGCGATGGCGCTGATCATCGAGCCGTGGGGAACCTCCCGCCTGTCCCGGCACCGGCTGGTCGCCGTGAGCGCGCTCACGCTCGCCCACCTCATCGGCACCCCCCACGTCCCGCGCATCCTCGACGGCTGGTGCGACAACGATGATCCCCGGCTGCGTTGGGTGGCTGTACGGGCGTACGGACTGCTCGGACCGGAACGCCCCGAGCAAGCGCTCGCCGCGCTGCGGGGAGCCGTACACCGGCTGTACGAGGGCGATCCCGACGACATCGACAGCGCGATGCTCCGCGAACTCGCCGACGCCGTGGACCTGCTGCTGCTCTCGCCCACCGGTCATCGTGCTCTCGCCGAGTTGCGTGCCCACGTGAACGACGACCGGCCGGTGCGCGAGCTGACGCTCCGCGGCTTCCTGAGCGCCTGCGGGCATACGGAGGCCGACGAGCGGTACGGCGATCCGCTGGTCCTCACCTGGTACGCCCGTTCCGCGGCCGACGCCGACGTGGCCGACGGCGTCCCCGCGCTGTGGCGGGCCGCGCTCGCCGATCAGCTGACCACCGACGACTCGCTGGCCGCCCTGCGGCGCTGGGTGCTGATCGCCGACCGGTCCGCAGCCACCGAGTGGGCGCTCGCCGCTCTGCTGCCCCGGCTCATCACCACTCGCTCCGAGCACCAGCGGCTGAGCCACCTGCTGCGGACCATGCCCGGCAGGGACGGCAGCCCGCCGCCCAAGGTGGCAGCCCGCCTGCTGGCCGTCCTTCCACCGCACTGACCCGCTGCCTCTGCGACCTGTACCGAGGAGACATCCACGATGCCCGCTTTCCCACGCCCGCCCGAGTGGCAGCAGTCGGCGGACCGGCACACCCGACTCGTCGATCCTGTGCTCACCGTGCGCCAGCTGGGCCGGTTCGAACTCGGTCTCAAGTTCTTGGTCCGCATCGACCACGCCCTGGTCTTCACCACGCCGAAGGGCGGCTACGAACCTTTTCTGCCGCCCCGGCGCCCCACCCGCGGTGAGATCGCGGCAAAGCGGTACACGGCCGTGTACGAGGTGGACATGGGCGTGCACCCGTTCACGGCCGAACTGCCGTTGCCCAGCGACAACGACGCGTTCGAGTTCACGGCGGCCGTCGATCTGTCCTGGCAGGTCCTCGACCCGGCCCGGTTCGTGGCCTGCGGGCACCGGGACGTACCGAGCCTGGTCCTGGGCGAACTGCACCACGCGGTCCGGTCGGTGACCCGGCGGTTCACGATCGCCGACAGCGCCGAAGCCGAACGTGAACTGCTGCGGACGGTCACCGCGCTCGGTCCGCTCGGCTCGGCCGCGGGCCTGCGGGTCGACTGGATGCTGCGGCTCCGCCGCGACCAGGAGAACCTCGACCACCAGCGTCGTCTCCAGGCCATCGACCACTCCTCCTCGGAGCAGATCCACGCGGCGGAGCTCGGAATGCGGGTCGACGTCGAGACGGACCGCCGGAACCGGCAGCAGGACCGGCTCCAGCTCGAACGGAGCCTGGCCCACGGCGCCCAGCAGCACGAACTGGCGATGCAGCAGGGGCAGCACATGCTGGAACTCCAGCGTTTCGAGACCGAGAAGATCAACTTCTATCAGTGGCACCTGTCCCAGGGCGGCGTCCAGGCATGGGCGCTGCACCTCGCCCAGCACCCCGAGGACTCCCACCTGGTCATGTCCAGCATGCGCGAGGACCAACTCCGCATGATCCAGGCCCAGATGGATCTCGTGAAGCAGCTGCTGAACGACGGTACGCCAGAGAGCTACGAACTGGAGGGCCCGAAGAAGCTCGCGCTGCGCACGGTGAGCGACATCCTGAACCAACGGCTTCCGGGCGTCCCCCAGTCACCTCCTCTGATCCCACCGCCCGGACTCCAGGGCATGCCGGGTGAGCAGGCTCCGCCTCCGGAGAAACAGCGGGTTCCGGACTCCAGCGTTCCCGCCCCGCCGCCCGTGCCACCACAGGCTCCGTCCTGGCAGCCCCCGCCCGGTTACGGCGACATCCCCACGCTGCCCGCACAGACGCCGACCGGAACCAGCGGTCCGGCGGACCGCGCAACGCGGTCGGACCCGGACGGCTCCCGGCAGGCAGACGGCACATGACAGCCACCGACCCGGCGCCGTTCCGTCCTCCCGCCCACACCGGCTCCCGCGAGCGCATACGCCTGTGTGAACGCCTCCTGGCCGATCTCCACACCGAGATCGCGCGCGCCGACAACAAGGCCGCCGTGCTGGTAGCCGCGCTCGGTGTGACGGCCGGCCTGTGCACCGGGCTGCTCGCCGGACGGAACTGGACCCCGGCCGCGCTGTCCGCCCCGGGTACCACGCTGTGGTGGTCGGGGACCGGGTTCCTCGTCGGCTCTCTCTTCGCCCTGCTGCTCGCCGTACTCCCGCGCTACCGCACCAGGTCGTGGGCGCCGGGTCTGCCCCTGACGTACTTCGGCGACATACGGCAGGCCGTCCGTCACGACCGGCTGGAGCCCGCGCTGGCCGATACGGAGCGCGACCCGGTCGCCGCCCTGACCGCGGCCCTCGCCGAGTCGAGCCGCATCGCGGCCCGCAAGCACCAGTGGATTCGCATCGGCCTGACCTCTTTCTGCCTCGGCACGGTCCTGTTGCCCGCGTCGCTGCTGATCGGCTGACCCACCGCACACCGTCCCCGCCCGAAGCAACCGACAGGAACACCCTCATGCCCCAGCAACCACCGGAGTACCCACAGCCACCGCAGTACCCACAGGCCCCCCAGTACGCACAGACACCCCCGCCCCCGCCGCCCTCGCCCTCCGTCCACCCCCACCACATCGGCACCGATCACGGTCGCGTTCACATCCGCAGAAAGCAGCGCCGCACCGATGCCACCGCCATCGGCAGTCTGCTGCTTCATCTGCCGAACTTCCTGGCCAGCCTGTTCGTCGTCCTCCTCGTCTCGATGCTCTTCGGCGATGCCGCCATCGTCCTGGTGCTGGCCTGGCTCGCCGGCGGCGCGCTCGTGTTCCACCGGCCCACCGAAAGCGCCCTCGCCCGCTATCTGCTCCACCTGCGCCGTCCCACTCCGCAGGAGCTCGCCAGACTCGAACCGGTCTGGCACGAGGTCACGGCCCGCGCGGGTGTGGAGGGCCGCGCCTACGAGTTGTGGGTGGAGGACAGCGACAGCCTGAACGCGGTCGCCGCGGCCGGTCACATAGTCGGCGTCACCCGCTTCGCCATGGACGAACTGCCCAACGGCGAACTCGCGGCCGTCCTGGCGCACGAACTGGGCCACCATGTCGGCGGCCACGCCTGGTCCGGACTGCTCGGCTACTGGTACGCGCTGCCGGGACGGCTCGCCTGGCGTGCCCTGAAAGCGGTCTCCGGCCTCGTGTTCAAGGCGTCGCGCGCCTTCGGCGGCGTCGGTTTCCTCATCACCCTGCTGGTCGTCGGCAGCATCGCCCTGGCGACGATCCGCAGTCTGTACGGACTGCCTCTGCTCGTACTGGCCGTGCCGTACGCGCTCGCGGCTGTCAGCCGGCGTTCCGAACTCCAGGCCGACAGACACGCCGCCGGACTGGGCTTCGCCCCGATGCTGGCCGCCGTCCTGGAGAAACTGCACGAGGAGCAGGAGCGGGCGGCGCTCGCCGCGGCGAACGGGAGTGTACGGCTGGAGGGCGGCATGCTCAGCAGGCTGCTCTCGTCCCACCCGGACTACCACACCCGGCTGCACCATCTGCGGCCCTACCTGCGACCGCCGCGCTGACCGACCCCGCACACGCCGAAGGGCGGCCACCCCCGAAGAGGTGACCGCCCTTCCAGCAACTAGGCCCTACTGGTTGTACGGCCCGTAGTCGTAGTCCTCCAGCGGAACAGCCTGACCCGACCCCGTGCCGAACGGCGAGTAGTCGATGTCGTCGTACCCGACCGCCGAGTACATCGCGGCCTTGGCCTCCTCGGTCGGCTCGACCCGGATGTTGCGGTAGCGGGAGAGCCCCGTACCGGCCGGGATGAGCTTACCGATGATGACGTTCTCCTTGAGGCCGATGAGGCTGTCGGACTTGGCGTTGATCGCCGCGTCCGTCAGGACCCTCGTCGTCTCCTGGAAGGAGGCGGCCGACAGCCAGGACTCCGTGGCCAGCGAGGCCTTGGTGATACCCATGAGCTGCGGACGACCGGAGGCGGGGTGACCGCCCTCCTGCACGACCCGACGGTTCTCGGTCTCGAACTTGGACCGCTCGACCAGCTCGCCCGGCAGGAGTTCCGCGTCGCCGGACTCGATGATCGTCACGCGGCGCAGCATCTGCCGGATGATGATCTCGATGTGCTTGTCGTGGATCGACACGCCCTGCGAGTTGTACACCTTCTGGACCTCGCCGACCAGGTGGACCTGGACCGCGCGCTGACCGAGGATGCGCAGCACGTCGTGCGGGTTCGTCGCGCCGACCGTGAGCTTCTGGCCCACCTCGACGTGCTCACCCTCACTGACCAGCAGACGGGCACGCTTCGAGATCGGGAACGCCGTCTCGTCGCTGCCGTCGTCCGGCGTGATGACGATCTTCTTGGTCTTCTCGGTCTCCTCGATCCGCACGCGGCCCTGGGCCTCGGAGATCGGGGCGACACCCTTCGGCGTACGGGCTTCGAAGAGCTCGACGACACGGGGCAGACCCTGGGTGATGTCGTCACCGGCCACACCACCGGTGTGGAAGGTACGCATCGTCAGCTGGGTACCGGGCTCACCGATGGACTGGGCGGCGATGATGCCGACCGCCTCACCGATGTCGACCAGCTTGCCGGTGGCCAGGGAGCGGCCGTAGCACATGGCACAGGTGCCGACGTGCGACTCGCAGGTCAGGATCGAGCGGGTCTTGACCTCCTCGATGCCGTGCCGGACGAGCTCGTCGATCAGGACGTCACCGAGGTCGGTGTTGGCCGGGGCCAGCACACGGCCGTCGACCGTGATGTCCTCGGCGAGCATCCGGGCGTAGACGGACGTCTCGACGTTCTCCGTCTTGCGCAGCACGCCGTCCTCGCCGCGCTCGGCGATGGCGAGCTTGAGGCCGCGGTCGGTGCCGCAGTCCTCCTCGCGGATGATGACGTCCTGCGAGACGTCCACCAGACGACGGGTCAGGTAACCCGAGTCGGCGGTACGCAGGGCGGTGTCCGCGAGACCCTTACGGGCACCGTGGGTGGAGATGAAGTACTCCAGCACGGAGAGACCCTCACGGAACGACGCCTTGATGGGCCGCGGGATGGTCTCGTTCTTCGCGTTCGACACCAGACCACGCATACCGGCGATCTGCCGCATCTGCATCATGTTTCCTCGGGCACCCGAGTCAACCATCATGAAGATGGGGTTCGTCTTGGGGAAGTTCTCGTTCATCGCCTCGGCGACCTCGTTGGTCGCCTGGGTCCAGATCTGGATGAGCTCCTGCGTGCGCTCTTCCTTGGTGATCAGACCGCGCTCGTACTGCTTCTGGACCTTCTCGTCCTTGGCCTCGTACCCGGCGACGATCTCCTTCTTCGCCTCGGGGACGACGACGTCGGAGATGGCGACGGTGACACCGGAACGGGTCGCCCAGTGGAAGCCGGCCGCCTTCAGGTTGTCCAGCGTCGCGGCGACGATCACCTTGGGGTAGCGCTCGGCGAGGTCGTTGACGATCTCGGAGAGCTGCTTCTTGCCCACCGAGTAGTCGACGAACGGGTAGTCCTCGGGCAGCAGCTCGTTGAAGAGCGCGCGGCCCAGCGTGGTGCGCAGCCGGAAGCTGTCACCCTGCTGCCACTCCGGCTCGTCCTCCTCGCGCACCGGCGGGGTCCAGCCGCGCGGCGGGATGGTGCCCACCGGGAAGCGGATGTCGACCGGCGACTGGAGAGCGAGCTCCCCGGCGTCGAACGCCATGATCGCCTCGGCGACCGAGGAGAAGGAACGCTCCTCGCCCTTGGTGTCGCGCAGCTCGCCGTCGGTGGTGAGGAAGAACAGACCGAGGACCATGTCCTGGGTCGGCATCGTCACCGGCCGGCCGTCGGCGGGCTTGAGGATGTTGTTCGAGGACAGCATCAGGATGCGCGCCTCGGCCTGCGCCTCCGCGGAGAGCGGCAGGTGGACGGCCATCTGGTCACCGTCGAAGTCCGCGTTGAACGCGGTGCAGACGAGCGGGTGGATCTGGATGGCCTTGCCCTCGACGAGCTGCGGCTCGAACGCCTGGATACCGAGGCGGTGCAGGGTGGGCGCACGGTTCAGCAGCACCGGGTGCTCGGCGATGACCTCTTCGAGGACGTCGTACACGACGGTGCGGCCACGCTCGACCATCCGCTTCGCGGACTTGATGTTCTGCGCGTGGTTGAGGTCCACGAGCCGCTTCATGACGAACGGCTTGAAGAGCTCCAGGGCCATCGCCTTCGGCAGACCGCACTGGTGCAGCTTGAGCTGCGGACCGACGACGATCACGGAACGCGCGGAGTAGTCCACACGCTTGCCGAGGAGGTTCTGACGGAAACGGCCCTGCTTGCCCTTGAGCATGTCGCTCAGGGACTTCAGCGGGCGGTTGCCGGGGCCCGTGACCGGGCGACCACGACGACCGTTGTCGAAGAGGGCGTCCACGGCCTCCTGGAGCATGCGCTTCTCGTTGTTCACGATGATCTCGGGCGCGCCGAGGTCGAGAAGCCGCTTCAGGCGGTTGTTGCGGTTGATGACGCGGCGGTACAGGTCGTTCAGGTCGGAGGTCGCGAAGCGGCCACCGTCCAGCTGCACCATCGGACGCAGGTCCGGCGGGATGACCGGCACACAGTCCAGCACCATGCCCTTGGGGCTGTTGCTGGTCTGGAGGAACGCGGAGACGACCTTGAGGCGCTTGAGCGCGCGGGTCTTCTTCTGGCCCTTGCCGGTGCGGATGATCTCGCGGAGGCGCTCGGCCTCCTCTTCGAGGTCGAAGGACTCCAGGCGCTTCTGGAGCGCGGCGGCGCCCATCGAGCCGTCGAAGTAGGTGCCGAAGCGGTCGCGCAGCTCGCGGTAGAGCAGCTCGTCGCCTTCGAGGTCCTGGACCTTGAGGTTCTTGAACCGGGTCCAGACCTCGTCGAGGCGGTCGATCTCGCGCTGCGAGCGGTCGCGCAGCTGCTTCATCTCGCGCTCGGCGCCTTCGCGCACCTTGCGGCGCACGTCGGACTTGGCGCCCTCGGCCTCCAGCTCGGCCAGGTCGCCTTCCAGCTTCTTGGCGCGGGCCTCCAGGTCGGAGTCGCGGCGGTTCTCGATCTGCTGGCGCTCGACCGAGACGTGCGCCTCCAGGGAGGGCAGGTCACGGGTACGGCGCTCGTCGTCGACGTACGTGATCATGTACGCCGCGAAGTAGATGACCTTCTCCAGGTCCTTCGGGGCGAGGTCGAGCAGGTAGCCGAGGCGCGACGGAACGCCCTTGAAGTACCAGATGTGGGTGACGGGAGCGGCCAGCTCGATGTGGCCCATCCGCTCACGGCGCACCTTGGCGCGGGTGACCTCGACGCCACAGCGCTCACAGATGATGCCCTTGAAGCGGACACGCTTGTACTTGCCGCAGTAGCACTCCCAGTCCCGGGTGGGGCCGAAGATCTTCTCGCAGAAGAGCCCGTCCTTTTCCGGCTTCAGGGTGCGGTAGTTGATCGTCTCGGGCTTCTTGACCTCGCCGTGGCTCCACTGACGGATGTCGTCCGCGGTGGCCAGGCCGATCCGAAGCTCGTCGAAGAAGTTGACGTCGAGCACTATGCGTCAATCCCTCTCAGGGTTGTAAGTCATGGGGTCTGATACGGGGGTCCTGGGGCCGGCCGGACTCGGGCTGAGTCCGGCCGGACTCCCGTCAGACCTCTTCGACGCTGCTCGGCTCGCGCCGGGACAGGTCGATGCCGAGCTCTTCCGCAGCGCGGAAGACGTCCTCGTCGGTGTCGCGCATCTCGATGGACATGCCGTCCGAGGACAGCACCTCCACGTTGAGGCACAGGGACTGCATCTCCTTGATGAGCACCTTGAAGGACTCGGGGATGCCGGGCTCGGGGATGTTCTCGCCCTTGACGATGGCCTCGTAGACCTTCACGCGGCCGGTGACGTCGTCGGACTTGATGGTCAGCAGCTCCTGGAGGGCGTACGCGGCGCCGTAAGCCTCCAGCGCCCACACCTCCATCTCGCCGAATCGCTGGCCACCGAACTGGGCCTTACCACCCAGCGGCTGCTGGGTGATCATCGAGTACGGACCGGTCGAGCGGGCGTGCAGCTTGTCGTCGACCAGGTGGTGGAGCTTGAGGATGTACATGTAGCCGATGGACACCGGGTCCGGGAACGGCTCACCGCTGCGGCCGTCGAACAGCCGCGCCTTGCCGGTCGGCTGCACCATGCGGTCGCCGTCGCGGTTCGGGATGGTGTGGTTCAGCAGACCCGCGAGCTCGTCCTCACGGGCACCGTCGAACACCGGGGTGGCGACGTTGGTGCCGGGGGCGACCTGGTCGGCGCCGATCACCTGGAGCCGCTTCGCCCAGTCCTCGCCGAGCCCGGAGACGTCCCAGCCGCGGCTGGCGAGCCAGCCGAGGTGGATCTCCAGGACCTGTCCCGGGTTCATTCGGGACGGCACACCCAGCGGGTTGAGGATGATGTCGACCGGGGTGCCGTCCTCCAGGAACGGCATGTCCTCGATCGGCAGGATCTTGGAGATGACACCCTTGTTGCCGTGCCGGCCGGCGAGCTTGTCACCGTCGGTGATCTTCCGCTTCTGCGCGACGTACACGCGCACCAGCTGGTTCACACCGGGGGGAAGCTCGTCCCCCTCCTCGCGGTCGAAGACGCGGACGCCGATGATCTTGCCGATCTCGCCGTGCGGCACCTTCAGCGAGGTGTCACGGACCTCGCGCGCCTTCTCACCGAAGATCGCGCGCAGCAGCCGCTCCTCCGGCGTCAGCTCGGTCTCACCCTTGGGCGTGACCTTGCCGACCAGGATGTCACCGGCGACGACCTCGGCACCGATGCGGATGATGCCGCGCTCGTCGAGGTCGGCGAGGACCTCCTCGGAGACGTTCGGGATGTCCCGGGTGATCTCCTCGGGGCCCAGCTTGGTGTCACGGGCGTCGACCTCGTGCTCCTCGATGTGGATCGAGGAGAGGACGTCGTCCTGGACGAGGCGCTGCGACAGGATGATCGCGTCCTCGTAGTTGTGGCCCTCCCACGGCATGAACGCGACGAGCAGGTTCTTGCCGAGCGCCATCTCGCCGTTCTCGGTGGCCGGACCGTCGGCCAGGACCTGGCCGGTGATGATCCGGTCGCCCTCGTCGACGATGACCTTCTGGTTGACCGAGGTGCCCTGGTTGGAGCGCGAGAACTTGTGCAGGCGGTACGTGATGTACGTGCCGTCGTCGTTCGCGGTGGTGATGTAGTCCGCGGAGACCTCCTGGACCACACCGGGCTTCTCGGCCTTGACGACGTCACCGGCGTCGACGGCGGAGCGGTACTCCATGCCGGTGCCGACGAGCGGGGCCTCGCTCTTGATGAGCGGAACGGCCTGACGCATCATGTTCGCGCCCATGAGGGCACGGTTGGCGTCGTCGTGCTCAAGGAACGGGATCATGGCGGTCGCGACCGACACCATCTGGCGCGGCGAGACGTCCATGTAGTCGACCTCGTCACCGGGGACGTAGTCGACCTCGCCGCCGCGGCGGCGGACCAGCACGCGGTTCTCGGTGAAGCGCAGGTCTTCGTCGAGCGTGGCGTTGGCCTGCGCGATGACGAAGCGGTCCTCCTCGTCGGCGGTCAGGTAGTCGACCTCGTCGGTGACGACACCCTCGACGACCTTGCGGTACGGGGTCTCGACGAAACCGAACGCGTTGACACGGCCGTAGGAGGCGAGCGAGCCGATCAGACCGATGTTCGGGCCTTCGGGGGTCTCGATCGGGCACATGCGGCCGTAGTGCGAGGGGTGCACGTCACGGACCTCGAAGCCGGCCCGCTCACGGGAGAGACCACCCGGACCGAGCGCCGAGAGGCGGCGCTTGTGGGTGAGACCCGACAGCGGGTTGTTCTGGTCCATGAACTGCGACAGCTGGCTGGTGCCGAAGAACTCCTTGATGGAGGCGACGACCGGCCGGATGTTGATCAGGGTCTGCGGCGTGATCGCCTCGACGTCCTGGGTGGTCATGCGCTCGCGCACGACGCGCTCCATACGGGCGAGACCCGTACGGACCTGGTTCTGGATCAGCTCGCCGACCGATCGCAGACGGCGGTTGCCGAAGTGGTCGATGTCGTCGGTCTCGACGACGATCGTCTGACCGCTGTCGCCGACCGTCTCGGTCTCGCCCGCGTGCAGCTTGACGAGGTACTTGATCGTCGCGATGACGTCCTCGACGGTCAGCACACCGGCGTCGAGCGGCGCGTCCGCGGCGAGCTTCTTGTTCACCTTGTAGCGGCCGACCTTCGCGAGGTCGTAGCGCTTCGGGTTGAAGTAGAGGTTCTCCAGCAGCGTCTGCGCGGCCTCACGGGTCGGCGGCTCGCCCGGACGCAGCTTGCGGTAGATGTCGAGCAGCGCGTCGTCCTGGCCCTGGGTGTGGTCCTTCTCCAGGGTGGCGCGCATGGACTCGTACTCGCCGAACTCCTCCAGGATCTGCTCGGTGGTGTAGCCGAGGGCCTTGAGGAGGACGGTCACGGACTGCTTGCGCTTGCGGTCGATGCGGACACCGACCATGTCGCGCTTGTCGATCTCCATCTCCAGCCAGGCACCCCGGGACGGGATGATCTTGGCGGAGAAGATGTCCTTGTCGGACGTCTTGTCGATGGAGGAGTCGAAGTAGACACCGGGCGAGCGCACGAGCTGCGACACGACGACACGCTCGGTGCCGTTGATGACGAAGGTGCCCTTGTTGGTCATGAGCGGGAAGTCGCCCATGAAGACCGTCTGGGACTTGATCTCGCCGGTCTCGTTGTTGGTGAACTCGGCGGTGACGAAGAGCGGCGCGGCGAACGTGAAGTCGCGCTCCTTGCACTCGTCGATGCTGTTCTTCGGCGGCTCGAAGCGGTGGTCGCGGAAGGTCAGCGACATCGACCCGGAGAAGTCCTCGATCGGGGAGATCTCCTCGAAGATCTCCTCCAGACCGGACTTGGTGGGGACGTCCTGACCCGACTCCAGAGCCGCCTCGACGCGGCTCTGCCAGGCGGTGTTGCCGAGCAGCCAGTCGAAGCTCTCGGTCTGGAGCGCGAGCAGGTTCGGAACCTCGAGAGGCTCCTTGATCTTTGCAAAGGAGATGCGCAGCGGGGCAGTGCTGGCGGCGTTGTTCGTATTCGCGGTCGAGGCGGTGCGCGAGGCGGCCAAGAGGGGGTCCTTCCGAGGGCTCGGACTCACTACGCGCTTCCCGGCCCCTCCCCGGCGCACCAAACGACGAAAGTCCCAGCTCAGGGCCGTTTCAGTCGCTGATGCTCAAGTGAGGGCATGCCCCTGGTGACGGGCAGGGGATAGCTAACAGGCAGCGCAAAGGGACAGTGTAGCCATCCGGCACACTGATGTCCAGCCCCGATTTTCAACAGCCCTCGTCGTCACTCACAGTCCTCGGCGCGCTTGCCTTCAACGCACGGTCATCCTGCCCTCTTCGCCGTCGATCCATGCCTCGGATTCGGATCGTTGTGACGACGCGTCCTGAGAATTGCGCGCTGCGTGCTGTTCGTCAAGAGCCCCCCGCCCGAACAGAGGGTGTCCGCAGACACGACGAAGATCACCATACCCCCCGTGAACAGGGGTTCAAGGCAACCGTGGCCGCGCTCCCAGGAACGCCGAAGAGCGACCACCCGGATGGATGATCGCTCTTCGCGGTGCTCGCGTTACAGCCCTACGGGGCTGTTTTCGAGACTGTTTCCGAGACTCGGAAGGTCTTACTTGACCTCGACCGAGGCGCCGGCGCCCTTGAGGGCCTCGGCGGCCTTCTCGGCGGCGTCCTTGGCGACCTTCTCGACGACGGCCTTCGGCGCACCGTCGACCAGGTCCTTGGCCTCCTTGAGGCCCAGGGAGGTCAGCTCACGCACGACCTTGATGACCTGGATCTTCTTGTCGCCGGCGCCGGTGAGGATGACGTCGAACTCGTCCTTCTCCTCGACGGCCTCGGCGGCACCGCCGGCCGCACCACCGGCGACGACGACCGGGGCGGCCGCGGCGGCGGTGACGTCGAACTTCTCCTCGAACGCGGAGACGAACTCGGCGAGCTGGATGAGGGTCATGTTCTCGAACTCGGCGAGCAGTTCGTCCTTGGTGAGCGCCATGATGGCTGCTCCTTCCACTTCTAGATCGGCAGGTGCCGGATGTATGTGTCTGGCGGGCGTTCGGCCCGCTACGACCGATGCGCTGCGGCGGGAAGCCTCACGCGGCGGTCATGATGCGAGCCGAGTTACTCGGCACCGCCCTGCTCGTCCTGCTTGGCGCGCAGCGCGTCCACGGTGCGGACGAGCTTCGTCGGCAGCGCCTGGAAGAGCTGCGCAGCCTGCGTCTGCTTGCCCTTCATGGCACCGGCCAGCTTGGAGAGCAGAACCTCGCGGGACTCGAGGTCCGCAAGCTTCTTGATCTCGTCGGCGGACAGCGCCTTGCCGTCAAGGACACCGCCCTTGATGACGAGGTTCGGGTTGTCCTTGGCGAAGTCACGAAGACCCTTCGCCGACGTCACCGGGTCACCGGTGATGAAGGCGACCGCCGTCGGACCGTTGAACAGGTCGTCGAGCGTCGAGATCCCGGCCTCGTTGGCCGCGATCTTGGTCAGCGTGTTCTTCACCACGGCGTACTGGGCGTCTTCACCGAGCGAACGGCGCAGCGTCTTGAGCTGCGCCACGGTGAGACCCCGGTACTCGGTCAGCACGGCGGCGTTCGAGCTGCGGAACTGGTCCGCGAGCTCGGCTACCGCGGCAGCCTTGTCGGGCCTTGCCATAAGCGTGGCCTCCTTCCGGGTGATGAGGACCGCTCGGAAGGGGCTCGGGAAAACGAAACGCCCCGGCGCAGGCGCACGGGGCGTAGCTCTACCGGACCAGATCCGTGGGCGGACCGAATCCAGGAGCACTTCCACAGTCACCTGCGCGGGTCGTCCGCAATCAGCGAATCCTTCGGCTGCCGTACATCCTGACGGACACACGGCAACGACCAGCGGTCTTTGGCTTCTCAAGGAGAGTACGCGACCGGATCGGCGCGGGGCAAATCCGGTCGTACGACGGTCGGCGGCGCCCTGGCTCAGGCGGCCGGGAGGTCCTCCAGGCCCTGGAGGTCGAGGTCGCCGGCGTCGAGGCCCTCCAGCTCCTTGTCGAGGCCCTCCAGGCTGTCACCGAGCCCCTTGAACATCTCCGCCAGGTCGAAGGTCTCGGCCGCGGGCGGCGCCGTGACCTCGGCCTTCGCGCCGTAGTCCGAGTACTTCATGCCGATCTTGACGGCGCCCTCGGGGGAATCCATGACCATGTCCATGCGGACCGGCAGGTCGTCCTTGTTGACCCAGACGTCGATGTCGTAGCCCTTGATGCCGGACTTCTCGATGGCGTCCAGCATCTCCTTGCGCTCGGCGGAGTCCATGACGTCGAGCGAGTTGTCGGCCGCCAGGGCCTCCTTGACCGTCAGCGTGCCCTTGTAGTGGTCCGCCTCGGTGCCGTCGATCTTCTCGCTGCCGATGTGCTTCAGGTTCGGCGAGTCGAGGAGCAGGGCGAGCTGCTGGCGGGGGTCCTGGTCCATCTCGTCCAGACCGGAGGTGACCTCCTTCTCCAGCGCCTTGTCGCCGGAGGCCGCGGCGGCGGCCTTCATGTCGAGCTTCATCCACCGCTTGCCGTCCATCTCGGCGGCGGCCGACGCGCCCATGTCCATGTACATGATGTTGTCGCGCATGATCATGCGGACGCTCTCCGGAGCGCCCTCCTGGAGAGCGAGCCCGGAACCCTTCATCGTCATGTCCATCACGGTCGGGTCCCAGCCCATGACGCCGGTCATCGTCATGTCGCCGCCTGCTCCGGCGCTCTTCGGCGCGGTCATCGTCATGCTGACCTTGGCGGACTTCGCCTCCGCCGTCTTCTTGAACGACGCCGTCAGCACCTGGGCGGCCGTCCGCTCCACGGTGTCCGAGGCGGTCCCGCAGCCCACGGCGCCGGTCAGCAGCGCGGCGGTCACGACGGCGGTGGCGGTCTTCTTCCGGACGTTCATGAGTCCCCCCAGATCCCAGGAGCCTCCCCAGGCTCCCCCCACATGTGATTTACCTGTGCCGAACCTTAGCCCGAGGCTCCCTTTACTGTCCCTGACGTTTTCAGCTGCCCGACAGTTCCCGCACCAGCTCCGAGAAGTCCGCGGTGTCCGCCGCCGCCGGCCGCCGCGCGGCCACCTCCGTGCCGTACTCGCCGTAGTACGCGGTCTGGCTGTACGCCCCGTCCGCGGTGACGCCCTTCTCCACCTTCTTCACCAGCAGGTTCCGCTCGTCCACCCACACGTCCACCCGCTCGGTCGTCACGTTCGACGCGTCCGAGTCCACACTCCCCGAGTAGTGCGTCGTACGGCGCCCCCGCACCGTCTCCCGGCCGACCTCGCGCACGTCCCCCGAGGCGAGCAGCAGCTCGACCGGGCGGCTCGGGGCCGTGTGCCGGAGCTGGTCCTGGATGTAGGCGCCCGTGCCGCCCGCGAGCCGCTCCAGGTCGTCGTACCCGTACCGCACCCAGTGCCGTCCTCCGGCCTGTTCGGCGAGGGCGGCGCCCAGGCGGGCGTAGTAGGCGTCCGGGAGGTAGCGGGCCTCGGTGGCGGGGGTGCCGGCCGCGCGCATCGTCTCCGCGACGCTGCCGCCGGTGTAGGTGAGGACCAGCGTGCCGGTCAGGCCGCCGGCCCAGGAGACGGCTCCCTCGGCGGTGAGGGACATCAGCTTGCCCATCACGGTGCTCGACTCGACCCGCGCGGAGTGCGCCTCCCGGGTGGCGCGTTCGGCGCTGCGCAGCGCCGCCAGGGGCCGGGCCGCCGCCGCCCGGGTCCGGGTGCCGTCGCCGGTGCCGTCGCCGGAGCCGTCGGCGGACGACGTGCAGGCGACCGTGCCCAGCAGTACCGCCACCGCCGCCGCCCAGATCCCCGCCCGCTTCATCCGCCCCACCGCCCCTGTGCGTTCTCCCCGTGACCGCACGGTAACCCAGCCACCCGGGAAAAGGGGAAGGGCCCCACACCAGGAGGTGTGGGGCCCTGCCGACTACGAGGTGAGCGGTGAGGCTCAGACCGCGGCCGGGTCCTCCTCGACGAGGAGGTTGCGGGTGCGGTTGGGGTCGACCTGGATGCCGGGGCCGATCGTGGTGCTGATCGCGGCCTTCTTGATGTAGCGACCCTTCGCGGCGGACGGCTTGAGACGCGTGATCTCTTCGAGCGCCGCGGCGTAGTTCTCCACCAGCTTGTCGTCGTCGAACGACGTCTTGCCGATGATGAAGTGCAGGTTCGAGTGCTTGTCGACGCGGAACTCGATCTTGCCGCCCTTGATGTCCGTGACGGCCTTGGCCACGTCCGGGGTGACGGTGCCGGTCTTCGGGTTCGGCATCAGACCACGCGGACCGAGCACGCGGCCGAGGCGGCCGACCTTGCCCATGAGGTCCGGGGTGGCGACGACGGCGTCGAAGTCCAGGCGGCCCTTGGCGACCTCGTCGATCAGTTCGTCGGAGCCGACGATGTCGGCGCCCGCGGCTTCCGCGGCAGCTGCACGGTCACCGGTCGCGAAGACCAGGACCCGGGCGGTCTTACCGGTGCCGTGCGGCAGGTTCACGGTGCCACGGACCATCTGGTCGGCCTTGCGCGGGTCGACACCCAGGCGGAAGGCGACCTCGACGGTTCCGTCGAACTTCGAGGTGGAGGTCTCCTTGGCGAGACGGACGGCCTCGAGCGGGGCGTACAGCTTCTCCCGGTCGACCTTGGCGTCCGCAGCGCGGAGAGCCTTGCTGCGCTTGCTCATCTACTGCTCCTGTGTGGTTCTGGAGTCGTGGTCAGGGCCGAGCAGGCCCTCCCACTGAACTGCTCGGGAAGGGGGGAGGGACTCAGCCCTCGACGACGACGCCCATGGAACGCGCGGTGCCGGCGATGATCTTCGCGGCGGCGTCCAGGTCGTTGGCGTTGAGGTCGGGGAGCTTGGTCGTGGCGATCTCGCGGACCTGCGCCTCGGTGATCTTGGCGACCTTGGTCTTGTGCGGCTCGCCGGAGCCCTTCTCGATGCCCGCGGCCTTGAGGATCATCTTGGCGGCCGGCGGCGTCTTGGTCACGAAGGTGAAGGAGCGGTCCTCGTAGACCGTGATCTCCACCGGGATGACCCAGCCACGCTGCGACTCGGTCGCGGCGTTGTACGCCTTGCAGAACTCCATGATGTTGACGCCGTGCTGACCGAGCGCGGGGCCGACCGGCGGGGCGGGGTTCGCCGCACCGGCGTTGATCTGGAGCTTGATGAGCCCCGTGACCTTCTTCTTCTTGGGAGGCATAGCTCTCCGGGTCCTTTCGATTCGGGTCCTGCCCGCCTCCAGGAATCACCCGGACGCAGGCATACCGCACAACGATAGCGGGTATAGATGCGCGGCCAAAAACCGAGCAGGTCAGACAAGCTGTGACAGCCTGTCTGACCTGGCCGGAAGTGTGTCTTCCAGGAAGAGCTAGTTCTTCTGGATCTGGTCGAAGGACAGCTCGACCGGGGTCTCGCGGCCGAAGATCTCCACGAGGCCCTTGACCTTCTTGGAGTCGGCGTTGATCTCGTTGATCGTGGCCTGGAGGGTCGCGAACGGACCGTCGGTCACCGTCACCGAGTCGCCCACCTCGAAGTCCAGCACCTGGACCTCGACCTTGCGCGACGGCGCCGGCTTGCCCTCGGCCTCGGCCGCCTCACGGGCCGCCTTCTCCTCCGCCTCGGGCGCGAGCATCTTGACGATCTCGTCCAGCGTCAGCGGGTAGGGGTCGTAGGCGTTGCCCACGAAGCCGGTGACACCGGGGGTGTTGCGGACGACGCCCCAGGACTCGTTGGTGAGGTCCATCCGGACGAGGACGTACCCGGGGAGCTTGTTCTGCCGGACCGTCTTGCGCTCGCCGTTCTTGATCTGGGCGACCTCTTCCTGCGGCACCTCGGCCTGGAAGATGAAGTCCTCGACGTTGAGCGAGACGGCGCGCTGCTCCAGGTTGGTCTTCACGCGGTTCTCGTAACCGGCGTAGGTGTGGATGACGTACCACTCGCCGGGGAGGGTGCGGAGCTCTTCACGGAGAGCCTCGACGGGGTCGACGGGAGCGGTCTCGACGTCGCCGCCGGACTCCTCTTCCTCGTCGTCGTCCTCGTCGCCCTCTTCGAGGTCGGCGTCCTCTTCCTCTTCGAGGTGGACGGCGTCCTCTTCAGCGGCCTCTCCGGCCTCCGCGTCGGCAGCCTCGACCTCGTCCAGGTCCTCGTCCGCGCCCTCGACGATGTCGAGCTCGTCGTCGACGGACTCGACGGTCTCGGCAGCTTCGCGGTCGTCGTTCAGGTTCTGGTCAGACACGTGGCTGCTTCTTCCTGGGATGCATAGGGGTGGAACATGCGAAAGGGGCGCCGGTTTCCTCGGCGCCCTTCGCTGGTCGGCTCAGCCGAAGACGTACTTGGCCGCGTGACTGAGGCCGTAGTCGATCACCGTGACCAGACCGATCATGATGACCACGAAGACGATCACCACGGTGGTGTAGGTCGTGAGCTGGTTGCGCGTAGGCCAGACTACCTTGCGCAGCTCGGCGACGATCTGACGGTAGAAGAGGGCCAGACGCTTCAGCGGGCCTCTCTTGGCGCGCTTGCCGCCCTTGCGCGCCTTCTTCTTGCTCTCAGGCGCTTCGTCCTGGG
The DNA here is from genome assembly GCF_040610055.1 of Streptomyces sp. NPDC004539. Classification (NCBI taxonomy): domain Bacteria; kingdom Bacillati; phylum Actinomycetota; class Actinomycetes; order Kitasatosporales; family Streptomycetaceae; genus Streptomyces; species Streptomyces sp. NPDC004539. The sequence goes on along the minus strand of NZ_JBEXLS010000008.1, from coordinate 110,777 downwards.
CATCAGGCGTGTCGATGGAGCCCACGGCATCCGCCATTCGTCCTCACCTGTTCCCGGGTCGTGGCCGTGCCGCGCCCGGTCTGAGCCGCACGACGGTGCAGTGCTGTATGTACCTGCGCACACTTCCCGAAGGTTTCAGGAGTGTGAAGCAGGGCCGGAGGGACTTGAACCCCCAACCGCTGGTTTTGGAGACCAGTGCTCTACCAATTGAGCTACGACCCTTTGTCTGCCCCTCAACCTACCGTATCCACCCGGGTGCTTGGTGTGCACCGCTTGTGGCACGGCTGTTGTGGGCCAACGACGGATGAGTGTACGTGCTCAGGGGCCGTGCGTCGAACGCGAAGCGCTCTTGATCGGATTCAGTCTGATGTTCCGTCGGTTCACGCAGGTGTCACCCCGGGTTGCCCAGTCCGTGAAACCGGCGTGCCGGTGGTGTTCCGGGTCTGAAAACATGGGCCCCATGAGCGCTGCAACCTCTCCCACCGAACGCCGGGTCTCGGCCCGCATCGGCGCGATCTCCGAGTCCGCGACCCTCGCCGTGGACGCCAAGGCGAAGGCCCTGAAGGCCGCCGGGCGTCCGGTGATCGGTTTCGGCGCGGGTGAGCCCGACTTCCCGACCCCGGACTACATCGTCGAAGCGGCCGTCGAAGCCTGCAAGAACCCGAAGTACCACCGCTACACCCCGGCGGGCGGCCTGCCCGAGCTGAAGGCCGCGATCGCCGCGAAGACCCTGCGCGACTCGGGTTACGAGGTCGACGCGTCCCAGATCCTCGTCACCAACGGCGGCAAGCAGGCCATCTACGAGGCGTTCGCCGCGATCCTCGACCCGGGTGACGAGGTCATCGTCCCGGCCCCGTACTGGACGACCTACCCGGAGTCGATCCGGCTGGCCGGCGGTGTCCCGGTGGAGGTCGTCGCGGACGAGACGACCGGCTACCGCGTCTCCGTCGAGCAGCTGGAGGCGGCCCGCACCGCGCAGACGAAGGTCCTGCTCTTCGTCTCGCCGTCCAACCCGACGGGCGCGGTCTACAGCCGCGAGCAGGTCGAGGAGATCGGCCGCTGGGCCGCCGAGCACGGCCTGTGGGTCCTGACGGACGAGATCTACGAGCACCTCGTGTACGGCGACGCCGAGTTCCACTCGCTGCCGGTCGTCGTCCCCGAGCTGGCCGACCGCACGATCGTCGTGAACGGCGTCGCCAAGACGTACGCGATGACCGGCTGGCGCGTGGGCTGGGTCATCGGCCCGAAGGACGTCGTCAAGGCCGCGACCAACCTCCAGTCGCACGCCACGTCCAACGTCTCCAACGTCGCCCAGGTCGCCGCGCTCGCCGCGGTCTCCGGGGACCTGTCGGCCGTGGACGAGATGAAGGTCGCGTTCGACCGGCGGCGCCGGACGATCGTGCGGATGCTGAACGAGATCGACGGCGTGTTCTGCCCGGAGCCGGAGGGCGCGTTCTACGCGTACCCGTCCGTGAAGGAGCTGCTCGGCAAGGAGATCCGCGGGAAGCGTCCGGCCACCTCGGTGGAGCTGGCCGAGCTGATCCTGGAGGAGGCCGAGGTCGCGGTCGTCCCCGGTGAGGCGTTCGGTACGCCGGGGTACCTGCGGCTGTCGTACGCGCTGGGGGACGAGGACCTGGTCGAGGGTGTCTCGCGGTTGCAGAAGCTGCTGGGCGAGGCGAAGTAGGGCCTTGCCTGTACGGGTCGGCCCACTCGATTTGAGTGGGCCGGCCCGTTTTTTTGTGCGAGCAAGACCACGTTCAGGGAACCGGCTACCGGCCTCTCACCCGAGTACGGCAGTATCGGCGGATGGAGCGTGTACGTGATCTCTCTCAACTCCCCAAGGCCCATCTGCATCTGCACTTCACCGGTTCGATGCGGCCCGCGACCGTGCTGGAGCTGGCCGACAAGTACGGTGTGCGGCTGCCGGAGGCGCTGACCGAGGCGCTGACCAGCGGGGAGCCTCCGCAGCTGAGGGCCACGGACGAACGGGGCTGGTTCCGCTTCCAGCGGCTGTACGACGCGGCGCGCTCGTGCCTCAGAGAGCCCGACGACATCCGGCGGCTGGTGCGGGAGGCCGCCGAGGAGGACGTCAGGGACGGTTCCGGGTGGCTGGAGATCCAGGTCGACCCGACGTCGTACGCGCCCCGGCTGGGCGGGCTGATCCCGGCGCTGGAGATCATCCTGGACGCGGTGGAGACGACCTCGCGGGAGACCGGGCTCGGGATGCGGGTGCTGGTCGCGGCGAACCGGATGAAGCATCCGCTGGACGCGCGGACGCTGGCCCGGCTGGCCGTCCGGTACGCCGGGCACGGCGTGGTCGGCTTCGGGCTCTCCAACGACGAACGGCGGGGGATGGCGCGGGACTTCGACCGGGCGTTCGCGATCGCGCGGGAGGGCGGGCTGCTGTCGGCGCCGCACGGCGGTGAGCTGACCGGTCCCTCGTCCGTCCGTGACTGCCTGGACGACCTGCACGCGACCCGGATCGGCCACGGGGTCCGCGCGGCGGAGGACCCGCGCCTGCTGAGGCGCCTCGCGGAGCGGGGCATCACGTGCGAGGTCTGCCCCGCGTCGAACGTGGCCCTGGGCGTCTACGAGAAGCCGGAGGACGTCCCTCTCCGCGTCCTGTACGACGCCGGCGTCCCCATGGCCCTCGGCGCCGACGACCCCCTCCTCTTCGGCTCCCGCCTCGCCGCCCAGTACGAGATCGCCCGCCACCACCACGGCTTCACGGACGAGGAACTGGCGGAACTGGCCCGCCAGTCGATCCGGGGCTCGGCGGCACCGGAGGACATCAGGGGGAAGCTGCTGTCCGGGGTGGACGACTGGATCGGGACGCCGGTGTCTTGAGGGCCGGCGGCGTTTTCCGGTCTGGTGGTGTTTTCCGGTCCGGCGGTGTCGGGGGTTCCTGGAAGCAGACCAGGACCTCGAGGGGGTGTCCGCCACCTGGAGGCTGGACGAGCGCCGGGAGGTTGGTCATGAGGGCCGAGTGCCCCTGGGCGACGCCCTTCTGACGCGGTCCCCAGCCTGCCGCGTACGCCAGCGTCATCGCCGTCTCCGCGAAGAGGTCCCGGCTGCCGAAGAGAAGGAACGTCCGGGCATGGGTGGCGTGCCGGAAGGTGTCGCGGAAGTCGGCGTGCCGGCTGTGCCGGCGCCAGACCGCCGCGTCCCGTGCGGTACGGGCCTCGTCGGTACGGACGGTCAGCGGGGCACCGGCGCCGAGGCTTCGCCGCAGTCCCGGCCACTGGCTCGCGCGCAGCCCGTACGTGTGGTGGACGAGCAGCAGGTCGACCCGCTCACCGAGGTTGTCGGCCGGTGGCGGACCGTCGCGCAGGGGGACGTGGACGATCGTGTGCCGGGAGTACGCGGCGAAGGAGAACAGGCCCGCGAGCCTGTTCAGGCCGTCACGATCGCCGTGCAGGAAGCCGATCGGCTCGGGGGCTCTGAGCGAGGTGTGGCGCAGGGAGGTTCTCGGCTGGACGACTCGGTGGGCGCCGGGCGTGAACTCGGTGAGCCTCAGGCGCATGGGTGATGCCTCATGGAGGCAGCGTCACGGCTCGACCGGGAGGTGTGCAACGGGAATTACGGGGGCCGGGGCGGTCTCGGTGGGAGGCGGGGTGGGTTGCGTGAGGCCCGCGAGGAGGGTGCGGGCGAGGCGCGCGGCGAACGTGTCCGTGTCGGGACGGCCGTCGGCGGCCTCGTAGGCGAACGCCCGCTGCGCGCAGGCGCCGAGGAGGAGGGAGGCGGCGGCGAAGGTGTCGGCGGCGGGGGCGACACGGCCGAGGGACTGCTCCGCCCGGAGGTACGCGGCGAGGAGGTCGATGGGGACGTGCGGCCCGGCCCCCTTCTCGCGCATCACCTCGTCGTGCCGCCGCTTGAGGGCGGTCTCGGCGTACAGGGACGCGGCGATCGGGAAGCTCTCGTCGTAGAAGAGGACGGCCTGCCGGGCGATCTCGGTGAGGTTCTCCTCCAGCGTGCCCCGCCCGGGCTCCGCGGCGAGGCTGCCGAGGAGGGGGGTCAGCCGCGGGAGACGTTGCATGAGGACCTGGACGAAGAGCTCCTCCTTGCTGTCGAAGTGCTTGTAGAGGGCCGCCTCCGAGCACCCCGCCGCCTTCGCGATCTCCTTGGTGGTGGCCCGCGCCAGCCCGACCGTGCGCATCAGTTCGTGGGCGGCGTCGAGGATGCGTGCTCGGGTGGGCCTGGGTTCCATGGGGACATCCGTTCGGTGTGGGCACTTGACGGGTGAGTGATTACTTACCCACTCTAGGAGAAGACAAGGTGAGTGAGCACTCACTCACCCTTCTTCCACTGGGGGTCCGTCATGAAACTCACCGTCCTGGGAGCCACCGGAGGCATCGGCGGGGAACTCGTCCGCCAGGCCCTCGACGCGGGCCACGACGTCACCGCCGTCGTCCGCGACCCCGCCCGCCTGACCGTCACCGGCGCCCGCCTGGAGGTCTTCCGCGCCGACCTCACCGACCCCGAGGCCCTGCGCCCCGCGCTGGCCGGCGGCGACGCCGTCCTCTCCGGCCTCGGCCCGCGCGGCCGCAAGGACGCCGGCGTCGCCACCCGCCTCACCCGCACCGCCCTCGCGGCCCTGGAGACGACGGACGTACGACGGTTCCTGCTGGTCAGCGCCTCACCCGTGGGCCCCGCCCCGGCGGACGACGGCCCGCTGGACCGGTTCATGCGCGGCGCGGTCTCCGCGGTCCTGCGCCCCGTCTACGACGACCTGCGGGCGATGGAGGCCGACGTCGCCCGCTCCACGACCGACTGGACGTTCGTCCGCCCGCCCCGCCTCCAGGACAAGCCCGTCACCGGCGTCTACCGCACGGTGGTCGGCGGCTTCCCGCGCGCGGGGCGCTTCATCGGACGGGCGGACGTGGCCCACGCGATGCTGGGGATGATCGGGGAGGTGGGGACGGTGAAGCAGGGGGTGGGGGTGGCGTACTGAGGGGCGAGCGGGCTCGACGGCGTACGGCCTCGGCCCGCGCACCTCGGCCGGACCCTGCCGGAGAGCACGCGCCCCCGCTTCCTCAAAGGCTGACCCCCACCATCACCGGCTCGTTCACCAGCGTCACCCCGAACGCCGTCTCCACCCCGGCGACGACCTCGCGGGCCAGGGCGAGGAGGTCCTCGGTGGTGGCGGTGCCCCGGTTGGTGAGGGCGAGGGTGTGCTTGGTGGAGAGGCGGGCGGGGCCGGTGCCGTACCCCTTGGTGAAGCCGGCCTTGTCGATGAGCCAGGCCGCGGACGTCTTCGTACGGCCCTCTCCCGCCGGGTAGGCGGGCGGTTCGGCGCCCTCCCCGAGCCGCTCCCCCACGCGCGCGTGGAACGCCGCGAACTCGGCGTCCGTGAGGATCGGGTTGGTGAAGAAGGAGCCGGCGGACCAGGTGTCGTGGTCCTCGGGGTCCAGGACCATGCCCTTGCCCGCGCGCAGCCTCAGCACCGTCTCCCGCGCGGCGCCGAGCGCGACCCGCTCCCCCACCTCGACGCCGAGCGCCCGCGCGGTCTCCGCGTACTTCACGGGCGCCGACATCCCGCCCGCGTCCTCCAGGGCGAAGCGGACGCGCAGGACGACGTACCGCTCGGGGTCGTCCTTGAAGCGGCTGTGGCGGTACGAGAAGGCGCACTCGGCGTTCGACAGCGTGACCGTCCCGCCCGCGCGCCGGTCGTAGGCGACGACCTCGGTGATCGTCGAGGAGACCTCCTGGCCGTACGCCCCGACGTTCTGGATCGGCGTCGCGCCCGCCGAGCCCGGAATGCCGGCGAGGCACTCGATCCCGGCGAGCCCGGCCTCCACCGCGCGCGCGACGGCGTCCGTCCACACCTCGCCCGCGGCCAGCTCCAGCGTCGTACCGCTCAGCTGCACGCCGCGCGTCGCGATGCGCAGTGCCGTGCCCTCGAAGCCCTTGTCGCCGACGACGAGGTTGGAGCCGCCGCCGACGATCAGCAGCGGCACCCCGGAGGCGTCCGCCTCGCGCACGGCCTCGATCACCTCGGCGTCGGTGGTCGCGGTCACCAGGCGGGAGGCGGGGCCGCCGAGCCGGAACGTGGTCAGCGGGGCGAGCGGGGCGTCCTGAAGTTCGAGCACGCGGCCAAGCCTACGAGACGGCACTGACAACGCCGGTCTGCCGCCGGGCATGCGTAAGGGGCGCCTCGCCATGGAGAACGCCCCTTACAGCAACGGCTCAGGCCAGGCGGACGACAGCCCGGGACATGCCGAGGACCTTCTGGCCCGCGCTGGTGACGGTGAGGTCGACGCGGACGGTGTTGTCGTCGAGCTTGGCGCCGACCTTGGCGGTGACCTCGATGAGGGCGCCCTCGTCGTCGTTCGGGACGACGACGGGCTTGGTGAAGCGGACGCCGTAGTCGACGATCGCGCCGGGGTCGCCGGTCCAGTCGGTGACGACGCGGACGGCCTCGGCCATGGTGAACATGCCGTGCGCGATGACGTCCGGGAGGCCGACCTCCTTGGCGAACCTCTCGTTCCAGTGGATGGGGTTGAAGTCGCCGGAGGCGCCCGCGTAGCGCACGAGCGTGGCGCGGGTCACGGGGAAGGTGCGGGCGGGCAGTTCGGTGCCGACCTCGACGTCGTCGTAAGAAATCTTCGCCGTCATGGGATTCCTCACGCCTCCTCGGTGACCGCGCGGGCCACGAGCTTGGTCCAGGCGGTCACGACGTGCTCGCCGGCCTCGTCGAAGACCTCGCCGCGGATGTCCACGATGTCGTTGCCGGCCATCGACTTGATGGCCTCGATGGTGGTGGTGACGCTCAGCCGGTCGCCCGCGCGCACGGGACGGACGTACGCGAACTTCTGGTCGCCGTGTACGACGCGGCTGTAGTCGAGGCCCAGCTGCGGGTCCTCGACGACCTGTCCGGCCGCCTTGAAGGTGATGGAGAACACGAACGTCGGCGGGGCGATCACGTCGGGGTGCCCGAGCGCCTTCGCGGCCTCGGGGTCCGTGTACGCGGGGTGGTCGTCACCGACCGCCACGGCGAACTCGCGAATCTTCTCCCGGCCCACCTCGTAGGGCGCGGTGGGCGGGTAGCTCCGCCCCACGAAGGACTGGTCGAGCGCCATGGGCCCGGCACCTCTCTGGTTGCTCTACTGACCGGTACTACCTGTTCAACGACGTGAGGCCGCCCCCGATCTCTCGGGGACGGCCTCACGTACGAGCCTGATTTATCGCGTTTCGCGGTGCGCGGTGTGCGCGTTGCAACGCGGGCAGTGCTTCTTCATCTCCATGCGGTCCGGGTTGTTACGCCGGTTCTTCTTGGTGATGTAGTTCCGCTCCTTGCACTCCACGCAGGCCAGCGTGATCTTCGGGCGGACGTCGGTGGCAGCCACGTGAGTGCTCCTTGACGGACGGGTTGAATGGTTTAACGCATAAAAGAGTAGCCGACTGGAGGACCGACCCCACAATCGGCTACTGCTCGTAGCGGTGACCGGACTTGAACCGGTGACACAGCGATTATGAGCCGCTTGCTCTACCGACTGAGCTACACCGCTGTGATGAGATCCGTTCCCGCCTCGCGGCCGGAAGCCTTGTGGCGGGAACCTCTCTCACCAGAGCCCCAATACGGAATCGAACCGTAGACCTTCTCCTTACCATGGAGACGCTCTACCGACTGAGCTATTGGGGCGAGCGAGGAAGACATTACACGCTCCTCGGGCGTTCACCCAAATCCGTTGTCCAGCCCTGTGCGGGCCCGGATTCCGGCCTGTCACAGGGGCCCCGGGAGCCTCCGCGACCCGGCGGACCACACCGGTACGACTATTCCGTCCCTCCCTGACAGCGTCGTACGGCCGCCCTAGGCTCGACTCACTCTGTGTGATCTTCCAGCCCCCCTGGACCGGGGTTCCTTCGTCGTCCCCAGCCTCTGGCCCTAGCTTCTGGAGCGCGATGCCCGACAGTCAGCCCCAGCCGTCCCCGTCGTCGTCCTCCGGCGGCCGGCAGGACCCGTCGGCCCTCCTGCTGTGCGGAGCCAGGCTCACCGACGGCCGGACCGTGGACGTACGGCTCGGGGGCGGGCGGATCGAGGCGGTCGGCACGGCGGGCAGCCTGGCCTCGGCACCCACGCGCGGGAGCCGCGTCGACCTCTCCGGCTACCTCCTGCTGCCCGCCCCCGCCGAACCGCACGCCCACGCGGACACCGCCCAGTCTGCCGACACGGACGGTCCGGTGTCGTACGCCCCGGAGGACGTCCAGCGGCGGGCCACCGAAGCGGCCCTCCTGCAACTCGGGCACGGCGCGACCGCCTTGCGCGCGCACGTACGCGTGGGCGACGTCCAGGGGCTCGGCGCGCTGGGCGCTGTCCTCCAGGCACGCCGTTCGCTGCGGGGGCTCGCGGAGCTGACGACCGTCGCGGTGCCGCGGCTGCTGACCGGGGTGGCCGGCGCGGACGGGCTCGCGATGCTCCGGGACGCGCTGAAGATGGGCGCCGCGGTGGTGGGCGGCTGTCCCGACCTCGACCCCGATCCGACGGGGTACGTGGAGGCCGTCCTGGAGCTCGCCGCCGAACACGGCTGCCCGGTGGACCTGCACACGGACGCCGCCGACCCGGGCCGGCTCGCCCGGCTCGCCGCGCAGTGCGGCGGGCTGCGCCCCGGGGTGACGCTCGGGCCCTGCGGCGCGCTGCCCGCCGAGCACGCCTCCCGGACGGCCGATCAGCTCGCCGCCGCGGGCGTCACCGTCGTCTGCCTCCCCCAGGGCTCCTGCGGGGCCGTCACAGGCCGCGGAACGGCCCCTGTACGGCTCCTGCGGGCGGCCGGCGTGCGCGTCGCCGCGGGGAGCGGGGCGCTGCGGGACGTCTCCAACCCGGTCGGCCGGGGGGACCCGCTGGAGGCCGCCTATCTGCTGGCCTCCCGGGAGGGGCTGCGGCCCGAGGACGCGTACGACGCGGTCAGCGCGTCCGCGCGGGCGGTGCTGGGGTTGCCGGAGGTGCGGGTGGAGGCGGGGTTTCCGGCGGAGTTGCTGGCGGTACGGGGGGAGCGGCTGGCGGGGGCGTTGTCGCTCGCCTACAGCCGGATCGTGGTTCATCGGGGGCGGGTGGTGGCTCGGACGAGTGCGGTGCGGGAGTACTGCAATTCGGCTGTGGCGGCGGAGTCGGGGTTGCCTCGGCAGGGGCGGGGGGAGGTGTCGTAGGGGGGTGGGGTGGGACCGGGGTTGGAGCTGGGGGCGGGGTGGTTGGGGTGGTTGGGGTGGTTGGGGTGGTTGGCATATTTTCTGACGAGCCGACTTACTCGGAGCCGTGCGGCGGACGGGACTGCCGGGGCGTACGGTCGAAGGCATGCGCATTGTCATCGCCGGAGGTCATGGTCAGATCGCGTTGCGGCTGGAGCGGTTGCTCGCCGCGCGCGGGGACGAGGTCGCGGGGGTCATCCGCAAGGCCGGGCAGGGGGACGCCCTGCGGGCGGCCGGTGCCGAACCGGTCGTGCTGGATCTGGAGTCGGCGTCCGTCGAGGAGGTCGCGGAGGTGCTCCGGGGCGCCGACGCGGCCGTGTTCGCGGCGGGCGCGGGGCCGGGCAGCGGGGTGACCCGCAAGGACACCGTCGACAAGGGCGCGGCGGTCCTGTTCGCCGACGCGGCCGTCCGCGCGGGGGTGCGGCGGTTCCTGGTGGTGTCCTCGATGGGTGCGGACGCCGGTCACACCGGGGGCGAGGTCTTCGACGCCTACCTGCGCGCGAAGGGTGAGGCCGACGGGTACGTCCAGGGTCTGGACGCGCTCGACTGGACGGTCCTGCGGCCCGGCGGGCTCACCGACGACGCCGGGACCGGGCTGGTGCGGCTGGAGGCGCGTACGGGGCGCGGGATGGTCACCCGGGACGATGTGGCCGCGGTCCTCGCGGAGTTGCTGGAGACGCCGGCGACGGCGGGGCTGACGCTGGAGCTGGTGGGGGGTTCCACGCCGGTGTCGGTGGCGGTGAAGTCGGTCGCGGGGAACTGAGGGGGAGGCGGGGCCGGGTGGGGTGGGGCGCGGGGCGCGGGGTCCGGGGAGTGTCGGGACTTCGCGGCCGGGACTTCGCGGCCGGGGCCGGGAACTGACGGCGGCTCAGGGGCGTTGTACGGCTGAGGGGCTGGTCAGAAGAGGGGGAGCTGGCCGGGGAACTCGGGGACGGTGAAGCCGTCTAGGGACGGCTGGGCCGCGCCGAGCTGGGCGGGGCGGCGGGAGCCGGGGCAGGACGTGAGCTCGCCGGTGCCGCGGGCGCCGGGCGGGTCGTGCCGGGCGAACCGTCCGGCGACGACGGCGATCTCGCGGCGGCACTCGGGGCAGGTTCTGCGGCGGCTGGACATGAGGTCAGTGTGCCTCAGTGGGCCACGCGGGTACGGCCTCGCGGCACGCTGCGGGGCAGCGCGGAAACGTGCGATCAACTCCCTAGCATCCGATCCCGTGTCACACACCTTCGAGGAACTGGTGCACCGTCAGCGCGCCGCGGACGAGGCGCACACCCGCGTGCAGGAGCTGCGCGACAGCTACGGCTCCCCCACGACCACCCCGTGGTCGGAGACCCAGACGGACACCTACGAGACCGCCTGGCGGGCCTGGCGCGACCTCGCCCGCGACGCGCAGTCGGCGGTGACGGAACACGCCCGCGCCGAGGAGCGGCCCCGCAGCGAGGTCGAGGCGGAGGTGAAACGCGCCGCCCGCGAACCGGCCGCTCCGCCGGAGGACGCCTGAATCCGGCGCGGAATTCCGGGGAGGCCGGGGCTGGAGGTCAGGGCTGAGGGCCGGGGCCCGGGGGCCGGGGCCGGGGGCCGGGGCTGTCAGGGTTGCCGGGGCTGTGATCTTCTTCATGAGCCGCCACCGCACGCACACATGACGAAGGGCCCGTGACCCACTGTTTGAGTGGATCACGGGCCCTTGCGTTCCCGTGTGGCGGCGCCAGGATTCGAACCTGGGAAGGCTGAGCCGGCAGATTTACAGTCTGCTCCCTTTGGCCGCTCGGGCACACCGCCGGGGTTTTGTCGCCTGTTCGAACCGCTTTTCGGCGGTGTTCCCTGGCAACGACGTAAACAATACCCGATGGGGAGGGGTGCTTCGCCACCCGATTGAGCTGCGCCCGGAGGTGATCGGGTGGCTAGGCTTGGGCGGACGTGGCCGGGCCCACGCCGGTACGGGCACGGGCCCGCGAGGACGCCGCCACGCACTCGTCACGCACCCCGATACAAGGAGCCACAGGACATGGCCGACTCCAGTTTCGACATCGTCTCGAAGGTCGAGCGGCAGGAGGTCGACAACGCCCTCAACCAGGCCGGCAAGGAGATCTCGCAGCGCTACGACTTCAAGGGTGTGGGCGCCTCGATCTCGTGGTCCGGCGAGAAGATCCTGATGGAGGCGAACTCCGAGGACCGGGTCAAGGCCGTCCTCGACGTCTTCCAGTCCAAGCTGATCAAGCGCGGGATCTCGCTGAAGGCGCTGGAGGCGGGCGAGCCCCAGCTCTCCGGCAAGGAGTACAAGCTCTTCGCCGAGGTCAAGGAAGGCATCTCGCAGGAGAACGCGAAGAAGGTCGCCAAGATCATCCGGGACGAGGGCCCGAAGGGCATCAAGGCCCAGGTCCAGGGCGACGAACTGCGCGTCAGCTCCAAGAGCCGTGACGACCTCCAAGCCGTCATCACCCTGCTCAAGGGGCAGGACTTCGACTTCGCGCTCCAGTTCGTGAACTACCGGTAGTCCACGGGCCGGTGGGCCAGAAGGGCGGGTGCCGGTGCGGCGCCCGCCCTTCTGGCATCTCCGGGGTTCAGTGCTGCGGGCCCGTTCAGTTCCGGGAGTTGCCGAACAGAATCCGGTAGACGATCAGCAGCACCAGCGAGCCGCCGATCGCCGCCGCCCAGGTGGCGCCGTCGTAGAAGTCCTTCGTCACGGGGTGGTCCAGCCAGCGGGCCGAGATCCAGCCGCCGACGAACGCGCCGGCGACGCCGATGAGGGTCGTGCCGATGAGGCCGCCGGGGTCGCGCCCCGGCAGCAGAACCTTGGCGACGACTCCGGCCAACAGTCCCAGGATGATCCAACTGACGATGCCCATGCCCCGAACCTGCCCTTCCGCGCTGTGCGCCCGCTGTTCCTACCGTGTGGGTCCGGTGAAGGAAGCGGGACGGGTGGCCGGCGGTTCCCGCGTGTTCCCCGCCCGCCACCGCATGTGTGTTCGTTCCGTGTTGGTGTGGACGACGTCGTGCCGGTACGTGCCGGTTCCCCCGGTCATTAGGGTGCCGCCCATGACTGTCCCCTCCGGCTCCCCCGCCGAACTGCGACGCACCCTCGGTCTCGGCGACGCCGTCGTGATCGGGCTCGGGGCGATGATCGGGGCGGGGGTCTTCGTCGCCCTGGGGCCGGCCGCGCGGGCCGCCGGGACCGCTCTGCTGCCCGCTCTCGCGCTGGCCGCCCTGATCGCCTACTGCAACGCCACCTCCTCCGCCCGGCTGGCCGCCCGCTACCCGGCGTCCGGCGGCACCTACGTCTACGGCCGGGAGCGGCTCGGCGCCTTCTGGGGGTATCTCGCCGGGTGGGCCTTCGTCGTCGGGAAGACCGCGTCGTGCGCGGCGATGGCACTGACCGTGGGGCTGTACGTCTGGCCGGCCCACGCGCACGCGGTGGCGGTCGCGTCGGTCGTGGCGCTGACGGCGGTGAACTACGGCGGCGTCCAGAAGTCGGCCTGGGTGACGCGGGCCGTCGTGGCCGTGGTGCTGGCGGTCCTGGTGGGGGTGGTGGCCGTGTGCCTGGGGGCGGAGGGGGCCGAGAGGTCCGGCGCCGGTCCGGCGGACATCGGGTTCTCCGGTGGGGTGGGCGGGCTGCTCCAGGCCGCCGGTCTGCTGTTCTTCGCCTTCGCGGGGTACGCGCGGATCGCGACCCTGGGCGAGGAGGTGCGGGAGCCGTCGCGCACGATCCCCCGGGCGGTCCCGCTCGCCCTGGGCGTGACGCTGGTGGTGTACGGGTGTGTGGCGGTCGCCGTCCTTTCCGTGCTGGGTGTCGGGGGGTTGAGCGGGGCCGGTGCGCCGCTGGTGGACGCGGTGCGCGCCGCTGGCGCCTCCTGGCTGGTGCCCGTGGTGCGGGCCGGTGCCGCCGTCGCCGCGCTGGGGTCGCTGCTGGCGCTGATCCTCGGGGTCTCGCGGACGGTCCTCGCGATGGCCCGGGACCGGCATCTCCCCGGCGCGCTGTCCGCCGTGCACCCCCGCTATCGGGTGCCGCACCGCGCCGAGCTCGCCGTGGGCGCGGTCGTCGCCGTCCTGGCCGCCACGGTCGACGTCCGGGGTGCGATCGGGTTCTCCTCCTTCGGTGTCCTCCTGTACTACGCGGTGGCCAACGCCTCGGCGTGGACCCTGTCCCCGGCACCGCTCGCGCGGCTGGTACCGGTCGTCGGTCTGCTGGGGTGCGTCCTGCTGGCGTTCTCCCTTCCGTGGGTGTCGGTGGTCGCGGGGGCGGGGGTGCTGGGGGTGGGTGCGGTGGCGTACGGGGTGCGGCGGGCCGTCGCCGGTGACAGGAGCCGTGGCTTCGGCGGGGACGGCGGTTTCGGTGGGAGCGCCGGCTGAGCCCCCGTCATGCATCCATCGTGCGGCACGCCACCGACAATCCGCCCAGCCTGTGGACAACTTCCCGGCTGTGGACAACTCGGTCACCCGCCGGAGGGCCGGCGGGCCACCCGACAGAGGTCAGCGAGCCCCGAACGGCTGGTCCGTGGGCACGATCTCGCGGCCCAGCGGCATGAGGGAGACGGGGATCATCTTGAAGTTGGCGATGCCGAACGGAATGCCGATGACCGTGAGGCACAGCAGGAAGCCGGTGACGATGTGGCCGATGGCCAGCCACCAGCCGGCCAGGACGAGCCACAGGACGTTGCCGACACAGGACGGCGCTCCCGCGTCCCGGCGCTCGACGGTCGTGCGCCCGAAGGGCCACAGGGCGTAGACGCCGATGCGGAAGGCGGCGATCCCGAAGGGGATGCCGATGATCGTGATGCAGAGGAGCAGGCCCGCGCCGAGGTAGGCGAGGAAGAGCCAGAATCCGCTGAGGACGAGCCAGATGACGTTGAGGATGGTCTTCACGACTGGCGACCTGCCATCTTCTCCAGGCGGGCGATCCGCTCCGCCATCGGTGGGTGCGTCGAGAACATTTTGGAGAATCCCTGCCCCGGACGGAAGGGGTTCGCGATCATCATGTGGCTCGCGGTCTCGATCCGGGGCTCGGGGGGCAGCGGGAGCTGCTGCGTGCCGAGTTCGAGCTTGCGCAGGGCGCTCGCGAGGGCGAGGGGGTCGCCGGTGAGCTGCGCCCCGGAGGCGTCCGCCTCGTACTCGCGGGAGCGGCTGATGGCGAGCTGGATGAGGCTGGCGGCGAGCGGGCCGAGGAGCGACAGCAGGAGCACCCCGATGATGCCGGGGCCGTCATCGTCGTCGGAGCGGCCGATGGGGATCAGCCAGGCGAAGTTCGCGAGGAAGACGATCACCGAGGCGAGGGCTCCGGCGACCGAGGAGATGAGGATGTCGCGGTTGTAGACGTGGCTCAGTTCGTGTCCGATGACGCCGCGCAGTTCGCGTTCGTCGAGGAGCCGCATGATGCCGTCCGTGCAGCACACGGCCGCGTTGCGCGGGTTGCGGCCGGTCGCGAAGGCGTTGGGCGCCTCCGTCGGGGAGATGTACAGGCGGGGCATGGGCTGGCGGGCCTGGGTGGAGAGTTCGCGGACCATCCGGTACAGGGCGGGGGCCTCGAACTCGCTCACCGGGCGCGCGCGCATCGCGCGTAGAGCGAGCTTGTCGCTGTTCCAGTACGCGTACGCGTTGGTGCCGAGGGCGATCAGAACGGCGATGACCAGTCCGGTCCGGCCGAAGAAGCCGCCGATGACGACGATGAGTGCGGACAGTCCCCCGAGGAGTACTGCGGTCCTGAGCCCGTTGTGCCGGCGGTGCACGGTACGCCCTCCAAGTCGTGCGGCAGGGGAACCCTTTGCTCGCTGATCTGCGGTCCTTCTGTGTCACGTCCAGTGGACCTTCCTGTCTGTGACAACGCCAGGCGAGCGCCACGAGTTCCCTGGCGCGCGCGGGCGCGCCTGTCGGCCGTCCGGGTGAGGGCGTGTGCCCGGCTCAGAACAGGGTGGTGTCGGCGAACCGCAGGATCAGCTGGGGGGCTCCGGAGAGGACGACGCCGATGACGGCGGTGAGGGCGAGCGCTGCCGTCAGCGGGGCGGGTACCCGGTGCGCGGACGTCTCCCCCTCGGCCGTCGCTCCTTCGGCCGCCGTCTCCGCGGAGGGCGCCTTCTCGGGTGTCCGGAACAGCAGGGTCGTCCATTGGAGGTAGTAGAAGAGGGCGATCACGACGTTGACGGCCATGACGACCGCGAGCCAGCCGAGGCCCGCGTCGACGGCCGCCGAGAAGACGGTGACCTTCGCGAAGAGGCCGATGACGCCGGGCGGGAGTCCGGCGAGGCAGAGCAGGAAGAAGGCCAGGAGGAGCGCTGAGAGGGGGTTGCGGGCGTACAGGCCCCGGTGGTCCGTGAGGCGGTTGTGGGGGCTTCCACGGCCCACGAGGGCGGTCACGGCGAACGCGCCGAGGTTCACGGCGGCGTACATGAGGGCGTACGCGAGCGTGGCGCCCACGGCGCGCTCCGTGTCGTCCGTGTGGGCAGCGGCGGCGATCGGGACGAGGAGGTAGCCGGCCTGGCCCACGGAGGACCAGGCGAGGAGGCGGACCGCGCTGTACGCGCGCGTGGCGTGCTGGCGCAGGGCGCCGACGTTCCCGACGGTCATGGTGAGCGCGGCGAGCCCCGCGAGCGCCGGGCCCCAGACGTCGTCGTACGACGGGAAGGCGACGACCGTGACGAGGATCAGGCCGGAGAAGCCGACGGCCTTGCCGACGACCGACAGGTAGGCGGCGATCGGCAGGGGGGCGCCGGTGTACGTGTCGGGGACCCAGAAGTGGAACGGGACGGCGGCCGTCTTGAAGGCGAAGCCGACGAGGGTGAGGACGACACCCGTCTGGGCGAGGGTGTGGAGCTGCCCGTCGACGTCCTGGACGCGTTCGGCCACCTGGGTGAGGTACAGGGTGCCCGTCGTGGCGTACACGAAGCTGATGCCCAGGAGGCTGACGGCGGTGGCCGTGACGGACGACAGGAAGAACTTGAGGGCGGCCTCGGAGGAGCGCTTGTCGCCGTGCCGGATGCCGACCAGCGCGAAGGCCGGCAGGGAGGCGACCTCCAGGGCGACGATCAGGGTGGCGAGGTCCCGGGAGGCGGGCAGCAGGGCGGCACCGGCGGCGGAGGACAGCAGGAGGAACCAGTACTCCCCTTCGGGGAGTGTGCCGCGCGCGTCCTTGAGGGCGGTGACCGACAGGAGGGCCGTCAGGAGGGCTCCGCCGAGCACCAGGAACTGGACGACCAGGGTGAAGCGGTCGGCCGTGTAGCTGCACACTCCGGGGTCGCCGACCAGGCAGAACGTGGCCCGGTCGCCGTCCAGGAGGGGCAGCAGGAGGGCCGCGGAGGCGGCGAGCCCGGCGACCGCGAACCAGCCCAGGAGGGGTTTCCTCGCCTCCGGGACGAACAGGTCGGCAATAAGTACGGCGAGGCCGACGACGGCCGCGACGGTCGGCGGGGCGATCGTGAGCCAGTCGACCGACTGGACGACGGACTGCGCGAGGGCGCTCATCGGGGGCCTCCTGCGAGGAGCTGCTGCACGGCCGGGTCGGTGAGGCCGAGGAGGGCCTTGGGCCACAGGCCGCCGACGACGGTGAGGACGACGAGCGGGGTCCAGGCCGCGAACTCGTACGGGCGTACGTCGGCGAGTTCCGGGGCGTCCTCGGGGACGACGCCCATGCACACGCGCCGGACGACGAGCAGGAGGTAGGCGGCCGTCAGGAGCGTGCCGAGGGCGGCGATCGCGGTGAACGTCAGGAACGCGGGCCGGCTGAGGTCGGCGGCGGGGTCGAACGCACCGAACAGGGCCAGCATCTCGCCCCAGAACCCGGCGAGTCCGGGCAGCCCGAGGGAGGCGACGGCGGCGAACGCCAGGAGGCCGCCGAAGCGGGGCGCACGGCCGTACAGGGCCGCTCCCGTGTGCTGCGCGAGGGTGTCGAGGCTGGTGCTGCCGGTACGGTCCTTCAGGGCGCCGACGAGGAAGAACAGCAGGCCGGTGATGAGGCCGTGGGCGATGTTGGCGAACAGGGCGCCGTTCACGCCGGTCGGTGTCATGGACGCGATGCCCAGCAGGACGAAGCCCATGTGGCCGACGGAGGAGTAGGCGATGAGCCGCTTCAGGTCGCCGTTCGCACCGGGGCGGACCAGGGCCAGGCAGGCGAGGGACCCGTAGATGATCCCGACCACGGCGAACGCGGCGAGGTAGGGCGCGAAGACGCGCAGGCCGTCCGGGGCGACCGGCAGAAGGATGCGGACGAACCCGTAGGTGCCCATCTTCAGCAGGACGCCGGCGAGGAGGACCGAGCCGGTGGTCGGGGCGGCGGTGTGGGCGTCGGGCAGCCAGCTGTGCAGCGGCCACATCGGGGTCTTCACGGCGAGCCCGATCCCGATCGCCAAAGCGGCGGTGACCTGCACGGACGTGGTCAGGGACCGGCCGTTGTCAGTGGCGAGTGCGACCATGTCGAATGTGCCCGCTTTCACCCCGATCAGGAGCAGGCCGAGGAGCATGACGACAGAGCCGAGCAGCGTGTAGAGGATGAATTTCCAGGCCGCGCGGGCACGGTCCTCGCCGCCCCAGCGGGCGATGAGGAAGTACATCGGGATGAGGACGGTCTCGAAGGCCAGGAAGAACAGGAGGAGGTCGAGGACGGCGAAGGTGGCGAGGGTGCCGCCCTCCAGGAGGAGCAGCAGGGCGACGAACGCCTTCGGGGACGGGCCCGCGGGCGGCTTGAAGTAGGAGTACAGCGCGCAGAGGAAGGTCAGCAGCGCGGTCAGGACGAGCAGCGGGAGGGAGATGCCGTCGATGCCGAGGTGGATGCGTACGTCGAGTGCGGGAATCCAGCTGATGTCCGTACTGGCCTGCATCTTCGACGGGTGGTCGTGGTCGAAGCCCAGCGCGAGGGCGATCGCGGCGGCCAGGACGGCGGCCGTGACGGTGACGCCGTGGCGCAGCACCGCCTGCTCGGGCGACTTCCCCTTCAGCCCCGGCGGGGCGGGCAGCAGGGCGGCGACGGCGCCGAGGAGCGG
Organism: Streptomyces sp. NPDC004539; assembly: GCF_040610055.1. Taxonomy (NCBI): domain Bacteria; kingdom Bacillati; phylum Actinomycetota; class Actinomycetes; order Kitasatosporales; family Streptomycetaceae; genus Streptomyces; species Streptomyces sp. NPDC004539. Next base: position 92,637 of record NZ_JBEXLS010000008.1, on the reverse strand, counting down.
GGCGGCGACGGTGAACGCCAGAAGGAACTGCATCACGGACTCGTTGATACCGATCACGCGCGCTCACGCTCCCGAGGCGACGAGAAGGACGGTCACCGCGAGGACGACGGTGCCGGCGAGCAGCGCGCTCACATAGGTCTGGACGTTGCCGGTCTGGGCCCGCCGTACGGCGGTGCCGAGCCAGCGGGGCAGGGCGGCGGCGCCGCTGACGTAGGCGTCGACGACCTCGCGGTCGAGGAACCGTACGAGGGAGGCGGCGGCCTGGACGGGGCGGACGAACAGGGCGCCGTAGAGGGCGTCCAGGTGGAAGCCCGTGGCGGCGTGGCGGTGCAGGGGGCCGAGCAGGAGGCGTCCGGGGTCGGTCGTCGTACGGCCGTCGCCGTTGCGGGCCGGCGGGTGGCTCGGGGCGGGCGCGGGCTCGGTGGGGGCCGTGTCGCCGTTCGGGTGGGGGGTGCCCGGTTGCAGGGGGACGGTGACGGCCGTGAGGTGGCGCCAGGCGCCGTAGGTGACCAGGACGCCGACGAGGGCGAAGCCCGTGCCGAGGACGGAGGTGGTGAGGGTCGAGGCGAGGGAGGTGCCGTCGAACCAGTCGGGGAGCGTCGCGTAGGCGAGGCCGCCGAAGGCCAGGGAAGGGAGGGCGAGGACCCAGAGGACGACGGTCGTGGACAGGGGCTCCCGGCCGTGATCGGGGGCTTCGGTGCCCCGGCCGTGGAAGGCGAGCAGCCACAGGCGGGCCGCGTAGGCGGCGGTCAGGAGGGCGGTGAGCAGGGCGGCGACGATGACGGTCCAACCCGCGGCGGCGGGGGCGTGCCCGGTGTGGCCGGTGACGACGTGTTCGGCGGCGCCGAGGACGGACTCCTTGGAGAAGAAGCCGCTGAACGGCGGGATCGCGGCGAGCGCGAGGAGCCCCACGGTCATCGTCCGGTACGCGTCCGGCACTCGGGCGCGCAGGCCGGTCGTCCGGGACATGGCGGCGAGGGAGTTCGTGCCCGCCGCGTGGATGACCGCGCCGGCCGCGAGGAACAGGAGCGCCTTGAAGGCGCCGTGCGTGAGGAGGTGGAAGACGGCGGCACTGCGGTCCCCGACGGCGAGGGCGCCGGTCATGTAGCCGAGCTGGCCGATCGTCGAGTAGGCGAGGACGCGTTTGATGTCGTCCTGGGCGAGGGCGGCGAGTGCGGAGCCGAGCATCGTCACGGCGGCCAGCACCGCGAGGACGGCCATGGCGGCGCGCGACGCCTCGAAGACCGGCAGGAGCCGGGCGACGAAGTAGACGCCGGCGGCGACCATCGTGGCGGCGTGGATCAGCGCGGAGACCGGGGTTGGGCCCGCCATCGCGTCGGGGAGCCAGGTGTGCAGCGGGAACTGCGCCGACTTTCCGGCGACGCCCGCGAGGAGCAGCAGGGCGATCAGGGTCGGGTGGCCGAGGCCGCCGTGCGTGACGGCGTCGAGGATCTTCGTGATCCGGAACGACCCGGCGTCCGTGGCCAGCGCGAACAGGCCGATCAGGAACGGGACGTCACCGAGCTTGGTGACCAGGAACGCCTTGATCGACGCGGCGCGCGCCTCCGGGGTCTCCCAGTAGTGGCCGACCAGGAAATACGAGCAGATGCCCATGACCTCCCAGCCGACGAGCAGCACGATCAGGTCGCCCGAGTAGACGACCAGGAGCATCGCGGCGGTGAAGAGGGAGACAAGGGCCGCGTACGAGGGGTAGCGGGGGTCGTCGCGGAGGTAGCCGGTCGAGTAGATCTGTACGCAGGTCGCGACCAGGGCGACCAGGACGGCGACGAGGGCCGCGAAGCCGTCGATGTGCAGGGCGAGTTCGACGGGGATCGAGCCGGTGGGGGTGAGTTCCGTCGCGGCGTCGACCGGGGCGTCGCCGCCCTGGCGTACGGCGACCAGGACCGCCAGCGCGAGGGCGGCGAGCGGGGGCAGGACGGCCAGGGGGCGGACGTAGCCGGGGGCCGTGCGGCCCAGGAGGAGGCCGGCGAGGGCGCCGAGGAACGGCAGGAGGGGGACGAGGGCGGCGAGGGTGGTCGTGGTCACGCGGCGGCCTCGGCCTTCTCGTCCCTCGGGTGCGGGGGGTTCTCCGGCGGGTGCGGGGTGGTCTCGGGGGTCTCCGCCGTGTCGCGGAGCCGGTCGATGTCCGAGGTGCCGCGGTTGCGGTACACGGCGAGGACGATCGCCAGGCCGATGCCGATCTCGGCGGCGGCGATCGCGATGGTGAACAGGGTCAGGGCCTGGCCGGAGTGGAGGGTGTCCGCGGCGGCCTTGCTGAGCCAGACGTCGAAGGCGACGAGGTTGAGGTTGACCGCGTTGAGCATCAGCTCGACCGACATCAGGACGAGGATCGCGTTGCGGCGGGCCAGGACGCCGTAGAGGCCGGTGCAGAAGAGGAGGGCCGAGAGGACGGCGGGGTAGGCGAGGTGCATCAGCGGGCGCCTTCCTGCTCGGTCGGGGGGTTGGGGTTTTCGGAGGGCCGCGAAGTTTTTTCGGAATCTGTGACGGGGTGGGAACTCTGCGTGACCGGCCGGGCGTTCTCCGGGGGAGAGCTCGTATCCGCTTTCGCTTTGCGGGACAGGACGATCGCGCCGACCAGTGCCGCGAGGAGGAGGACGGAGAGGGCCTCGAAGGGCAGGACCCAGTGCCGGAAGAGGCTCTCGCCGGTGACCTTCGTGGAGCCGGCGGCCGGGCCGTCGAGGTCGATCCAGGTGGTGCGGAAGGCGTCGACGACCACCCAGACGAGGGCCGCCGCGGCGACGACGGCGACCGCGAGGGCGGCCCACCGGTTCCCGGAGTCCGCGTCCGGGGAGCGGCCGATGGGGGCCCGGGTGAGCATCAGACCGAAGAGAAGGAGGACGACGACGGAACCGACATAGATGAGGACCTGCACCCAGGCGATGAACTCCGCCGTCAGCAGCAGGTACTCGACGGCGAGGCCCCCGAGGGACACGACCAGCCAGAGGGCCGCGTGCACCAGCTGACGGGTCGTGACGGTCACGACCGCCGCGCCGAGGGTCAGCAGGCCGACGAGGAGGAACGCGATCTCGACACCGGTCGGGGAGAGGAAGCCGTGGGTCGCTTGAGCAAGGCTCACGACCGGCCTCCCGGGGGGTCGGTGGGGGCGGGGCCGGTGGAGGGGGGTTCGGTGGAGGGGGGTTCGGGGTGGCCGGCGGCGGGCGGCTGGGAGGCGGCCAGTTTCTCCGCTGTCTTGCGGGCCGCCACCAGTTCCTTGGGTTCTTCGGCGGAGGGATCGAGAGGGGGTGGGGGCGGGACGGTCCACATCCACTCGCGGAGCCGGTCGCGTTCGTGGGTGAGGTCGCGGATGTCGGTCTCGGCGTACTCGAATTCGGGGGACCAGAAGAGGGCGTCGAAGGGGCAGACCTCGATGCAGATGCCGCAGTACATGCAGAGGGAGAAGTCGATGGCGAACCGGTCGAGGACGTTGCGGCTGCGCTCGCGGCCACCGGGAGCGGCGGCGGGGACCGTCTCCTTGTGGGAGTCGATGTAGATGCACCAGTCGGGGCACTCGCGGGCGCAGAGCATGCAGACCGTGCAGTTCTCCTCGAACAGGCCGATGACGCCGCGGGTGCGGGGCGGGAGTTCGGGCTGGGTGTCGGGGTACTGCTCGGTGACGGACCTGCGGGTCATCGTGCGGAGGGTGACGGCCAGGCCCTTGGCCAGGCCGGAGCCGGGAAGCGGAGGCACTAGGAGATCACCACCTTGACGACGCCGGTGAGGGCGATCTGGGCGAGGGAGAGGGGGACGAGGAGGGTCCAGGAGAGCTTCTGGAGCTGGTCCTCGCGCAGGCGGGGATAGGTGACGCGGAGCCAGATCACGACGAACGCGAGGAGGGCCGCCTTCAGCAGGGTCCAGACCCAGCCGAGGCCGTCGGCGCCCCAGGGGCCGTGCCAGCCGCCCAGGAAGAGGACAGTGGTCAGGCCGCACAGGACGACGATCCCGGCGTACTCGGCGAGCAGGAAGAGAGCGAAGCGCAGGCCGGTGTACTCGGTGTACGCGCCGAAGATGATCTCCGAGTCGGCGACGGGCATGTCGAAGGGCGGGCGCTGGAGTTCGGCGAGGCCGGCGACGAAGAAGACGATCGCGCCGACGAGTTGCCAGGGCAGCCACCACCACTCGAAGGCGTCGAGGATGCCGGGGAGGGAGACCGTGCCGGCGGCCATCGCGACGGACGCGGCGGCGAGGAGCATCGGGAGTTCGTAGGCGAGGAGCTGGGCGGCGGTGCGCAGACCGCCGAGGAGGGAGAACTTGTTGGCGCTGGCCCAGCCGGCCATGAGGGAGCCGAGGACCCCGACGCCCATCACGGCCAGGACGAAGAAGACGCCCGCGTCCAGGACCTGGCCGACGGCGCCCTCGCCGGGGCCGATCGGGATCGCGAGCAGGACGAGGAGGTACGGCAGGAGGGCCACGGCCGGGGCGAGCTGGAAGACACGGCGGTCGGCGCCCGCCGGGACGATGTCCTCCTTCTGCGCGAACTTGACCCCGTCCGCGACGAGTTGGGCCCAGCCGTGGAAGCCGCCGGCGTACATCGGGCCGAGGCGGCCCTGCATGTGGGCCATGACCTTGTGCTCCGTCTGGCCGACCAGCAGGGGGAAGGTGAGGAAGACGACGAAGACGATCAGGAGTCGCAGGGCGAGGTCGAGCGCGTCGTTCACCGCGGGCCTCCTGAGGGGGTGTCGGTGGGGGCGTCGTCCCCGTCCGCGCTGTCGTCCGCTCCCGAGCTGTCGGCCGCTCCCGAGCTGTCGGCCGCTCCCGAGCTGTCGGCCGCGCCGGGGGCTGCCGGCGGTGGCGGCGGGTTCGGCGGCTCGGCGGCGGGTTCCGGTTCGTCGAAGGCCGGGCGGGCGTGGTGCCAGGGGGCGTCGGGCTGCTGGCTCGCCGAGCCCTGGGAGGCGCTGCGGTTGCGGCGGGCCGGGCGGTCGGACGGGGTGGCCGGTGCGGCCGAGGTCCCCGGGGTGGGCGGCGCGTCCGGTGCGGCCGTGGGTTCGGCGGCGGGGGGTGTCTGGCTGGCCGAGCCCTGGGAGGCCGAGCGGTTGCGGCGGGGCGGGCGGTCGGCGGGGGTGCTCGGCTGGGCGAGAGGAGCCGCGGGGCCGGTCTGGCTCGCGGAACCCTCGGAGGCCGAGCGGGTGCGTCGGACGGGGCGGTCGGCGAGGGCTCCCGCTCCGGCGGCGGACGCGCGGGCCGGGCGGGCGGCCGGGCGCGGGGGCGGCGTGGGGAGTTGGCCCTTCAGCGGACCCCACTCGTTGGGGTCGGGGACCCCCGGGGGGAGAGTCTGGCGGCGCTTGGGGGCGCCGTGGTCGGACTCACCGGGTTCCTTGGCGCCGGGCCAGGGCTTGGCGGCGCGGGCCACCAGGACGAAGTCCTTGCGCAGGGGGTGACCTTCGAAGGTGTCGGGGAGGAGGAGGTGGGTCAGGGCGGGGTGGTCCGTGAAGGTCACGCCGAACATCTCGTGCGTCTCGCGTTCGTGCCACGCCGCGCCCGCGTACACGTCGACCGCCGTCGGCAGCTCGGGGGACGCGTGCGGGACCGTCGTACGGAGCAGGAGGCGGCGGACCGGGGTGAGGGCGACGACGTGGGCGCAGACTCGGAAGCCGGTGCCGGGTTCGTCGACGGCGCTGAGCCAGTCGAAGTAGGTGCAGGCCAGGGTCGTACGGGCCGTGTTCAGGGCGGTGAGCCAGGTGGATGGCGGGACGTCGACCGTGAGGACGTCGTACGACTCGTCCGCCGTGGCGTCGGTGCCGAAGAGGTCCTGGACGGGGGCGGGGAGCCAGCCGGTCGTCATCGGGGGGTGCCCTTCGGCTCGGGGGCCGGGACCAGGCCGCTCTGGAGGGCGGCCGGGGAGGGGCGGGTGCCGTAGCGGTCGGCGAGCGACTCGCGGGCGATCTTCTCCTGGAGCTTCAGGATGCCCTGGAGGAGCGCCTCGGGGCGGGGCGGGCAGCCGGGGACGTACACGTCGACGGGGATGATCTGGTCGACGCCCTTGGTCACCGAGTAGGAGTCCCAGTACGGACCGCCGCAGTTGGAGCAGGCGCCGAAGGAGATGACGTACTTCGGCTCGGGCATCTGCTCGTACAGCCGCTTCACCGCGGGCGCCATCTTGTCGGTGACCGTGCCCGAGACGACCATCAGGTCGGCCTGGCGGGGCCCCGGGGCGAACGGGATCACGCCGAGCCGGATGAAGTCGTGCCGGGCCATGGACGCGGCGATGAACTCGATCGCGCAGCAGGCGAGACCGAAGTTGAAGACCCACAGGGAGTACCGGCGGCCCCAGTTGAGGACGACCTTCATGGGTTCGGGCGCGAGCCGGGCCAGCGCGCCGAGCCGCTTGGGCTCGGGGAGATACACAGGTACTACGGGTACTACGGCGTCGGCGTCGCCGCCCGTCTCCGGTGTCACGTCCATTCCAGGACGCCCTTCTTGTATGCGTAGAGCAGACCCACGGTCAGGAACCCCAGGAAGACGAACATCTCGACGAGGGTGGTCGCGCCGTACCCGTCGGCGGCGAAGACCGTCGCCCAGGGGAAGAGGAAGACGGAGTCGACGGCGAAGATGACGTAGAGGAAGGCGTACACGTAGTACCGGACCTGGGTGTGGGCCCAGCCCTCGCCGACGGGGTCGACCCCGCACTCGTACGTCATGAGCTTCTCGGGCGTCGGGACGACGGGCCGCAGCAGCCGCCCCGCGCCGAACGCCACCGCCACGAACAGCACGCCGACGACGGCGAGCAGCCCCACGGCGGAGTACGACTGGAAGTAGTCCGCCGCGAGCGCGGTCGGAGGGGCGCCGGTCGATTCCCGCACGTCCGTCCCTTCACTGCTGAACTGCCCGTTTGTCTGCCCGACGTCCGTCCGGCGGCTGTCCGGCATCTGTCCGACGTTCCGTACTCCCGGGAGTCTAGGCCCTGATAAAGGGACGGTAAGCGGCTCGTCACGCCACTTCCGGTGAGGGTGGGGTTTTCCCCAGGTTCCGAGGGCGGGGAACGTCATGGCGCGGCGGCCCGGCACACGGCAGGCTGGGCGGTATGACCGCGAAGCCCACGGCTCCCGACGAGCCCCTTCCGCCCCCACGCCCCGCCTACGACGCGGTGACGTGGAAGGAGATCGCCCATCTCCTGCTCAACCTGCCGGTCGGGCTGATCGGTTTCACCTACGCCGTGACGACGCTGGCGATCGGCGCGGGGCTGGCGGTGACCGTCGTCGGGCTGCCGCTGATGACCCTCGGGCTGATGGGCTCGCGGGCGATGGGCCGCTTCGAGCGGGCGCGGGCGCGGGTGCTGCTCGGGGTGCGGGTGGAGGAGCCGTCGAAGGTGCCGTGGCGCAAAGGGCGCGGTTTCTTCCCGGTGTTGTGGACGGCGCTGAAGGACCCGGTGGGCTGGCGGGCGGTGCTGTACGACGTGATCCGGCTGCTGTGGGGCATCCTCACGTTCACGGTCGTCCTCGTCTCGCTGTTCGTGGCGTGGCCCCTACTGCCTTACGTGGCACGGGGGTTCGCGAACGTGGACCGGGCGATGGTGCGCGCGCTGCTGTCGCCGTCGGACGAACTGGAGCGCAGGATCGCGGAGTTGGAGTCGGACCGGGGGACCGTGGTGGACACGGCGGCGGCGGACCTGCGGCGGATCGAGCGGGATCTGCACGACGGCGCGCAGGCCCGGCTCGTCAATCTCGCGATGGGGCTCGGGCTGGCCAAGGAGAAGCTGCTGGAGGACCCGGACTCGGCGGCGGAGATGGTCGCGGAGGCGCACGGCGAGGTGAAGCTCGCGTTGCAGGAGCTGCGCGATCTGGCCCGGGGCATCCACCCGGCGGTCCTCACCGACCGGGGCCTCGACGCCGCCCTGTCCTCCGTCGCCTCCCGCTGCACGGTCCCGGTGAAGGTGACCGCCGACCTGCCCGCGAGACCGGCTCCGGCGATCGAGGGGATCGCCTACTTCACGGTCTCCGAGCTGCTCCAGAACATCAGCAAGCACAGCGGGGCGCGGGCCGCGTCCGTCGATGTGTGGCGGTCCGACGAGCGGCTGCTCATCCAGGTCTCGGACGACGGGAGCGGGGGCGCGAGCCTGGAGAAGGGGACGGGGATGCGGGGGCTCGCGGACCGGCTCGACGCGGTGGACGGCCTGTTCGTCGTGGACTCGCCGCCGGGCGGGGGGACGACGGTGACGGCGGAACTGCCTTGGCGGGACCGGGCGTAGCTCTCGGGTACGTAGCCCTCAGGTATGTGGCTCTCAGGTACGTGGCTCTCAAGCAGGCAGCCCTCACGGTCGGACGACTGTGGGGGCTGCGGGTATTACGGGTATTACGGGGTCTCCCCCAAGGAATCGCCCCTACGACCAGGGAGCCACCCCGTACGACCGGAGAGGTAGGGATAACCCCCCACCCGAGACGCCGACGGACTCCATGGTTCCCGAGGGCCCCGCACGGGAGTCTGGTGGTACGGCAGACGCGGTGCACGACGAGCGGAACGGGACGGAGCCATGGCCATGCAGGGCGTGGGGTACGGGGGTTACGGGGAGTACGGGGAGACCGAGCGGCGGCATCGGGTCCCCGCGGCGCTGCGGGCCCCCTTCGAGGGACGCAGCTGGCGGGAGTTCGGGTACGTCCTGCTGAGCCTGCCGATCAGCATCGTGTTCTTCTCGTACACGGTGATGATGCTGTCGGTCGGCGTCGGCCTGCTCGTGACGTTCCTCGGGGTCCCCCTGCTGGCCGCCGCGCTGGCCGGCTGCCGGGGCCTCGGGGCGCTGGAGCGGGCCCGCGCGCGGGGGCTGCTCGGCATGGAGATCGGCGACCCGGCGCCGCTGCGCCCCCGCAAGCGGACCCTGATGGGCTGGGTGGGCGCGGTCCTGAAGGACGGCGCGTCGTGGCGGCACGCCCTGTACGGGCTGCTGCACCTGCCGTGGGCGACGTTCTCGTTCTGCGTCTCGCTGACCGTGTGGGCGACCGGCTGGTCGATGCTGACGTACCCGCTGTGGTTCTGGGTGTTCCCGATGTACGCCGGCCAGGACGGCCTCCAGCTCTACGGCGACGGCACGCACGGGATCTACCTGGACAACCCCTTCGAGATCACCGTCACGGCGCTGGTCGGGCTGCTGTTCACGATGGCCACGCCGTGGATCGTGCGGGCGCTGACGATGGTCGACCGGGGGCTGGTGCACGGCCTGCTGAGCCCGTCGCGGCTGGCCTCCCGGGTGGTGGAGCTGGAGTCGGACCGGGGGGTCGTGGTCGACACGGCGGCGGCCGACCTGCGGCGCATCGAGCGGGATCTGCACGACGGCGCCCAGGCCCGCCTCGTCAATCTCGCGATGGGGCTCGGGCTGGCCAAGGAGAAGCTCCGCGAGGACCCGCAGGAGGCGGCGCGGATGGTGTCGGAGGCGCACGGCGAGGTGAAGACGGCGCTCCAGGAGCTGCGTGACCTGGCCCGGGGCATCCACCCGGCGGTCCTCACCGACCGGGGCCTGGACGCCGCCCTGTCGTCCGTGGCCTCCCGCTGCACGGTCCCGGTGTCGGTGGACGTGGACCTGGTGGAGCGGCCCGCGCCGGCCATCGAGGGCATCGCCTACTTCACGGTCTCCGAGCTGCTCCAGAACATCAGCAAGCACTCCCGGGCGACGATGGCGTCGGTGGACGTGTGGCGGGTGGACGACCGGCTGATGCTCCAGGTCGTCGACAACGGCGTGGGCGGCGCGGACACCTCCGGGGGGTCCGGTCTCGCGGGGCTCGCGGGGCGGCTGGACGCGGTGGACGGAATCCTGGTGGTGGACTCGCCGGCCGGGGGGCCGACGCGGGTGACTGCGGAGCTGCCGTGGCGGGCGGAGCGCATCTGAGTGCTCCTGGGGGTGCCGTTTCATGCAAGAGCGGTCGTACGTGACCGTTCTTGCACGAAACGGCGTTCCGGGGGGTGTGATCGGGCCGTTCTCGGTCGTCGATCGGTCCTCTAGGGGTGGGTGGAAGTCTGGGTAGTGGCTCACAGCGCCTTTGTAGGGGGGTTCGATCGGTCTTAGGGGCGATCCATTCGGCTTCCGGGCCTGGGATGCTGGGTGCGCACGCAGCCGTACAGCTACCGGGGGGCCGGACACGTGGAGGACAGGGTGCGAGTCGTCATCGCGGAGGACTCGGTTTTGTTGCGGGAGGGGCTGACCAGGCTGCTCACCGACCGGGGGCACGACGTGGTCGCCGGGGTGGGGGACGGGGACGCGCTCGTCAAGACGATCACGGAGCTGGCCGCCGAGGACGCGCTGCCGGACGTGGTCGTGGCGGACGTCCGGATGCCGCCGACGCACACCGACGAAGGGGTGCGGGCCGCCGTACAGCTCCGCAAGGCCCATCCGGGGCTCGGGGTGCTGGTGCTGTCACAGTACGTGGAGGAGCGTTACGCCACCGAACTGCTGGCCGGTTCCAGCCGTGGTGTGGGGTATCTGCTGAAGGACCGGGTGGCCGAGGTCCGCGAGTTCGTGGACGCGGTGGTGCGGGTCGCGCAGGGGGGTACGGCGCTGGACCCCGAGGTCGTCGCGCAGCTGCTCGGGCGCAGCCGCAAGCAGGACGTGCTGGCCGGGCTGACCCCCCGGGAGCGTGAAGTACTAGGACTTATGGCCGAGGGGCGGACGAACTCGGCGATCGCCAGACAGCTCGTGGTCAGCGACGGGGCCGTCGAGAAGCACGTCAGCAACATCTTCCTGAAGCTCGGGCTGTCGCCCAGTGACGGGGATCACCGCCGGGTTCTCGCGGTTCTGACCTACCTGAACTCGTAGCGGGGTACGACTGTCCTTGCTTGACATTGTCAACGACCACGTGTGACGGACGGGGAACGGAGCGAGCGGTAGATCAGGACAAGCCGGGGCGTCCGGCTGTCGCACGGCGGGTGATTCCGCGGGCGATGATCGGCCGAATGGCCGAGGTCGGGCGACCCTCACAGACGTAGGCTTGATCTGGGAGGGCCTGCGGGAAGGCAGCTCCCGGACAGCCGCCTCGAAGGAGGTCCAGTTCAGTGACCAGTCAGGTCAGCAGCCCGGCGGAGCAGGCCGACGAAGCCGTCGTGGGAGAGCAGCGCAAACCGGGCGACAGGGCGAAGGACGTACGCCGTGTCGACCGGGTGATCATCAGGTTCGCGGGGGACTCGGGCGACGGGATGCAGCTCACGGGTGACCGGTTCACCTCGGAGACCGCGTCGTTCGGGAACGATCTGTCCACGCTGCCGAACTTCCCGGCCGAGATCAGGGCCCCCGCGGGGACGCTGCCCGGGGTGTCGAGCTTCCAGCTGCACTTCGCGGACCACGACATCCTGACGCCGGGTGATGCGCCCAATGTGCTGGTGGCGATGAACCCGGCGGCGCTGAAGGCGAACGTGGGGGACCTGCCGCGCGGCGCGGAGATCATCGTCAACACGGACGAGTTCACCAAACGGGCGATGCAGAAGGTGGGCTACGGCGGGAACCCGCTGGAGGACGGCTCGCTCGACGGGTACCACCTCCATCCGGTGCCGCTGACGACACTGACCGTCGAGGCCCTCAAGGATTTCGACCTCACCCGCAAAGAGGCCGAGCGCAGCAAGAACATGTTCGCGCTCGGCCTCTTGTCATGGATGTACCACCGGCCCACGGAGGGCACGGAGCGGTTCCTGAGGGCGAAGTTCGCGAAGAAGCCGCAGATCGCCGAGGCGAACCTGACGGCCTTCCGCGCGGGCTGGAACTTCGGTGAGACGACCGAGGACTTCGCGGTCTCCTACGAGATCGCCCCGGCGACCACCGCGTTCCCGCCGGGCGTCTACCGCAACATCTCCGGCAACCTCGCCCTGGCGTACGGCCTGATCGCGGCCTCCCGCCAGGCGGACCTGCCGCTGTTCCTCGGCTCCTACCCGATCACCCCGGCCTCGGACATCCTGCACGAGCTGTCCCGGCACAAGAACTTCGGCGTCCGCTCCTTCCAGGCGGAGGACGAGATCGCCGGGATCGGCGCGGCGCTCGGCGCGGCCTTCGGCGGCTCCCTCGCGGTGACGACGACGTCCGGGCCGGGCGTGGCTCTCAAGTCGGAGACGGTCGGCCTCGCGGTCTCGCTCGAACTGCCGCTGCTGATCGTCGACATCCAGCGCGGCGGGCCCTCCACCGGCCTGCCGACCAAGACCGAGCAGGCCGACCTGCTCCAGGCGATGTACGGCCGCAACGGCGAGGCGCCGGTCCCGATCGTCGCCCCGCGCACGCCCGCCGACTGTTTCGACGCGGCGCTGGAGGCGGCCCGGATCGCGCTCACGTACCGCACGCCGGTGATGCTCCTGTCGGACGGCTACCTGGCCAACGGCAGCGAGCCGTGGCGCGTCCCGGAGGTCGACGAACTGCCGGATCTGCGCGTGCAGTTCGCGCAGGGCCCGAACCACACCGAGGCGGACGGCACGGAGGTGTTCTGGCCGTACAAGCGCGACCCGCACACCCTCGCGCGCCCCTGGGCGGTCCCCGGCACGCCCGGTCTCGAACACCGCATCGGCGGCATCGAGAAGCAGGACGGCACGGGCAACATCTCCTACGACCCCGCCAACCACGACTTCATGGTCCGCACCCGGCAGGCCAAGGTCGACGGCGTCGACGTCCCGGACATCGAGGTCGACGACCCGGACGGCGCGCGCACGCTGGTGCTGGGCTGGGGGTCGACGTACGGCCCGATCACAGCCGCCGTACGCCGGCTCAGGTCGGCCGGGGAGGCGATCGCGCAGGCGCACCTGCGGCATCTGAACCCCTTCCCGAAGAACCTCGGTGTCGTACTGAAGAGTTACGACAAGGTGGTGATCCCCGAGATGAACCTCGGCCAGCTCGCCACGCTCGTACGGGCGAAGTACCTGGTGGACGCCCACTCCTACAACCAGGTCAACGGCATGCCGTTCAAGGCGGAGCAGCTCGCCACGGCGCTCAAGGAGGCCATCGATGGCTGAGCTGACAGAGGTGTCCGAGGCGAATCCGCTCCTTCAGCTGGTCCCGAAGGCCGAGGCCAAACAGGCCATGAAGGACTTCAAGTCGGACCAGGAGGTGCGCTGGTGCCCCGGCTGCGGGGACTACGCGATCCTGGCGGCCGTGCAGGGCTTCATGCCCGAGCTGGGGCTCGCGAAGGAGAACATCGTCTTCGTGTCGGGGATCGGCTGCTCGTCGCGGTTCCCGTACTACATGAACACCTACGGGATGCACTCCATCCACGGCCGCGCGCCCGCGATCGCGACGGGGCTCGCGTCGTCGCGGCGGGATCTGAGCGTGTGGGTGGTGACGGGGGACGGGGACGCGCTGTCGATCGGCGGCAACCACCTCATCCACGCCCTGCGGCGGAACGTCAACCTGAAGATCCTGCTGTTCAACAACCGGATCTACGGGCTGACGAAGGGGCAGTACTCCCCTACCTCGGAGGTAGGGAAGATCACGAAGTCGACGCCGATGGGGTCGCTGGACGCGCCCTTCAACCCGGTGTCGCTGGCGCTGGGCGCGGAGGCGTCGTTCGTCGCGCGGACCATCGACTCCGACCGCAAGCATCTGACGGAGGTGCTGCGGCAGGCGGCGGCGCATCCCGGGACCGCGCTGATCGAGATCTACCAGAACTGCAACATCTTCAACGACGGGGCGTTCGAGTCGTTCAAGGACCGGGAGGCGGCCCAGGAGGCGGTCATCCGGCTCGAACACGGGCAGCAGGTGCGCTTCGGCGCGGACGGCACCCGGGGGGTCGTACGGGACAGGGCTACCGGAGAGCTACGGGTCGTGGACGTCACCCCGGAGAACGAGGCGGACCTCCTCGTGCACGACGCGCACGCCGCGTCCCCCACGACCGCCTTCGCCCTCTCCCGGCTCGCCGACCCCCAGACCCTCCACCACACCCCCATCGGCGTCCTCCGCTCGGTCGAACGCCCCGTGTACGACAGCCAGATGGCCGACCAGCTGGACTCCGCCGTCGAGCAGCGGGGGAAGGGGGATCTGGCGGCGCTGCTGGCGGGTGGGGATACGTGGACGGTGGTGGGGTGAGGGGGGTTCAGGGGGTGCGGGGGCTTCACTGAAGGGCCCCGCTCCGAGGCACCTCGCTCTGAGGGGCCTCGCCGGGAGGCTTCGCCGAGGAGGCCCGTTGCTGGGCTTCGGGACGAGGCCGGGGCGGGGCCCCAGGTGCAGTGCCGAGAGCCGGGGGCCGGGGGCCGGGGGCCGGGGGCTTGGGGTGGCCGGCGGCTCGGCGTCGTACGGAACACGGGTCCGGTCCGCCGTGGGCGGGGCGGGCCCGGTTGTACTTCCGGGCGGGTCCGGTTGTGGTCCTGGGGAGGGCCTCCGCCAGGCGGGCGAGGCCGGTTTCTGGCGGGCAGGGCCGGTTGTTGTTCCGGGGCGGGCTCCGCCGGGTGGGTGGGATCGGCCCCGCTGGGTGAGGCGGGCTGCGCTCCCCGGGCCGGGGCGTCGGGGGGCTGTCCGTGTTTGCGGACGGGGCCGGCTCTGTGTTCGGGCGGGCCTGGTTGTGATTGCGAGGCTCGGGCCGACGCTCCCGTACGGGTCAGGTCGGGGTGGATTCCCTGCGGGAGTCGTACTGCTCGCGGGCCTCGAAGATCTCGGGGAGGCGGGTCTGGGTCCAGGCGGCGAGGGAGCGGACTCGTTCGGCGGCCTCGTGGCCGAGGGGGGTGAGGGAGTAGTCGACGCGTGGGGGGATGACGGGCTGGGCGGCGCGGTGGACGAAGCCGTCGCGTTCGAGGGTCTGGAGGGTCTGGGCGAGCATTTTTTCGCTCACGCGGCCTATCGCCCGGCGCAGTTCGCTGAACCGGCGGGCGCCGTCGAGGAGTTCGATGAGGACGAGGACGCCCCAGCGGCTGGTGACGTGCTCCAGGACCAGGCGGTGGGGGCACATCCCGCCGTCCGCCGTCTGGTGCGCCCGCGCCAGTTCCGTGAAGTTCTCCGAGCCCTCTGTGGTTACCGACATGCCAGTACCTTACTTCAAAGTGGGTACTTTCCTTTGGTTAGCGCAACTCCTATGGTTAGTGCGCAGAGCACCCCACAAGGAGTCATGAGCTATGAGCATCGTCGTCACCGGAGCCACCGGACACCTCGGCCGCCACGTCGTGGAGCAGTTGCTGGAGAAGGTTCCCGCGGAGCAGATCACGGCCGTCGTACGCGACGAGGCCAAGGCCGCGGACCTCGCGGAGCGCGGCGTGAAGCTCGCCGTCGCGGACTACAACACCCCCGAGTCCTTCGACGGCGTCCTCGCCGCCGGCGACAAGGTCCTGCTGATCTCGGGCAGCGAGGTCGGCAACGACCGCCCCGCCCAGCACCAGGTCGTCATCGACGCCGCCAAGGCCGCGGGCGTCGCCCTCCTCGCGTACACCAGCGCCCCCGGCTCCCTGAAGGCCGCGCTCGCGGACGACCACCGGGCCACCGAGAAGGCGCTGCTCGCCTCCGGCCTGCCGTACACGCTGCTGCGCAACGGCTGGTACCACGAGAACTACACCGAGAACCTGGGCCCGGTCCTGGAGCACAACGCCGTCGTCGCGGCGGCCGGCGAGGGCCGCGTCTCCTCCGCCTCCCGCGCGGACTACGCCGCCGCGGCCGTCGCCGTGCTGACCGGCGAGGGGCACGAGAACCAGACGTACGAGCTCGGCAGCGACGTCTCCTGGAGCCTCGGCGAGTACGCGGCCGAGCTGAGCGCGCAGCTCGGGCGGGAGATCGCCTACAACAACGTCACGACCGAGGTGCTCACCGGCATCCTCGTCGGCGCCGGGCTGCCGGAGCCGGTCGCGCAGATCTTCGCCGGGGTCGACGCGTCCATCGAGAAGGGTGAGCTGGAGATCACGTCCGGGGATCTGTCGCGGCTGACCGGGCGGGCGGCTTCGCCGATCTCTGAGGCGATCTCAGTGGCGCTGAAGGGCTGAGTGCCGGGGGCTTGAGCCCCTAGGGGTATTACGGGGTGTACGGGTGGCGCGGATGGGCGTCGGTCGTACACCCCGTAGTACTTGGGTGGTTCGGGCCGCCCAGGGGTACCTGAGAGCCACCCGCACGGCGCCGTCATGACCGTATCGCGATACACGCATGACATCCCCGCCCCTCCCCCGCTACCTTCGTCCCGGCGCCGCGAAGGCGTGGGCAGGTGTGGCGAGCGGGAGGTGTCGTGGCCGGGATGCCGAAGGGCGAGCAGCGAATAGGCATGGCGAACGGGATCGCCGCCTACGGGATGTGGGGCCTCGTCCCCCTGTACTGGCCGCTGCTCAAGCCCGCCGGGTCGGTGGAGATCCTGGCCCACCGGATGGTGTGGTCGCTCGCCCTCGTCGCCGGCGCGCTGCTCTTCGTACGGCGCTGGGCGTGGGCGAAGGAGCTGGTCCGCCAGCCCCGGCGGCTCGCGCTGGTGGTGGTCGCGGCGACGGTCATCACCGTCAACTGGGGCGTGTACATCTGGGCCGTCAACACCGGGCACGTCGTCGAGGCGTCCCTCGGGTACTTCATCAACCCGCTGGTCACCATCGCCATGGGCGTCCTGCTGCTGAAGGAGCGGATGCGGCCCGTGCAGTGGGTGGCGGTGGGGGTCGGGTTCCTCGCCGTCGTCGTCCTGACCGCAGGCTACGGGCGGCTGCCCTGGATCTCCCTGGTCCTCGCCTTCTCCTTCGCGACGTACGGGCTGGTCAAGAAGAAGGTCAACCTCGGCGGGGTGGAGTCGCTGGCCGCCGAGACGGCCGTGCAGTTCCTGCCCGCGCTCGGCTATCTGCTGTGGCTGAGCTCCGCGGGCGAGTCGACGTTCACGGGCGAGGGCCCCGGGCACGCCGCGCTGCTCGCCTCGACCGGTGTCGTCACGGCCGTACCGCTCGTCTGTTTCGGTGCGGCGGCGATCCGAGTGCCGCTGTCCACGCTGGGGCTGCTCCAGTACCTCGCGCCGGTGTTCCAGTTCCTCCTCGGGGTCGTCTACTTCGGCGAGGACATGCCGCCCGAGCGCTGGGCCGGCTTCGGGCTGGTGTGGCTCGCGCTGCTGCTCCTGACGGGGGACGCGTGGCGGACGGCGCGCAGGGCGAGGAGCGAGATCAGCGTGCCGAGCGCGGCCATCGCGACGGGGACCGTCAGCGCGGTGCGGAAGGCGGAGAGCGTCTCCTCAGGGGTGATACCTACGGGTACGGGGACGGGGGCGGAACCGGGAGCGGCCCTAGCTGAGGCAGCCCCTGCCGGGGTGACCCCTACCCCTTCCGGGGTAGTACCGGAGGCCGAGCCGACGCCGCCCGTCGCCAAGCCGTAGACCGCCGTGACCGCGGAGATGCCGAGCGCGGAGCCGAACTGGGTCGACGTGTGCAGGAGGCCGCCGGCGAGGCCCTGTTCCTCGGGGCGTACCCCGTCGGTCGCCGCGATCGTCAGGGGGCCGTAGGCCAGCGCGAAGGAGAGGCCGGCGACGAACAGGGCCGGGAGCATCACCCCGTACGACCAGTCCCTCCCGAGAGGGAGGAACGTGCCGTACGCCGCGGTCGCGCAGACGAAGCCGCCGACGATCACCCGGGCGTTCCCGAAGCGGGCGACCAGCCAGGGGGTGAGGGTCGGGGCGAGGATCGCGTCGCAGCCCATGACCAGCAGCGCCAGGGCGGTCTCCAGCGGGGACCAGCCGCGCAGCTCCTG
The DNA here is from genome assembly GCF_040610055.1 of Streptomyces sp. NPDC004539. Lineage (NCBI taxonomy): Bacteria > Bacillati > Actinomycetota > Actinomycetes > Kitasatosporales > Streptomycetaceae > Streptomyces > Streptomyces sp. NPDC004539. The sequence continues at coordinate 75,053 of NZ_JBEXLS010000008.1, read as the reverse complement.
TAGGTACAGGGTCAGGACGAACTGGAAACCGAAGAACGCGCCGAGGAACAGCAGCGCGCCGAGGTCCGCGCGCAGGATGTTCGCCTCCCGCAGGATCGACAGCCGGACCAGGGGGTACGGGGCCCGGCGTTCCACCCGGACGAACCCCCACGCCAGCGCCGGCGCCGCCAGCCCCGAGACCGCCGTCGGCAGCCAGTCCCGGGTGCCGTGTTCGAGGCGTACGACCGTGTAGGCGGCCGTCAGCATCGTCGCGGTGGCCAGGAGGGCGCCGGGGAGGTCGAAGCGCCCCTGAGTACTACGGGGTGTACGGGGTGCCGGCGGGATCAGTCGCGCGGCGCCGGCGAGGAGGGGGGCGGCGGGCGCGGCGTGAGCGCCGGTGGGTGGAGGTGGGGCGCGGGCATGCCGGGGCGGCAGGACAGCGCGTCCGGGTGTGCCGGGCGGAAGACTCGGGCAGGTCGGGCCCAAGGGAAGGCGCGAATGTGTCAGGGGTGTCAAAGGGCCGGGGCGATATCCCCCTCTCCTCTCGCTTTCTCCAACTCCCCGCTCATATAGCCCTCTTGACTGACCGTTGACCTCGGCTTCACCATCCAGTCACCCCATCAACTGCGGGTTCCCTGCGGAAACCCCCGCACGGGAGCACCGCCAGGACTGGATTCCGGAGCCCCCCACCATGAAGCTCTCTGTCTCCGCGCGGGCGTCGGCCGCTGCCGTCGTCGCGGGTGTCACCCTGTTCGCGACCGCCGTCACCGGGTCGGCCGCGGGTGCGGCGAACACCGGGACGCTGGCCGCCGCGCCCGACATCCCGGTGGCCAACGTGAAGGCCCACCTCACGCAGTTGCAGTCGATCGCGACGGCCAACGGCGGCAACCGCGCGCACGGCCGGGCCGGCTACCTCGCCTCGATCAACTACGTGAAGGGCAAGCTGGACGCGGCCGGATTCACCACCACCGTCCAGCAGTTCACCTCCTCCGGCAGCACCGGCTACAACCTCATAGCCGACTGGCCCGGCGGAGACCCGAATCAGATTGTCATGTCAGGGTCACATCTCGACAGCGTGACCTCGGGCGCCGGCATCAACGACAACGGCTCCGGCTCCTCCGCCGTCCTGGAGATCGCCCTCGCCGTGTCCCGCGCGAACTACCAGCCCACCAAGCACCTGAGATTCGCCTGGTGGGGCGCCGAGGAGCTCGGCCTCGTCGGCTCCCGGTACTACGTGAACAACCTCTCCGCCACGAACCGCGCCAAGATCAGCGGCTACCTCAACTTCGACATGATCGGCTCCCCCAACCCCGGCTACTTCGTCTACGACGACGACCCCACCATCGAGAAGACCTTCAAGGACTACTTCGCCGGTATCGGTGTCCCGACCGAGATCGAGACGGAGGGCGACGGCCGCTCCGACCACGCCCCCTTCAAGAGCGCGGGCGTCCCGGTCGGCGGCCTCTTCACCGGCGCCAGCCGCACCAAGACCGCCGCCCAGGTCACCAAGTGGGGCGGCACGTCGGGCCAGGCGTTCGACCGGTGCTACCACTCGTCGTGCGACACGACGGCCAACATCAGCGACACGGCACTGGACCGGAACTCGGACGCGGCGGCGTACGCGGTGTGGACGCTGTCGTCGTGATGCGTCGGGACGGGCACGTACCGTCGTGACGGCGTCGTGACGGCGCCATGACGCCGGGTGCGTTGCGACGACAACGTTTCGTCGTAACGCACCCGTTTCGTTGCTACGTCTGCGTTACATCGCTACGTCTGCGTTTCGCCGCGACGAGACCGTCCCGTCGTCACGTCACCGTACCGCCGCCGCCCGCTCCGCCAGCCGCAGCATCCGGGAGCGGGCGGAGTCCAGGGCGGAGGGGTCCTCCGCGGCGGGGCCGCCGTCGGCGGAGAGGGCGGTCCACAGGCCGAGGAGTTCGTTGCCGAGGTTCAGGCCCTGGACGGGCTCCCGGACGGCCCGCCAGGCCGTCGCGGCGCTCTGGACGTTGCCGTAGGCGGCCTCGGAGTCCCCGGTGCGCCGGTGGGCCCACGCGACGTCGAGGGAGACGTGGAAGGCGCGCACCGGGTCGCCCGCGAGGTACGCGATGTACGCGGCGAGTTCCCGCAGCCGCAGCACCTCGGGGTGGTCCGCGCCGAGCGCGCCGGACGCCTCCTCGACGGTCCGCTCCGCCAGTTCGGCCGCCATGTCGATGCGGCCGGCGCGGACGGCCTCGTTGATCCGCGCGGTCGGCCCGGCGAGCGGGCCGGGCGGGACGGCACCGGTGTCCCGGGGGTCGTCGCCGAGCACCGCTTCCGCCACCGCGTCGAACCCGCGCGCGGGTGTGTGCTTCGGGGAGGGCTCCGGGATCACGGTCTCGGGGTCGACGAGAGGGACGGGAGCCGGGCGGGGCGGGGTTTCCAGGGAGGGCGGCGGGGGAACGGGGCGCGGCGCGAGGGCGGGCTCCGGGTACGCCGGTTCGGCCGGGAAGGTCTGCGACGTGGTGACCGGGGATGCCGGTTCGACCGGGAGGGGCCGCGGTGCGGTGACCGGGGGTGCCGGTGAGGCGGTCGGGCCGGGAGCGTCGTACGGGTGCTCCGGGGTGGGGCCGGGGGTGAGGGTCTCGTCCATCGCCGGTGGGGGGCCGAAGACGCCGGTCGGCTGGGTGACGGTGCCGGGTGGGGCTGTGAGGGGCTCGTCGTCGTACGGATCGGTGGTGGGGGTGATCGGGACCGGTTCGGCGGTGAGGGTGCTCGAACCGTCGGGTTCGACCTGGATCGGGACGACGTAGCCGCTGCGTTCGTCGTGGACGGTGGCCAGGACGGCGTGGCCGGTGGCGACGGCGATGCGGCGGAGGTGCGCGAGGACCACGTGCTGGATCTCCTCGCCCTCGGGAGCGGTGACGGGCACCCCGCCGACGGACGCGGTGTCCCCGACGACCCGGACGTCGATCGGCGCCGGTGCCATCACGGCGGGCCCCGGGAGGGGCTCTCGGCTGGGTCGAGACATGGTGTTCCTCACTCGGTTCTGCCGGGGAACCGGCGTTCCGCGCGTCACGATCCGATAAACACGCTTACCGGCGAGTATGGCCGCTCCGCCCCGCCGCTCGCGTCACCGGGACGTCACAGCCTCGTTCCAGATACCTGGCCGGAATCCGGCGCCGTACACAACTTCGTTGATCCACAAGGCGGGTTGCCCGAGGATGAGGCGGTACGACGCACTCCGGGGGGCCTGATGCGCTGGACCGTCCACGGCGAACGGACGCTGTACGACACGCCGTGGGTCCGCCTGCGCGCGCTCGATGTGGAACAACCGGACGGCACCCGTACGGAGTACCACGCGGTGCGGCTGCGGGACCTCGCGGTGCTCGCGGCCGTCGACCGGGAGCGGCGTGTCCTGATGATGTGGCGGCACCGGTTCCTCACGGACACGTGGGCCTGGGAGCTGCCGATGGGTCTCGTCGAGGACGGCGAGTCTCCCGCGCGGGCGGCGGCGCGGGAGCTGGAGGAGGAGACCGGGTGGCGTCCCGGCTCCGTACGCGAACTCGTCCGCTCCGAGCCGGCCGCCGGGATCACCGACAGCCGTCATCACGTGTTCCGTACGGACGACGCGCGCCGGATCGGTCCGCCGACCGAGCGCAACGAGTCCGACCGGGTGGAGTGGATTCCCCTCGCGCGCCTGCGCGCGTTGATCGCCCGTCGGGAGATCGTCAGCGGGGCCACGCTGGTGGGGGTCATGGCGCTGCTCCTCGATCTCGGCGGTCCCGGCGATCTCGGTGACCCTGGCGACCCCGGTGCCCCTGGCGATCCCGGCGCCCTTCCCGGCGTCGGCGGCTGAGCGCCCGTGTCCGCCGTCTCCGTCGCCGCGGCCGTCCGCTCGGGCGCCACGACCGCCGCGGAAGTCCTGGAAGGGGCCCTGGAGCGCCTGGAACGGGTTGATCCGATACTCGGTGCGTTCCGTGAGGTCTGGGCGGCTGAGGCGGGCGTGTACGCCCGCGAGGTGGATGCGCGGGTCGCGGCCGGGGAGGCGCTGCCGCTGGCGGGGGTGCCGATCGGGGTCAAGGGGCGGCGGGGCGCCCGGGGGTGGCGTCCGGAGGTGGCGGCGCTGATCGGCGCCGGGTGCGTGCCCGTCGGGGGCACCGCCGTGCCGGGCGCGGGGACCGCCTGGCAGACGTGGGGGCTCGGGCGGCACGGCCGTACGGTCAACCCCTGGCGCCACGACCGGACGCCCGGCGGGTCGTCGGCCGGGTCCGCGGTCGCCGTGGCCGCGGGGGTGGTGCCGCTCGCGACCGGGAGCGACGGGGCCGGGTCGGTGCGGATTCCCGCCGCGTGGTGCGGGGTGTTCGGGCTGAAGCTCGGGAACGGGCGGCTGCCGAGCCCCGACCGTACGGGACTGGCGGCACCCGGCTTCTTCGCACGGCACCCGGCGGACGCGGCGGCGTGCTGGCGGGCGCTGTCCGGGGAGCCCCTCCCGCTGCCGTCCCGGCCGTTGGACGCCGTCTGGTCCGCCGACCTCGGGTATGCCGACTGCGATCCCGAGCCGGTGGCGCTCGCGCGCGCGGCGGCACTGCGGCTCGCCGAGAGCGGTGTCGTACGGCTCACCGGGCGGGCGGTGGTGCTGGAGGACCCGGCGGAGGCGTGGCTCGCGCTGCGGTCGCCGGGTGGGGTGGGGGTGGGCGGGGTTCGGGAAGGTGGGGTTCCGGGGGCCGGGGTGCGGGAGGGTGAGGCTCGGGAGGGGCGGGTTCGGGGAGGCGGGGTTCGGGGAGGCGGCGCGCGTGGGGCGGGGGTGCGTGAGGCCAGGGCTCGCGAGGCCGGGGTGCGTGAAGCCGGGGCTCGCGAGGCCGGGGTGCGTGAGGTCAATGACCGGCGGCTGGCGGAGGTGTTCCGGGCGGCGGATCTGCTGCTGACGCCCGTCACGCCGAACGCGGCGCATGGGCACGAGGGGCCCGGGGAGCGGTACTCCACGGCTCTGACGTGGGCGTTCAACCTGAGTGGGCATCCGGCGGTCAGCGTGCCGGCGGGGGTGGGGGCGGACGGGTGTCCCGTGGGGCTCCAGATCGTCGCGCCTCCCGGTGGCGAGGGGTTGCTGCTGGCCGTGGCCTCGGCGCTGCCCTGGAGCCTGGGTGATCCTCCTGCCACGCCGGGCGATCCTCCTGCCGTGCAGGGCAACCCTTCTGCCGCGCTCGGCGATCCCCCTGTCACACCCTGGTGATCCCCCCACCCGCCGCGCCCTGGCCACCTCCCCGCCCCGCCCGAAATGATCCCCCTCCCGGCAATGCTTGCGCGCGCATATAATCACTCCTCGCCTATTTCTGGGGGACTCATGACGGACCGTCGTTTCCTGTTCCTGCTCGGCAGCGGCCGGCTGGGCGGCAACACCGAACTCCTCGCGCGCCGGGCCGCCGAGCAGTTGCCCGAGAGGGTCGGGCAGGAGTGGGTCCGGCTCGCCGACCATCCGCTGCCCGACTTCCCCGACCTGCGTCACGACGAGGGCTACACCGCCCCCACCGACCCGAACTCCCGCCTCCTGCTGGACGCCACCCTCCGGGCCACCGACCTCGTCATCGCCTCGCCGCTGTACTGGTACTCCGTCTCCGCGCTCACCAAGCGGTACCTCGACCACTGGTCGGGATGGCTGCGGGTGCCCGGGATCGACTTCCGGGAGGTGATGGCCGGGCGCACCCTCTGGGGCGTCTCCGCCTACGCCGGTGACGCCTCGCGCGCCGAACCGCTCACCGGGACCCTCCACCACACCGCGGCGTTCATGCGGATGCGGTTCGGCGGGGTGCTGCTCGGCAACGGGACCGACCGCGAGGACGTCCTCAAGGACACCGAGGCGCTGGGGCGGGCCAAGGGCTTCTTCGCGGAGGAGGCACCGCTCGCCCGCTTCCCGCACGAGGCGGGGTGACGGGGACGGAGTGCCGGGGACGCGGCGTCAGGCCGTGATGTCCTTCGTCGTGAAGCGGGCCCAGGCCGCCGAGCCGAACACCGCCGCGTACAGGGCCTGGAGGCCCAGGTTCTTCTGGAGGTCGTCCCAGTAGACCGGCTCGCGCATGAGGTCGGCGAAGGACAGCCAGTAGTGGGAGAACAGGTACGGGTGGACGGCGTGGAGCTGGGGGATCTGGTCGACGATCTGGACCGTGATCAGCAGGCCGACCGTGGTCGCCATCGCCGCGATGCCGCTGTTGGTCAGGGTCGACACGAACAGGCCGAGCGCCGCCACGCCCATCAGGGACGCGGCCACCACGAGCGCTATCAGGAACGCCCGCCACAGGCCCTCGGAGAAGGTGATGCGGGTGCCCGAGATCGTCGTCAGATCGCCCAGCGGGAAGAGCAGCGCGCCGACCGCCAGCGCGGAGAGCGCCACGACCAGGGTCGCGATCAGGCAGAACGTCATCGTCGTCAGGTATTTGGTGAGCAGCAGGCGGGTACGGCCGGCCGGGGCGACCAGGAGGTAGCGCAGCGTCCCCGCGTTCGCCTCGCCCGCGATCGCGTCCCCGGCTATCACGCCCACCGCCATCGGCAGGAAGAACGGCAGGGTCGCCGCGAGGGCCGTGAACACCAGGAACAGGCCGTTGTTCGTGACCTGCGAGATGAACGCCGGGCCCTCTCCCCCGCCCCCACCGCCGGGGCCGGGCCCCGTCGAGCCGTCGCCCGTCTCGATCCGCACCGCGATGCCGACCAGCACCGGGACCGCCGCGAGCACGCCCAGCAGGGCCAGGGTGCGCCAGCGGCGCAGCGTGGTCACCAGCTCGCCGCGCAGCAGGCCCAGCGTCCACAGCGGGTTCGGTGCCCGCAGCACCGGAGCCGTCTCAGCCCGCGACATCGAATCCCTCTCCGGTCAGCTCCACGAACGCGTCCTCCAGGGAGGCCCGCCGCAGGGTGAAGCCGCGCACCCGGACGCCGGCGGCCACCAGCGCGGCGTTCACCTCCGCGAGGTCCCGCTCCGGGGGCTCGGCCGTGACCCGCTCGCCCTCCGCGGTGACCTCGGCGAGGCCCTCCTCCTTCAGCACGCGCGCGGCCTCCGCCGGGTCCGGTGTCGTCACCACCAGCCGGCCGCGCGTCCGCGCCGCCAGCTCCCGCACCTCGCCCTGCACGATCAGCCGGCCGCGCGCCATCACCGCCGCGTGCGTGCAGACCTGCTCGATCTCGTCCAGGAGGTGGGAGGAGAGGAACACCGTCGTCCCGTCCGCCGCGAGTTCTCTGATCAGGGCGCGGATCTCCCGCATGCCCTGCGGGTCCAGGCCGTTCGTCGGCTCGTCGAGCACCAGGAGGCGTCTGGGTTTCAGCAGCGCCGACGCGAGGCCGAGGCGCTGTTTCATGCCGAGGGAGTACGCCTTCGCCTTCTTGCCGGCGGCGGCCGTCAGCCCGACCCGCTCCAGCGCCGCCCCGACGCGCGCGGCCCGGGTGCGGGGATCGGCCGTCGGGTCCGCCGCGTCGTACCGGAGGAGGTTGTCCCGGCCGGACAGGAAGCCGTACAGCGCGGGCCCCTCGATCAGCGCGCCCACCTCCGGGAGGACCTCGCGGGCCGCGCCCGGCATCGGCCTGCCGAGCACCCTCGCGGTCCCCGAGGTCGGGGCGATCAGGCCCATCAGCATCCTGATGGTCGTCGTCTTCCCCGAGCCGTTCGGGCCGAGGAAGCCGAAGACGCTGCCCCCGGGGACCGTCAGGTCGAGGGAGTCGACGGCGAGCTGACCTCCCCGGAAGCGCTTCGTGAGGCCGTGGGTGTGGATCACCGAGGCGTCGGGGGCGGGGAGGGGGCCGGGACCGAGGCGGTCCGCCGGCTGCGGGACGGGGCCGCCGGGGTCCGCCGACTGCGGGGCGGGGCCGGAGTGGGCCGCCGGGAGTCGGTCCGGGCCCTCTTCGAGGCCCGGGCCCTTCTCCGGTCCCGGCTCCGCGGCCGGTGTCCGCGCTGTCGGCGGGTGTGGCATGGCTCCCCCGATCCGGTGACGACGCGGTGGCCGTCTCCCCGTAACCGTACTCAGTTGCCCTCGGCGGCCTTCACCAGGGCGTCCTTCGTGACCGCGCCGACGTAGACCTTGCCGTTGTCGGTGATCAGGGCGTTGACCAGGCGGGTGGAGAAGACGGTGCCCTTGCCGAAGTCGCCGGAGACCTTGTCGCCGAAGGAGTCGATGAAACCGCCGAAGGCGCCGGCGTCCGGGTGGTCGGCGGCGGGGACGCCTTCCGTGCCCGTGTCGTACGTGGCGATCGACGTCCAGCCCTTGCCCAGGACGTTCAGGCCCGTGAGGTCCTCGCCGAGGCCCTGCTTGCCGTTCTCCGTGTCGGGGGCGTCCTTGCCCTCGTCGCCGCGCAGCTCCTCGCCCTGGGTGACCTTGGCGCCCTTGGGCGGGGTGAAGTCGAAGGTGGAGGCGGCCGGCTTGGCGAAGCTGACCTGGGTGAAGCCGGCGTCGACGACGGCCGCGCCGCCGCTCCTCGGGGTGAGCGTGAACTTCAGGGGCAGGCCCGTCTCGGCGTCGACGGCGATGCTGATCGCGCCGACCGTCGTACCGGACTGCTTGGGCGTCACCAGCAGTTTGTAGGCGTCGCGGCCCGCGACGTGGACCGTGCCGTCGACCTTCACCGAGGTCGTGGGGTCGAGGGACTTCAGGGTCTCTTCCGTGAGGTCCTTGGGGGTCGCCGGGGCCTGCGACTGCTTGCGGGCCGCCTCGGAGAGCGTGGAGTGGTAGACCTCGTTCGACTTGCTGTCGTAGCCCCAGACGTCCTTGCCGTTGTGGACGAGGCTGTACTCCGCGGCGTTCTCCAGGAGGGAGAGCTTCTGCTTCTCGGGGCCGTCGGTGGCCACGCGCAGCGTGTGCGTGCCGGAGGCCAGCTCCATGAGCTTGGTGGAGGGGTCGGCGGAGGAGCCGTCCGAGGACTGGGTCGCGCCGGCGAGGAGGCCGCTCTCCAGGCCGCCGAGGTCGGGCAGGCCCAGGTCGGTGGTGATCTTGACGGTGCCGGAGAGCTGCTGGACGTCCGACGCGGCGACCTTGTCCAGGAGCTGCTGGGCCGTTATCCGCGGCAGGTCGGGGTCGCCGGAGTCGGCGAGGGCGGGGACGAGGCCGATGGTGGCGGCGGCCACGCCCACGACCGTCACCGGAACGACGTACCGCGCGGCCGTCCTGCGGCGGCGGGACCTCGCCTCGTCGGCGTCGGTGACGGGGGTCGGGGTCTCGTGGTCGTCGGTTGCGTTCGGTGCCATGTCTGCCTTACCTCCGTCGAGTTCGGCGGCCGGTGGGCACCTCCGCGCGCCCCACCCCTGACCGCCATTCTCACCCGAATCGGTGAGTCGTGGTCCTGTGTTCCGCATCCATCACACCAAACCGGACCAGTCCCCGGCGTCACCCCGCAGAGTCAACTCCGCGTACTCCTGGGGTATGACACGGCACTCCGGCGTCCCGTAGTCCCCTAGGGGGTCGCGTCGTCGTACCTGGTGGTGAGGGCGGGCGGAACGCAAGCCGGATCAGGGGTTTGACCTGCGGATATACGGAGCCCTAGCCGGCCCGGTGGACCACCGCGTCGCACATCTCCACGAGGGCGAGTTTCGCGTCGCAGTCGGGGAGGGGGGACAGGGCGGAACGGGCTTCCTCGGCGTAGCGGACCGTGTCGCGGCGGGCCTGTTCGAGGGCGGGGTGGGCGCGCAGGGCGGCGAGGGCCTCGGCGTGACGGGTGTCGTCGGTGAGGTCGGAGTCGAGGAGTTCGCACAGGGCGACGTCCTCGGCGAGGCCGAGCCGGGCGGCGCGCTCGCGCAGGCGCAGGACCGGGAGCGTGGGGATGCCCTCGCGCAGGTCCGTGCCGGGGGTCTTGCCGGACTCGTGGGAGTCGGAGGCGATGTCGAGGACGTCGTCCGCGAGCTGGAAGGCGACGCCGAGGCGTTCGCCGTACTGCGTGAGGACGTCGACGACGGTCTCGTCCGCGCCGGAGGTCATCGCGCCGAAGCGGCAGGAGACGGCGACCAGGGAGCCGGTCTTGCCGGCGAGGACGTCGAGGTAGTGGTCGACCGGGTCGCGGCCGTCGGTGGGCCCCGCGGTCTCCAGGATCTGGCCGGTGACGAGCCGTTCGAACGCCTCGGCCTGGATGCGGACGACCTCGGGCCCGAGGTCGGCGAGGATCTGGGACGCGCGCGCGAAGAGGAAGTCACCGGTGAGGACGGCGACGGAGTTTCCCCAGCGGGCGTTGGGGCTGGCCACCCCGCGCCGGACCTCGGCCTCGTCCATGACGTCGTCGTGGTACAGCGTGGCGAGGTGGGTGAGTTCGACGCCGACCGCCGACGGCACGACACCGGGCGCGTACGGGTCGCCGAACTGCGCGGAGAGCATCACCAGCAGTGGCCGGAATCGTTTGCCCCCGGCGCGCACGAGGTGCTGCGCGGCCTCCGTGATGAAGGGGACCTCGCTCTTGGTGGCTTCGAGCAGGCCCTCCTCGACGGCCGCCAATCCGGCCTGGACATCGGCTTCCAGTGCCTGGTCCCGCACGCTCAGCCCGAACGGCCCGACGACGGTCACGAGGGATCTCCTGTCTGCTGTTGCCCACGGGCGAATGTTGGCGATTACACGGTTTGTCGATAGGTCGCTGCCCTCACTCAAGTCAGCGTATCCGGTCACGTTTCGATCACCGATAGCCCCCACGGTTACAGCACGGGCGCTATCGGATCACGCCCGTTATGCATCCGATCGACCAATAAGACACGTCATATTCAGACATAAATACCTTGTGTCCATTTTGCCGTTATTGCTATTTCGTGAGTTGAGTCACGGGCACTTTCTTCACCCACCCTCCCCCGCACCCCTCCTCCGCCGTTCCCCCGTTGGCCAGTTGACGCTTGGCGATCGCAAAGGATCAAGCACCCCATACGCCTCAGGCAGAGGTCAATAGGGACGAGATGTGAATCCGGCACTTGTTCCGGACATGTGCTCTCGCATACGTTCCGCCGGGTCGGGCGGACGCCTAATCCTGCCGCCGCCCTTCACCACCCCATCGACGAACCACTCGCGTACGGCAGGAGCGGGGGACCCAGGTAGTACGCCGCACCGGACACGCTCCGGGACGGCTAGGGGTGAAGCCGTGCCACCTCCCCGGTGGACCGGCCGGGCACCTCCCCGCCCGAACCCGACAGCTCACCTCGCAGGCGCCGGAGAGGAACACCGCCATGCCTGCAATCCGCAAGAAGCGTCTCGCCCGAGCCCTCGCCGTCGCCGCCACCGGCACGGCCCTGCTCGCCCTCCCGATCGTCGGCGCGACCAGCGCGTCCGCCGCCGGCGGCACCTCGTCGACCACGGTCGCCGGGTACCCGAACACCCTGGACGGCTGGATTCGCGAGTCCCTCGCGATCATGGCCCAGAAGGGCATCCCGGGCAGCTACGACGGCATCTACCGCAACATCATCCGCGAGTCCTCCGGCAATCCCTGGGCCATCAACAACTGGGACTCCAACGCCGCCGCCGGGACGCCCTCCAAGGGCCTCCTCCAGGTCATCGACCCGACCTTCCAGGCGTACCACGTCTCCGGGACCGCGTACGACCCGTACGACCCGGTCGCGAACATCACCGCCGCGTGCAACTACGCGGCGGCGGTGTACGGGTCGATCGACAACGTGTTCGGCGCGTACTGACCGTCCCTGTGGGAGCCCCGGTTTCGGATCGGGGCTCCCTCGGCGTCCGTACCGGCCCTCCAAGGGCTCGCGTTACGGAAACATCCGTTCAAGAACGGTCGCCACACCGTCCTCCTCGTTCGAACCGGTGACCTCGTCGGCCACCGCCTTGAGCTCCGGGTGCGCGTTCGCCATCGCGACCCCGTAGGCCGACCACTCGAACATCGGGATGTCGTTCGGCATGTCCCCGAAGGCGACCGTGTCCTCCGGGGCGACCCCGAGGCGCTCGGCGGCCAGCGCGAGACCCGTCGCCTTCGTGACACCGCTCGGCTGGAGCTCGACCGTGCCGGGCCCCGACATCGTGACGGTGGCGAGCGAACCGACCGCCGCGCGCGCGGTGGCCGCCAGTTCGTCGTCCGTGAGCGCCGGGTGGCGCAGGAGCACCTTGCTGATCGGCTCGCACCAGAGATCCTCGCGACGGCCCACGCGCAGCGCCGGGAGCGTCGGGTGCGGCATCAGGTAGCCCGGTTCGATCAGCGTCAGCCCGTCCACGCCGTCCTGGTCGACGGCGGCGTACACCTGGCCGACCTCCGCCTCGATCTTGCCGAGCGCGGTCTCCGCGAGTTCGCGGTCGAGCGTGACGGACCACAGCAGGCGGTCCGCGCCGGCGTCGTACACCTGCGCTCCCTGGCCGCACACCGCGAGCCCTCTGCCGCGCAGGATCTCCAGCAGGGGGCGCACCCGGGGGGCCGGGCGGCCGGTCACCACCAGGTGCCGCGCGCCGGCCTCCACGACCCGCTGGAGGGCGTTCAGCGAGCGGTCGGAGAAGGTGTCGTCGGCGCGGAGCAGCGTGCCGTCCAGGTCGGTGGCGACGAGGGCGTACGCGCGCGTGCCGGAAGCGGGGGTGGTGGGTGCGGCCATGATCAGAGAATACGGACCGCACCGGCCCCGGGAGGCCCGACCGACCGGCTCGCCCCGGCCCGCGCCCGCCACAGGCCCACGACCTCCGGGAGCACCCGCGAATCGGCCACACGTCGCCCCGCGCGGGAGGGCCGGAAACCGGTCGCCCGGCAGGGGAACGGGCACCCGCGCGGAGAGACCGGTTCACCTGGCGCGCGCACGCGCAGGAGGGCCGGTTCGCGAAACCGCCCTCCCGCGCGGGGCGACGGCGGCGTCCTTCCGGCGGCCCGGTGGCCCTCCGGGGTGACGTTCGTCATCGAACTGCCATCGAATTCCCAACGCTTCTGCGAAGACTGCACCGGTTGGCAACAACATGAGCCGCTATCTACCGCGGGCCCTGTCTGGAGGGGTACGGTCCAGGTGTCCAGGGGGGACTTGATCGGGGGGTCAGGTTGAACAGTGGGCGCATTCGTGTGCTGCGCGCGCAGGAGTTGGGCGAGGGGGAGCGGGAGCGCTGGCGTGCGCTGCGCGCCGTGTCGCCGGCCCCGCGCAATCCGTTCATGGAACCGGAGTTCGTCGAGGCCGTGGGGCGCGTACGGGCGCGTGCGCGGGTCGCGGTGGTGTACGAGGGGCGTGAACCCGTCGGGTTCCTCCCCCACGAGCGCGGTCCGCTCGGTATGGGCCAGGCCCTCGCGCACGGCGTCTCGGACGCCCAGGGCGCGATCCTGGCGCCCGGACTCGGCCTGGACACCGCCGAGTTGATGCGGGCCTGCGCCCTGTCGAGCTTCGCCTTCGACAACCTGGAGGCGGAACAGGCCCTGTTCGTCCCGCACGCCGCCGCCGAGTACCCGGCCTATGTCATCGACGTCGAGAAGGGCTACGAGACCTACGAGTCGGTGCTGCACGGCCAGTCGCCGAAGTTCCTGCGGACGACACTGGCGAAGGAACGCAAACTGGGCCGCCAGGCGGGCGAGTTGAGGTTCGTGTTCGACGAGCGGGACCCGGCCGCGCTGCGCGCGCTCATGGCCTGGAAGTCCGCGCAGTACCGCCGCACCGGCCGCCGCGACCGGTTCGCGCAGGAGTGGATCACCCGCCTGGTCGGGCTGCTCGCGCAGACGCGCGCCCCGGAGTGCGCCGGCACGCTCTCGGTCCTGTACGCCGGTGAGCGCCCCGTCGCCGCGCATTTCGGGCTGCGCTCGTCGACCGTGCTGGCCTGCTGGTTCCCGTCGTACGACACGGAGTTCGCGAAGTTCTCGCCGGGGCTCGTGCTGCATCTGCGGATGGCCGAGGCGGCGGCGGCCGAGGGGATCGGCACGCTCGACCTCGGGCGGGGCGCCGCCGAGTACAAGGACGCGCTGAGGACCGGGGAGATCCCCGTGTACGAGGGGGCGTGGACGCGGCCGGGGATGGGGTCGGCGCTGTACTGGCTGAGCCGGGAACCCTCGCGCCGGGCACACCACTTCGTGCGCGGGCGCCCACGGCTCGCGAGCACCGCCGCGCGGGTGCTGAAGGGTGCCGGGCGGCTGCGGGGCGGGGCCGGTGGAGGGTCGGCCGGGGGGTCTGCCGGAGGGGCGACCGGGGGATCGGCCGAGGGATCAGCCGGGGGGTTCGACAAGAAGGGTGCCTGACAGGGACGCCTGGCAGGTGTCTCCGAACATCAGGGGGGTTCATGTCCCGTACGACCCGTACGTCTCAGGTACGGGCCGAGATACGGCGGTTCCTCGCCGTGCGGCCCGTCCAGATCGCCGAGGTGGACCTGACCGGCACGGAGGCCGGGGCGGGGGCCGGACCGGGGGTCGCCTCAGGAGCCGCTTCAGGGGCCGGTTCAGGGGTGACCCTGAGACCGGGGCCGGGCAGTCCGCCCGTGGCCTCGGGGCCGGTGTTCGCCCTGGTCCGCCGGGAGGGGCGCCCGGTGGGCACGGTCCTCGGGGAGATCCCGGAGGGGGCGGACCCGAAGGCGGTGCTCACGGAACTGGCGGAGCGGCTCGTCGCCGACTCCCCCTCTCCGTACGCCGGTTCACCGCCGTACGGCTCCCCGCCCGCCCCGCCGCCGTACACCACCGTCGTCATCGCCACCCGTGAGCGGGCCGGGAAGCTGGTGCACGCGCTCGATTCGATGCTGGCGCAGGATCATCCGCGGTTCGAGATCGTGGTGGTGGACAACGCGCCGGTGACGGAGGCGACGCGGGAGCTGATACGGGAGAAGTACGCCGAGCGGGTGAGGTACGTGTGCGAGCCGGTGCCGGGGCTCGCGGTCGCGCACAACCGGGGGGTGGCCGTGGCACGCGGGGAGGTCGTCGCGTTCACGGACGACGACGTCGTCGCCGATCCTCGCTGGCTCACCGAGCTGACCTCGCCGTTCGCCTCGGACCCGGGGCTCGGCTGCGCGACGGGGCTGATCCTCCCGGCCCGGCTGGGCACCCCGGCCCAGGTCCTCCTGGAGAGCCACGGCGGCTTCTCGAAGGGGTTCGCGCCGAGGACGTACGACCCCGCCGAACCGCCCGCCGACCAGCCCCTGTTCCCCTTCACCGCCGGGCGGTTCGGGTCGGGGGCCAGCATGGCGTTCCGTACCGGAGTACTACGGGAGGCAGGCGGGTTCGACCCGGCGACCGGGGCCGGGACCCTGGCGCGCGGGGGCGACGACCTGTACGGCTTCGTCAGGGTCCTGGCTCTCGGGTACCGGCTGCACTACACGCCGTACGCCGTCGTCTGGCACCACCACCGGGAGACCTGGCGGGACCTGGAGACACAGGCGTACGGGTACGGGGCGGGGCTGGGCGCGTATCTGACGGCGGTCCTGGTCAACAGCCCCGGTCTGCTGCCGGCGTTCCTCGCACGGCTGCCCAAAGGAGTCGCCTACGCACGGGAGTTGACGGCTCGGCGGGAGCCGGAAGGGGCGGGGGAAGTGGCCGCGGTGGAGCGGGCGTCGGGGCGGGGGGTGCCGGTCGAGGGCGGCGGGGCGGGGGCGTCTCCCGGGGATGGCTCGGGGGTGCGCTCCGGGGGGTCCTCGGGGGTGTCGTCAGGGGCGGTGCCGGAGGCGTTGGCAGGGGCGCCGGGAGCGTTGTCGGGGGTGCCCTCAGGGGCGCTCTCGGGGGCGCGGCCGGTTCCTGTCGGGCCCGGGAAGCACGGGGTTCGGGACCATCCGTGGCCGCGTCGGCTCTCGCGGCTCCAGCGGCGCGGGATGCTCTACGGTCCGGTCGGTTATCTGCGGGCGCGGTGGGCGCTGCGCGGGGCTCGGGGAGGGGCGCGGTGAGCGGCGGCGAGGGTGTCATACCCGTGTTCCTGTATCACGCCGTGATGGACGAACCCCCGGACTGGATCGCGGAGTTCACGGTGTCGCCGAAGCTGTTCGGGGCGCATCTCGACGCGGTCGTCGACAGCGGCCGGACCCCGGTCACGATCAGTGCCCTCGCCGAATTCCTGGCCGGGCGGGCGGAGTTGCCGCCGAGACCGGTGCTGCTGACGTTCGACGACGGGTTCGCGGACCTGCCGGGGCCGACCGCCGAGGCGGTGTTCTCGCGAGGGCTCACCGCGACCGCGTACCTCACGACCGGGGCCATCACCCCGGGAGAGCGCAGCCTGTTGCCGCCCGCGCCGATGATGCCGCTGGGCGGGGTCGTGGAGCTGGAGCGGGCCGGCATGGAGATCGGCAGCCACACCGTCACGCACGCGCAGCTCGACACGCTCGCGCCCCGGGACCTCGCGCACGAACTGCGGCACTCCCGGGCGGTGTTGGAGGACACCCTCGGGCATCACGTCCGCCATCTGGCGTACCCCCACGGCTACAACGACCGCCGGGTGCGGCGGATGGCCGCGGCGGCGGGGTACGAGACCGCGACCGCCGTACGGCACGCGCTCAGTTCGGAGCGGGACGAGACGCACCGCATCGCGCGGCTGATCGTGCGGCGGACCCATACCGTCGGGGACGTCCGGGACTGGCTCTCGGGCAGGGGGGCGCGAGTCGCTCCGTACCGGGACGCGCCCCGGACGGTGGCGTGGCGGTGGTACCGGAGGGGGCGGGCGGCGGTGCGGGGGCCTGTGTTCGCGGGGTGAGTGCGCGGGGGTGGTGAGGAGGGGTACGGGAGATCCCGTACCCCTCAGGTATCAAGGGACCTCCCGTACCTCTCAGGTACCAGGGGATGTCCCGTACCCCTCCCGTACCGCTCCCCCCGTGCCGCTCCCCCCCGTACCGCTTGCCTCGGCTCACTTCAGGGGCTGGTTCAGGTACGGGTCCGAGACGGCCTTGCGCAGGCTCGACCATGCCCGGGAGTTGGCCACGGCGAGGTCGCAGTGCGGGCCGGGGTCACGGTAGTTCCACTGGAGGGCCGCCTTGACGCCGGTCAGCTTCTTGAGGACCGAGGGGACCTGGGCGTACCAGTCGGCCTGGCGGCCGGGGCGGGTCGGGTCGTTCGCGGTGCCGAACTCGGAGAGCATCAGCGGTTTCTCGTCGGAGATGTTCGCGCGCACCCAGTCGTGCGTGGCCTGCTGGGTCTGGGCGAAGGAGAGCCAGCCGGCCTTGTGGCACTGGTAGTAGTTGTACTGGTTGTAGGCGACCCAGTCGACGTAGTCGTCGCCCGGGTACATCCGCTTGATGAGGTCGGCGTGGCCGAGGTACCCGGTGGTGATCCAGGTCCACACGACGTTGGTGACGCCGAGTTCCCGGAACCGGTCGTGGATGTGCCGGTAGGCCCGTACGTAGTCCTCGGGAGTTCCGCTGGCCGGGGTACGGGTGTCCATCTCCAGGTCGAAGGAGAGGAAGACCTTCTTCCCGTACGACTTGAGGCGTTCGGCCTGGACGTCGATGACGGACTCGTCGAGGTCGCCCGCCGCGATCTGTTTCCACGTGGGCTGCTGGGCCGCCGTACCGCCCCACACCTTGCTCTCCCAGGAGAGCAGCAGGAGGCGGTCCTTGCCGACCCGGCGTTCCTCGTCGGTGAGCAACTGCCCTTCCCTGCGCTCCCCTTGGGGCAGGGACATGTCGTGGTAGGTGTAGACGATGTCGAGGGGGCGGCCGATCTGCCTCTCGTACGCCTTCACCTTCTCGGGCAGGTCGTCCTTCGCGTGCGGCACGAACGCCCCGAACCAGGCGCCGCAGGGCGGTTCCAGCAGGGCCGTCGGAGCGCACCGGCCGCCCTGCGTGGAGGGGCGGGAGCCGCCCCAGTCCTTGTCGTCGGAGGAGTGGTCCCGCAGGAGGAGTACGGCGGTGAGGCTGACGCAGGCGGTGAGGGCGGCGGTGAGCGCGAGGCGCCGGGGGCGGGGGTTGCGCCGTCCCCGGTGGCGTCCGTGAGGGGCCGAGGTACTACGGGTACTACGGGTGTCGCGGGGTGCGGGCGTACGGGAGCCGGGGGTGCGCTGTCCCGTGATACCCGGGCGGTACTCGTGGCGTCGGAGGGGATGTCGTAAACGGTGGAGCCACCTCACAGGGCAGTACCTTTCGCAGTCCTCGGCGGGGAGGCGCGCAGACGCGGGCAGAACGCCGCGACGGTGGTCAGCAGCGTGAGCGTGAGCAGGACGCGCTGCGCGCTGAAGGCGTGTGTGGCGATGAACACCGTCCCGACGATCAGGGCGGCGGACACGCTCACGAAGACGGTCAGCATCAGCCGCTCCAGCAGGTCGGAGTGGCGTTCGAAGGCCGGGTCCCGGCGTTCGACGGGGCCCTCGGCGGGCCGCGCCGCGAGCGCGGGCCCGCAGATTCTGACCAGGGCCGCGCCCGGCCCCGCCGCCAGGAACAGCACGACGGCGGCGCCTCTGAGGGGCGAACCGCCGGGCAGCGCGAGGGAGCTGACGGCGAGCCAGCCGGCGAGCGGGGCCGCCGAGCGGACGGCGAGTTCCTGCGGGGTCATCGGGCCGTCTCCTTCAGCACGTACGCGACCCCCGCGTCGTTGGCGGCCACCCGTTCGAAGAGAGGTGACGCGGCGACGGAGGTGCGGATGCGGTCCAACTGGGCTTTCGTGAGGAGGCCGTTCATCTCCGAGTCGGCGTACTGGCCCTGGGTGAGGACCAGATAGGCGCGGGCCGGGGAGTCCACGGCGGACATGTCGCTCGCGAGCGTCGCGGCGGGGTCCGCGAGGATCTTCTGGACGTGGGCGCGGGAGTCGTCGAGGAACCAGTAGTGGTCGACGCGCCAGTAATCCTCGTACGCCAGCGGGTAGTTGCGGTCGGCGGCGACGACGAGGGAGCCGTCCGGGGCGCGGTCGAAGACCTGCTGGAGGAGGTGGACCTCGGCGGGCGGGAAGTAGCTGATGCGGTCCTTGCCGGAGTAGCTCGGGACGAACGCGAGGGTGCCGGCGAGCAGGGCCGCGAGCGGGAGCCAGGTGTAACGGCGTTGTGTCGCACGGGGGTTGAGTTCCGTGGCGGTGAGGGTGCGGACCTGGGGCATGAGGGCCGCCGCCGCGAAGAACGCGGCGCCGGGGAGCATGAACATCAGGACGCGGAAGATCATCTCGCTGCCGTAGCTGCTCGCCGCGAACATCGGGAGCGGGGCGACGGCGAGCAGGAGGAGCGGGAACGCCCGGTGGCGCAGGACCGGTTGGCGCCAGGCGCCGAACGCGGCGAGCAGGATGACCGACGCCGACAGGAGGCGGGCGGCCCAGGAGGTCGCGATCGCGCCGGTGCCGGTGGGGGTGGCGCCGTAGCCCGTCTCGACGTTGCCGCCGATGTCGCCGACCGAGCGGAGCATGTCGGGCATCGTCGCGGAGAGGAAGGGCAGGGCGGCGGTGAGGCACCAGGCGAGGAAGATGACGACCGTGGTGACGAGCGGCATCTTGTCGCGGTAGCGGCGGGCGAAGAAGAGGACCGCCAGGGAGATCACCAGCATGCCCGGGGTGAGCTGGTGGGAGATGACGATCGCGACGACGAGGAGGGTGAGGACGACGGTCCACACGGCGGCGCGGGGGTGGTCGTCGGGGGTACGGGGGGTGGCGTACCTCCGGAGTACTACGGCGAGGACCCCCAGGTGGAGCGCGAAGGCGACGGACTGGGGGGAGAAGTAGTCCTGGCCCACCCAGTTGGCTATGCAGAAGAGCCATACCGCCGTCCAGACCAGCCGCCTGTCCTCGGTGAACGTGCGGAAGATCAGCAGCAGGGGGAGCAGGAGGAGCAGGCTGGAGACGAGGGGCCACCACGCCATGAACTGGGCGGCCGAGTCGACGCCGAGGAGGCGTACGAGGGTGGCCTGCGCGGCGAAGAAGCCGGGCCACTGGTCGTAGACGGCCATGTCCCCGAGGGCGTCCGAGCCCTGGAGGCGGCCGGCGGTGAGGAGGTGGTCGATCACCGCGTCGTGTTTCCACGCCCACGCGTACAGGGGGGTCGGGTACAGCACCGCCTGCGTCGCCCGCTCCATCACGAGGAGGCCGACGACATAGGCGGGCGCCCAGGCCGGGTGCCTGCGGCCGGAGTTGACCAGCGTGGACCAGAACCCCGCGGTCAGCACGACGAGTCCGGCCCAGAACGTCGGATGCAGCGCCGTGACCAGCCCGAAGTCGTCCAGCCCGCTGACGTCCGTGTGCCGCACGGCGTACGCCCACAGCCCCAGCGCCCCCACCAGCCCCGCCGCCGGCCACAGCGCCGAGTGGTACCAGGGGCGCGCGGGCGGGAGGTCGGCGAGATCGGTCACCGGGTCCTCGGCGAGGGGGGCGGGAGGGTCGGCGAGGGCGGTGCCGGGGGCGGCCACCCCTAGGGGACCTCCGGGGTTCGGCGCGGGGGGTGTCGTACCCCCTGAGGGACTTACGGGGTACGACGCCGTATCCCCCGAGGGACCTACGGGTCCCCCCTCGGACGACACCGGCTCCCCCGCAAGTCCCACGCCCCCGCCGTCCACGCCCCCGGAACCCCCCGCGACCCACCGCCCCACGGCCCCCGCCGCCAACTGCCCCTCCACCCCGGACCGTTCCCCCGTCCCGGACCGCTCCCCCGCCCCCGACTGCCCCGCGGCCTCGGGCCACCGGACGACCCGCGCCCGCCCGCCCTCCACGGCCGCCTGCGCGACCGGCTCCCCGGCGCCCCCCGGCACCCCGCCGCCCCGCCCGCTCCCGGCACCCCAGAGCCTCCGCGTCCCCTCGGGCACGCCGGCCCCCCGCTCCTCGGGGCCCGATCCCGGCGCCGGGGACGAGTCGGTCCTCGGTGATGACGACTCGGCGCTCTGGGAGCCCCGGTCGGGTTCTGGTTCGGTTCTGTGGATCGGCGGACGCACGACGGTTCCCCCCTGGCGTTCGGCGTTGGTCAGGTGTGGTCGGTGTCGGTGGACGGTGGTGCCCGGTGGAGCGAGAGGAGCAGGGCGAGGAGGAAGACGGCGGCGAGGGACGGCGGCGCCACGGGCGCGAGCGGCTCTCGCCACGCCCAGCCCCCCAGGGCGGCGAGATACAGGAGCCCCCAGCGCGCCGTCCACGGCAGTCGCAGCCGCTCCCCCAGCCGGGCGAGGACCTGCGACAGCGCGACGAGACACAGGAGTTGGCAGACCGGCGGCGCCCATCTGAGCAGCGGCTCGGGGCCGGCGAGCCCCATCGCCTCCGCGAGGAATCGCGCCGTTTCCGTATAGAACGTCCCGCCGACCGCCTCCGGTTCCCGTCCCAGCGAGACCGGTACGGCGTACAGCGCGAGCACCACCGCGCCGAGCACCGTCCCCGGCAGCCACGGGTCACGCCGCAGACAGAGCGTCACCGAGACGACGTACAGCAGAAGGAGTACGAGCCCCGCGACGAGGGCCGTCACCGGCAGCGCGTCGAGCATCGCCCGCCCGGTGACGGACCCGGACGACGGAATCGTCCCCGTCATACCCGTAGACCCCGTCATACCCGTAGTACTCAAGTACCGCAGCCACGGCAGCTCCCACACCCCCACCACGAACCCCACGACGGCGGCCACCAGCCCCGCCCACACCCCGCCCCGCAACCACCGCTGCCCGGCCTCCGACCACAACCCCCGCGCCGCGTACGCCGGTTCGGCCCCGCCCCTCACGGCGCCCCCTACGCCACCCCCTTGGCCGTCCCCTTCGCCGTCCCCCTTGAGAGGCACACCCCCCACCGGCCCCGAGGAGGACTCGGAGGACGCCCCCGACGACAGCTCGGAGAACGAACCCGGAGACCCCCCGGAGACCCCGTACCCCCCGTCACCGGCCCCGGCCCCCTCGCCCGCCCGTGCCCCCCGAGGCCGGACGATCACGGCCAGCGTGTCCGCCTCCAGCGCCTCCCGCTCGAACCCCGGCCGCCCGATGAACAACGGCACGGTGTCCTCGTCCGCGACGGCGGCCCGCCGCGCCCAGCTCGGCCCGTACCCGGCGCTCGCCCCGTACCCGGCCGCGGCACCCAGCCGATGCGCGGGCCCGTCGGCCACCGCGGAACCCCCCGGAACCGGAACCGGGGCACCGCCGGCCCCCGAGGACCGCCCCGCATCCGAGGAACCGCCCCCCGCGAGCCCACCCCGGCCGGCGAGCCCGCCCCGGCCGGCGCGCGCACCCGGGCCCGCGAGCCCGCCCCCCTCCGAGGCCCCGGCCCGCTCACCCCCCGCCGCCCCCGGCCGCAACGCGGACCGCAGCCCCACCACCGAGAACACCGCGATCAGCGTCATCCCGAGCAGCACCGCCCACCCGGCCCCCGCGATCCCCGCACTCCCGAAGAGCACGGCCGCGCTCCCCAGCACCAGCGTGCACATCGCCCCCTGGAGCGCGGCCAGCATCCCCGTGCGCCCCTGTACCCGTAGTACCCCGATGTACAGCTCGACGACGACCCGCGGCAGCGCACCGAGGGCCAGCAGCCGGAGCACCGTGGTCCCGTGCTCGGCGTAGTCCTCGTCGAACGGCGTGAGGATCTGCGGGGCGAACGCGACCAGCACGAGTACTACGGGTACGAGAAGCAGCGTCATCCGGCGCAGCGCGCCCCGGACCCCGTCGGCGAGATGGCGGGGGTCGTGGGAGGCGTGGGCGGTGAGGGAGGAGGCCATGTTGATGGCCATGAACTCCATCGTCCCGCCGACGGTGTAGGCGACGTAGAAGTAACCGTTCTCCGCGGCGCTGAACCGCACCGCGACCATCACCGGCAGCAGGTTGATCATCGCGAGGCTGAACAGCGCGCCCAGCGAGTCGCCCGCGAGGAAGCGGCCCATCTCCCGCAGCCGGGGCGGCTCGACGTGCCGGTCGGCGGCCTGCTGGCGCGGGATCAGTCGGCGGAAGATCAGCCAGCCGAGCGGCAGCGTGGAGAAGGCGATGGCGGCGGCCCAGGAGACGAAGATGCCGAGCGCGGGCAGCGCGGTCGCGAACGCGGCGAGCAGGATGAGCTTGCCGACGGAGAACACGGCGTTACCGACCGGCACCCACAGCGCCTTGCGCAGCCCCGTCAGCACCCCGTCCTGGAGCGTCAGCAGCGCCCACGCCACGCACGCGACGACGAACGCGGCGCCCGCGGCGGGCGTCCCGAGCGGCGCGTACGAGTCGCCCCACAGGTCGAGCGTCAGCAGGAAGACGACGGCGGCGATCGCGACGACCACCGAACTCGCCGCGTACGCGCGCCACACGAGCGAGCCGGTCGCGCGTCCGGCACGCGGGACGAACCGGACGACGGCGCCGATCATCGTCGTCGCGGTGATGCTGGCGAGCAGCCGCATCGCGGCGATGGCGGCGGAGCCCTGTCCGACGGCCTCCTCGGAGTAGTAGCGGGCGGCGACCAGCCAGAACCCGAGCCCGAGGACGGCGGAGACGCCGGTGCTGAGCATCAGGAAGTAGGCGTTCCTGAAGAGCGAGTCGGGGCCCCCGCGCGCGGGTTCGCCGTCCGGCTCCCGCCGCGCGGCGACCGCCTCGCGTTCCTGCGTGTCCGTCACGGCCGGCCGCCTCCGGGAAGCCCGCCCGCCGGCCACGGCCCCGGCCCGTCCACCGGCCGTGGACCCTCTGGCCGTGGACCCTCTCCGCCCGCCGGCCCCGCGCCCGGCCCGTCCGCCGGCCGTACCCCCGCCGCCCCCAGCGCCTCGATCACCTCGCGCGCGCGGAGCGGGTCGACCGGCAGGGCGTGCCGGGCGAACCAGCGGGCGCCGGTGGGGTCCGGGGAGACGTCGGTGAAGTCGGCGCCCGCGTAGTCGTCCAGCGGCGGGTCGTACAGGTAGCCGACGACGATCCCCCGGCGCGCGAGCGCCTCCCGTGCGGCGTCCCGGTCCTCGACGAACAGGGGGACGCGGAACAGGGGTTGCGGCGGCCCGTCGCCGTGCGCGCGGGCCCAGGGCGTCGCGAGAAGGCGTTCGGTGCCTTCCCGGCAGGCCGTCAGGACGCCGTCCAGCCGGTCCAGCTTGCGGCCCACGCGCGCGAGGCGGCGGGTGCCGGCGCGCAGGCGGTAGTCGTGCATGTCGACGCGGACCCAGGGGTCGTACGCGTCGAGGCCCTGGACGGCACGGGCGAGTTCCGCCGCGCGCAGCGGCATCCGGATCTCCTCGCGCTCCATCCTCCCGAGGAGCCTGAGGGTCGCCCAGGCAGCCTTCCGCAGGCCCAGCCCGCGGACGGCGGCCTCGGCGTACGGCCGTACGGTGTACGCCAGTTCGGCCGTGGTCCGCGCGGGGAGCAGCAGGTCCTCGCGGGCCTTCTCCAGGGCGTCGCGCAGACCGGAATCCGCGCAGGCGAGGAAGCCGCCCGCCTTCGCGCCGACGTGCTTGGACAGGCTGAACACCGAGGCGTCGCCCCACGCGCCGACCGGCCTGCCGCCGGTCTCGCTGCCGATCGCGTGCGCCCCGTCCTCGAAGAGCGGGATGCCCAGGGCGTCGCACTTCGCGCGCAGGCGCGGGCTGTCGTCCGGGTTGCCGTACAGGTTCGTCGTGAGGACGGCGGACAGGGTGCCCCAGGTGGTGTCCGGGACGGCGTCGACGTCGATCGCGGCGTCCAGCGGCCGTAACGGGGCCTGGACGGGTCTCAGGCCCGCCGCGAGCACCACGAAGAAGATCACGTCGTCGTTGACCGGCGACATCAGGACCCGTCCGCCGGGCGGGCACCAGTGGCGCAGCGCCACGTACAGCCCGAACCGGCACGACGGGACGTACACGCATTCCCGGCCGAGTCTGCCGCGCATCGTGGCTTCCAGCCGCGCGAGCCGGTCCGTCTCCCCGGTCCCGCTCGGCCGTACGCCACGACGCGCCGACCCCAGGCCGGCCTCCCCTTCGGCCATCCGCCCCCCAGATGCGCCCGGCGAGAGCCCCCTCCCCGAGGCCCTCCAGCACCCGCCCAGAGTCTCCCCGTTCGCACCGCTCCGTCAAGATTGCGTCCCAGCCTGTGGATAACTTCCCGTATCCCACCGAAACTACCCTGGTGCGCCGACTGGGCGGTTGTGGACCATGTGGGCGCGGGCCCCGCCGTCCGGGGTGGGGCGCCCGCGCGCGGTGGCGGCCGTCCTCAGGGCCGGGATGGCCGGCCGAAGGGCTGACGGTGCCGGGGGTGCGCGGTCATACTTGCGGCGGAGGGGTGGTACGGCCGGGGACCGGCCGGGCCGGTGGGGGACGCCGGCCGCCGACACCGCCCGCGCGCTCCACGCACCACACAGCCTCACGCACCACAGCCGCACGCACCACAGGCTCCACGCACCGCAGGCCGGGACGGCTCCCGTCGGCCCGTCGTGCACGCCCCGCCGCTTCGTCGCCCGAGCAGAATCCGGAAACCGTGGGATGACCTTCTGTCTGCTGCTCCTGAGTGCCGTCGGACTGACGGCCGCCCTGCCGGTGCCGCGCGCGCTGACGCGGGCGCGGTGGCCGGAGCGGGAGCCGGTGGTGGGGCTGTGGGTGTGGCAGTGCCTGGTGGCGACGGTGCTGCTGTGCTGCGTGACGGCGCTGACGCTGGGCGTCGCGGCCGTCTTCCACACGGTCCGTACGCAGCTCTTCGCGCCCGCGCCCCGGGAGGTGACGGAGGCGTACGACCTGTCGGCCGCGCCGGTGTGGACGGTCGTCCTGACGCTGCTGCTGGCGTGCGGGGCCGCCTGGACGACGGCGATGCTGGGGCGCGAGGTGGTCGAGGCGCGGCGGCGCCGGGTGCGGGAGCGGGCGCTGCTGCGGGAGCGGGCGCCGGATCTGCCGGCGGGGCTGCCGTCGGCGCGCGGGCCCCTGCTGGTCCTTGAGGACGAGTACCCGGACGCCTGGTGGCTGCCCGGCAGCCCGCCTCAGCTGATCGTCACGACCGGCGCGCTGAACCGGCTCACCGCGCATCAGCTCGACGCCGTCCTCGCCCACGAGAAGGGGCACGCCCGCGCGCGCCACGACTGGCTGCTGCACCTCTCGACGGCGCTCGCGACCGGCTTCCCGCGCGTCCCCCTCTTCTCCCACTTCTGCGACCAGACCCACCGCCTGGTCGAACTCGCCGCCGACGACGCCGCGTCCCGCCGCTGCGGCCACCTCACCACCGCGCTGGCCCTGATCGAACTGAACCAGCACCGGGGCGTCCTGTCCTGCGCCTCCAGCAACCGCCTCCTCGGCGAACGCGTCGACCGCCTCCTCCAGCCGCCCCCACGCCTCCTGCGCCGGCACCGGGCCCTGACGACGACGGTGGCGGCGCTGGTGCCGTTGCTGCCGCTGCTGATCCTGTTCGCACCGGGGTTGAGGGCGTTGGCCTGAGCCGGGGGCACGGGCGTTGGCGGGGAGCGGGGTCGCGGGCGTTGGCCTGGAACGGGGTCGCGGGCGTTGACGTGAGCACGGGGCGAGGGCATCGGCCTGAGCACGGGGCGAGGGCATCGGCGTAGCTGGGAGCCGAGGGCGTCGGCGTGGAGCGGGGTCGCGAGCGTTCACGTGGGCCGGGAGCCGAGGGCATCGGCGTGAGCTGGAAGTCGCGGACGTTGATGTGACCGGGAGCCCAGGACGTCGGCGGGGCCGAGAGCCGAGGGCACCGGTATGGCGCGGCCCCCGAACTCCCCCCGCCCTACGTCCAGTCCGGCTCCTCCTCCACCTCGCCCCAGAGGTCGTCGCCCCCAGTGGCCCCGGCACTCCCCGCGCCCGCGCTCCCAGCTCCCGCCGCCGACCCCGAACCGCCTCGCGACCCCGAACCGCCCCTCGAAGCCGCGCTCCTCCCCGAGCCGCCGCCCGAAGTGGACCCGCCGCCGAACCCGCCACCGGTGCCGGAACCACCCCCGGCACCACTCAGGCCACCACCCCCGGCACCGCCCGCCGAAGCCCCCGCTCCCCCCGCACCCTCCGGCGCCTCCCCCAGCTCCGCCAGAGCCGCCACCACCCCTTCCCCATAGGTCGCGAGCTTCTTCTCCCCCACCCCGCTGATCCCCGCCAGATCCCGCACGGACGACGGCCACACGGAGACGATCTCCCGCAGCGTCGCGTCGTGGAAGATGACGTACGCCGGAACGCCCTGCTCCCGCGCCTGCTCGGCCCGCCACGCGCGCAGCGCCTCGAACGCGGGCTGGAGCTGGGCGGAAAGTTCCACGACGGGCGCCTTGGACTTGCCGCTCCTGCCGGACGGGGACGAGGTCTTCGCCGTGGGCGCCCGCTTCGGCTCCTTGCGCAGCGGCACGTCCCGCTCGCGCCGCAGCACGGTCCCGCTGGCCTCGGTCAGCACCAGCGTCCCGTACTCCCCCTCGACCGCGAGCAGCCCCTGCGCGAGCAACTGGCGGATGACGCCTCGCCATTCGCCGTCGGAGAGGTCCTGGCCGATGCCGAAGACGGAGAGCTGGTCGTGGTCGAACTGGATGACCTTGGCGCTGCGCTTGCCGAGGAGGATGTCGATGATCTGGACGGCCCCGAACTTCTGCCCCCGCTCGCGCTGGAGGCGGACGACGGTGGAGAGGGCCTTCTGCGCGGCGACCGTGCCGTCCCACGTCTCCGGCGGGGTCAGGCACGTGTCGCAGTTGCCGCAGCCCGCCGCGTCGGGCGTCTGCCCGAAGTAGGTGAGGAGCTGGCCGCGCCGGCACTGGGCGGTCTCGCAGAGCGCGAGCATCGCGTCGAGATGGGACTGCGCGCGGCGCCGGAACGCCTCGTCCCCCTCGCCGGACTGGATCAGCTTGCGCTGCTGGATGACGTCGTTCAGGCCGTACGCCATCCAGGCCGTGGACGGCTGGCCGTCGCGCCCCGCGCGGCCCGTCTCCTGGTAGTACCCCTCGACGGACTTCGGCAGGTCGAGGTGGGCGACGAAGCGGACGTCCGGCTTGTCGATGCCCATGCCGAAGGCGATCGTCGCGACGACCGTCAGCCCCTCCTCGCGCAGGAAGCGGGACTGGTGCCTGGCGCGGGTGCCCGCGTCGAGGCCCGCGTGGTACGGGACGGCCGCGATGCCGTTGGCCGTGAGGAACTCGGCGGTCTTCTCGACCGAGTTGCGCGAGAGGCAGTAGACGATGCCGGCGTCTCCCGCGTGCTCCTCGCGCAGGAAGGACAGGAGCTGCTTCTTGGGGTCGGCCTTGGGGACGATCCGGTACTGGATGTTGGGGCGGTCGAAGCTGGCGACGAAGTGCCGGGCGGCCGGCATGCCGAGGCGCTCGACGATCTCCCGGTGCGTCGCGTCCGTGGCCGTCGCCGTCAGGGCGATGCGCGGGACGTCCGGCCAGCGTTCGCCGAGGAGGGAGAGGGCCAGGTAGTCGGGGCGGAAGTCGTGGCCCCACTGGGAGACGCAGTGCGCCTCGTCGATCGCGAAGAGGGCGATCTTGCCGCGCGAGAGCAGCTCCAGCGTGCTCTCCAGGCGCAGCCGCTCGGGGGCGAGGTAGAGCAGGTCCAGCTCGCCGGCGGCGTACTCCGCCTCGACCAGGCGGCGTTCGTCGAAGTCCTGGGTGGAGTTGACGAACCCGGCCCGCACGCCGACCGCGCGCAGCGCGTCCACCTGGTCCTGCATGAGCGCGATGAGCGGTGAGACGACGATCCCGGTGCCCGGTCTGACCAGCGCGGGGATCTGGTAGCACAGCGACTTCCCGCCGCCGGTCGGCATCAGCACGACCGCGTCACCGCCGCCGATCACCTGGTCGACGATCGCCGCCTGCTCGCCCCGGAAGCTGTCGTACCCGAACACCCGGTGCAGCGTCGCGAGCGCCTCGTTCTCCCCTGCCTCTGCCCCTGCCACCGCTTCCGCCACCTCTGCCGCCTCCGCCATCGCGCCGATCCCGCCCGTCGTCCCTTGAACCACTGCCTCCACGTGCCCTCCACGATAGGGCCCCGCACCGACAGCCACGGAGTTATCCACAGGCCGCTTCACGAACCCCCACGGCGAACACCCCCCGCGCCCCCGGCGAACACCGACGGCCCGGCACCCCCTCGGAAGGGGCCCCGGGCCGTCGTCCGTACGGAACGCCTCTCAGCGCACGAACACCCCCGCCTGACCGGCGAGGTCCAGGAAGTACTGCGGTGCGACACCCAGAACGAGCGTCACCGCCACCCCCACCCCGATCGCGGCCATGGTCAGCGGCGACGGCACGGCCACCGTCGGCCCGTCCGGACGCGGCTCGCTGAAGAACATCAGGACGATGACCCGGATGTAGAAGAACGCGGCGATGGCCGACGAGATCACACCGACCACGACGAGCGGCGCGGCGCCCCCCTCGGCCGCCGCCTTGAAGACCGCGAACTTCCCGGCGAACCCGGAGGTCAGCGGGATGCCCGCGAAGGCGAGGAGGAAGACGGCGAAGACGGCCGCCACCAGCGGTGAACGGCGCCCCAGCCCGGCCCACTTGGAGAGGTGCGTGGCCTCGCCGCCGGCGTCCCGCACCAGCGTCACCACCGCGAACGCGCCGATCGTCACGAAGGAGTACGCGGCCAGGTAGAACAGCACCGACGAGACCCCGTCGGGCGTGGTCGCGATGACACCCGCGAGGATGAACCCCGCGTGCGCGATGGACGAGTACGCGAGGAGCCGCTTGATGTCGGTCTGGGTGATCGCGACGATCGCGCCCCCCAGCATCGTCACGATCGCGACCCCCCACATGACCGGCCGCCAGTCCCAGCGCAGCCCCGGCAGGACGACGTACAGGATGCGCAGCAGCGCGCCGAACGCGGCGACCTTGGTGGCGGCGGCCATGAACCCGGTGACCGGCGTCGGGGCGCCCTGGTAGACGTCCGGCGTCCACATGTGGAACGGCACGGCGCCGACCTTGAACAGCAGGCCCATGATCAGCAGCGCGGCGCCGATGAGGAGCAGCGCGTCGTTGCCCATGGTGTCGGCGAGCGCGGGGTCGACGGACTTGACGGTGCCGTCGACGACCTGCGCGATCGTCCCGTAGGAGACCGAACCGGCGTACCCGTAGAGCAGGGCGATGCCGAACAGGGTGAACGCGGAGGCGAACGCGCCGAGCAGGAAGTACTTGACGGCCGCTTCCTGCGACATGAGCCGGTTGCGCCGGGCGAGCGCGCACAGCAGGTACAGCGGGAGGGAGAAGACCTCCAGCGCGATGAAGAGCGTCAGCAGGTCGTTGGCGGCCGGGAAGACCAGCATCCCGGCGACCGCGAACAGCAGCAGCGGGAAGACCTCGGTGGTCGTGAACCCGGCCTTGACCGCGGCCTTCTCGCCGTCGCTGCCGGGCACGGAGGCGCCCTGCGCGGCGAAGGAGTCGACGGGGCTGCCGTGCGCCTCGGGGTCGAGGCGGCGCTCCGCGAAGGTGAACAGGCCGACCAGGGCGGCCAGCAGGATCGTGCCCTGGAGGAAGAGGGCCGGTCCGTCGACGGCGACGGCGCCCATGGCGACGATCCCCGCGCGGGTGGTGCCGTACCCCTTCGCCGCGAGCGCGACGACCGCCGCGAAGGCGGCGCACAGGGCGACGACGGAGACGAACACCTGGGCGTAGTAGCGGGATTTCCGAGGCACGAACGCCTCGACGAGAATCCCGACGACCGCCGCGCCCACGACGATCAGGGTGGGCGACAATTGCCCGTATTCGATCTTCGGCGCGTCGATCTTCGAGATCGGATCGGCCGCCGTTGTCCACAGGCTGTGGACGACAGTTGCGCTCACCTGGCCGCCTCCACCTCGGGCTGGGGGTCCTTCTTGTGCACGTCGGACAAGGTCTGCTTGACCGCCGGGTTGACGACGTCCGCGATCGGCTTGGGATAGACGCCGAGCACGACCAGCAGGACGATCAGCGGCGTGACGACCGCGATCTCCCGCATCTTCAGGTCGGGCATCGACGCGACCTCGGGCTTCACCGGGCCGGTCATCGTCCGCTGGTAGAGGACGAGGGTGTACAGCGCGGCGAGCACGATCCCGAAGGTGGCGATGATCCCGACGACCGGGTAGCGCGCGAACGCGCCGACCAGCACGAGGAACTCGCTCACGAAGGGCGCGAGGCCCGGCAGCGACAGGGTGGCGAGACCGCCGATCAGGAACGTCCCGGCGAGCACCGGGGCGACCTTCTGGACGCCGCCGTAGTCGGCGATGAGCCGCGAGCCGCGCCGGGAGATCAGGAAGCCGGCGACGAGCATCAGGGCGGCCGTCGAGATGCCGTGGTTGACCATGTAAAGCGTCGCCCCGGACTGGCCCTGGCTGGTCATCGCGAAGATGCCGAGCACGATGAACCCGAAGTGCGAGATCGACGCGTACGCGACCAGCCGCTTGATGTCACGCTGGCCGACGGCGAGCAGGGCGCCGTAGATGATGCTGATCAGGGCGAGTACGAGAATGACCGGAGTCGCCCATTTCGACGCCTCCGGGAAGAGTTGCAGACAGAAGCGGAGCATCGCGAACGTGCCGACCTTGTCGACGACGGCCGTGATGAGGACCGCGACCGGGGCCGTGGCCTCGCCCATCGCGTTCGGCAGCCAGGTGTGCAGCGGCCACAGCGGGGCCTTGACCGCGAACGCGAAGAAGAAGCCGAGGAACAGCCAGCGCTCCGTGTTGGTCGCCATGTCGAGCGAGCCGCTGGCCCGCGCGGCGGCGATCTCCTGGAGGCTGAAGTTCCCGGCGACGACGTACAGGCCGATCACGGCGGCCAGCATGATCAGGCCGCCGACCAGGTTGTAGAGGAGGAACTTGACGGCCGCGTACGACCGTTGCGTGGACGCCGCCTCTTCGCCGTGCTCGTGCGCCCGGTCCCCGAAGCCCCCGATGAGGAAGTACATCGGGATGAGCATCGCTTCGAAGAAGATGTAGAAGAGGAAGACGTCGGTGGCCTCGAAGGAGATGATCACCATCGCCTCGACGGCCAGGATCAGCGCGAAGAAGCCCTGGGTGGGCCGCCAGCGCTTGCTGCCGGTCTCCAGCGGGTCGGCGTCGTTCCAGCCGGCCAGGATGATGAACGGGATGAGGAGCGCGGTGAGCGCGATGAGGGCCACCGCGATGCCGTCGACGCCCAGTTCGTACCGGACGCCGAACTCCTTGATCCAGGAGTGGGACTCGGTGAGCTGGTAGCGGTCGCCGTCGGGGTCGAAGCGGACCAGGATCGCGATCGCGAGGGCGAGCGTGCCGAGCGAGACCAGCAGCGCGAGCGCTTTCGCCGCGTTGCGCCGCGCCGCCGGTACGGCCGCCGTGGCGATCGCGCCGACGGCGGGGAGCACCGCCGTCGCTGTCAGCAGGGGAAAGGACATCGGTATCAGACCGCCCTCATCAGCAGCGTCGCGGCGACGATGACCGCCGCGCCGCCGAACATCGAGACCGCGTAGGAGCGCGCGAAGCCGTTCTGGAGGCGGCGCAGCCGTCCGGACAGCCCCCCGAAGCCGGCCGCGGTGCCGTTGACGACGCCGTCCACCAGGGTGTGGTCGACGTACACCAGCGAGCGCGTGAGGTGCTCGCCGCCGCGGACCAGGACGACGTGGTTGAAGTCGTCCTGGAGGAGGTCGCGGCGGGCGGCCCGGGTGAGCAGCGACCCGCGCGGGGCGACAGCCGGGACCGGGCGGCGGCCGTACTGGAGCCAGGCGACCGCGACGCCGACGACCATGACGGCGACCGTCGCCGAGGTGACCGTCGCGGCGCTGATCGGGGCGTCGCCGTGGTCGTGTCCGGTGATCGGCTCCAGCCAGTGCAGGAAGCGGTCGCCGACGCTGAACAGGCCGCCCGCGAAGACCGAGCCGAAGGCCAGCACGATCATGGGGATCGTCATGGACCTCGGGGACTCGTGCGGGTGCGGCTCGTTGCCGTCGGCGTCGGGCTGCCAGCGCTTCTCGCCGAAGAACGTCATCAGCATCACGCGCGTCATGTAGTACGCGGTGATCGCGGCGCCCAGCAGGGCCGCGCCGCCGAGAATCCAGCCCTCGGTGCCGCCCTTGGCGAACGCCGCCTCGATGATCTTGTCCTTGGAGAAGAAGCCGGACAGGCCGGGGAAGCCGATGATCGCGAGGTAGCCGAGGCCGAACGTGATGAACGTGACCGGCATGTACTTCCTGAGGCCGCCGTACTTCCTCATGTCGACCTCGTCGTTCATGCCGTGCATGACCGAACCGGCGCCGAGGAAGAGCCCGGCCTTGAAGAAGCCGTGCGTCACGAGGTGCATGATCGCGTAGACGTACCCGATGGGGCCGAGGCCGGCCGCCAGGATCATGTACCCGATCTGCGACATCGTCGACCCGGCGAGGGCCTTCTTGATGTCGTCCTTCGCGCAACCGACGATCGCACCGAACAGCAGCGTGACCGCGCCGACGATGGTGACGACGAGCTGCGCGTTCGGAGCGGCGTCGAAGACCGCCGCCGAGCGGACGATCAGGTACACGCCGGCGGTGACCATCGTCGCCGCGTGGATGAGCGCCGACACGGGCGTCGGGCCCTCCATGGCGTCCCCGAGCCAGGACTGGAGCGGGACCTGCGCGGACTTGCCGCAGGCCGCGAGCAGCAGCATCAGGGCGATCGCGGTGAGCTTGCCCTCGCTCGCGTCGGCCGCGACACCCGGTTCGGTGTGCGTGCCGAGGAGCGGGCCGAAGGCGAACGTGCCGAACGTCGTGAACATCAGCATGATCGCGATCGACAGGCCCATGTCGCCGACCCGGTTGACCAGGAACGCCTTCTTCGCTGCGGTCGCGGCGCTGGGCTTGTGCTGCCAGAACCCGATGAGCAGGAACGAGGCGAGGCCCACGCCCTCCCAGCCGACGTACAGCAGGAGGTAGTTGTCGGCGAGGACCAGGATCAGCATCGCCGCGAGGAACAGGTTCAGGTAGCCGAAGAAGCGGCGGCGCCGGTCGTCGTGCTCCATGTACCCGATCGAGTACAGGTGGATCAGCGAGCCGACGCCCGTGATCAGCAGGACGAACGTCATGGACAGCTGGTCGAGGCGGAACGCGACGTCCGCCTGGAAGCCCTCGACGGGAATCCAGCTGAACAGGTGCTGGTGGAGCGTGCGGTGCTCGGCGTCCTTGCCGAGCAGGTCCGCGAAGAGGATCAGGCCGAACACGAAGGAGACGGCCGACAGGAGCGTGCCGATCCAGTGGCCGACGGCGTCGAGCCGGCGGCCTCCGGTGAGCAGCACGGCCGCTCCGAGCAGGGGCGCCGCGATCAGCAGCGCGATGAGGTTCTCCACGTTTCTTCCGACCCCTTACAGCTTCATCAGGCTGGCGTCGTCGACCGAGGCCGAGTGGCGGGAGCGGAACAGCGACACGATGATCGCGAGTCCGACCACGACCTCCGCCGCGGCGACGACCATCGTGAAGAAGGCGATGATCTGGCCGTCGAGGTTGCCGTGCATCCGGGAGAAGGCGACGAACGCGAGGTTGCAGGCGTTCAGCATCAGCTCGATGCACATGAAGACCACGATGGCGTTGCGCCGGATCAGGACGCCCGTCGCGCCGATCGTGAACAACAGGGCGGCGAGGTACAGGTAGTTGACCGGGTTCACTGCGACGCCTCCTCTGCCTCGCGCTCGGTCTTGCGCGTGAAGTGCGGCGGCTCGATCTCGTCGCGCTCCAGGCGTTCCTCGGAGCGCTGCTGGAGGGCCTTGAGGTCGGCGATCGCCTCCGTCGACACGTCCCGGATCTGGCCGCGGTCGCGCAGGGTCTTGCTGACGGTCAGCTCGGACGGCGTGCCGTCGGGGAGCAGGCCCGCGATGTCGACGGCGTTGTGCCGCGCGTACACGCCGGGGGCGGGCAGCGGCGGGAGGTGCTTGCCGTCGCGGACGCGCTTCTCGGCCAGCTCGCGCTGGGTCATGGCGCGTTCGGTGCGCTCGCGGTGGGTGAGGACCATGGCGCCGACGGCGGCCGTGATGAGCAGGGCGCCGGTGATCTCGAAGGCGAAGACGTACTTGGTGAAGATGAGGGTCGCGAGGCCCTCCACGTTGCCGTTCGCGTTCGCCTGGCCGAGGCCGTTGAACTCGCTCAGGGAGGCGTTGCCGATGCCGCCGACGAGCAGGATGCCGAAGCCGAGGCCGCTGAGCAGGGCGAGCCAGCGCTGCCCCTTGATGGTCTCCTTCAGCGAGTCGGCGGCGGTGACGCCGACGAGCATGACGACGAACAGGAACAGCATCATGATCGCGCCGGTGTAGACGACGATCTGGACGATGCCGAGGAAGTAGGCGCCGTTGGCGAGGTAGAACACCGCGAGGATGATCATGGTCCCGGCGAGGCACAGCGCGCTGTGGACGGCCCGCTTCATGAAGACGGTGCACAGGGCGCCGATCACCGCGACCGTACCGAGCGTCCAGAACTGGAACGCCTCACCGGTGGACGTGGAGTAGGCGGCTAGCGCGCTCACGCCTCCACCCCCTCTTCCTCGGGCTTCTCTCCCTTGGAGACGGCGACCTGGCGTTCCGTACCGGGAGCGGCCTCGGTCACGAGACCCCGGTAGTAGTCCTGTTCGTCGGTCCCGGGGTAGATCGCGTGCGGCGTGTCGACCATGTTGTCGTCGAGGCCCGCGAGGAGCTGTTCCTTGGTGTAGATGAGGTTCGCGCGGCTGGAGTCGGCCAGTTCGAACTCGTTGGTCATCGTCAGCGCGCGCGTGGGACACGCCTCGATGCACAGGCCGCACAGGATGCAGCGGGCGTAGTTGATCTGGTAGACGCGGCCGTAGCGCTCGCCCGGGGAGTAGCGCTCCTCGTCGGTGTTGTCCGCGCCCTCGACGTAGATCGCGTCGGCGGGGCAGGCCCAAGCGCACAGTTCGCAGCCGACGCACTTCTCCAGGCCGTCCGGATGGCGGTTGAGCTGATGCCGTCCGTGGAACCGGGGTGCGGTGGTCTTCTGCTGCTCCGGGTACTGCTCGGTGAGCCGCTTCTTGAACATGGCCTTGAAGGTCACGCCGAAGCCGGCGACGGGGTTCTGGAAACCGGGTGCGGTCTCCTTGGGCTCCTCAGCCATCGGACGCCTCCTTTCCGTCACGAGGTCCGTCACTCTGAGTATCGACCCCACCACTGACAATCAGCTCCCGCTCCTGGCGGGACCGGCGCCGGGGCACCGGCGGCAGCTCCTGTCCGGGCAGCGGCGGCACCGGGAACCCGCCCGCCATCGGGTCGAACCCGACCGGCTCGGCGGGGAGTTCGGCACCCTTCTTCGCCTTGTCGCGGAAGACGTCCACGACGAAGGAGATCAGCAGGACCGCGATCAGCCCGCCGGCGACGTACAGGGCGATGTCGGTGAAGCCGTAGTTCTCGTTGCGCAGGGTCCGCATGGTCGCGACGAGCATCAGCCAGACCATCGAGACCGGCAGCAGCACCTTCCAGCCGAGCTTCATCAGCTGGTCGTAGCGCACGCGCGGCAGCGTGCCGCGCAGCCAGATGAAGAAGAACAGCAGGAGCTGCACCTTGACGACGAACCAGAGCATCGGCCACCAGCCGTGGTTCGCGCCCTCCCAGAAGCCGCTGATCGGCCAGGGAGCCCGCCAGCCGCCCAGGAACAGCGTGGTCGCGACGGCCGAGACGGTCACCATGTTGACGTACTCGGCGAGCATGAACAGCGCGAACTTGATCGACGAGTACTCGGTGTTGAAGCCGCCCACGAGGTCGCCCTCGGACTCCGGCATGTCGAAGGGGGCGCGGTTGGTCTCGCCGACCATCGTGACGACGTACAGGATGAACGAGACCGGCAGCAGCAGGATGTACCAGCGGTCGCTCTGCTGTTCGACGATCGTCGACGTCGACATCGACCCCGAGTACAGGAACACCGAGGCGAACGCGGCGCCCATCGCGATCTCGTACGAGATCATCTGCGCCGCCGACCGCAGCCCGCCGAGCAGCGGGTACGTCGACCCGGAGCTCCAGCCCGCGAGGACGATGCCGTAGATGCCGACCGAGGCGACCGCGAGGATGTACAGCATCGCGATCGGCAGGTCGGTGAGCTGCATCGTCGTCCGGTGCCCGAAGATCGACACCTCGTTGCCGGCCGGGCCGAAGGGGATCACCGCGATCGCCATGAACGCGGGGATGGCGGCGACGATCGGCGCGAGGACGTAGACGACCTTGTCCGCGCGCTTGACGACGACGTCCTCCTTCAGCATCAGCTTGATGCCGTCGGCGAGCGACTGGAGCATGCCCCAGGGGCCGTGCCGGTTGGGTCCGACGCGCAGCTGCATCCAGGCGACGACCTTGCGCTCCCAGACGATGGAGAACAGCACGGTCACCATCAGGAACGCGAAACAGAACACCGCCTTGACGACGACCAGCCACCAGGGGTCACGGCCGAACATCGAGAGGTCTTCCGCCGCGAGGTACGGGCTCATGCCTCCACCTCCTTGGGGGCGTCGGCGGGCGTCGCCGGGCCGATGCGGACGAGGGTTCCGGGCCGGGCCCCGGTGTCCGAGGCGACGCCCCCGCCCGTCGAGTTCAGCGGGAGCCACACCACCCGGTCGGGCATCTCGGTGACCGCCAGCGGCAGTTCGACCGTCCCGTCGGCGCCGGTGACCGCGAGGACGTCGCCGTCCTTCACGCCCGCCTCGGCGGCCGTCGCGGCCGACACGCGCGCGTGGGACGCGTGCCGCGTCGCCGCGAGCGCCGAGTCGCCCTCCTGGAGGCGGCCCTGGTCGAGCAGGAGCCGGTGCCCCGCGAGGACGGCCTCCCCGGCGGCGGGCCTCGGCAGCGCTCCCCCGGTCTCGTTCGGTTCCGCGGCCCGCTGCCCGTCCCAGGCGCCGAGCCGGTCGATCTCCGCGCGCGTGGTGCGCAGATCGGGCAGTCCGAGGTGGACGTCCATCGCGTCCGCGAGCATCTGGAGGACACGCAGGTCGCCCGGGGGCAGCCGGCGCGTCATCTGGTCCGGCTTGAGGGCGGCCTCGAAGAACCGCACCCTGCCCTCCCAGTTGAGGAACGCGCCCGGCTTCTCGGCGACCGCGGCCACCGGGAGGACGACGTCGGCGCGCTCGGTGACCTCGCTGGGCCGCAGCTCCAGCGAGACCAGGAAGCCCACCTCTTCGAGCGCCGTACGCGCGCGTGCGGGGTCGGGCAGGTCGGCGACCTCGACCCCGGCCACCAGCAGCGCCTGGAGCTCCCCGGCGAC
Organism: Streptomyces sp. NPDC004539; assembly: GCF_040610055.1. NCBI lineage: Bacteria > Bacillati > Actinomycetota > Actinomycetes > Kitasatosporales > Streptomycetaceae > Streptomyces > Streptomyces sp. NPDC004539. The sequence goes on along the minus strand of NZ_JBEXLS010000008.1, from coordinate 37,330 downwards.
GGCGGCCTCGACGATCTGGCCGGTGTCACGGCCGTACCCGTGCGGGAGTTCGGCGAGCCCCCAGACGGCGGCGACCTCCTCCCGCGCGCGCGGGTCGGTCGCAGGACGGCCGCCGGGCAGCAGCGCGGGCAGCGCCCCCGCCTCCAGCGCGCCCCGCTCGCCGGCCCGGCGCGGAATCCACACGAGCCGCGCCCCGGTCGCCGAGGCGACCCGCACGGCGGCCGTGAGACCCCCCGCGACACCCGCCAGCCGCTCGCCTACGACGATGACGGCGCCGTCGGCCCGCAGCGCCTCGGCGGCCACCTCGCCGGGCGTCTCCAGGCCGCTGCCGGCCGCGAGGGCGTCCAGCCACTCGGTCTCGGTGCCGGGAGCGGCCGGCAGCAGCGTGCCGCCCGCCTTCTCCAGGCCCCGGGTGGCGTGCGTGGCCAGCGAGAACACCTTCAGCCCGCTCTTGCGCCACGCCTTGCGCAGCCGCAGGAAGACGCCGGGGGCCTCCTCCTCGGACTCGAAGCCCACCAGGAGGACGGCCGGGGCCGCCTCCAGGGCGGCGTACGTGACGCCCGTGCCGTCGAGGTCCCGGCCGCGTCCGGCGACCCGGGAGGCCAGGAAGTCGGCCTCCTCGCCGCTGTGCACGCGCGCGCGGAAGTCGATGTCGTGCGTGTCGAGGGCCACGCGCGCGAACTTGCTGTACGCGTACGCGTCCTCGACGGTGAGCCGGCCGCCGGTCAGCACGCCCGTGCGCCCGCGCGAGGCGAGCAGCCCCTGAGCCGCGATCTGGAGGGCCTCCGGCCAGGAGGCGGGCACCAGGTCGCCCTCGGCGTTGCGGACGAGAGGCGTCTCCAGGCGGTCGCGCTGCTGCGCGTACCGGAACCCGAAGCGCCCCTTGTCGCAGATCCACTCCTCGTTGACCTCGGGGTCGTTCTGGGCGAGCCGCCGCATGACCTTGCCGCGCCGGTGGTCCGTACGCGTCGCGCAGCCGCCCGCGCAGTGCTCGCAGACGGACGGCGACGACACCAGGTCGAAGGGGCGGGAGCGGAACCGGTAGGCGGCCGAGGTGAGCGCGCCGACGGGACAGATCTGGATCGTGTTCCCGGAGAAGTACGACTCGAACGGATCGCCTTCGCCCGTTCCGACCTGCTGGAGGGCGCCTCTTTCGATCAGCTCGATCATCGGGTCGCCCGCGACCTGGTTGGAGAAGCGGGTGCAGCGCGCACACAGCACGCACCGCTCGCGGTCCAGGAGGACCTGCGCCGAGATCGGCACCGGCTTCTCGTAGGTCCGCTTGCGGCCCTCGAAGCGGGACTCCGACTGGCCGTGCGACATGGCCTGGTTCTGGAGGGGGCACTCACCGCCCTTGTCGCACACCGGGCAGTCCAGCGGGTGGTTGATGAGCAGCAGCTCCATCACGCCGTGCTGGGCCTTCTCGGCGGCCGGGGAGGTGAGGTGGGTCTTGACGACCATGCCGTCGGTGCAGCTGATCGTGCAGGACGCCATCGGCTTGCGCTGGCCCTCGACCTCGACGATGCACTGCCGGCAGGCGCCGGCCGGGTCGAGGAGGGGGTGGTCGCAGAACCGGGGGATCTCGATGCCGAGCTGCTCGGCGGCGCGGATCACGAGGGTGCCCTTGGGCACGCTGATCTCGGCGCCGTCGATCGTCAGCGTCACGAGATCTTCCCGCGGCACCGCCGCCTCCCCGCCTCCGGAGGGGGCACTTGTGGTCACCGTCATGCGTTCACCTCCGGGCGGTCCGCCCAGGCCGTCGACTTGGCCGGGTCGAAGGGGCAGCCCCGGCCGGTGATGTGCTGCTCGTACTCCTCGCGGAAGTACTGGAGCGAGGAGAAGATCGGCGAGGCGGCGCCGTCGCCGAGGGCGCAGAACGACTTGCCGTTGATGTTGTCGGCGATGTCGTTCAGCTTGTCGAGGTCGCTCATGACGCCCTTGCCGGCCTCGATGTCGCGCAGCAACTGCACGAGCCAGTAGGTGCCTTCACGGCAGGGCGTGCACTTCCCGCAGGACTCGTGGGCGTAGAACTCGGTCCACCGGGTCACCGCCCGCACCACGCAGGTCGTCTCGTCGAAGCACTGGAGGGCCTTCGTGCCGAGCATCGAGCCGGCCGCGCCGACGCCCTCGTAGTCGAGGGGGACGTCGAGGTGCTCGTCGGTGAACATCGGCGTGGAGGAGCCGCCCGGCGTCCAGAACTTCAGCCGGTGCCCGGGGCGCATCCCGCCGCTCATCTCCAGGAGTTGGCGCAGGGTGATGCCGAGGGGCGCCTCGTACTGGCCGGGGCTCGTGACGTGCCCGGAGAGGGAGTACAGCGTGAAGCCCGGGGACTTCTCGCTGCCCATCGAGCGGAACCATTCTTTTCCGCGATTCAGGATCGCGGGAACCGACGCGATGGACTCGACGTTGTTCACTACAGTCGGGCACGCGTAGAGGCCCGCGACGGCAGGGAAAGGGGGACGCAGCCGCGGTTGGCCCCGGCGGCCTTCGAGCGAGTCGAGCAGCGCGGTCTCCTCACCGCAGATGTACGCGCCGGCCCCGGCGTGGACGGTGAGCTGGAGATCGAGCCCGCTGCCCAGGATGTTCTCGCCGAGATAGCCCGCCGCGTACGCCTCGCGTACGGCCTCGTGCAACCGCCGCAGGACGGGGACGACTTCACCCCGCAGATAGATGAAGGCATGCGACGACCGGATGGCGTAACACGCGATGACGATGCCCTCGATGAGGCTGTGCGGGTTCGCGAAGAGGAGCGGGATGTCCTTGCAGGTCCCCGGCTCCGATTCGTCGGCGTTGACAACTAGATAGTGCGGTTTTCCGTCTCCCTGGGGAATGAACTGCCATTTCATCCCCGTCGGGAACCCGGCACCGCCGCGCCCCCTCAGCCCGGAGTCCTTGACGTAGGCGATCAGGTCGTCCGGCGACATGGCGAGGGCCTTGCGGAGTCCCTCGTACCCCTCGTGCCTCCGGTAGACGTCGAGCGACCAGGACCGCTCCTCGTCCCAGAAGGCCGACAGCACGGGTGCGAGCAGCTTCTCGGGACTGCTGCCCTTCAGTTCGGGTGCCAATGTCATCCCTCCCCCTCCTCGGCGGCGGGCCGGTCGTCGGGTTCCTCACGCGGATGGACCACGCGCGCGGGTGCGGTCTCTCCCCTGGCCAGGCGCAGGCCCACCAGCGAGGCGGGTCCGGCGCCGCCGCTCGCCTCGACGGCCCCCTCACGCTCGTCGGGGAAGCCCGCCAGGATGCGGGCGGTGTCCTTGAAGGTGCACAGCGGCGCCCCGCGCGTGGGCGACACGTCGCGGCCGGCGCGCAGGTCGTCGACGAGGCGTTTGGCGCTCTCGACGGTCTGGTTGTCGAAGAACTCCCAGTTGACCATCACGACCGGCGCGAAGTCGCAGGCCGCGTTGCACTCGATGTGCTCCAGCGTGACCTTGCCGTCGTCGGTGGTCTCTCCGTTCCCGACCCCCAGGTACTCCTGGAGCGAGTCGAAGATCGCGTCGCCGCCCATCACCGCGCAGAGCGTGTTGGTGCAGACGCCGACCTGGTAGTCGCCGCTCGGGCCGCGCCGGTACATCGTGTAGAAGGTCGCGACGGCGGTGACCTCGGCGGTGGTCAGGCCCAGCACCTCCGCGCAGAACCGCATCCCGGTGCGCGTGACATGGCCCTCCTCGGACTGCACGAGGTGCAGCAGCGGCAGGAGTGCCGAGCGGGAGTCGGGGTAGCGGGCGATCACCTCGCGCGCGTCCGCCTCCAGGCGGGCCCGTACGTCGTCCGGGTAAGCGGGCGCGGGCAGTTCGGGCATGCCCAGCCCGACACCCCGTCGGGGGGAAGAGGTGGTCACCGGTCGACGCCTCCCATCACGGGGTCGATGGACGCGACGGCGACGATCACGTCGGCGACCTGGCCGCCCTCGCACATCGCCGCCATGGCTTGCAGGTTGGTGAAGGACGGGTCGCGGAAGTGGACCCGGAAGGGGCGGGTGCCGCCGTCGGAGACGGCGTGGACGCCGAGTTCGCCCTTGGGGGACTCGACGGCCGCGTACGCCTGGCCGGGCGGGACCCGGAAGCCCTCGGTGACCAGCTTGAAGTGGTGGATCAGGGCCTCCATGGAGGTGCCCATGATCTTCTTGATGTGGTCGAGGGAGTTGCCCAGCCCGTCGGGCCCGAGGGCCAGTTGGGCGGGCCAGGCGATCTTCTTGTCGGCGACCATGACCGGGCCCGGCTGGAGCCGGTCCAGGCACTGCTCGACGATGCGCAGCGACTGGCGCATCTCCTCCAGGCGGATCAGGAAGCGCCCGTAGGAGTCGCAGGTGTCGGCGGTCGGGATGTCGAAGTCGTACGTCTCGTAGCCGCAGTAGGGCTGGGCCTTGCGCAGGTCGTGCGGGAGGCCGGTGGAGCGCAGGATCGGGCCGGTGGCGCCGAGGGCCATGCAGCCGGCCAGGTCGAGGTGGCCGACGTCCTGCATCCGGGCCTTGAAGATGGGGTTCCCGGTGGCGAGCTTGTCGTACTCCGGGAGGTTCTTCTTCATCTTCTTCACGAACTCGCGGATCTGGTCCACCGCGCCGGGCGGCAGGTCCTGGGCGAGTCCGCCGGGCCGGATGTACGCGTGGTTCATGCGCAGGCCGGTGACCAGCTCGTAGATGTCGAGAATCATTTCACGATCGCGGAATCCGTAGATCATGATCGTGGTGGCGCCGAGCTCCATGCCGCCGGTGGCGATGCACACCAGGTGCGAGGAGAGCCGGTTCAGCTCCATCAGGAGGACCCGGATGATCTCGGCGCGCTCGGGGATCTGGTCCTCGATGCCGAGGAGCTTCTCGACGGCGAGACAGTAGGCGGTCTCGTTGAAGAAGGACGTCAGGTAGTCCATGCGCGTGACGAAGGTCGTCCCCTGCGTCCACGTACGGAATTCGAGGTTCTTCTCGATGCCGGTGTGCAGGTAGCCGATGCCGCAGCGGGCCTCGGTCACCGTCTCGCCGTCGATCTCCAGAATCAGCCGGAGCACGCCGTGGGTGGACGGGTGCTGGGGGCCCATGTTGACGACGATGCGCTCGTCGTCGGCGCGGGCCGCGGACTGGACGATCTCGTCCCAGTCGCCTCCGGTGACCGTGTAGACGGAGCCTTCCGTGGTCTCACGGGGACTTGCGTGCGACGTGCTCACGAGTACGACCTCCGCTGGTCCGGAGCCGGGATCTGGGCGCCCTTGTACTCGACGGCGATGCCGCCGAGGGGGTAGTCCTTGCGCTGCGGGTGGCCCTGCCAGTCGTCCGGCATCATGATCCGCGTCAGGGCCGGGTGGCCGTCGAAGACGATCCCGAAGAAGTCGTACGTCTCGCGCTCGTGCCAGTCGTTCGTCGGGTAGACGGGGACCAGGGACGGGATGTGCGGGTCGGCGTCGGGGGCGCTGACTTCGAGGCGGATCAGCCGGTTGTGGGTGATCGAGCGCAGGTGGTAGACGGCGTGCAGCTCGCGGCCCTTGTCGTGCGGGTAGTGCACGCCGCTGACGCCGGTGCACAGCTCGAAGCGCAGCGCCGGGTCGTCGCGCAGGGTGCGGGCGACGCGGACGAGGTGCTCCCGCTCGACGTGGAAGGTGAGTTCGTCCCGGTCGACGACCGTCTTCTCGATCGCGTTGTCCGGGAGGAGGCCCTGTTCCTCCAGGGCGCCTTCGAGTTCGTCGGCGACCTCGTCGAACCAGCCGCCGTACGGGCGCGTGGAGGCGCCCGGGAGGCGGACGGAGCGGACGAGGCCGCCGTAACCGGAGGTGTCGCCGCCGTTGTTCGCGCCGAACATGCCGCGCTGGACGCGGATCTCCTCGCCCTGGTCGCCGCGCTGGGCGGGAAGGCCGGAGGCACCTTCCGGGGTGGCGCCGTCGGGGGTGGTGTCGCTCATCGCAGCAGCCCCTTCATCTCGATGGTGGGGAGCGCCTTGAGGGCCGCCTCCTCCGCCTCGCGGGCCGCTTCCTCGGCGTTCACGCCGAGCTTGGAGTGCTGGATCTTGTGGTGGAGCTTGAGGATCGCGTCCATCAGCATCTCGGGGCGCGGCGGGCAGCCGGGGAGGTAGATGTCCACGGGGACGATGTGGTCGACGCCCTGGACGATCGCGTAGTTGTTGAACATGCCGCCCGAGGACGCGCACACGCCCATGGAGATGACCCACTTGGGGTTCGGCATCTGGTCGTAGACCTGCCGCAGGACGGGCGCCATCTTCTGGCTCACCCGGCCGGCGACGATCATCAGGTCGGCCTGGCGGGGCGAGCCCCGGAAGACCTCCATGCCGAAGCGGGCGAGGTCGTAGCGCCCCGCCCCGGTGGTCATCATCTCGATGGCGCAGCACGCGAGGCCGAAGGTGGCGGGGAAGACGGACGCCTTGCGCACCCAGCCCGCGGCCTGTTCGACGGTGGTCAGCAGGAAGCCGCTCGGCAGCTTTTCTTCGAGTCCCATGGTCTAAAGGCCCCTCAGTCCCATTCCAGGCCGCCGCGCCGCCAGACGTACGCGTAGGCGACGAAGACGGTGAGCACGAAGAGCAGCATCTCCACGAGCCCGAAGACACCCAGGGCGTCGAAGGTGACGGCCCAGGGGTAGAGGAAGACGATCTCGATGTCGAAGACGATGAAGAGCATCGCCGTCAGGTAGTACTTGATGGGGAAACGCCCGCCGCCGGCCGGCGTGGGGGTCGGCTCGATTCCGCACTCGTAGGCTTCGAGCTTCGCGCGGTTGTAGCGCTTAGGCCCGATGAGCGCGGCCATCACCACGGAGAAGATCGCAAAGCCTGCCCCGAGGGCTCCCAGTACGAGGATGGGCGCATAGGCGTTCACCGCTCCTCGCTCCTCTCAGTCGGCACTGACTGTTGGCGGGTTGCTAGGAAAAACGTTGGGTCTATCGCCAAGATCGCGAACATGTGAAGCAGGTCACAAGCCCAACTGCCCCGCATCCTATGCCCGTCGCTCTGTGACTTGCGACACGGGGTATTGCACAAGCTTTGTGATCTCCACCACCTGACGAAGGATCATGAAGTCATATCGGTGCCGATCTTGGCACGCGAGGCTGCGAAGTGATCACACGAAGTGACATTTTCGCTCGTCAGTGACGGTCCGGAGGAGGCGTCTCTATATCAAGAGAGTTCCCTTGCATCCAAATTGGCCCTGGACGAAGGGGGTTGATAGAGGACCCCGTTCACACGTCAGGGGGACACCGCGGCGGGGTGTGGACGCGTGCACACATTCACGAGCGCCGGACGCCGTCGTTCCGGTAACCGTTCCGTGACCTGCGCCACATCGGAACGAACCCCTCCGAAGCCAGGCTTGGCCAACGACCTCAACGAATGGTAGGCAGCGGGCAATTCGGGCGTAACAGCGAAAGGCAGTGATCACGGCCTTGATCGCACAGGTCCGCAATGTCCGTTACGGCGTCAATAAGGAAACCCGGCCAACAAAGTTGGGGCGCCGATTGAACAAGTGTGGCGCAGGACACGTTCCTTGTAGGTATGGAGGAGCTACTGGTACCGCTAGTACCCATGTCCCACACCGCTCACATACGCAGCCACCGGAAACCCCGCCGCACCGCGCCTTCGATCGCCGTGCGTGCCGGAGTCGCCAGTGGTGTCATCGGCACGCTGGCCGTCGCCGCCGCGGCGGGTTCGGCCAACGCAGCCGACGCGACCGTGACGCAGACGCTGGAACTGCCCACGCTCACCGCGGACCTGTCCGCGCAGGTCGAGCAGGCGGCACAGTTCACCCAGCAGGCCGCGGCCAACTACCAGTTGCAGGCCGAGCGCGACTCGGCCGCCGCTGCCGCCGCGAAGGAGGCCGCCAAGGACCTCGACGCGGCCAAGAAGGCCGAGGCGAAGAAGAAGGCCGACGAGGAGGCCCGCAAGGCCGCCGCCGAGGCCGCTGTGTCCCGCTCCGAGACCCGCGCGAGCCTGAGCGGCGGTTCGGACTCGGACAGCGTCTCCGCGCCCGCCAGCGGCAGCGTCGCGACCGTTATCGCCTTCCTCAAGGCCCAGGTCGGCGACTCGTACGTCCTCGGCGGCACCGGCCCCAACTCCTGGGACTGCTCCGGGCTCGTCCAGGCCGCGTTCAAGCAGGTCGGCGTCGACCTGCCGCGCGTCTCCGAGGACCAGTCGAACTACGGCACCGACGTCTCCCTCTCCAACCTCCAGGTCGGGGACATCCTGTACTGGGGTGCCAAGGGGTCGGCGTACCACGTCGGGGTCTACATCGGCGGGGGCAAGTACCTCGACGCGGCGAACCCGTCGAAGGGTGTCGTCATCCAGGAGCTGTCGGGGTATCCGGCGAGCGGTGCGGTGCGGGTGCTCTGACCCGTAGTACTTCAGGCGTGTAGTACCTGAGGCGTGTAGTACTTGAGGTGTAGGGCCGCAGCCGCTCGGGGGCAGCGGCCCTTCCTCGTGCGGAACTCCGGCCACGGCCGGTCCGTTTCCTCCCTCGTACCGATCGACCGGCGATCGATGCTCAGAGGGAGACACCGACATGCCCAGCGTTTTCGTCCAGGGCCGCCCCGTGGACACGTATCCGCGTCACGCCCCCGAGGCCCGGCAGGGCCGCGTCCGGCGGATCACCGAGGTCGGCGAGGAGATCCTGCACAAGCCCTGCCGCGACGTCACCGAGTTCGGCCCCGACCTCGCCGCCCTCATCGACGACATGTTCCTGACGATGTACCTCGCGCACGGCGCGGGCCTCGCGGCGAACCAAGTCGGCGTGGACCTGCGCCTGTTCGTGTACGACTGCCCGGACGACGACGGCGTCCGCCACGTCGGCCACATCGTCAACCCGGTCCTCGCACCGCTGCCCGCCCCCGCCCGCCACCTCCTCGACGACTCCGAGGGCTGCCTCTCCGTGCCGGGTGCCGTCATGGACGTACCGCGCCCGGACGTGGCGACGATCCAGGGCCTGGACAAGACCGGCGCCCCCGTCACGATCGAGGGCACCGGGTACTTCGCGCGGTGCCTGGCACATGAGACGGACCATGTGAACGGGCACGTGTATCTGGACCGGCTGTCGAAGCGGGAGCGGAAGGAAGCCATGCGGCAGATGACGGACGGGAGGGAAGCGGTGTTCGCACAAAGGGCAGCGAACGAAGAGGCGTTGAAGAAGCGCCGGTGAAGGGGCGCGGGGCTGTATCCGATGTGCGGCTACCGCCGCGTGGGCGCGAGCAGCCCCCCGCCCAACCGCACCCGACCGACTACGCCTTCGGCGCCACCTTGCTCAGCCCGTTGATGATCCGGTCCATCGCGTCCCCCCCGGTGGGGTCCGTCAGGTTCGCCAGCATCTTCAGCGTGAACTTCATCAACACCGGGTGAGTCAGCCCGCGTTGGGCCGCGATCTTCATGACCTTCGGGTTCCCGATGAGCTTCACGAAGGCGCGGCCCAGCGTGTAGTACCCCCCGTACGTGTCCTTGAGCACCTGCGGGTACCGCTGGAGCGCGATCTCCCGCTGCGCCGGCGTCGCGCGCGCGTGCGCCTGGACGATGACGTCCGCGGCGATCTGCCCGGACTCCATGGCGTACGCGATGCCCTCGCCGTTGAAGGGGTTGACCAGCCCGCCCGCGTCACCGACGAGCAACAGCCCCTTGGTGTAGTGGGGTTGACGGTTGAAGGCCATGGGCAGCGCGGCCCCGCGGATGGGCCCGGTCATGTTCTCCGGCGTGTACCCCCACTCCTCCGGCATCGACGCGCACCACGCCTTCAGCACCTCGCGCCAGTCCAACTCCTTGAAGGAGTCGGAGGTGTTGAGGACTCCGAGCCCGACGTTGGACGTCCCGTCGCCCATCCCGAAGATCCATCCGTACCCGGGCAGCAGCCGGTCCTCGGCGCCGCGCCGGTCCCACAGCTCCAGCCAGGACTCCAGGTAGTCGTCCTCGTGCCGGGGGCTCTCGAAGTACGTCCGGACGGCGACGCCCATCGGCCGGTCCTCGCGCCGGTGCAGCCCCATCGCGAGCGACAGCCGCGTGGAGTTGCCGTCGGCGGCGACCACGAGGGGCGCGTGGAAGGTGACTTCGCGCTTCTCCTCGCCCAACTTCGCGTGCACACCGGTGATCCGGCCGGTCCGGTCGTCCCGGATCGGCGCCCCCACGTTGCACCGCTCGTACAGCCGTGCCCCCGCCTTCTGCGCCTGCCGGGCGAGCTGCTCGTCGAAGTCGTCGCGCTTGCGGACGAGTCCGTAGTCCGGGTACGAGGCCAGCTCGGGCCAGTCGAGCTGGAGCCGGACGCCGCCGCCGATGATCCTGAGTCCCTTGTTGCGCAGCCAGCCGGCCTCCTCGGAGATGTCGATGCCCATGGCGACGAGCTGTTTCGTGGCGCGCGGCGTGAGGCCGTCGCCGCACACCTTCTCGCGCGGGAACTCGGTCTTCTCCAGCAGGAGGACGTCGAGTCCGGCCTTGGCGAGGTAGTACGCGGTCGTCGAACCGGCCGGCCCCGCGCCGACGACGATCACATCGGCGGTGTTCCCGGAGAGAGACGCGGTGTTTTCGGAGTGAGGATCAGTCACGACGGTCACGGCGGGATCTCCCCAGGTTCGGAATATGCGTGCCGACCGGCACTGGACATGGGCAGTCTATTCAGCAGAATTGATCACCCGGCTGAAGGGTTGCCCCCGTGAACCTGGCTCTTCCCGTAGTACGGCTGCGTGTGCCCACCGACGAGGACGCGCTCGCCTGGCACCGGCTCTTCGACGACCCGGAGGTCATGGAGTTCCAGGGCGGCGAAACGGCGGAGATCTCGGTCTACGAGGAGCTGACGGCCCGCCAGCGGCGGCACGACGCGGAGTACGGCTTCTGCCTGTGGACCATGCTCGACCGGGAGGGCCGGGTGATCGGCTTCACGGGGGCGCAGCCGTGGCCCCGTGAGTGGGGGCCGCGGGGCGAGATCGAGATCGGCTGGCGGCTCGGGCGGGAGCACTGGGGCAAGGGGTACGTCACGGCGGCGGCCCAGATGACGCTGGAACGGGTGAGATCGGCGGGTACGCCGGGGGTCGTCGCGATGGTCGACGCGCGGAACGCCCGCTCGATCGCCGTGACCAAGCGGCTGGGGATGCGGCTCGCGGAGGTCTTCACCACGCCCGACTCCCGTCACGAGGGTCACTGCTACCGCCTCACCCTCGAAAGTGGTAACTCTCAGTAGCCAAGCGCCGCGAAATTGTCGCACAGCGCTTCCGGACGGCCCCCTCCGGCGGTTACCCTTCCAGTACCGCTGGGGGTGACATCTGTGCTCATACCACCCAAAACACCCGAAGTGCACGTACCGCGTCTGGTCGGCCTGATGGCCATGGACGCCCGCGAGACGGCCCAGGCCCACGGCGTACTCCTGGCCGCCCCCGACCGCCCCGACTTCCTCCGCACGGTCGTCGACTACGTAGTACGCCAGTACCCCCCACCCGGCGCCGAGGTCCCCCGCGGGGCCGTCGTCTCGGTCTGGTTCGACTTCGGCGAGGGAGAGGGCGGGGGCGGAGCGGGGGTCCACGAGCCCCGGATACCGCGCCCGGGAGGCGGCGGGATGCAGCGCGAGCTGGACGAGCCGGGGGAGCCGTACGCGGCGGTGGGGTACGGGGGGCGAGGAGCACCCATGACTCTGGGCTAGCGAGCGAGCCATGAGGGACCGCGGGCCCCTCTCACCGGAGCGTCAGTCCTTGAACCCCCGGTGCAACGTCACAACCCCACCGGTCAGGTTCCGCCAGGCCACCTTCGCCCAGCCCGCCTCCCGGAGCCGGGAGGCCAGCGCGGGCTGATCGGGCCACGCCCTGATGGACTCGGCGAGATAGACGTACGCGTCCGGGTTGGACGACACCGCACGGGCCACCGGCGGCAGCGCCCGCATCAGGTACTCCGTGTAGACCGTCCGGAACGGCGCCCACGTCGGATGCGAGAACTCGCAGATCACGACCCGCCCCCCGGGCCGCGTCACCCGGTACATCTCCCGCAGCCCCGCGTCGAAGTCCTGCACGTTCCGCAGCCCGAACGAGATCGTCACCGCGTCGAACGTGTCGTCCTTGAACGGCAGCCGCGTCGCGTCCCCCGCGGTGAACGGCAGCCACGCGTTCCGCCGCTTGCCCACCTGAAGCATCCCGAGCGAGAAGTCGCACGGCACGACATACGCCCCGGCCTGCGCGAACGGCAGCGAGGAGGTCGCCGTTCCGGCCGCGAGATCCAGGATCTTCTGCGCCGGGCGGGCGTCCACGGCCCGCGCGACCTCCTTGCGCCAGCGCCGGTCCTGCCCGAGGGACAGCACGTCGTTGGTCAGGTCGTACCGTTCCGCCACGTTGTCGAACATCGAGGCGACTTCGTGCGGCTGCTTGTCCAGGGATGCGCGGGTCACCCGGCCATTCTTGCAGGCACCCCTACGGGATCTCCGGGAGGGACCTGAGGGCTACGGGTACGACAGGGCCGGCCTCAGGGCAGCAGCCGGGGTCTCTTCCTCCCCGCCACGTCCTCCATCCACCCGCACAGCAGCACGAACACGACGATCAGCAGCCACCCGACGCCGAACATGAACCACTGGCTGTCCAGCGGGAGCCACTTCTCGAACGCCGGGATGTCCCAGAACCGGTCGATCAGCGGCACCGCGAGGATGAGCGCAATCTCGTGCCACAGGTAGATCGTGACCGCGCGGGCGTTGAAGACGGTGACGATCCGGTCCAGCCGCCGGTGCTTCGCGAGCCCCGCGAAGTCCACCCCGAAGTACGACTTGGCGTACATCAGGAGAGTGACGTACCCGGCGGACCAGAACGCCTGCGCGAGGGGGATGTCGTCGAGGTCGTACGACCCGGTCTCCCCCTGATGGGTGAGGGCGTACCAGCCGCCGAACCCGATCGCGGCCAGCGACAGCAGGATCACGGCAAACGGTTTCAGCCGTTGCAGCACCCCGTCCCGGTGCGCGAACCCGAGCACCCAGCAGAACAGGAACGTCGCGAGGTCGGTCAGCGCGTTGCCGAAGCGGTTGTCCGGCGGCTCCCACAGGAAGTGGAAGACCAGGATCGGCGCGAGGGTGGAGAGCAGGACGGCGACGGGGGCCAGCCGGAACACCCTGAGGAGGACCGGCGAGAGCAGGACGAACCACAGGTAGGTCCGCAGGTACCAGAGGATCTCCCACGCCTGCTGGCCCCAGGCGTTGCCCGGCGGGTCCCCCAGGGGGACCACCCAGAAGACGATCTGCCAGCCCGGCATCCAGTCGTGGACCAGCATCGCGAGGACCACGAAGACGCCCCAGAACCAGAACGGCGGCAGCAGTCGCCGCATCCGGCTCTTCACGACCTTCAGCGCGGGCCGCTCCAGAGACTTCGCCATGAGCGTCCCGGCCAGCCCGAACATGATCCCCATCGAGGGGAACACCATCCCGGCCCAGGCCCAGCCGAAGGTGTGGTACGCGACGACCCGGACGAGCGCGACGGCCCTCAGGGTGTCGAAGTACCGGTCCCTGGGCGGGCGTTGGGGTCTCGCCCCGTCGTCCGGTGCCGCCGCGTCCGCACTGTCCGCCCCATCCGCCGTACCGGCGCGCGGACTCGGCGACGCGACGCCGACGGCCGTCGGCCTCTCCGCGGCGGCGGAACCGCCCTTGCGGTGCGACCCCATCAGCTCGCCCCCGCCGGGGTGCCGACCTCGCCGGTCCGCTTCAGCTTCTGCCAGCGCAGCCGGCCGCCGGTCAGCGCGGTGATGCAGGAGTGGATGAGGACGAGGTACATCATCTGCCGGTAGGCGAGTTGCTGGAGCGGCATCATCCACAGGTACCGGTACTGCTCCCGGTCGAGCCGGAACGCGTAGGCCGCGCACAGGAGTTGGACCCCGAGGACGGCGAACCAGGCGAGCAGCGCGGCCTGGAAGTCGACGAAGATCATCGAGTAGACGGTGAAGACGTCGATGAGCGGCGCGAAGACCGGCGTGACGATCTGGAAGAGCACCACCAGCGGCATTCCGACCCGCCCGAAGCGACCCGAAGGCCCCTTGTCCGTCAGGGACTTGCGGTGCTTCCAGAGCGCCTGCATGGTCCCGTACGACCACCGGTAGCGCTGCGACCAGAGCTGCTTGAGCGAGCCGGGCGCCTCGGTCCAGGCCCTTGCGTGCTCCTGGTAGACGACCTGCCAGCCGGCCCGGTGCATGGCGATGGTGATGTCGGTGTCCTCGGCGAGGGTGTCCTCGCTCATCCCGCCGACCTGGAGCACCGCGTCCCGCCGGAACGCGCCGATCGCGCCGGGGATCGTCGGCATGCAGCGCAGCAGGTCGTACATGCGCCGGTCGAGGTTGAAGCCCATCACGTACTCGATGTGCTGCCAGGCCCCGATGACCGTGTTGCGGTTGCCGACCTTGGCGTTGCCCGCGACCGCGCCGACGCCGGGGTCGGCGAACGGCTGGACGAGCTGGTGCACGGCGTCCGGTTCGAAGACGGTGTCGCCGTCCATCATGATGACGATGTCGCAACTCGCGCTGCGCACCCCGTTGTTGAGGGCGGCGGGCTTGCCGGCGTTCTCCTGCCGGATGACACGGACGTTGTGCATGCCGAGCCGCGCCGCCGCCTCGCGGGAGATCTCGGAGGTGCCGTCGGTGGAGCCGTCGTCGACGACGATGATCTCGATCGGATGCGTGCTGCGCGCCAGCGACTCCAGGGTGTTGGCGATGCACTCCTTCTCGTTGTACGCGGGGACGATCACACTGACCCGCCGGGTGACCTCGGGCCCCCAGCTGAACCGGCGCTTGTTGCGCTTGCGGTAGTGCCGCCGCGCGAGCACGAGCATCATCCCGAACCGGCCCATCACCGCGATGCCTACGACCATGAGGCCGATGGAGAGCGTGGGCACCGTCCATTCGGCGAGCGTGACGGCGGCGATGAGCGCCTTGCCCTCGTAGAGGGTGACGCCGGTCGCCTCGCGGTGGGCGGCCTGGAGGGGGTTGGCGGTGGTGGCGGTGCCGGGGGCGTTTCCGGTGCCCGCGCCTGCGCCGGTGCCGTCGGGGGCGCTGCCGGGCTGCTGCTCACCGGCGGGGGCGGTACCCGAGGGCGCCGTGGTCCCCGTAGTACCCGTAGCGCTCGCGGCCCCTCCCCCACCCCCGTTCTCCTTCTCCAGCACCCCGCTGATCGTGGTGAACGTGTACCCCTTGGCCTGCATCTGCTCGATGTACTTGGGCAGTGCGGCGATGGTCTGGGAGCGTTCGCCGCCCGCGTCGTGGAAAAGGACCGAGGCGCCCTTCCCGTCCTCCGGGGTGGCCCACTGGATGATCTTCGAGACGCCCGGCCTCTTCCAGTCGTCGGAGTCGGTGTCGACGAAAACGCTGGTGTAACCGTCTTCTCCGAGTTTCTGGTAGACGGGCCAGCTGTAGTTGTCGATGGCGTCGGTCTCGGAGGAATAGGGCGCCCGGAAAAGGGTGGTGGTGATCCCCGCGGCACCGGCCAGCGCCAACTGGGTCTGCTGCATCTCGCGGTTGACGCGGGCGTCGGACTGGTACGAGAGGTCGACGTGGGTGAAGGTGTGGATTCCGACCTCGTTCCCGTCGTCCACCATGTCCTTCACGATGCCGGGATAACGCGACACCATCGAGCCTACGAGGAAGAACGTCGCGGGTATGTCGTACTTCTGGAGGATCTCCAGGACCTGCGGGGTCCAGGTCGGGTTCGGGCCGTCGTCGAAGGTCAGCGCGATCGTCTTGGCGGGGACGGAGACCGTGGTGGCCTGGCCGCCGCGGAAGGTGAGGATCGGCCCGCCGTCGAGGACCTTGTCGGGCACCTTGTCGGAGCTGGCGCCGGTCCGCACCCGCTCGTCGCCGCCGACCTCGGCGCGCAGATAGCCGTCGAGGAGCATCACGCTGGTCAGCGCGAGCAGGAGCAGGAGCGCGAGGATGACCCTCGGTTTCTGGAGTGCCGACGCCTTGCCCGCCGCCCGGCCGATCCGGGAGGGGGCGCGGCGGCGGCCTCGTGGGGACGTCGTCGTAGCCATGGTGGTGCCTCTGCGTTCCGTTCGGTTCCGGTCCGTTCCGGCGCTGCGGCCCGAACTTCCGGGGTTCTTCGGCCAGTTCGCCAACTTCTGGTCGCCCGAGCGGAGTTGGGGGCGACCGGGTCCGGTCAGCCGGCCGACGCGGAGGCGGACGGGGACGGGATCGACGTCGGGGTGGTGCCCGCGGGGAGGGCGGGCGGGGAGCCGGTCGGGGCGGCGGTGGGGATGCCGGTGGGCACGCCGGTGGGGGCGCCGCCGATCTGGTTCCCCCGGCCGCCCTCGGGGCCGACGCCGCCGGGGCCCTGGCCCTGGCCGCCGCGGCCGAAGGGCAGCAGGGAGGACGGGGTCAGCGAGGAGCCCCAGCCCATGAAGGCGGCGCCCAGGACGACGGCGTAGGCGAGGCAGCCGACGCCGACGAGGAGGCCGATCCGGCGCAGCGCCTTGGATCTGCGTCCGGAGTTGTCAACGAACACGGGCCCCTCGCCGGAGCCGGCGCCGCGTTTGCGTCGCCGGCCGCGAGTGGCTGCGCGGCTTTCGATGGCAGGCTCGGATTGCATTCCCCGGATATTAGGGAGCGTTTATGTGGCGTAAACTCTGTCTTCCATGTGAGAGACCCATGAGAAACGTCTGAACCTGTCCTTAGCCTGAGAGAACGGGGAAACGCCTGCGCGGCGCCCGTCCGGCCCGGCAGGCTCGATTGCCCACCCAGGACGGGAAGTTGTCCGTTTCTGCTCGGCTCTGACCGTGGTTTTCCTGTGTGGTGACTGTTCCCGCGGGCTCGTCCCCCGTGTGAGACATTTCCCTTCGGAAACACCATTTGTTTCGGCGCCGATCTCCTCGCTGAGACAGGAATCACGAAAGTGGGTGCTTACGCAATGCGGAGTTTCCTGGTGCCGCTGACCGGGCTGACCTGTCTGTTCGCACTGGCCGCGGCGGGCTGTTCCGCCGATTCCGGTACGACGTCGGACGCGGCGGCCGGACCGGCGGAACCGGTGTCCCCCTCCCCTGGTACTTCGGTATCACCGTCCCCTACGACCACCACCGTCACGACCGGGTACGCCCCCTACGTGAGCGCCACGGAGGCGTCGGCCAACGACTCAGCAGGCTCCCCGGCCACGTACAACCTGGCGTTCGTGATCTCCGACGGCAGCACCTGCACGGCGAAGTGGAACGGGACGACGGCGATCGGGAACGCGGCCGTGAAATCCCGGATATCGAAGCTGACGGCCTCCGGGTCGAGCGTGCGGGTCTCCTTCGGCGGGGCCTCCGGCAAGGAGCTGGCGACGGTCTGCTCCAGCGCCTCGGAGCTGGCCGCCGCCTACGGGGCCGCGCTGGACGCGGCCGGGTCCACGAAGGCCGACTTCGACATCGAGGGCACCACGCTCACGGACAGCGCCTCGGTCGCCCTGCGCTCCCAGGCGATCGCCGAACTCCAGAAGTCACGCCCCGAGTTGGAGGTCTCCTTCACCCTCCCGGTGATGCCCTCCGGCCTCGACGCCGACGGCCTCGCCCTGCTGGCCTCCGCGAACAAGTACGACGTCCAGGTCGCCACGGTCAACATCATGACCATGAACTACGGCGAGACCTACACCGGGGACATGGGCGACTACGCGATCACCTCCGCGACGGCCACGCACACCCAGCTGAAGTCCGTCTTCGGCACCAGCGACGAGACCGCCTGGCACGCCATGGCCCTCACCTCGATGATCGGCGTCAACGACATCGCGAACGAGACGTTCTCCCTCTCCGACGCGGCCCAACTCCGCTCGTTCGCCGAGCAGAAGGGGGTCGCCTGGGTGTCGATGTGGTCGACGTTCCGCGACCAGCAGTGCGAGTCGGACGTCTCCGACCAGGACGACGCGGCGACCAATTGCAGCGGGGTGACGCAGAGTTCGGGCGCGTTCGGGAAGGCGCTCGCGGGCTGAGCCGTCGACACGGGCCGTGCGGTGGGCCGTTCACCGACTCCGGTACACGAGACGGCCGTTGAGAACGGTGGCCACGCAGGTGGCGGCGCCCTTCGCGACGAGGGCGGCCTCGTCGGGGACGTCGAAGACCGCGAGGTCGGCCCGCCCGCCGACGGTCAGCGGGGCGTGGACGGTGCCGGGCAGGTCGTAGCCCTCGGCGAACGGGTCCAGGTCGGGACGGTCGCCGAGCAGCGTGCCGGGCGCCCCCTCGACGGTGACGACCGCCAGGCCCGAGCGGGCGATCGCCGGGGCGACGAGGGGGTCGGTGAAGCGGGCGCCGGGTGCCGCGACGGCCGTCGTGCCGTGCGCCAGCATCCGCTGGATGCCGCGCCGCACACTGCCGGACCAACGGGACTCCGAGAGCTCCAGGGCGGCCAACTCCTCGCCCCAGAGGGGTAGTTCACCCAGTTCGCCGGACTCGCGCGGGTCGGGGTGGTAGCAGCGGCGCAGCAGCCACAGGGGGTGCCACTGGCGCAGGCCGGGGGTGATGGTGCCGGGCCAGCGGCGCACCCGCGCGGCCGGAGCGGCGGCCACGACGTCGTCGTAGGTGCCGAAGGCCGTGACGCGGTCGCCGTGCACCGCGACCGCGCCGTTCTCGACCGGGGGCGCCCCGGCCGGAAGCAGCAGGGGCGCGGTGTGGATCGTCAGCATGAGACGCCTAGTTGGTCGCCAGGATCGTCAACTCCGGGTGGGCCGTGCCGCCTTCGATCGCCGTGGAGGAGATGTGGGACATGACCCGGGCGTCGACGGGGTCGTTCGCCGGGTCGTCGTGGACGACCAAGTGCTCGTACGTGGTGGCGCGTTGGGCCGGGACACGGCCCGCCGTGCGGATCATGTCGATCATTTCCTGGAGGTTGGAGCGGTGCTTGGCACCGGCCGCCGAGACGACGTTCTCCTCCAGCATGACCGAGCCGAGGTCGTCCGCCCCGTAGTGCAGGGTGAGTTGGCCCGCGTCCTGGCCGGTGGTGAGCCAGGAGCCCTGGATGTGGGCGATGTTGTCCATGAAGAGGCGCGAGATCGCGATCATCCGCAGGTACTCGAAGATCGTGGCCTGCGTACGGCCCTTCAGGTGGTTGTTCTGCGGCTGGTAGAGGTACGGGATGAACGCGCGGAAGCCGCCCGTGCGGTCCTGGACGTCGCGGATCATCCGCAGGTGCTCGATGCGCTCGGCGTTGGTCTCGCCGGTGCCCATGAGCATCGTGGAGGTGGACTCGACGCCCAGGTTGTGCGCCGTCTCCATGATCTCCAGCCAGCGCTCGCCGGACTCCTTGAGCGGTGCGATCGCCTTGCGGGGCCGCTCGGGGAGCAGTTCGGCGCCGGCGCCCGCGAAGGAGTCGAGTCCGGCCGCGTTGATCCGCCGGATCGCCTCCTCGACGCTCACCTTCGAGATCCTGGCCATGTGCTCGACCTCGGAGGCCCCGAGGGAGTGGATGACCAGCTGCGGGAACTCCTTCTTGATCGCGGCGAAGTGCTCCTCGTAGTACTCCACCCCGTAGTCCGGGTGGTGCCCGCCCTGGAACATGATCTGCGTCCCGCCGAGTTCGACGGTCTCCGCGCACCGGCGCAGGATGTCGTCCAGATCGCGGGTCCACCCCTTGTCCTTGGCCTTCGGCGGGGCGTAGAACGCACAGAACTTGCACGCCGTGACGCACACGTTCGTGTAGTTGATGTTCCGCTCGATGATGTACGTCGCGATGTGCTCGGTCCCCGCGTACCTCTTGCGGCGTACGGCGTCGGCGGCGGCGCCGAGCGCGTGCAGCGGGGCGTCCCGGTAGAGGTCGAGCGCCTCCTCCGGGGTGATCCGCCCACCGGCTGCGGCACGGTCGAGGACGGGCTGGAGGTCGGCCTTCTCGGTCACCGGCGTCCCTTTCGTAAGGGTTGTGGACGGACCGCTCCAGCCTACGCCAGAGGTATTACGGGACTCCTCTCAGGCCGTCCACGCCCCTGCCAGTACCCCTAGTACCGCCCCGGCGATCAGGAACGGGCCGAACGCGATCGTCGTCGACCGGGATCTGCGGACGACGGCCAGCACGCCGCCGTACACCGCGCCGAGCGCGAATCCGGCGAAGGCGCCGAACAGGAGGGTGTCCCAGCCGTACCAGCCGAGGACGGCCCCGAGTCCGACGGCGAGTTTCGCGTCGCCGTAGCCCATGCCCTCGGGGTTGAGGAGGTGGAGCGCCAGCAGGGCGGCGCCGAGGGCCGCGGCGCCGAGGAGCGCGGTCGTCCAGTCGCCCGTGTGTCCCGGGATCAGCGCGGCTGCTCCCAGCAGGAGGGGGGCGGTCGCCCCGAGTCCGAGCGTCAGCGGGTCCGGGAGCCGTCGTACCTGTACGTCCACCGCCGCGAGTACCACCCATGCGGGCAGGAGCAGCAGCCAGACGACGAGTTCGGGGTGGGGGCCGGTGGTCAGGGCGAGGGCGGTGGCGAGGAGGGCGGTGAGTACCGCGTAGGGGGTACGGGGGTGACCGTAGGGGATGTTCCCGGTTCCGCAGGGCTCGCAGCGGGCCGGGCCGAGCCAGCCGCCCAGGGGATGCCCCTCGGGGCACTCCCGACGCCAGCCCTCAGGGTCGTCCCCCGCATCGTCCTCCAGAGGTACGGAGAACCGGTACACGGCCCGGGGCAGCAGCGCACCCGTCAGGGCGCCCCAGGCCGCGGCCCCGGCGGCGCTCGCCCACAGCTCGGTCGTCACGGAGCGATACTGCCCCACCGCCCGGTCGTGACTCCCCCACGGTTCCCCCATGAGAGTGCGCCAACTCCCGTGTCATGATCCCGAAATGGACCTTCTTCCGATCAGCGGGGCGACGCTGGCCTCCGAGCCGACGGTGCTCGCGTCCGTGCGGACGATCAGCGCGCAGTACGGCGTGGACTACCTGGACGACCGGACCGTGGCCGCGATGTTCGACGAGCGGCGGGAGGCGCTGCACTGGAGCCAGCGGGGCCCGCTCGTCTGGCTCGGCGGGCTCGCGCTGCTGGTCGGCGCGGTGTGGCCGTTCATCGGTCCCGAGGTTCCGGCGTTCGCCGGGAAGCCCGTACTCGCCTACGGGCCCGCCGTCCCCGTCCTGGCCGTCGGGATCGGTCTCCTGATATCCGTCCACGCCCGCTGGAAGCGGGAGCTGGAGCACCCGGTGCTGATCGGCTACCGGCATGTCCTCGGGGTGGCCCGCTCACGCGGACTGCCGGTGACGCATGTCCCGGCCTGGCTGGAGGGGCGCTCGGGGTACGGGGGTACGAAGCCGGCGGTCCCGGTGCCGGTGTACCGGACGACGGCCGGTGATACCCCTAGTACTCCGGGTGCGCCTGGTACTCCGGGTGGTGCCGCGGCGGGCCCCTACGGGTACCAGTCCCCGGGTGCCGCCGGTCCTTACGGTCATCGGCCGCCCGGAGCGCCCGGCGTCCCGAACCCCTATGCCGGCGCCGTCCCTCCTGTGCCGGCCTCCGTCGCCGCGTACGAGGAGATCGCCGACCAGGGCGGCTGGCACGACGAGGCCGGGTGTCTCCTCGTCGTCGCCGGGCTGATCGGCGCGGGCTACGGCTGGTGGCAGGGGGTGACCCTCGGCTACCTGGGGCTGGCCCTCGTCCCCCTCGCGGTCTGGATCTGGCTGGCCGGGAGCAGGCAGGGCAAGGAGAAGGAGCGGCTCCGGAAGGAGGCGCTGGCCTATGTCGAGGCGGTCGCGAGGGCGCAGGCGGCGGGTGCCGTCGTACCCGAACTCTCGCCGCGGCTGCGAAAGTTGCTGGACGAGGAGCAGTGGCTCGGGCGGCGTTAGACCCGGGCCCCCACGGCTCACCGGCCCGCGTCTCCCACGGCCCTCGCCGGCCCGCCTTGTCCGATGCCCGAGTCCCTCACGGCGAACCGGCCCGCCCCCTCAGGGTTCATCGGCCCGGCCCCCCAAGCCTCACGACACAGGTCCTCAAGCTCACCGGCCCGGGTCCTCAAGCTCGTTGGCCCAGGCCCCTCACCTCAAGGCTTCAGCAGTTCCACCTTCACGTCCGCCGGGAAGCCGGTCGTCGGCCCCACGCGCCGTGCGAACTCCGCGACCGCCGTCAACTGGGGAGCGCCGAGGCTGAAGTCGAGGGTCGTGAAGTACTGCTCCAGGGTCCGCTCGTCGAACTCCTCCCAGCGGGCGGCCTGTTCGGCGACCTTGCCGACCTCGTCGAGGGAGAGGTTGCGGGAGGCGAGGAAGGCGCGGTGGACCTCGCGGGTCAGCTCGGGCTCGCGGTCGAGGTAGTCGCGGCGGGCGGCCCAGACGGCGAAGACGAAGGGGAGCCCCGTCCACTCCTTCCAGAGGGCGCCGAGGTCGTGGACCTGGAGTCCGTAGCGCGGCCCGTCCAGGAGGTTCGCCCGCAGGGCGGCGTCACCGATGAGGACGGCGGCGTCGGCCTCCTGCATCATCAGACTCAGGTCGGGGGGGCAGGTGTAGTACTCGGGAGTGACGCCGAACCGGTCGGCGAGCAGGAGCTGGGCGAGCCGGACCGAGGTGCGGGAGGTCGAGCCGAGGGCGACGCGGGCGCCGTCCAGCCGGTCGAGGGGGACCTGCGAGACGATCACGCAGGACATGACGGGCCCGTCGCAGCCGACCGCGATGTCCGGGAAGGCGACCAGGTCGTCGGCGTTGCGCAGGAACTCGACGAGGGTGACCGGACCGATGTCGAGGTCTCCCTGCACGAGCCGCTCGCTGAGCTTCTCCGGGGTGTCCTTGGTCAGTTCAAGATCGAGCAGCGTGCCCGTTCTCGCGAGCCCCCAGTAGAGGGGCAGGCAGTTCAGGAACTGGATGTGGCCGACGCGCGGCCGGGTGCGAGAATTGTCCACATCGCGAGGCTAGACCCCAGTCGGGTAGGCTGCGGAGTCACCCCCCATCATCCCCCCAGGGTCTTACGGGTATCAGGGGGCTCTCAGATCCGTCCACGCCCGACCCCGGCGTCAACCCTTACTCGGGCGTTTCAAACATCCGAGTGACGTGATCTTGACCTCTATCGCTTTCGGCTGCCTGCGTGCTAGGCTCGCCGCAAGTTGCAGTTTGGTTTCCCTTGCAGTACAGAGCCTGCGGAGCATGTGACCGCGGGCTCTCGACGTTTTCGGAAGTTTGCAGTTGTGCAGCACTGTTTTCACACTTGCAGGTTCTGGAGCAGGGCGACCCTTTGGGCCCAAGGAGGGCTTATGGCTACCGGAACCGTGAAGTGGTTCAACGCCGAAAAGGGCTTTGGTTTCATCGCCCAGGAAGGCGGCGGCCCCGACGTCTTCGTCCACTACTCCGCGATCAACGCCTCGGGTTTCCGTTCCCTGGAGGAGAACCAGCAGGTCTCCTTCGACGTGACCCAGGGCCCGAAGGGTCCGCAGGCGGAGAACGTCACCCCGGTCTGATCGCCGGGCGACTGCCGGAACCGGCAGCGTGATCGCAGTCTGAGAGCACCACCCAAGGAGCCCCGAGCCTTCCGGCGACGGGGCTCCTGCCTTTTCCTCCGTTCGGCGACCGCCGAGCCGAATTCATTTCCCGTTCACATGTGCTGCATGACGAGCACGAACTTCGTTCCGGCGGCCGTCGCCTCGTACGTGTGCGGGACATCTCCGCGATACGACAGGTAATCCCCCGGACCGACCTCCACGGTCTCTCCACGAGGTCCCGCTTTCACTCTCCCCTCGGTCACCACGAGGTGTTCCACGGTTCCCGGAATATGCGGTTCGGATTCTCGAACGGTGCCGGGTTCCAGCCATACGTAGTAAATGTCCCGGCGCGCTCCGGGCGGACTCGCGGACAACAGCGTCGCGAGATAACTGGACTGTTCCGAGTGCACCTTGGGGCCGTCCCCCGCGCGGATGACCTGGACGGGCGGCGTCGGCGGTTCGACCAGCGCGCTGAACGGTACGCCGAGCGCGACCGCGAGCGCCCAGATCGTCTCCATCCCCGGGTTTCCGGCGGCCGACTCCAGCTGGGACAGCGTGGATTTCGCGATGCCGGCGCGTTTGGCCAGCTCGGACAGGGACAGGCCGGTCCGGGCGCGCTCGCGCTTCAGCGAGATCGCGAGCCATTCCAGGGGGCCGCCTACTCCAGGTTCGTCCACTTTCGCTCCGTTCACTGTGCTCGCCGTGTTCGATGTGCTCGCCGCGTTCGCTGCACCAGTACGATCGTTCGGCTTGACGAACAGCACTCCTCGCGTTCATTTTAGAGAACATGCGTTTGCCACGCCGAACGACCCCTAGGGGGTCCGGCCTCCTCGGCGACGTCCTCCGTGACGTCCTCCTCGTCTGCCTGGCCAGCGGGGTCGTCGGGGTCTCCTTCGGGGCGATCGCGGTGTCGGGCGGGCTGCCGGTGTGGGTGCCGGTGGTCATGTCGCTGCTCGTCTACGCGGGATCGGCGCAGTTCAGCGCGGTCGGCGTGCTGATCGCCGGGGGTGGGCCGCTGGCCGCCGCCGCGACCGGGCTGGTCCTCAACACCCGTATCGCCGCCTACAGTCTGGCCGTCGCCGAGGACATCGGACGGCGTCCGTTCACCCGGCTGCTCGGTGCGCATCTGGTCACGGACGAGACGGTCGCCTTCACCCTCGCGCAGTCCGGTCCGGCCCGGCGCCGCGCCGCGTTCTGGACGTCCGGTCTCGCCCTGTTCGCCGTGTGGAACACCGCCGTCCTCGTCGGCGCGCTCGCGGGGCAGGCCCTCGGGGACACCTCCCGGTTCGGCCTCGACGCCGCGTTCCCCGCGATCCTGGCCGCCCTCGTGCTGCCCGCCCTCCGCGAGGACCGCCGGGTCCGCGGGCCGGCCGCGCTCGGCGCGGCACTCGCGCTCGCCGCGACCCCGCTCCTGCCCACGGGCGTACCCGTCCTGGTAGCCCTCCTGGGGCTCTTCCTCTACGACCCCGCCGCCACCACTCCTCCCACCACCCCCACCGCGTCCACCCCGTACGACCCTGAGGTGACCCCATGAGTCCGACCGTCACCGCCATTCTCGTCCTGGCTCTCGGGACGTACGCCTTCCGGCTGACGGGGCCGCTGCTGCACGGCCGGGTGACGCTTCCCGAGCGGGTGCGGGGGATGCTGTCCGCCGGGGCGATCGTCCTGCTGGTGGCGATGCTGGCCACGGGGGCGCTGACCGAGACCGGCGGGTTCCCCGGCTGGGCCCGTCCCGCGGGGGTACTGGTCGGGGTCGGGCTGGCGTGGCGGCGGGCGCCGTTCGTCGTGGTGGTGCTGGGGGCGGCGGGTACCACCGCGGTACTACGGGGAGCAGGGGTCGGCTGAGACCCCTCGCCCGAAGTCACCGTCCCCTCGTACCGAGGGGGCTGTCAGTGGCCCCCGTTAGGGTCCCCGACCATGACTGACTTCCTCTCCACCACCCGTACCTTCTACGACGCGATCGCCGAGGACTACTCGGAGCGGTTCCGGAACGAACTCGCCGACCGGCCGCTGGAGCGGGCCGTGCTCGGGCTGTACGCCGAACTCGTCGGCGCCGGTGGGAAGGTGGCCGATCTCGGGTGCGGGCCGGGCCGGTCCACAGGGCATCTCTCCCGGCTCGGGCTGGACATCGCCGGGCTCGACCTTTCGGAGTCGATGCTCGCGGTGGCCCGCCGCGAGAACCCCGCCGTCCCCTTCCACCAGGGCTCGATGTTCGACCTCCCCTTCGCGGACGGCTCCCTGGACGGCGTCCTGTGCTGGTACTCCTCGATCCACACGCCCGCCGCCGAACTCCCCCGCCTCTTCACCGGCTTCCGCGACGCCCTCGCCCCCGGCGGCCACCTCCTCCTCGCCTTCCAGGTCGGCGACGAACCCCGCCACTACGACCAGCCCTGGGGACACCCCGTCGCCATCGACTTCCTGCGCCGCCGCCCGGAGTTCATGGAGGACCTCCTGAAACGATCCGGCTTCACGATGCTGTCCCGCACGGTCCGCGAGGCGACGGGCGAGGAGAAGACACCGCACGCTTTCCTGATCGCGGAACGCGCGGAAGCCTCGGAGGACGCGGAAGACACGGAGTCCGCCGAGTGATCACAGCACCGAGCGCACCGCGCCCCAGCACTCCTCGCTGAGCAGCGCCTTGAAGCGGGTGAAGAGCACCAGCAGCTCCGGCCCCCACTTCTCCCGGAACGCCGGGTCGTGCATCGCCAGGTCGAGTTCGTTGGCGACCGTCAACTCCGCGAAGTCACAGAGGCGTTGGCGGTCGGGGTGCAGGGTCCGGCCGGTGAAACGGTCACGGAACGGGGCCCCTGGTCCGGTGAGGTGCGGATAGGTGGCCCTACGGTCGCAGCTCGCGTACAGGTGGACGACGGCTTCCGCCTCGGCGCCGGCCAGGTCGACGAGTTCGGTACGGCGGTCCGGCGGGAGGAGCGGGTGGGGGAAACCGTCGGTGCCGTAGAACGCGTGGGCCAGACCGGCGAGTTGGAGAGTCTCGCGGGCGTTCCAGGAGGCGAGGAGGTCGTGGACGCGGTGGAGGTGGGTGAGGAGAGTGCCTCCGGGGTGCGGGGTGGTGGCCGCGCCCAACTCGGTCAGCGCGGCGGTCAGTTCGGCTCTGCTCATCGGGGACCTTCCTTGCCGGGGCCAACTGGTGGGGCTGGAAGCGGGTCGAGTACGGGGCTGTGGTGACGGTAGCCGTGGACACGCGGGCGTGGACAGGTACGGCGTTCGGGCGAGGGGTGTCGGACTAGAGTGCCCGGATGATCGAGGTGCCCGAAGTCTTCGCCCGGACCACCGTCGAGCGGGAGGGCGTTGCCGGTGGCCGCTGGCTCGCTGAACTGCCCGGGATCGTCGCCGAGTTGCTCGGGCGGTGGGGATGTGTTCAGGACGGTGGGGTGATGTTCGGCGGGGTGGGGGTTGTCGTACCCGTAGTACGGGAGGGCCGGATGTCGGCGGTTCTCAAGGTGTCTTTTCCGCATCCGGGCAACGTCCATGAGCCCGACGCCTTCGCCGTCTGGGCGGGGCGGGGGGCCGTGTTGCTGTACGAGCGGGACGACGCGCGGTTCGGGATGCTGCTGGAGCGGGTGGAGGCGGCGACGCTGGGCGAGACGGAGGGCGACGAGGACGTCATCGCGTCGGTCGCCGGGGACCTCAGTCGGCGGCTCGCCGTACCGGCGCCCGTCCGGTTGCCTCGGCTCAGCGACCGGGCCGACGAGTGGGCGGGCCAACTCGACGTGGATGCGGAGGAGTTGGCGCACGGCATGGCCGCCCGTGTTCTCGACGCCGCCCGCGAGACGATCCGGGACCTCGGTCGCCGGCAGCCCGACACCCTCGTACACGGAGATCTGCACGCCAGGAACATCCTGCGGGCCGGGCGGGAGCCGTGGCTCGCGGTGGACCCGAAGGGGTACGTGGGGGACCCGGGGTACGACGGCGCGAACTTCCTGAAGACGCGGGCGTTCTCGCTGCTGGCGGCGCCGGATCTGCGGGCGGCGGCGCTGCGGGTGGTGGACGTCTTCGGGGAGGCCGCCGGGATCGAGCGGGAGAGGCTGCGGCGCTGGGCCCAACTGCACGCCGTACAGGCCGCGTTCTGGGCGCGGCGGCACGGGTTCCGGGTGGCGCGGGGCGGGCCGGAGCTGGACCGGATCACCGTGTTCGCCGAGGAGTTGGCGGAGCTGCTGACCGACGGAAAAGCGTTTGCGGCGGGGCGGGAACTGCCCGACCATCGACCGCTGTGACGACCACACCCGCCCGCCCCCTCGCCCTGCTCACCGGAGTCGGCCGGACCGTCGGCATCGGCGCCGGGATCGCCGCCCGGCTCGCCTCCTCCGGCTGGGACATCGCGTTCACGCACTGGACGCCGTACGACGACCGCATGTCCTGGGGCCGGGAGTCCGGCGCCACCGAGGCGATCGCCGCCGGGCTCGTGGAGCGCGGCGCGGCCGTGCACGCGGTCGAGGCGGACCTCTCCGACCCCGAGTCCCCGGCGCGGATCTTCGACGAGGCCGTGGAGCGGCTCGGTACGGTCACGGCGCTGGTGATGTGCCACTGCGAGAGCGTCGACTCGGGCATCCTCGACACGAGCGTCGAGAGCTTCGACCGGCACTTCGCCGTGAACACGCGGGCGAGTTGGCTGCTGATCCGTGAGTTCGGGCGCCGGTTCGACGCCCCGTACGGCACGGGCCGGATCGTCGCCCTGACCAGCGACCACACCGTGCACAACCTGCCCTACGGGGCGAGCAAGGGCGCCCTGGACCGCATCACGCAGGCCGCCGCGCACGAGCTGGCGCATCTCGGGATCACCGCGAACGTCGTCAACCCGGGCCCGGTGGACACGGGTTGGATGGACGACGAGGTACGCGCCATGGCCCTGGCCCGAACTCCCCTGAACCGCATGGGGACTCCGCGGGACACCGCGCACCTGGTCGACTTCCTCTGCTCGCCCCAGGGCCAGTGGATCAACGGCCAACTCATCCTGAGCAACGGCGGGTTCGCGTCGTAGGACGGCTCAGCGCGGCTCGTACAGCCCCTCGACGACCTCGGCGAAGTCCCGCAGGATCGCCGCCCGGCGGAGTTTCATCGACGGCGTCAGGTGCCCTGCCGTCTCGGTGAAGTCGACCGGCAGGACGGCGAACTTGCGGATGGATTCCGGGCGGGAGACGAGCTTGTTGGCCTCGTCGACGGCACGCTGCATGACGGACTCCAACTCCTCGTCGCCCATGAGGAGTTCGGCGGGGACGGGGTGTTTGCCGTTCATCCGGCGCCAGTGGGTGACGCCTTCCGGGTCGAGGGTGATGAGGGCGCAGACGTAGGGGCGGCCGTCGCCGAGGACCATGCACTGGGAGATCAGCGGGTGGGAGCGCAGCCAGTCCTCAAGTGGCGCCGGGGCGACGCTCTTTCCGCCCGCCGTGATGATCATCTCCTTCTTGCGGCCGGTGATCGTGAGGTAGCCCTCGTCGTCCAGCTCCCCTATGTCGCCGGTCGCGAGCCAGCCGTCGGGCGCGGCCGGGACGACGCCTCCGGCGGACGGGTCCCAGTAGCCGCGCAGGACGTGGTCGCCGGCGATGAGGATCTCGCCGTCCGCCGCGATCCGGATACGGGTGCCCGGCATGGGCCAACCGACCGTCCCCAGCCGGGGTTTGAGGGGTGGCGTCACGGTCGTCGCGCCCGTCGTCTCGGTGAGGCCGTAGCCCTCGTAGATCTCGATGCCCGCGCCGAGGTAGAAGGAGGACAGCCGGCGGCCGAGCGGGGAGCCGCCGCAGATGGCGTGCCGGACCCTGCCGCCCATGGCGTTGCGGATACGGCGGTAGACGAGCGGGTCGTAGAAGGTGCGGGCGGTGCGCAGGGCCGCCCCGGGGCCGGAGCCGGTGCCGGTCTTCTGCGCCTCGACGGCCTCGCCGTAGCGGCGGGCGACCGACACGGCCCGGTCGAAGGAGGTGACCCGGCCGCCCGCCTCGGCGCGGGCCCGCGCCACGTTGAAGACCTTCTCCAGCATGTAGGGGATCGCGAGCAGGCAGGTCGGCCGGAACGCGGCGAGGTCGGGCAGGAGGTGTTCGGACTTGATGCTCGGCGCGTGGCCGAGGCGGACCCGGGCGCGGACGGCGGCGATGGCGACCATCCGGCCGAAGACGTGGGACATGGGCAGGAAGAGGAGGACGGAGACCTCGATGCCCTGCGCCTTGAAGACGGGGTGGAGAAGCTCGATCGCGTTGTCCACCTCGGCGAAGAAATTGCCGTGGGTGATGGCGCAGCCCTTGGGTCTCCCCGTAGTACCCGAGGTGTAGACCAGGGTGCACAGGGTGTCCGGGATGAGCATCCCCCTGCGGATCTCCACCTCGGCGTCCGGGACGTGCGCGCCGGCCTCCGCGAGCCGGTCGACGTGGCCCTTCTCCATGACCCAGATGTGCCGCAGGTCGGGCAGCCGGTCGCGCTCGGGGCCGATCGCGGCGGCCTGGCCGACGGTCTCGGTGACGAGGGCGACGGCGCCGGAGTCCTGGAGTATCCAGCGGACCTGGAAGACGGAGGAGGTCGGGTAGACGGGGACGGTCACGAGGCCGGCGGCCCAGGCGCCGAAGTCGAGGAGCGTCCACTCGTACGTCGTACGGGCCATGATCGCGACCCGGTCCCCCGGCACCAGCCCCTCGGCGATGAACCCCTTGGCGACGGCGTGCACCTGGGCGGCGAACTCCGCCGCCGTCACGTCGCTCCACCGGCCCTCGGCGTCCCGCCTGCTGAGGACCACCTGGTCGGGTGCCACCGCCGCGTTGTCGTACGGGAGTTCCGCGAGGGAGCCGTGGGTGACGGGCGGCGCGAGCGCCGGTACGGCCGCCTCGCGGACGACTCCGTCGAGCCGCCGCACCTCCGGCTCGACGAGGGCCGGGGGAGTGCCGTCGGCGTAGTCGGCCGACGTGGGGTACGAGGTGGACACAGGCGGCTCCCTGGGCGCGCAGCGGAAAAAACGCTTGCTTGCAGGACATACGGGCCTCGTGCACCGAGGCGTTCAGTCCTGGGCCTCGGAGAAAGCGGTTACCAGCGGTTAGGCAAGGCGATCGTACGGTGCCGACGTGGGGGGCCTGTGAGGGTCGGGAGGTGGTCCGGGGGTGGGGCTGTGCAGTATCGAGGTTATATGAGGAAGTGTCATGTTCGCTCCAGGATCGCGGTCACCCCCTGCCCACCCGCCGCGCAGATCGAGATCAACCCCCGCCCGGGGGTGCCCCGTTCGGCGAGCAGCTTGGCCAGGGTCGCGACGATCCGGGCGCCCGTCGCCGCGAAGGGGTGGCCGGTCGCCAGGGACGAGCCGGTGACGTTGAGCCGCTCGCGGTCGACCGGCGCGAGCCCCTGCTTCTCCCAGGCGGCCAGCGTCGCGAGCACCTGCGAGGCGAACGCCTCGTGGATCTCGACGAAGTCGAAGTCCCCCATCTCCAGGCCGGTTCGCTCCAGCATGCGGGGGACGGCGTAGGCGGGCGCCATCAGCAGGCCGTCCTCCCCTCCGGCGACGTCACCGCGTACGAAGTCGACGGCCGCCGTCTCGTACGCCACGAGGTGGGCCAGCGGCTCCAACCCCCGTGTCTCCGCCCACTCCTCGGAGGCGAGGAGCACGACGGCGGCGCCGTCGGTGAGCGGGGTCGAATTGCCCGCCGTCATCGTGGGGTTGGGGCCGTCGGTGCCGAACACCGGCTTCAGCGCGGCGAGTTTCTCGGCAGTGGAGTCGGGGCGCAGGTTCTGGTCCCGCTTCAGGCCCCGGAAGGGGACGACGAGGTCGTCGAAGAAGCCGCTCTCGTAGGCTTCCGCGAGGCGTTGGTGGCTCGCCGCCGCCAACTCGTCCTGTGCCTCACGGGAGATGTCCCAGGTGCGGGCCGTCACCGCCGCGTGCTCGCCCATCGAGAGGCCGGTGCGGGGTTCGGCGTTGCGCGGGATGTCGGGGACGAGGTGGCCGGGGCGGATCTTCGCGAGGGCCTTGAGGCGGGCGCCCGCCGACCTGGCGCGGCGGACCTCCAGCAGGATGCGACGCAGGTCGTCGTTGACGCCGAGCGGAGCGTCGCTCGCGGTGTCGACGCCGCCCGCGACGGCCGAGTCGGTCTGGCCGAGGGCGATCTTGTTCGCGGCGGCGATGATCGCCTGGAGCCCGGTGCCGCACGCCTGCTGGATGTCGTACGCGGGGGTGCGCGGGTCCAGCTTCGAGCCGAGGAGCGTCTCGCGGGCGAGGTTGAAGTCGCGGCTGTGCTTGAGGACCGCACCGGCGACGAACTCACCTACCACGCCCGGGACATCGAGGCCGTGGCGCAGGGCGAGGCCGTTCAGGGCGGCCGTCAGCATCTCCTGGTTGGAGGCGGTGGCGTAGGGGCCGTCGGAGCGGGCGAAGGGGGTGCGGGCGCCGCCGATCACCGCGACCCGGCGGGCGCGCGGGGGCTCGACCGGGGGCTTGGACTCGCCGTCGCGCACCAGCTCCAGGGGACTCATCTCGACCTGCTCCTCAGCCTTGACCTAGACTTACCCCAGGTAACCTTACTCCGGAGTAAGTAATTCCGCCGGGCCGGTGGAGAGACTGGAAAGACTTGGGGAGACGTACATGGCCGACCGCTATCTGAGCTTCACCGCCACCGCACCCGGCCGTTTCCTGACCCGTCGGCTCGGTCTGCCGCAGCCCGCCGCGCTCCTGCGCTTCTCGCCC
The DNA here is from genome assembly GCF_040610055.1 of Streptomyces sp. NPDC004539. NCBI lineage: Bacteria > Bacillati > Actinomycetota > Actinomycetes > Kitasatosporales > Streptomycetaceae > Streptomyces > Streptomyces sp. NPDC004539. Next base: position 5,402 of record NZ_JBEXLS010000008.1, on the reverse strand, counting down.
GAACACCCGTCCCTCACCGGCACCTTGGTTCACCTTACGGCCGGTACCTCCACGCTGGACCTGCCACCCGTCCTCGCCCGTACGGGACTTGGCACCGGCCCCGGCGATCCGGCGGCGGTCGTCCTCGACGCGAGCGGGGTGCGGGACGTCGAGACGCTCGCCGAGGTGCACGCCGCCCTGCACCCCGTCGTCCGGTCCGTCGCCGCGAGCGGACGGATCGTCGTGCTGGGCGCGCCACTTGACCCGGCCGACCATCAACAGGCCGCCGTCCAGCAGGCGTTGGAGGGGTTCACCCGCTCGCTCGGCAAGGAGATCGGACGGGGGCGGACGGTGAACCTGGTCCGGGTCGCCGACGCCGGGGCCGCCGAGTCGACGCTGCGGTTCCTGCTCTCGCCGAAGTCCGCGTACGTCAGCGGACAGGTGATCGAGGTGGGGGCGGGCGAGGCGTACACCGGGGACTGGGAGCGGCCCCTCGCGGGCCGGACCGCCCTGGTCACCGGGGCCGCGCGGGGGATCGGCGCGGCCGTCGCCGAGACGCTGGCCAGGGACGGCGCCGAGGTCGTCTTCCTCGACGTGCCGCAGGCCGAGGAGGACGCGCGGCGGCTCGCCGAGCGGCTCGGGGGACGCGCGCTCGCGCTGGACATCACGGCGGCCGACGCCGGGGAGCGGATCGCCGCCGAACTCCCGGACGGACTGGACGTGTTGATCCACAACGCCGGTATCACCCGGGACCGGCGGCTGGTCAACATGCCTGCCGAGCGGTGGAGTTCGGTGCTGGACGTCAACCTCGCGAGCGTCCTGCGGACCACCGACGCACTCCTCGGGAAGGGGACCCTGCGGCCGGGCGGGCGGATCGTGGCGACCGCCTCCATCGCCGGGCTCGCGGGGAACGCGGGGCAGACCAACTACGGGGCGAGCAAGGCCGGGATCGCCGGTCTCGTCAGGGCGTTGGGGCCGCGCGCGCTCGCCGGGCACGGGGTGACCGTGAACGCCGTCGCGCCCGGATTCATCGAGACGAAGATGACCGCCGCCGTGCCGCTGTTCATCCGGGAGGCCGGGCGGCGGATGAACTCCCTCGCCCAGGGCGGGGTTCCGGCGGACGTCGCCGAGACGACCGCGTGGCTCGCGCATCCGGCGTCCGGGGCCGTCAACAGGCAGGTCGTGCGGGTGTGCGGCCAGAGTCTGCTGGGGGCCTGATGGCGACGACGACGCTGGGCGCCGTACCGTCGCTCGTGCCGCTCTTCGTGCGGGGCGCGCTCCTCTCCCCCGCCAAACGGCCGCGCCCCGAAGCCGAGTTCGCGCGGGAGCGGCTCGTCGTTCCCGGGCTGCGGGTCGATCTCGCGCGGCTGTCCGCGTACGAACGGGTCTGCGGGTTCGCCACCGGGGACGACTCGTTGCCGGTGACCTACCCGCATGTCCTCGGATTCCCGCTCGCCATGCGGCTGATGAGCGCGCGGAGCTTCCCGCTGCCGCTGCTCGGGCTGGTCCACACGTCCATCGAGATCAGCAGGTACGAGACCCTGGCGGCGACGGGCGTGTACGAACTCGGCGTGCACGTCGAGGGGTTGGCGGCGCATCGCAGGGGGACCGAGGCGTCGGTCGTCACGGAGCTGCGGCGCGACGGCGGCCTCGTGTGGGAGTCGCGGAGCACGTATCTCGCGCGGCACCGGACAACGGACGCCCCTGGCAAGGCCGCTGACGTCACGTCAGAATCCGTGCCACTGCCGGTGCTCGACGAGTGGCGGCTCGCCGGGGACGTCGGGCGGCGGTACGCGGCGGCCTCCGGGGACCGCAACCCGATCCATCTCCACCCGCTCACCGCGCGGCTGTTCGGGTTCCCCCGGGCCATCGCCCACGGCATGTGGACCGCCGCCCGCTCCCTCGCCGCCCAGGGCACTCCACCGGCGGTGCGGGTGCGGGCGGAGTTCCGGGCGCCGGTGCTGCTGCCGTCCGCCGTCGTGTTCGCGTCCGACGGGTCGCGCTTCGAGCTGCGGGCGCGGGGACGGGACGGGGAGGCGGGCCGGGTGCATGTGAGCGGGCGGGTGGACGCGCTGACCGGACGGCCGTAAGACGGGAGGGCGCCGTGACCGGGCGCCCGTGAGGCGGGGGTTACTCCGGCGCCGACCAGGTGCGGTTGCCCGCCATCAGGTTGGACAGGCCCGACCAGGTGAAGTTCATGAGGGTGGTGGCGGCCTCGCGGGCGGTGACGCCCTGGGTGGCGTTGGCCCAGTCCGCGAGGGACTCGGCGGCGCCGACGAGGGCCACGGCGAGGCCGGCGACCTCGCGTTCGGGGAGGTCGGGGTCACGGTGGGCGGCGCGGGCGGCGGCGACGATGAGGCCCGTCACGAAGGCCACGATCTCCTCGCGCATCGCGGCGACCTCGTGGGCGAAGCGCTCGCCGTGGGTACGGGCCTGGAGGTGGAGGATGGACCAGGCGTCCTGGTGCTCGGCGGTGTGCGCGAAGAACGCCCGCAGCCCGTCCCAGAGTTGGCGGTCGGCGGGCAGCTCGGGGTCGACCGAGGAGCGGATCGCGGCGACGAGGGCGGCGGCCTCCCGCCGGATGCACGCGGTGAAGAGGTCGTCCTTCGAGTTGAGGTACAGATACACCAACGGCTTGGAGACACCGGCGAGTTCGGCTATCTCGTCCATCGAGGCGGCCATGTAGCCGCGCCGTCCGAAAGTCCGCACTGCGGCGTCCAGCATCTGCTGCTCACGGACCGCGCGCGGCATCCGCTTGGTCTTCACGGCACCCATGAAGCCAAGGTTAGGGCCTGTTCAGGGTTCAACTCCCCTGGCGAGGAGCACCCTTGGCCGAAAACAGGATCAGGAGGTCTGCCCCTGGACGCGCGGCGCGGCCTCCTCGGCCTGGCCGTCCTCCTGGGTGCGGTTGGCCTCCAGGTTCGCCTTCATCCGGTCCACGCGCGCGACGACGTTCTCGGAGGCGCGGTCCCGCTCCCTCCGGAGCGCCACGAAGCTGATCGGCGCGGAGAGCACCAGCGCGAGCAGCACGACCCACATGCCGTTGGAGTCGCCGAGGCCGCGCGGGACGATCCCGGAGTAGACGAGCGCCCAGACGACCCCGAGGCAGCCCACGAAGATCCCGAGGCGCATCAGCGTGTAGCGGAGCATGGCAATCCACTCTTCCGGTTCGAAAAGGTCCGTCGTCCAGTCAACCACGCCGGGCGGGCGATCTTGGACGGGGGTCAGAGGAGGGGCAGCAGCATGATGACGTCGTCGCGGTCGTCCCCCGGGGCGACCCGGATCGCGTACGGCACCCGGCCGACCTCCTTGTACCCGTACGACCCGTAGAACCGCTCCAGGCCGAGGCCGCCCCGGCAGGTGAGGCGGATCGCCTCGATGCCGTCGAGGGAGCGGGCGGCGGACTCGGCGGCGGCGAGCAGGTCGTGGCCGTACCCCTTGCCCTGGTGACGGGGGTGGACCATCACCGTGTAGAGCCACAGCCAGTGCGTCATCAGGTGGTGGGTGTTGAGGCTCAGGAAGGCGGTCGCGGCGACCTCGCCCGCCTCGTCGTGCCCGACCAGCAGTCTGACCCTGCCCGCCGCCATCTCCGCGAGGTGCTTGAGCAGGGCGGGGCGGACGGCCTCCCGGTCAACGGGGGCGACGAAGCCGACGGCGCCGCCCTCGTTGGAGACGTCCGTCCAGAGGTCGAGGACGCCGTCACGCAGGGCGGGGGTGACGGCGGGGTCCAGCGTGAAGGTAAGGGACACTCCGCGATCGTAAGCCTTACCGCGTGGCCCTTGGGCGGCGTCCGGGTGACTACTGGGTCACACCGGACGCCGGGGCGTCGTACCCGTACGAACCCCGTACGACCCGTACGACCCGAGGGGTACGGCCGGGGTGCGGGCCGTCGGGGTCAGACCCGCATCGGCTGGGGCGACTCGCGGCGCAGCGGGTCGTTGCCGTCGTACTCGCGGATGATCTCGTAGCGGGTGTTGCGCTCGACCGGGCGGAAGCCGGCGTCGCGGATCAGGTCGAGGAGGTCCTCGCGGGTCAGCTTGTTCGGGGTGCCGTAGTTGTCGGCGTCGTGGGTGATCTTGTACTCGACGACCGAACCGTCCATGTCGTCCGCGCCGTGCTGGAGGGCGAGTTGGGCGGTCTGCACGCCGTGCATCACCCAGAAGACCTTGACGTGCGGGACGTTGTCGAAGAGGAGGCGGGAGACCGCGAACGTCTTCAGGGACTCGGCGCCGGTCGCCATCCGGGTGCGTTCCTGGAGGCGGTTGCGGACCTTGCCGTCCTTCAGGTCGACGAAGTCGTGCTGGTAGCGCAGCGGGATGAAGACCTGGAACCCGCCGGTCTCGTCCTGGAGTTCACGCAGCCGCAGCACGTGGTCCACGCGGTGGCGGGGCTCCTCGATGTGGCCGTACAGCATGGTGCACGGGGTCTTGAGGCCCTTCTCGTGCGCCAGCCGGTGGATGCGCGACCAGTCCTCCCAGTGGGTGCGGTGGTCGACGATGTGCTGCCGGACCTCCCAGTCGAAGATCTCGGCGCCGCCGCCGGTCAGCGACTCCAGTCCGGCGTCGATGAGTTCGTCGAGGATCTCGGAGGCGGACAGGCCGGAGATCGTCTCGAAGTGGTGGATCTCCGTCGCCGTGAACGCCTTCAGGGAGACGTTCGGCAGGGCCGCCTTCAGCTCGCGCAGGGAGCGGGGGTAGTACCTCCAGGGGAGGTTGGGGTGCAGGCCGTTGACGATGTGGAGCTCGGTGAGGTTCTCCGACTCCATCTCCGTCGCCAGCCGGACGGCCTCCTCGATGCGCATCGTGTACGCGTCCTTCTCGCCCGGCTTGCGCTGGAACGAGCAGTACGCGCACGACGCCGTGCACACGTTGGTCATGTTGAGGTGGCGGTTGACGTTGAAGTGGACGACGTCGCCGTTCTTACGGGTGCGCACCTCGTGCGCCAGGCCGCCGAGCCAGGCCAGGTCGTCCGAGTCGTACAGCGCGATGCCGTCCTCGCGGGTCAGCCGCTCGCCGGAGCGGACCTTCTCCTCCAGCTCGCGCTTGAGCCCGACGTCCATGCCTCCACCTTTCGTACGACAGCTTCCCCAAAGGTACTCCCCCGCAGTTCAGGGCAGCGGCGGCCCCGTAGTACCCGTAGTACCCCTAGGCCGTGTCTTTCGGATCAGTCCGCCTCAAGAGGCGGCGACTTCGCGACGCCGGTGAGCGGGGCGTGGTGCGTGCAGCTGCAAGGCGGAGGAGGGAGTCGACGCGGCGCGTCGGCGACCGACGACAACGCCGCAGATGTGCGTGCCACGCCCCGCGCCCAGGACTGATCCGAAAGACACGGCCTAGGGCGTGTCTTCAATTGATCTTGCTTGGTGGATCATGGTGGGGTGATTCGTCGTCATGAGCTGTCCGATGCGGAGTGGGAGTTCGTCCGGC